>JAJPJG010000053.1 GCA_021324395.1 Spartobacteria bacterium | reverse complement strand
GAGATGTTCAAGATCGGACAGGAAATCCTGACCCGTTACGAGCGTTTCGGCCTCGGCACCGCGCTGACATCCCGCGAGCCCTTTGTCGGCATCACCCGGGTGAAGCTCGAGAACCTCGTCCAGGATTACTCAGACAAACTCGCCGACCAGAAGATCAAGCCGTGAGCCCGAATCGTCGCCACGCATCTGTAGCGGCGGTCGATCACCGCCGGGGAGGAGAGGGCGCTCATCGAGCGCTGCGACGCGCCAGACCCTGCCACTCGAGGCGCCGCACCCTGCCAGTGCGAGCGTCAGACCCTGCCAGTGTGAGTGTCAGACCCTGCCAGTGCGAGTGTCGCACCCTGCCAGTGCGAGCGTCGCACCCTGCCAGTGCGAGTGTCGGACTATGCCAGTGCGAGTGTCAGACTATGCCAGTGCGAGTGTCAGACTATGCCAGTGCGAGTGTCAGACTATGCCAGTGCGAGCGTCCGACTATGCCAGTGCGAGCGTTTTACCCTGCCACTAAAAGCCTGGCACCCTGCCAGTCCAAACCCCGCACCCTGCCACTCCCGGCAGCCACTTTGCACCTATGAAGCAACGCCGCCACGGACTCGCTCATTGCGCACTTACCGGACTGCTCATCGTCGAGCTGAGCTTTACCGGCCACGCCGGGGACATCCTGCGCGGGGGAGCGCCGATGCTTTCCCCGCAGGCATCGTCCAGCAAAGCCACCTCCGCCATGCAGGCGATGATGGCCGCGCGCCAAAACAACGTCCTCACCCGGACCAACCAGGGCATCCAGGCCGTTCAGGCGATGCAAGCCACCGCACGCCAGCTCGCACAGGGCGCGAACAACCTCGGCAAAGACCCGAATCATCCCGGCCAGCAGTTGCCCAATGTGCCCGATGGCCTCACCGCCGGCGGACTCTTGCCCGACAGCGGCATGCCCGCCGCCGGGACGACCCCCGGCAGCTACGTCGTGCCCGGCTCCTGGCAGGGCGTTGGCGGGTTGTCGCAAAACCAGTCCGGCGGCAAAACCAACGTCACCATCAAGCAGAGCCAGCAGCAGGCGTTGCTCACCTGGCAGAGCTTTAACGTCGGCGCGAAGACAGCTCTCAAGTTCGACCAGAGCGCCGGCGGCAAAAACGTCAGCCAATGGATAGCGTTTAACAAAATCAACGACCCGAGCGGCGTGCCGTCGCAAATCCTCGGCTCCATCAGCGCCCCCGGCCAGGTCTATCTCCTCAACCAAAACGGCATCATCTTCGGCGGCGCGAGCCAAATTAATCTCCACACGCTGGTCGCCTCCTCATTGCCGATCAACGACAACCTCATCAGCCGCGGCTTGCTCAATAACCCGGATGAGCAATTCCTGTTTAGCTCGCTGGCACTGCCCGCGGGCAGCAACGGCACGCCGGCCTTCACTCCGCCCGCCGCGCCCAACGGCAAGAGCGGCGACATCACCGTCCAGCCCGGAGCCAGCATCAGCGCGCCGACTACGCCCGACCACGTCGGCGGCCGCGTAGCATTAATCGGCGCGAACGTCACCAACGCCGGGAGCATCTCGACGCCCGATGGCCAGACCATCCTCGCAGCAGGCCAACAGGTCGGCTTTACCGCACATTCCAGCAACGACCCGAGCCTCCGCGGCCTCGATACCTACATAGGCGCAGTCGATTCCACCAGCGGCGTCGCCAAAAACACCGGTCTTATCAACGCCCCGCGTGCCAACGTCACCATTGCCGGCAAGGAAGTCGACCAGCTCGGAGCCGTCGCCAGCACCACATCAGTCTCCCTTAACGGTAGCGTCGATTTGGTGGCTAACTATAATTCCGTAAGCAATGGCGGTGTCTCCGGACTCGCGCCATTTTCTCCAAGTGCGACCGGCATTGTGACGCTAGGTCGATCCAGCGTGACCGACATCCTGCCGGAATGGGATAGCGTGGAGACGATCACAGGCGTGCAACTGGCGCTGCCGTCCCATGTGAGCCTTCAAGGCAAGGCGATCCACTTGGACAAAGACGCGACGCTTTTAGCTCCCAATGGAAGCGTCAATGCCGCCGCCGGGAACTGGTTTTCAAGCAGCGGCAACGCTTCCTTTGTCTATACCGACGGACAGATATATCTCGATTCCGGAGCGACGATCAACGTAGCCGGCTCCGCGGATGTCTCGGCGCCGATCTCGGAGAACATTCTCTCCGTGCAGTTACGCGGGGCGGAATTTGCCGATTCTCCATTGCAGCGAAACGGGCCTTTCCGCGGGCAAACTATCAACATCGATGTGCGCCAGCAGGGGATCTACAACGGTCTGGCATGGATCGGCACGCCATTGGCGAACACTATCGGTTATGTAGGTCTCATCGAGCGCTCCGTCGGCGAACTCACCACGGCCGGTGGTTCGGTGAAGCTCAATGCCGGAAACTCGGTAGTGATGCAGCCCGGCTCCTTCGTCGATGTCTCGGGTGGATGGATTAACTACCAAGGTGGAACCGTCGAGACATCGCGTGTTGTTTCCAATGGACAAATTCTCGATATCTCTCAAGCGACGCCGGATCGCGTCTACGACGGTATCTATGATGGTTCTTTCATCACCAGCCATGTGAAGTGGGGACTTACCGATACCTATACCAACCCGTTATTAACCAACGCGCATTGGGAGGATGGCTATACCTATGGCGCGAATGCAGGAAGTGTAAGCATCACCGCGCCGAGCATGGCGCTCGATGGCAAGCTGCTTGGCAATACAGTTTCCGGCCCACGCCAACGCACGCTCGGTCCCAAGTCCGGAGAATTATCGCTCACCTTTCAAGCTCAGAACCCGGCCACGACGGATTTTTTTGTCTACTCGCCTATGCCGCCGAAAATCGTCTTTGACTACAGCTCAAACCTAAAGCCTGCGGACCCGTTTGCACTCGACGCTTCTGGAAACCCATTGCCTTTGCGCTCCGATCGCAGAGCGGAGATTGTTCTTTCGCCGGATTTGGTTAGTCAGGATGGGTTCAACATACTTGCTATCGATAACAAGGATGGCACAATCACCGTCCCGGCTAACGCGAATGTCTCCGGTGCCGCAATTAATTACAGCGATGAGAATGGGACAGTAAAACATGGCTCGATTACGTTAGGAGCAGCCAACATCGAGATTAATGGCGATATCACAGTCCCCGGTGGAGCATTAAGCCTTAGCGCCTACAGTCTTTCACCTTATTCGGACTACTTCCACGCACAGAATCCGACGACTCCGCCTTATGATTCCAGCCGCGGCAACTTTACCTTGGCAGCTACGGCTTCGTTGAGCACTGCTGGTCTGATCGTTGATGACCGTCCCGGTTCAGAACAGGAGGATTTGTTGCCGCTCGTAACCGACGGCGGAACGATCTCGATCAAAAGCAGCAACGCCAAACTGACTGCTGGAAGCTTGCTTGATGTTTCCGGGGGAGTTGCCGTGAGTTCGAAAGGCAAAGCCAGCTATGGTGCAGGAGGAAATATCGTAATTCAAACAGGACAGGATTTAGAAGTTGGAGCTATACTTGGGGGAAAACTTACACTCGGTTCGGCTTTGAAAGGTTATTCGGGCGGCACGGGCGGTTCACTTAGCATCCAGGCACCGTTGATTCAGATCGGCGGTGCAGCTAGCAATCCGAATATTTTGTTTTTGGAACCTGATTTCTTCAGCCAAGGCGGGTTCAGCAAGTTTACATTGTCCGGACTGGGAGCTGCGTTGGGCGCTCTCGATCAATTTTCGCCCGCAATCAGCATCGCGCCCGGAACCAGCATCAATCCTATCGTGAAGAGCTGGATTGCTATACCCGATGCCAAGGATGGTAACGCGATACACCTAATGCCGGTCGAGATGCCGGAGGGATTGCGCACACCATTCAGCATTACTCTCAATGCGCCGGGAGTATTGGATTCCGGTGCACTGCTGCTTCGTGGAGATATCGTCATTGGAGCAGGTAGTGTTATCAACACCGGTCCTAAAGGAAGCGTGTCCCTCAACGGAAACACTGTTTCGGTGCTTGGCGACATCTTTGCACCCGCTGGTTCCATCTCAATCGCCGGAGGAAATAACTCCAGCGCGTTATTCTCAAGCCAATTCGGTATTGCCACGGCGACTGTCGACCTCGGAAAGAACAGTATTCTCTCCACAGCCGGAACGCTAATCCTGACACCGGATGGCCGTGGTTATCGCACTGGCCAAGTGCTGCCCGGAGGAAGTATTACGGTGTCGGGTAATATTGTAGCGGAGGCAGGAGCTATACTGGATGTATCCGGTGCAACTGGCGTCCTTGATCTATCGCCGGCATACAGCGATACCATCGACGATGGCTCCCTTGCTGGATCGCTGCTTGTCCCGACTCGGGTAGATAGCAATGGAGGAGTCATAACTCTCAAAGGAACGCAGGAACTGTTTACCGATGCGACGCTCTTGGGATTTGCAGGGGGACCTGCGGCTCTAGGCGGCAGCCTTGTCGTCTCCTCCGGCTTTCTAAACACGACAGGCAACGTTACCAATCCAAGTGACATTAGTTTGATCGTGACCCAGAACGGCCCGGCAATTCCGTTGCCCTTTTCCGGATCGCCTATCGGCAAAAAGGTGGTCGATGAAAATGGAAACACGCTGCCGTTCCTCGGTCATATTGCCGCGAACAACATTACGTCCGGCGGCTTTAGTTTCGTCACATTGGGTGACACACGAGGCGCTGTGCAGTTTCTGGGGCCTATTAGCATAAGCGTAGGACAAACCTTGTCGGTAGCGCCAGACGGCTTTCTGTTTGCGGACTCTGCGGTAAGCCTAAATGCACATCAGATTATTTTGGGAACCGCCTTCCAGGCTCCGTATTCGCCATTAACTCCTCCTACAAGTATCTTCACCGATGGTCAGGGCCAGCCATTCTATGCCTTGCCCACTTATGGCACCGGACGCCTTACAGTAACAGCCGATCTTATCGACGTGGGCAACCTTTCCTTGCAAAACATCGGCAAGTTAAACCTGATCGCCAAAAACGGCGATATCCGCGGTGACGGCACGTTGGATATAGCGGGGGATATTTCCCTTACCGCCGGTCAGATTTACCCTGCGACAGCGACGAGTTTTACCATTGCGGCTTATGATCATGCAGGCACACAAGGCTCCATCACGATCAATGCTTTCGGCAATAGGCAGTTGCCTTTGTCAGCAGGCGGCCAGTTTAACATTTACGCGTCAACCATCAATCAAGGCGGTGTCCTTCGCGCACCCATGGGCCAGATCCATCTCGGGTGGGATGGTGATGGAACCGCCCCCAGCCAGGACTTGATAACAGGAGCGGGAATCAAAGATGGAAATGGAACTCTTATTGCAAATCTACCGGTGACTCAGCAACTGACACTATCGCCGGGAAGCATCACTTCGATTTCGGCAATTGATCCGGTGACCGGGGAAGCACTCGTGATTCCTTTCGGCATCAATCTCAATGGCTCTTCGTGGATCGACCCCGCCGGAACGGATATTACCACCACCGGCCTACCAGAGAAGACTATCAACATTTCCGCACAGAAAATCGTGGAGCAGGACGGGGCAGTCATCGATATTCGCGGAGGTGGCGATCTTTATGCCTATCGCTTTAATTCAGGACTCGGCGGAAGCATCGATATTCTTAGCTCATATCTTTTGAACAGCTCGGGAAACGAGATTCTAAACGGCTCTGGAAAACACATTCCTACTTCCAGCTTTGCAATCCTTCCTTCCTATCAAGCCGATTATACGCCATATGCACCATTCAATACGATTTCAGGCAACTTTACGAATACTGCAGGTGTTGCAGATCCGGGCTATGTGGCGGACGCCAGCACACTCCATGTCGGCGACCGGATTTACCTCAATGCTAGCAATGGCCTTGCCGCAGGTTCCTACACCTTGCTGCCTGCGCGATACGCTCTTTTGCCAGGTGCATTCTTGATTACACCGAGAACCGGCGTCCCGACGGCTACAGTATTGCAACCGGATGGTTCGAATCTCGTCGGAGGTTATCGGTTTAATACTACTCAAACCGGCCGGCCATTATTTTCCTCGTTCGAGATAGCTTCCCAAGCAGTCGTTAACCAGCGGGCCGAATACGATATTTCTTTGGCAAACACTTTCTTTTCGAAAAACACGAAGTTGCCGAATGACTCAGGGCGATTGGTGTTGCGGGCGACTCAGGCGATGTCGATCGAAGGCGCGCTTCTTTCGAAAGCGGCCGACAATGCTCGCGGCGCTTTGGTGGATATTAGCAGTCCGGTTGATATCTTGATTGCGGGACCTAAAACAAACACCGCTGGTTTTAATGGATTGGTTCTCGATAGCTCAGAACTAAGCTCGTTTGGTGCAGCAAGTTTATTGGTTGGTGGAATGCGCGATGTTCAAGGAGGCGAGGCAACGGTGACGGTTACCACGAACAATCTCAAAGTGGATAATAGTGGCTCGCCCCTTGCGGGAGAGGACATCGTGCTTGTTGCAAATAAGACGCTAACGCTGTCGGATGGCGCTAGTGTGACGTCAAGCGGCGCTTCGAGTCAGGCCGAAACTATGACTCTAAATGGTAATGGAACTTTGCTTCGCATTAGCAGTGATTCCTCCGCGCAAACGATACGCAAAGGGGTGACATCATCGAATATCCCTGCGATGACGATTGGCGCGGGAGTGCATGTCGCTGCAGGTTGCATAACATTGGACTCCAGCTATGCGACCACCCTCGACTCAAGTGTAAGTCTGCAAGGTGACGTGCTCAACCTCAACAGCGGCCAGATCAGTATTGAGCTCAACAATCCCGGAGCATTGCAGCCAACCGCCGGCCTTGTCCTTTCCGGCGCTGCGCTACAAACATTGCAAAGCTCGGCAAAAGCATTCTCGCTATTGAGCTATTCATCGATCGATCTATATGGCGATGGACAGGTCGGTTCGCTTGATGCAAGCGGAACTCCAGTTTTCCAAAATCTTGCGCTGCACGCGGCGGAGATTCGAGGCTTCGGCAATGGAGGAAATTTCACGTTTAACGCACAGAACATTACTCTCGACAATAGCCCTGGCAGTATAGTTCCAGGCCCTGTGATCGCGCCGAACGGCACGCTTAAATTCGATGCCAATGTCCTCAATATAGGCGTGAATCAACTTAAGCTCGATCAATTCTCCAGCGTTACGTTAAACGCCGCTGGTGGTATCCTCGCACAAAGCACGGGCGGCCTTTTCGCGCAAAATGATATGGTGCTGAGCGCGCCTTTGATCACTGGTGCTGCTTCAGCGAATCAAAACATTACTGCGGGAGGTGCTTTGACCATTCAGCAGGCAACCGCTAACTCGACTGCGACGATAACTGGCGGACTCGGTGCAACGCTCGCTTTCATAGCAGCGAGTATTTCAGACAACGGAAACATCTCGCTGCCCAGCGGGGCATTGAAGCTGGAAGCAAAAACGGGAGACTTGCTGATTGGAAATGCTGCCAACAGTCAGCTTGATGTAAGCGGTGTAGCGCGCAATTTCTTTGATTTGGTCAAATATAGCAACGGCGGCGACATTAGCCTCGTGGCAGATGGCGGCAGCGTGAGTGTTGCAGCGGGAAGCACGATCAATGTTTCTGCGCCGGCTGATGGCGGGAATGCCGGTAGCTTAAGCATCAGCGCACCAACAGGAGCTTTTTCCATTGCAGGATTAATGAAGGGTGCAGCCGGTTCGGGAGGACAAGGCGGAGTATTTGCTCTCGATATCAGTCATCTTCCTACGACAGACCTATCTTCACTGACGGACAAGCTGACGGCAGGAGGATTTAGCAAAAGCATTATAATCCGTGATCGGAATGATGCTTCGGTGACAGTTGACGGTGTGGCAGCTGCGCACAGCTTCACGTTGTCGCTCGATAATGGTTCTCTTTCGGTGATCGGCACCATCAATGCCTCCGGTCCAACTGGAGGAACTATCAACCTTGATGCATTTGGGAACATTGTGCTGGCATCAAGCTCCGTCCTCAACGCGGTGGGACAAAGCTTTGATGATGCAGGCAAAGGAGGCGCTATTTCGATCGAGACCACTCATGGCAGAATTACTATAGCGGATGGCTCCGCGATCGATCTTTCAGTAGCGTCAAACAATGACCCCGCGTCGAATGATGATCTCGGGAAATTCAATGGCACACTCCATTTGCGTGCGCCGCAAATTTCCGCACCAGATTACGTCGCAATCGATCCGATTGCGGGAAGCATTCTTAATGCGAGCAGCATTATAGTGGAGGGCTTCTTTGCGCAAGACGCCGCGAGCACTAGCGCTGCATCCATCACGAATTTCCAAAACGCCGCCCTGGCTAATGCTACCAGCTTTATGAACAATGCGGCTGCCATTCAGACAAGGTTGCTTGCAACTCAACCGGCGGCTATTGCGGATGCTTTTCAAGTGGTGCCCGGCGAAGAGATTGATAACTCCAAGGGAGACCTTGTCCTTAGCAAGGATTGGGACTTATCGACGGCGCGTTATGGTTCTAAGAACTCTCCCGGCGCGCTTACGTTACGCGCTGCCGGCGACCTTGTATTCAATGGCGCATTGAGTGACGGCTTCAAGCCCGCGAATGCAAGTGCTCCGCTCTATAGCGCATCGTTGATGGCTCGGAACGTATTATTACCTGCCAATGCGCAGGCATGGTCTTATCGATTGACTGCGGGCGCTGATCTTTCTGCTGCGGATTTCCGCCAGGTTCAGGCTATGGCGGGCGACGCAGGTTCGCTCAAGCTCGGCGTCAATGGCGTCGGCTCACCATCGTCGGGTAACAATGGAACAAAGGCACTGACCAGCGATGCAGTAAAAGGGCACTATCAGGTCATCCGGACTGGGGCAGGTGACATTGATATCGCCACGCGCGGTAGCGTGCAATTACTAAACCAGTTCGCCACGATCTACACGGCGGGAACACAGGTGGCCGATCCTACCATGGGAGGCACATTTGTGCTGCCTCCATCAGCCACGATCGCGTCGTCGCTTGAAGGCAATCTCGGAGCCACCCAGGAAACGCCGACTTATCCAGCCCAATATAGCCTCGGCGGAGGAAATGTAACCATTAACGCGCAGGCTGACATCAAGCATCTCACGCTATTCCAAGGCCAATTGGTTGATGATTCTGAAAAGCAGTTACCCGACAACTGGCTATATCGCCGCGGATATGTGGGTGCGGATGGAAAATTTGGTAATGCGCGATTTGGAGATGTGGCTTCGACAACATGGTGGATCGACTTTAGCAATTTCTTTGAAGGAGTGGGTGCGCTCGGCGGCGGCAATGTTACGCTTGCCGCCGGCGGTGATGTGCGCAACGTCGATGCCGTTGCATCGACAAATGCACGCATGCCGGGCGGAATCCCCGATGCTTCTAAGCTATTGGAACTTGGGGGTGGGGATGTCACTGTTCGCGCCGGAAGAAATATCGATGGCGGCGTTTATTATGTGGAGCGGGGCAACGGTCTGCTTAGTGCCGGAAATACCATCAAGACTAACAGCACGCGCTCTCCGTCCGTGCCAAAAATGCTCGATCCAAACGCGGCATTGTATCCAACGCAAACATGGCTCCCGACGACTCTCTACCTCGGCAAAGGCGACTTCGATATAACGGCCCGTGGTGATGTTCTGCTCGGGCCTATGGTCAACCCATTCCTGATGCCTCAAGGAATCAGCAACACATTTTATAGCAAGACCTACTTCTCCACCTATTCTACAAACGATACCGTTAATGTTTCATCGCTCGGTGGTCAGGTGACACTTAGGGAAAGTGTCACACTGCCAGGCAACATCTCGACCGAACCAATTCTGATTGCGTGGCTCGAGAATGTCTCTCTTTTGAGATCGCTGCCTGCTACCGTTTCTTTCTACCAGCCATGGTTAAGGTTGGCAGAGACCTCGGTGAACCCGCAGTTTAATACCTTTGCCGGTCTTATGCCGCCGGCCCTCCAGATAATCAACTTCTCGGGTGATATTAACCTCGTTGGAAACATCACACTCTCTCCCGCTCCGAAGGGGAGCATCGATCTGACGGCGGCAGGTTCAATCAACGCCTTGCAGCCGAATGGCATCACTTCCTTTGCCGGCACAACGACCTCTGTCACGTCCTGGGGGTCGAGTGTGGTGAATCTCTCTGATACTGATCCGGGTGCCATTCCGGGCGTTGCTTCGCCGTCCGCGTATCAAGCGATTGTTGGAACGTCGGCAAATGCTGCACGACTAACCGGCCTTCTTCCATTTGCAACCTTCAATCCCTTCTTTGCGGAGTCAGGTTCTTTGGACGGGGAGCATGCGGTGTCGCAGGCAAAGCAGGCGCTCCATGCGCGGGGTCTTCTGCACTTGAACGATACTAATCCGATTCACCTTTATGCCGTGAGTGGCGATATTTCCGGACTTACACTTTTTTCGGGTAAGGCTACGAGAATCCTGGCGGGCAATGACATTTCCGACATTAGCTTTTATCTGCAGAACAATACTGCCAATGATCTCAGCGTTATTTCCGCAGGCCGCGATATCCTCGCTTACGATGCAAATTCAACTCTTCTGCAGGCGGCTTCTCAAAGTGGAAACGCCACTAACAGCGCCCTGAACCATTTCAACACCAGTCCTACCCAGGCAGGCGACATCCAGATCAGCGGTCCGGGCACATTGGAAGTCCTCGCCGCACGTAATCTAGACCTTGGCACCGGCGCCAGTAACTCCGACGGCACTGGTGTGGGTATTACGAGCATTGGCAACGCACGCAATCCTTATCTGCCGTTTCAAGGAGCCGACATTATAGCCAGCGCTGGGATGGGTAGTTTGGCGACGGGTCTCGATGGGAGTAATCTCGATTTCAAGAGCTTCGTCTCACAGTTTCTCGAAGATCCTATAAACGGCGCGCGCTACTTGTCTGAACTCGGTTCCATTTCCGGGATAAGCGGTAGTGTTACGCCGCAAACCTTTAGTCAGTTATCCGCGGAAGATCAGGATCGTGTTGCTCTCGCAGCTTTCTACCTTGTGCTCCGCGATGCGGGACGTGACCACAACGATCCGCTTAGTCCGACCTTCGGCACTTATACTGCCGGGTTGAATGCGGTGACGACACTCTTTTCCAAAACTGGAGTAAAAGGGGACATCACTACCAACTCTCGCGACATTCGCACCAAGAGCGGTGGAAACATCAGTCTCTTCGCGCCGGGCGGCCAGCTTACTTTGCAGACAACTGCGATCGGCAATCCGCAAGCTCCTCCCGGCATCATCACCGAGGATGGCGGCGACATTTCCATCTTCACCGATGGCGATGTGAATATTGGCATCTCACGTATCTTTACATTGCGTGGTGGCAATATCGTCATCTGGTCTTCCAGTGGAAACATTGCTGCAGGTTCGTCGGCGAAGACGGTTCAATCCGCTCCGCCTACGCGTGTGTTGATCGATCCACAAAGCGCCGACGTTTCCACCGACCTCGCGGGACTTGCAACGGGCGGTGGCATTGGTGTGCTGGCTACTGTTACCGGTGTCCCGCCAGGCAACGTCGATCTCATCGCTCCGACGGGCGTTATCGATGCGGGCGACGCGGGTATTCGAAGCGTCGGCAATCTCAACCTCGCCGCAGTGCAAATCCTAAATGCGAGCAACATTCAGGTCGGTGGTGCGACCGCGGGAGCGCCAACTACCGTCGTCGCTGCGCCGAATATTTCAGGGCTGACCGCCGCATCCAACACCGCCGGGGCTTCCACGAGCGCGGCGTCGCAGACAGCGCAACAACAGGCGCGCAGCAACACCGGGCCGCAGGAAGATGTGCCGTCGGTGATCACCGTCGAGGTGCTTGGCTACGGCGGCGAAGGCTAAGACAAAATCGAATTAGTGCTTGTGTCCGGGGCCGGCGAAGGCATTATCTGCCGCCCCCGCAGTCTCATTCTCATTGATGCCTTCCGAAGCCGCGATCCAAAAGGCCATTCACACCCTGGAAATGGGCAAGCTCGCGCCCTGGCTGCGCCGCGCTTTGTTTGTGACGGTGATCTTTGCACTCGCGACCTACTATCTTCTGCACGAGTTCAATGGACTGGCTACATCGCAGGCGATGGACCAGGCGCAAATCGGCCGGGCAATCGTCGAAGGTCACGGCTGGCACACGAAGTTCATCAGACCGCTGGCGGTCGGTGAACTGCAGCGACACGGCAAAGAGGTGACGCAAGCTGTCTGGAAAGACACCTACAACGCCCCGCTGCCGCCATTGATCGATGCGTTCGTTTTATTGCTCGTTGGGAATGCAAAGATGACATCGAAGGACATGATTTATTCCGCGGATCATGTCATCGCGCTGATTTCCGTGCTCTTCTTCATCTGCTCGCTAGGTGTGCTCTACCTCATTGCCGTGCAGTTGTTCGATCAATTCCTCGCCCGTCTCGCATGCGGCCTGGTGATGATCTGCGACATGATGTGGCGTTACTCGCTTTCGGGTTTGCCGCAGATGCTGCTGTTGCTGCTTTTTCTACTTACCATCCATGCACTGATCGGTGCCATTCGTGCACAATATCTCGGCGGATGCACATGGCTGTGGATTGCTGCAATAGGACTAGGTTTCGGACTGCTCGCGCTGACGCATGCGCTAACGATCTGGATGTTTATTCCCGTGCTGGCGTTTTCGTTTCTTTGGTTCAAGCCGCGCGGGCGCGTTGCGCTCGTCATGCTCGGCGTGTTTCTCCTGACCTATGCGCCATGGCTCATCCGAAACTATAAAGTCTGCGGCAACCCATGTGGTCTTGCCATCTACTCGGCGCTTGATGGCATCAACCACAGCGAAGCTGGACACATGCGGCGATTCGAGATCGAAGCCGACTTTTCGCCGCAAATGCTATTTCACAAGATGCGGACAAATCTTGTTGCGCAGCTCAACCGCATTTTTGAATACCTCGGCTGGAGCTTTGTCGCGCCGGTCTTTTTTCTCAGCTTATTGCATTCTTTTAAGCGGCCGCTTACCGCGCTGATGCGATGGCTGCTCCTTGCGATGTGGATCGGCGCTGTGCTCGGCATGGCTGCTTTCGGGCTAAGTGAAGAACAAGGCTTCGCTGCCAATCAGCTTCACTTGCTCTTTGTTCCTTTGCTGACGTGTTACGGCCTCGGCTTTCTACTCATGCAATGGAGCCACCACACCGGCCTTGCCTTTCTTTCGACGCATTGGCCTAAACAAACCCATCTTCTGTTGCGCAATGCCGGTTTGACATTGCTATTCATCCTTTGCGGTCTGCCAACACTCTTCACCTTGCGTTCCTTCTCGTTCGTTTCCTCTTTCCACTGGCCGCCCTACATGCCGCCTTACATATCCGTTCTGCACGATTGGATGAAGCCGCAGGAAATTACCGCGACAGACATGCCGTGGGCGGTGGCTTGGTATGCCGATCGTCGCGCTCTGTGGCTGCCGACCACGATCAAGGAATTCACCAACCTTAACGACTACAAAACTCTCGGCGCCCCAGTTAACGGCCTTTATCTCACACCTATCAGCGGCACAATGAATACGATGGGCGACATCTACTCGGGCGAATACAAGGACTGGTCGCGCATCGTCCTGCACATCTGGGATGTTAACACCTTTCCACTGCACGCGGCGACGCTGCTTGGCTCTCCCGAGTGCGTTTTCCTGAGCGACCACGATCGCAGACAATCGTCGGGAAAATAGCTAAAGCGGCTCATCTCGCGCGCTTGCCGATCCGCTGCGTTGTCCTTATTCTCCCGCATCATGACAAAGAAAAAAGTCCTCTTCCTTTGTGTCCACAACAGCGCCCGCAGCCAGATGGCCGCGGCTTTCTTCAATCGAATTTGCGGCGAGGAATTTGAAGCACAAAGCGCCGGATTAAGTCCCGGCAAGCTTAATCCGATCGTCGTCGAAGCGATGCAGGAAGCTGGCATCGACATTTCCGGCAACAAGACTCAGGGCGTTTTCGACGTGTTTAGAAGCGGACAACTCTTCGCCTACGTCGTCACCGTCTGCAGCGAAGCGGAAGCCGAAGGCTGCCCGATCTTTCCCGGCACAACCACGCGCCTGCACTGGCCTTTTCCTGATCCCTCGAAATTCGACGGCGACCACGATGAAAAGCTCGCGCAAACCCGCAGTGTCCGCGACATGATGGAGGCGAAGATCGAGAGCTGGTGCGCAGAGAATTGCGCGCTCACCGCCGGCTAAGTTCCCGCCGCCACTTTACTCCGTCGCGTAGCTTATACCGCGATGAACAGGTGCAGCATCCGGAAAAAAACGTAAGCCAGACCCATTGTTGCCGGGATTGTGAAAATCCATGCCCACACGATTCGCTCCACGAGCTCCGTATCGAGAGCGCCCGGGCGCTTGGCCAGTCCAACGCCCATGATCGACGTGGTGATTGCGTGCGTCGTCGATACCGGCATCCCGAGCTGACCCGCGACCAGCAGAATCGTCGCACCCGTCGCTTCCGCAGCGAATCCGTGGACGGGTTTCAGCGACACCATCTTGTGCCCGAGCGTGCGAATGATGCGCCAGCCGCCCGCCCACGTTCCCGCCGCCATCACCGCGGCGCAGGCAAATTTGATCCATGTGTGAATCTGGAACGTCGGCGTGTATAAAAACGCGAGGAACCACGGCAGATGCTCGAGCTTGCCGGCCTTTGTCGCCGTGAACGTCGCGAGCGCGATGATGCCCATCGTTTTCTGCGCATCGGCAAAGCCGTGTCCCCATCCCATATAGGCTGCGCTGAATAGCTGCAACTTGCTAAACGTGCGATTCACGGTGGAAAGGCGCCAGCTTCGCACCAGGACAAAGATCAGCATCATCAAGCAAAACCCGATCGCCAGGCCTGCAATCGGCGAGCTGATCATCGGCACGATCACCTTCGGGAAAAGTCCGTCGTAAACCACCTTGCCGGCGGCGTCCACTTTGTGAACCGACCATTTGATGACGCTCCACTTTCCATTCGCCGAGCCAAGCGCCGCGCCGCACAGACCTCCGATCAACGCATGACTGGAGCTTGTCGGAAGCCCCGTCCACCACGTCAGCAAATTCCAGCAAATCCCCGCGAGCATCGCGCACAGGATCGTCAGCGACGTCACATAAGTCGTGTCCACGAGACCCGCGCCGACCGTCTTCGCGACTGCTTCGCCCGAGAGCGCGCCGAAGAGATTGAACGCCGCCGCCATCAACACCGCCGAGCGCGGCGATAGCACCCGCGTCGAAACCACAGTCGCGATTGCGTTCGCAGCGTCATGAAAGCCATTGATGTATTCAAAAATGAATACGGCAAAAATGACGATGAGTAGGAAAAGCATACGTCGAGCTGGTTGCCCGGCATCTCGCCCGGCGAGTGCCGAGGAAACAGGATGCGACTGCGAATTGTCAAACAATGAGAATCATCCCGCCGCTCACGGTTGGGGGCATCCCCGGCGCGTTAGACGAAAGCCCGCAGCGCATCCAGCTTCGCCAGCGCACGGCCGGTGTCGATCTGCGCCTTGGCGAGCTCGATGCCGATGTGAATATCCGGCGCGAGATTGCTTACGACGAAACCCGCCGCCGCATTCAGCAGCACCACGTCGCGTTTAGCCCCGCGCATTTGCCCGCTTAAAATCCCGTGCAAAATCCGCGCATTTTGCGCGCAATCGCCGCCGCGCAATTCCTCCGCCGTTGCGCGTGGAAACCCGAAATGCTCCGGATGCAGCGTCTCCACTTCGATGCCGCCATCGCCGACCTTGCACACCTGCGTCGCGCCCATCGTCGAGATTTCATCCACGCCGAGCCCCGTGTCGCTCGCGCCGTGCACCGCCCATGCGTGCTTGCGATGGAGCAGCAAAAAAGTTTGGGCGAATTTTTGCAGCAGCGATTGCGCGAAGACGCCGACAAGCTGGTGCGCCGGACGCGACGGATTCATCAGCGGGCCGAGCATGTTGAAAATCGTCGTCACGCCTTGCGCGGCGAGCATCTTGCGGACGGGTGCGATTGCCTTGAACGCCGGGTGATAGTGCGGCGCGAATAAAAATCCGACGCCGTTTTCCTCGACACAGCGCCGCAATTTTTCCGGCGGTAGATCGATTTTTACGCCGAGAAACTCGAGCACGTCCGCTCCGCCGCATTTCGACGTGATGCCGCGATTGCCGTGCTTCACGACGACAGCGCCGCCTGCCGCGAGCACGAACATCGCCGTGGTCGAGACGTTAAATAATTCCATCCTGTCGCCGCCCGTGCCGCAAACATCGAGCATCGGCCCGCTCAGCTTCGACGCGTTAATTTGCGGATCAACCGCACGAGCGAGCAGCGCATTCACAAAGCCCGCGATCTCGCCTGCGGTTTCGCCCTTCAAGCGCAGCGCCTTTAAAAATGCGGCCTTCGGCTCATCGGCGGTTTGCGCATCCACGAGCGTGGCGATGGCGCTTTCGATTTGCGTAAAATCGAGCTCGTTTCCAGAGGAAACGCTGGCGGTGAGTTCGTCGAGTCGGCTCATGCTGCGCTGCTGTTCTTAACGAGCGCCGCGCGACAATTCGAGAAAAGGTTGTCACTGTGCGATGTTTTTCTAAACTCACCGCTCCGCATGAAATTTGTTCCAGCCGCTGCATGCCTTATCATGTTCAGCTCCGCGCTTTTCGCCGACGAACTGCTGAAGGAAGGCGGCTTCGAATCGCCGAACGTGACCGCGCGCTCGCCGATCGCAAAAGGCGGCGATCTCTCACACGGCGGGAAAGGCCCGTTCTGGGTCGGCTTTCACGACAGGGCGGAGGATAAAAGCGGCGGTCCGCTCACTGCCGGACTCACGAACGAGCAGGCGCACGGCGGGGCGCAATCGATTTATATCGAGTTTGCTCATGTAAAACAGCCGTATCAAGCCGCGGTGCTCCAGAGCCGGCTGTTTCCGGTCGTCCCCGGCGGCGATTACCGCGTCGGAATTTGGGGACGGCTCGACGCGCAAAACTCGATCAAGCTCGGCGGACGCACCGCATACATCAAAGTGCAGATCGATTTTTTCAGCAAGGATGGCAGCGAACCGGTCGGCGAAACTGTCTACGCCGTGTATCCGATTCCCGGCAGTAAAAATCGGCCCGCGCTTTTCACGACGGACAAATGGTCGCTCTTTTCCTCGCAGGCGGGTGCGCCGCCGGATGCCGGCTTCGCGCAAGTCACCTGGCAGTGGGAGACCAGTTCGGAGCAGGGGGAAACCAACGGCGTCATCTATTTCGACGACGCGAGTTTTGCCGGGCCGCCGCCGGCCGACCCGAACGCCAAGCCGGTCGGTTATCAGCTCGAAATGCCGACCGAGGAAATGAACACGGCCGAGGACGCCGGGACCTCCGCTGCCTCGCCGAGTCCCGCGCCGAAGAAACCGTGAGCCGCTTGAGTCCGCGCGCGGTTGCGGCACATTGACGCATGGCCAAAAAGACGATCGTCAAATGCCCGACTTGCGGGCGCGACGCCGACTTTTTCGCCGAGCCTGTCGGGCCGTTTTGCTCAACCCGCTGCAAAATGGTCGATCTCGGCAAATGGTTCGGCGAGGAATACCGCGTCAGCGAGCCGCTGCGCCCCGACCATCTCGAGGAATACGAGCAGGTCGAGGGTGAAAAGCTCGATCAACCCGAGGAGTAGACTTCGGAAGCCAAAAGCGGCTCTTTTTGCGCAAATCCATGGCCTTTGCATGTCCGGAAGTCGGATTCTGGTCAAAAAGAGCCAAAGATGAGTGTTCAGGAACGATAGATGAACGTTCAGATGTGACAGAGGAGCTCTCCGGAATAGCAGCGGAACGCTCCGGCCGGAGCGGGGAGCGGTGCGGTGAAAAAACTCACCCATTTCCAAAAACTCTCGTGCGCCGAGCGTCAATTCCGGCTAAAAAATGCGCGCGCGATGATCGAATATCTCAACCTCCTCCGGCACGTTTTGGATCACGGCAAATTCAAGGCCGACCGCACGGGCACCGGCACCTACTCGGTATTCGGCGTACAGGCGCGGTTCGATCTGCGCGAAAACTTTCCGCTTTTGACGACGAAAAAACTGCACCTTCGCTCGATCATCCACGAGCTGCTTTGGTTTTTGCGCGGCGAGACGAACATCCGGTATTTGCGCGAAAATGGCGTGACGATCTGGGACGAATGGGCGGATGAAAATGGCAACCTCGGCCGCGTCTATGGCGCGCAATGGTGCGACTGGCGCACCGCCGACGGACGCTCGATCAACCAGATCGATAATGTCATTTCGCAGATCAAAAAAAATCCCGACTCGCGCCGGCTGATCGTGAGCGCGTGGAATGCCGGCGAGATCGAGCAGATGGCGCTGCCGCCGTGTCACGCGCTGTTTCAATTTTACGTCGCGGACGGAGAGCTGAGCTGCCAGCTCTACCAGCGCAGCGCCGATTTGTTTCTCGGCGTGCCGTTTAACATCGCGAGCTACGCGCTGCTGACGATGTTGGTCGCGCAGGTCTGCGGGCTGCGCGCGGGCGAGTTCGTGCACACGTTCGGCGACCTGCATCTTTACGCGAATCATGTCGAGCAAGCGCGCGAACAGCTCTCGCGCGAACCGCGCCCACTGCCGGTGATGCGGCTGAATCCGGCGGTGAAACACATCCACGATTTCCTCTACGAGGACTTCGAGCTCGACGACTACAATCCGCATCCGGCGATCAAGGCGCCGATCGCTGTTTGATTTTTTGTTTTGATGAAAGCCATCGCGGCGATGTCTTTGAACCGCGTCATCGGGCGCGATGGGAAAATTCCGTGGCATCTGCCGGAGGATTTTCGCTGGTTTAAAAAAATGACGACCGGGAATGTCGTGCTGATGGGGCGCAAGACATTCGAGTCGCTTGGGAAGCCGCTGCCGAATCGCACGAACATCGTCGTCACCCGTCGCGCGGAACCCGCCGGCGTCGAGACGGTGCGCGATCTCGCGCAGTTCGACACGGGGAAATTCGCGAGCGATGTGTTTGTGATCGGCGGCGCGGAAATTTACGCGCAACTGCTGCCGCGTTGCTCGGATTTGTATTTGAGTGTCGTGCAGCGCGAAGTGGAGGGCGACGCGTTCTTTCCGCCGTTCGAGGAGTTGTTCGATTTCGCAGGCGTGATCGAGCGGCACGCCGAATTCGAAGTGCGCCACTACGTGCGCAAACCCTAACGCGGCGGCAGGCGGTAAAGTTCTAGTCCCGGGTGCAAATAAATCACCGTGCCGCGCGAGCGTTGCCAGAGCAGCTCCGAATCGATGCGCAAGCGCTCGTAAAACAATCGTCGCTGCTCGAATTGCCCGCGGTATTCATCGCGCGCGGCACCCGCTTTGCGGAAATAACGGCCGTAATCGCTTTCCGAAAGCACCACGTGCGTCACGTCCTGCGTGCGCAAATCGTCCAATGTCGAATCGCTGAGGCGATCGCTGACCACGCGCTGCGATAGCGGCTGTTGCCATTGCAGACGCTCCTCGCGTTTTTCCGTTGGCAAGCCGACGCGGCTGTCCTGCGCGATGACGGCGGAGGAGGGGAGATTCGCCCGAATCCAGTCGCTCAATTCGCGGCGGTCGTCGTGCGCAAAGGCGTTGTCGTATTTTAACAAGCTGTAAATCTGGAAAATCGCGGCGAACGCAACGCACAGCGCGAGCGCGGCACTGCACGGGATTCGTTTCGCGAGCAACGCAACGGTGTCGACAAAGCCGAACGCAGCGAGCAGCGCGAACAGCGTAGTCGCGGGAAGAAAATAGCGGTCGTTCGATTTCGGCGAACAGGCGAGCAGCAGCGCATAAGCTAACGGAAAAACGAGAAAGATCCAGTCGAGGCAATTGCGCGTGCGCCGTTCGCGCCAAAAACGGACGACGAACACCGCGAGAAAAATCCAGAGCGCGACGTTCATGTTTTGCGCAAAGATCGGGAAGTATTCCGTGTTCGGAATCCCGTGCGTCGCGCCGCGCTGGCCTTCGGTCGCGAGCGAGACTTCGCGGCTGAACGAGCTCTTGAATTGATCGAGATGCGTCGCGAGCGGGTAATTGGCGATGGCAGTTGTCGCGAGAAAGATGGACGCAAACACGGCCAGGTGACGAACGTGATTCGGCGCTCGCAAAATCAGAACAAGCGCCGGCACGAACATGACGATGCCGACGTATTTTGCGGAAAGACTCAATCCGCACGCGACTCCAAGAAACGCCGCTGCAAGCGCACAAGGTTTTTTCCAAAAAACATGCAGCGCGAGAAATGTGAGCGCCACGCCCATCAACAGCGCGGCGTCCTCCTTGAAATAATGCGCGAGCTCAAAAACCTGATGGTGCAGTCCCGCGAAAATCGCCACGCCCGCAAACGCGAGCGGCCCGCGCATTCGCCACGCGAGCAGCGC
This sequence comes from Spartobacteria bacterium, assembly GCA_021324395.1. GTDB lineage: Bacteria > Verrucomicrobiota > Verrucomicrobiia > Chthoniobacterales > Chthoniobacteraceae > JAJPJG01. The sequence continues at coordinate 25,369 of JAJPJG010000053.1, read as the reverse complement.
CAGCGCGCTCACTGCGACCGCAGCATACAGCGCAGACTGATCGCGCCCGATGATCACGATCTGTTGCCGGTCCGCCTGCGCATGAAATAGCGCGATGACCACTTTCGCCGATGAAAGCATCAGTGCCGGATGGTGGAAATTCCACCGGTCATCGACGAGCTGCGCGATTTTATCCGGCTCGTCGGGATGATAGAAAAACGGGAAATCGTTGTGCCGCGTATAAAGCCAGGCGCAAAACACGAAGAGCGCCAGCACGAGCGGCACGCGGGGTTTTGCCGAATCAATCACGCCGCGTTTATAGCTGATGCCGGCACGTTGTCGAATGCGCGCGGGCACAAAAAAGGCGCTCTGGTCAGATCACAGCGATCAATATTCCAAAGCGCCTTTTTTACCCCGCAGATGCCGTTTGGGCGGTTTCCCGTTCCCTCATGGAAACAGGCGGAAAACCGGGCGCGCGCTTCTGACTTCCAATGAAGGCATGTCATCAATTCACGCGCACCTCAGCCTCCTAATGTCATTGATTACCGGATCGGGAGTCCCGCCGATTCTCGAACAACGCAGGGCAATCTTCCAAAGTTGTAAAAAGAACTATTCGCGAAATGTGACGCTCAGCACTGCTTTCAGACGCTCTTTCAATCTCGCATGCGCCGCGTTCACTTCGTCGGCAGTTAGTGTTCTCTCGCGCGAACGATATGTCAACGAATAAGCCAGCGACTTCTGTCCGCGCGGCACTTTTTCGCCGGTCTCGTCGGCAAAAATGTCGAACAACTCCGCACTCGCGAGCAGCGGCTCGTTGACGCTTTGCAAAGTTTCGATTACCTGCGCGTGACGCACTTCTTTCGGCGCGAGCATCGCGATGTCGCGCGTGACAGCGGGGAATTTGGAAATGCCGGCAAACTTTTTCGCTGTCGCTTTTACGGCGGGCAATTCGATCTCCGCTATGATCACCGGCGTCGTTACATCGAGCTCGCGCGCACGCGCCGGCAGCAGCACGCCGATCGCGCCGATGCGACGGCCATTGAGCGAAACCGACGCCATCACGGCAACGCGCGGATTTTCCATTGGCTCGTAAACCAGCTCGCCGAGTCCGAGGCTTCCGAGCACGCCTTTCATATCGAAGAGATCGGCGTTGCGCTCGTCGCCACTGCGCCACGATTTTTCCGTGAGCGGGCCGGTCATCACGAGCGCGAGCTTGCTGGTTTCCTCGTATTCGCCGGCTAAAAAGCACCGGCCGATTTCAAAGATGCGCTGCGATTTTGCGCCGGCGCGCGCGTTGTGCGCGAGCACGTCGAGCACGCCGCGGACGAGCGTTGGGCGCAGCATCACTTGATCGCTCGTTAACGGATTTCGGACGCGAATCGAAGCAGGAAGCGCATAGTCCGGCGTGTCCTCGATGAGCGACAGCGTGCGCGCTTCGTAGAAACCTTGCGCAATCAGCGTGCGCCGGATTTGCATGCGCCGGTCGTGCTCGCGATCGGTTTGCGACTCCGCAAAATAGCGGCTCATCTCGCGCGCCGGGATGTTTTCGATGCCGAAGACGCGCGTGACTTCCTCGATCAAATCAATCTCGCGTGTGAGATCCTGGCGAAACGACGGCACACGCCAGACGTGATCGCCGCTCGTTGTGAGGCCGAATCGCGTGAGTGTTTCGCGAATGAACTCACCGGGAACGTCCGTGCCGAGCACTTGCGAGCAGCGGCCTTTGCGCAGCGTAACTGCGCGCGTAAAATCCGGCGCAGCGCCTGCGCTTTCGATTTGCGGCGCAGCTTCACCACTCGCGAGTTCGGAAATCAATCCGGTCGCACGCTGCGAAGCCGCAAGCACGCCAGCCGGATCGACACCGCGCTCGAAGCGATAGCTCGAATCGCTGATGAGCCCGAGCTTTCGCGCAGTTCTACGAATGCTTGCAGGTTGAAAATAGGCGCTCTCCAGCAAAATGTTAGTCGTCGTTTCGGTCACGCCTGTTTCCTCGCCGCCCATCACGCCCGCGATCGCAATCGCGCGCTGCTCGTCAGCGATCAGCAAATCATCCGTGCCCAATTTGTAAGTGCGTCCATCGAGCGCGAGAAATTCCTCGCCGTCATTCGCCACGCGCACGCGGATTCCGCCGCGCAGCTTGTCCGCATCGAATGCGTGCAGCGGCTGGCCGATTTCAAGCATCACGAAATTCGTGATGTCGACGATGTTGTTAATCGAGCGGATGCCGGAAGCTTCGAGCTTGTTGCGCAGCCAGTCAGGAGAAGGGCCGACTTTTACTCCGCTGATTTTTCGCGCGGTGTAAAATGGGCACTTTTCCGTTGCCGCAATTTGGATGTTCGATGTGACAACTTCCTTGACTGCGCTGGACTGCGCCGGCGCCGCTTGCTTTCTCGTCAGCGCGGCAACTTCACGAGCGATGCCGCGATAGCTCAGCAAATCGGCGCGGTTCGGCGTGATTTCTAAATCCAAGATCGTGTCGCCCGGAAACAACTCGTTCAGCGGCGCGCCAACTCGTGCCTCCTGCGGCAGAATCAGCAAACCGTCCGCGCCTTCGCCAAGCCCGAGTTCTTTTGAACTGCACATCATGCCTTGCGATTCCACGCCGCGCAGTTTGCCGATCTTGATTTTGAAATCGCCGGGCAGCACCGCGCCCGCATGCGCGAGCAGAACTTTGTCGCCGACTTTGTAATTTTTCGCGCCGCACACGATCTGCTTCGGCGAGCCGGTGCCATCATCGACTTTGCAAACGCTCAAACGATCCGCATTCGGATGTTGAACAGACTCGAGAATCTGCGCGACGACGATCTTGTCGATATTCACGCCACGCGTCTCGATGCCCTCGACTTCAACGCCCGCGAGCGTGAGCAATTCCGTCAACTCCGCGACAGTCGCGGGAAGTTCGATGAGTTCTTTGAGCCAGTTGAGCGAGATTTTCATCAGCGAAATTGCGATAAAAACCGCACGTCGTTTTCCGTAAAAAGGCGAATGTCCGTGACGCCGGACATGATCATCGCGAGCCGGTCGAGGCCGAAGCCGAATGCGAAGCCGCTGATGCGCTCCGGATCGTAAGCATCATCGCCGCGGCGCTTGTTTACCGATTCGAACACAGCCGGGTCGACCATGCCGCAGCCGGCGAGTTCGAGCCATTTTTCGCCGCCGCCGAGCGCGCCCGCCTTGATGTCGATCTCGAAGCTCGGCTCCGTGAACGGGAAGAAGTGCGGACGAAAACGAACGCGCGCGTCTTTGCCCAAAAGCTCGCGGAAGAAAAATTCGCACGTGCCCTTGAGGTCGGCGACCGTGACCTGCTCATCGACGTAGAGCCCTTCCATCTGGTTGAACTGCGCGAGGTGCGTCGCGTCCACTTCGTCGCGCCGATACGCCGCGCCGGGGCCGATGATGCGCACCGGCGGCGGCTGCGATTCCATCGTGCGAATCTGGATCGTCGATGTGTGCGTGCGCAGCAGGCGGCCATCGGCCAAATAAAAGGTGTCCTGCTCGTTGCGCGCCGGATGATCGGCGGGCGTGTTGAGCGCGTCGAAGCAATGGAACTCCGTCTCGATGTCCGGCCCATCCGCGAGCACGAAACCCATGCGGCGGAAAATCTGGATCGCGCGATCCTGCAACTGCGTGATCGGATGCAGCGCGCCGATGCGCACAGGCGTGCCCGGCAGCGTCACGTCGATATCGGCGAATGCCGCCGTGTCGCGTTGCGCCTCCAGCGCGGCTTTGCGTGAATCGAGCGCGCCCGTGACGGACTGCCGCACTTCGTTCAGCAACTTCCCGATGCGCGGCTTTTCCTCCTTCGACAGCGTCTTCATGCCCTCGCTTGCGAGCGAGACACTGCCGCTGCGGCCGAGATATTTTACGCGCGCAGCTTCGAGCGCGGCCTCGTCAGCCGCGGCATCGATTTCCGCGAGCGCTTCCGCGCGGATTTGTTCGAGTTGCGATTCCATTGCTAATTGCAAATTGTCAATTGCTGATTAAAGCGTGCCGACAGGCATCGCTTGTTTCTCAAATCAGCAATCAGCAATCAAAAATCAGCAATTCGTTACGCCGCTTTCGACTTTTCGCCGAGCGCCTTGACGACGCGATCGACGATCGCCTTGAACGCCGCTTCGTCAGTCACCGCGATATCGGCGAGCACCTTGCGGTCAAGGCCGAGGCCGGTCGACTTGAGCCCTTCCATGAAGCGGCTGTAGGTGATGCCGTGTGCGCGGGTTGCGGCGTTGATGCGCTGCACCCACAACATGCGGAAATTGCGTTTGCGGGTCTTCCGGTCGCGATACGACCAGTATTCCGACTTCATGATCGCGTTTTTCGCGTAGCGGAAAAGTTTGCTGCGGCGACCGCGATAACCTTTGGCTTTATCCAAAAGACGTTTGCGGCGTTCGCGGCTGGCGGGTGAATTAGTGGCGCGTGGCATTTTTAATTTAGGATTTAGGATTTAGGATCCAGGAAGTTTATGCTTCCGCGTCCTTCACCTAAATCGAACCTTTCATTTTTCTTTGAGCGAATTGTTTTTTGGTTAAAAAGCCCGTCACCTCATTCGCTCATACGCTCCGATTTATCGGAACAGGCGACCGGCTTTGTCTCTGCCTCGGATTACGCACTTTGGAAAAAAATCCAAAATGAAAACCCGAATGCCAGATTTAACTGAACGGCAGGTTTTCCTTGATGCGCGCGACGTCGGTCTCATGGACCAGGCCGGCTTTCGCGAGATGGCGTTTGCGTTTCGCGCTTTTCGACGCGAGCAAATGCCGGCGCGAAGCGTGCGCGCGCAATATCTTGCCGGTGCCAGTCACTTTAAAGCGCTTGGCCACGGCCTTCTTCGTCTTGCGACGTGAGATCGGTTTTGGCATGGGGCGGAAACGCTAGCGAGCTTTGGCGAAATGACAATCTCTTTTTTAAATAAACCGCGTATTCCCGCATCGCATTTTAGGTTTTGCGTTTAGGTGAGGAGGTTCGTGGTTGAGGCGACGGTGCGCTCGGTTTAGGAGAAAGTGTTCGCGGTCTAAGAATGGGCGTTCGCGATTTAGGCGCGGACTTTTGCGATTTAGCCGTGCGCGTTTTGGATTTAACGGCGCTCCTTTTAGATTGGGACGTGACCGTCTCACGTTGAGGAGTGCCGCCGCATCGGCTTCGTCCCGCTTTTTACAGTGCCCGGCAAAGACGAGCTTGCGGGGGTCGCTGTGCACGTTTAGTAAAGGCTTGCTTCCGCGAAAATGCGCCCGTAGCTCAGCCGGATAGAGCAACGGATTTCTAATCCGTGGGTCGGGTGTTCGAGTCACCCCGGGCGCGCTGCTTTGGGGTTTGCAATTGGAAAGTGGTTTGCTAGCGTCCGCGCCGTGTCTGGTCTTAAAGAATCCCTGCGCAACTGGCTGCGCGACTCGCGGGTCCGTGAAGTGATTATGTGGTGTCTGCCGGCACTTATCGTCGGTTTTCTGCTGCGCACGGCGCTGCTGGTGGCTTTGCCGTATGGCTACTGCACGGTGGATACGCCGGATTTTCTCGGGACGCCGTATAAGCTGATTTACAAGCATCAGTTCCGCATTCACGGAAAGAAGACTTTCCTTCAGCCGATTGTTTATAGCGTGCCGTTTTTCATCGGGGTGCCGGCGCTGATCGCGATTCCGGTTTTCCAGCATCTCTGCGGGCTGGTGATGATTTTGCTGATCGGCGGCGTCTGCCGGTTTTGGTTTACGCATTGGAAATGGTTCATCGTGCCGCTGACGCTGGTTGCTGCGGTGAATCCGTCGCTGCTCTGGTATGAGCATACGCTGATGGCGGAGGCGCTCTATGTGTTTTGCATGGTGCTACTGGTGTTTGCGGCGTCGGTGTTCGCGCTGCGCAGGAGCTGGCATGCGTTTGCGTTTTTGTGCGTGGCGCTTTTCCTGACGGCGGGTTCGCGTCCGGAGGGGAAGCTGATGTTTATTTTTGGCATCGCGCTGGTGGCGGTGGTGCTCTGGAAAGAGCGGACGATTTTTGTGAAGGCAGTGCCGATGGTTATCGCGCTGGCGATCGGCACGCATTTCATCACACGCACGGACCAAGCGGGGCTGCTGCTTTACACGTCGGTCGCGTATCTGACACCGGCGCACGTGAAATATGCGCCGGGTTTTGAAAACTACGTCGCTCCGCTGCAAAAGCGGCTGCTGGATGAATGGCAAAAGTTTCCCTACTTCGCAAAGGTGAAAGAGCGGAAGGAAATCGGCACGATGGTGAACTCGTATCTGGAGAGCCATCCCGAATTCGGCACGCCGCATCACGATCAGGACGTGAACGATTTCTGCCGGAAGCTCGCGAAGGAAACCTGTCTGCGTGCGCTGCCAAAATTGCCGATGCTCGCGTTTTATAAATTCCGCAACAGCTCGGCGGATGCGAGCAGCAGCGGCTTTGCGCAGAATACGCTAACGGACCGGCAAATGGATGCGTTCACCGGCGACATGCGGCTAACGAGCGCGCTCGCGAAACGGCTGACCGGGCGCGAGCTGAAGACGCGCGAGGAGGTCGAGCAGTGGGTGCGCGATCATTACGTCGCCTCGGGCGTGGAGTGGTTCGACCGGTTGCACCATTACTGGCATCTCGCGACGCTTAGCCCGCGCCTGCACGATTGGAAACATCACGGCGCGCGTCTCTCCGGCGTGTCGTTTTTCTACCTGCTCGCGTTCGCCGGAATTCTATTTTCGCTGTTTCGCCGCGGTGCGTTACAGTGGGTTTACATTTTGTGGGGACTGAACGTGCTCGGCTTGTTTTTCGTGATCATGCTGACGGCGAATGTGAAGCCGCGCTTCCGTTTCGTGTTCGAGCCATTCTGGTATCTCTACATTCTGCTGCTGATCGATACCATCGTCGTCGCAGTGCGAGGTCTTCTCGCGCGCCGGAAATCGCACGCACCGCTGCCGGCTTAGTTCGCGGCTGGCTGTTTTCCGATTCGCGCCGCGACGAAGTCGAAAAACGCGAAGAAGAAGACCACGCAAAACGGCTGATACGCGAATGAATAGCGCGCGATCGTGTCGCCGACCATCAGCACCGCATACCACGCGATCAGGAGCGTGATTGCCCATGCGAGCTGCGCTTCGCGCAACGGCGACCTGCGGAAAATCGCAAGGAGCATTCCGCCGAGCGCGATGATGTAAAAGAACGGCACGCCGGGAATCATCGTGCGTCCGCCTTTGACGCCGCCGATGTAATCGTGGACCCAGCGTTTGCGCGGCTCGCGTTCTTTCTCGATGTTCGGCGGTTGCGGCATTGGGTGGTCCGGTGTGCGCACGGCGATGAGGGCCTTGTTCCAGGCGTGCGCCAGTTTTGAAAACCAGCGAGTGCGATGCGCGTCGTAATGTTCGTCGATGAAGCGATCCACTTCCGCAGCGCTCATATTGCGACCGACCAGACCTTTTCCGAGATCCGCACCGACCCATGGGTCGCGTTTAAACGAATACTTTTGTTTTTCGTGGAGAAAATGGTCGTCGAAATCGCCACTCATCCAGCTGTCAACCGCGAGCCGCCATTTCACCAGCGGCAGCCCGAACACTTCGAGCGGATGATCGCGCAGGATTTGCACCGACAAACGATTGAGAATTTTCGCGCCTGCGCGACGACGGTTCTTCGTGGAAGCGTCCGGCATTTTTTTCGCCATGTAATCGTCGATGCCGTCCTGGATTCGTTTTGCCACCTGCACCGAATCGGCTGGATAGGCGAGGTTCTGCGCTTTCACTTTGTCGCGAATCGGCGCGAGATATGGCTCGATGTCGGGATCGGATTTAAAATGGTCCGGTGCGTAGTGTAGCAGCGACGCGTAGAGATTGGTCGATGCATTCGACGGACTGCGGATCGCCTTGAACAAAACGAGCGCGAGCACAGCGGAGATCGCGAAATGGACAAGCATCCGCCTGCGTTCGCGCCATAGCACCAGTGGAACCACAAGCACGCCGAAGAGCAGGAAGAGCTTTCCTTCGCCGCGCGAGCTGGCGCAGAGAAACAGCGCGAGCCAGAAAAGCGCGAAGCGTTTCGGTCGCGGATCGCGCGCCCAGAGCGTGCCGGTGAATGCAACGGCGATGAGCAGAAACACATACTCCGCTTCGCCCATGAGCGCGTGCTCATACCACAGCAGCCATGGGCTGATCGCGATCATCAGCGTGACAGGAATGAGGAACCAACGCCATTTCGCGAACCAAAAACGCACAATTGCACCGGTCATGACGATTTGCACGAGCCCGAGAAAATGCTGTCCGAGCGGGATGAAAATCAGCGCCGGCAGATGCAGTAAAAATGGAAACGTGTAAGTGAGCGGCACTAAAAACGAGCGCTTCGACTGCACGACCCATTGATGTTTTGCGATGAGGTAATACGGCGTCTCGAGAAAATCGATCGAGTCGAACTGGATGTAGCCATACGGCAGCGCCCACGTCAGCAGCGCGCGCAGGAAAAAGCCGACGGCGAGCGCCGGCGCGCACCACAGCAGCATCTCGCGAATCGTGCTGCGTTGACTTCCGTGGTCGATCGAATTTCCCATCGCTACAGCTTCATTCGTTGATCGATCAAATCGGCGAGCAAACCGATGAAGACCATCTGCACACCCGTCAATGCAAGGCTGACTGCGAGCAGGCCGAGATGATGCTCATGACTGTAATCGACGAACCCTTTGATCATGCCGAGCACGATGAACAACAGCGCCGGCGGAACGAAGACGTTGAGCGGTTTGAAATAAGCGCAGATGCGGATGATGAGGATCGTGAAATTTACCGTGTCGCGAACGGGATGAATCGACGATTTGCCGACACGGCGCAGATAATTTATCGGCACAAACTTCACGCGGTAGTGATTCGTCAGCATCGCGAGCGTGATCGTCGTCGTGAACGAAAAGCCGTCCGGGTAAAGCGTGAGAAAACGGAGCGCGACGTCTTTGCGGAAAATGCGCAGACCGGAATTGAGGTCGGGAATCGGCTGCTGGCTGAGATATTGCGCGAGTTTTGTGATCATCCATTTCGCGGGCCGGCGCACGAGCGGGATCTGCACATTTTCGCCGGTGCGCGCGCCGACGACCATGTCGAATTGGTCCATGTCCGCGGCGAGCTTCGGAATGTCGTCGAGCGGATACGTTCCGTCGGCGTCGGCGATCACGATGATGTCGTGCTTCGCGCGGGCCATTCCGGTTTTCAGCGCCGCGCCGTAGCCGCGATTGACCACGTGCTCGATCAGCGTGACCGGCAAAGAGCGCGCGATTTCGCCCGTGCGATCGCGCGAGCCGTCATTGATAACGACGAGTTCGAGATCGGCAAAGTGCGGACGCAATTTCGAGATCGTCGCGACGGTTTCGGCGAGCGCGCCTTCCTCGTTGTAGGCGGGAATGAGAATGCTGACGGAGAGCTTTGAAACGTCCATGGGAAACGATGTTCCTAGCGTCCTTCGATTTTTTTCTCGAACAAAATCAGCAGCCGTTCCCACAGAAAGATGACGCCGGCCGACAATGTCCAAAACATCACCGGCACGACCGGAATGACGTAACGGTCCAGCGGACGCCCGACGGTGCAGAGCAGAACCATCGTAAAAAACCAGAGCGCCGCCGCGCCGAGCCACCACGGTTGCGTTTCGTCTCGCCGAAAAAAGACGAGCAACGGAAGGATCAACGTCGTTAAAAACACCGGCACTACGCGGAAGAGCCACGCGGAATTCGCCCAGTGATGATAAAATGAGAAAACCTTCCGTGCGGCGTGCGCGTCGATGGCGGGTGGCATTCGCGCATCGAGCACCGCCGTAGTTTCGTGCACATGAATCAGCGGATCGCGCTCGTTGCGGCTCACCAGCGTTCTCTTTGCCGAGGCAAGATCGGTGTATTTCGGCGAATCGACGCGCGATGCTTGTTTGAAATTGACCTGATTCAAATCGTGCAGCACCTGCTTTGCGTATTCGAGTTTGTGCGTTTTGATTGCCTCGAAGGCGAGCCGCTTGCAGAGCTTCTCGAGATCCGCTGGCAGCTTGCCTTGCGCGTAGAGAATCCGCTGCAAATGCGGGACGACGGATTGTTTCAAAATCCAGTTGTTGCCGAGATTCAGATGCTGCCGGTAATACAAAATCTCGTCACGGATTTGTCCTTTGATTTCCGGTTCGATGCCGCCTTCGAGATCGGTAAATTGCGCCGTTCGCCCGTAAAGCAAAATGCCCGCCTGCGGTTCCGGCGGACGGTTGTGAATCGTTAGCGCGTTCAGCATTTTTACGCTCGCGAATGGAAGCGCAAACGCAACGATGAAAATCGCGATACGCTTTACGGCGGTCAACCGTTCGCGGCGATGCAGCCAGATACAGGCGACGACCACCATCACGGCAAACGGATGGAACACCGGCTTTGTCAGCATGCAAAGCCCCGCGCTGATGCCGCTGAGCCAGAGCCAGTGCGGTTGCTTCCATTTGATTTCAAAAAGCCACGTCGAAAAAGCGATCGAGCTGAAGAAAAAGAGCAGCGTTTCGTTGCGAATGAGCTGCTCGAGATAAATCGGCAAACCGTAAACCGCATACGCGTAACTACAGAGCGCAAATGGAATCAACGCAGCGCGTCCGCACATCGCCCGCAACGCGATGATCGCGACGATGACCGCGATCGCGCCGAGCGCGTGTTGCGTGACCATGACGGAGTTGATGCTGTCCGTCGCTTTCGTGCATGCGGCGATGAGCAGCGAGTAAATTGCGCCGCGCCGCGGATCGGTCGCCCATTGCCCGGTGTGAACCCAGTGAAATGCCGAGTTCGCGTAAGAGCCCGCGTCCTTCGACCAGAGCGCGACCGGCAGTCGATGGATGAGGAAAACGCGAATGCCGATAGCCGACGCGATGACGAGCACCCACAGCAAAATCTCCAGCCAGCGCGGCGGATTTTTCAAAAACTCGAGAATGCGCCTGTATTTTTCGCGTTGCACCGGGCGAAGCTAGTGGGTGGCGTAAAACATTGTCAACCCGTTGTGCGCCGGCCGCGAAGCGTCGCAATTTTCACAAGGAGAAAATCGATGAGCACGAAAAAGTAAAGCAGCCAAAACGGCTCGAGAAAGAAACGGAAGCGTCCGCGGACATTTGCCGTCATGAACACGAGGAGCAACGCGAACAAAAAGCAAACACCGATGCTGATGTGCCAGAAACGCATCGGCGATTTTTTCTCAACGGCGATCAGCAGACCGGCGATGGATGCGATGTAAAAAAGCGGAATCGGTGGCCAGGTTGCGCCTGCAAATTTCCAATCTTTGCGCGGAATGGACAATGCGTTCAGTGCAGCGCGCCAGTGGTCGTAGAGGCTGTTGAACCATTTCAGTTGCGCCGGATAATGCGCACGCACGAATTTTTCGGCTTCGGTCGGCGTGCGCAGATCGGTGCCGACGAGCAATTTTGTTGCATCCGGCTGAAGATCGAGCGCGTTCGCCGGCTTTTGCTGCAATACGCCGCGATCGAGTTTGCCGCCGGTGAGATCGCGAATTTTGCCAATGCCTTTTTTCAAACCGACAAACAGCACAGCGAATGGACGTCGCAAACACGTTTCGAGTGCAACGCGCGTGCAGAATTTGTTCGCCGCGCGAAATTGCTCGTCCGGCGGCAGCGAAGTCGTGCCGAGATATGCGCCGACCGCGTGCAAAATCTCGCGCCGTTTTTTAAATTGCCAGCCAACGGGCATCTCGGAGAGCCGCTTGTCGTGCTTTTTCCAGTCATCGGCGGCGGAGCGTTTGATGTCTCCGATCACCGGTGGAAAATCGGGCGCGCTCCGCAGCGTGTCGGGCGTCAGGTGCACGATCCACGTGTAAAGCAGCAGCCCGCCTTCGTTGCCGGATTTGAGGCTCGAAAAAACCAGCGCGGTTACGCCGAGCGCGGCCAGTTGGATTGCCAGCAGGCGCCATTTTCGCCAGTTTAACAATGCGATAAGCACCAGCGGAAACAGTAAAAACAATCTGCCTTCCGGTCGTGTGCATGCTGCAAGAAAATAACTGGTCACTAGCGCGCCGAAACTCAGCCACGTTCGCGCAATAACATGCCAGGCGCCGGCGGCAACCATCAGCACGATGAAAAACAGGAACAGCGATTCCGCCATGAGAAAGTGCTCGTAAAAAAGCAGGTTCGGATCGATCGCGAGCAGCAACGTGAGCAGAACGACGAGTATTTTCCACGTGCTAAACAACAAGCGGCCCATCACTCCGAACATCGCGATCATCACGCAACCAAGCGCGTGCTGAATGAGCGGGATGACGAGCGCAATCGGCAGATTGATGACGCTTAACAACCAGTAGAGCAGCGGAACGAGCAGCGTCCGTTTGCGATTCACGACAAATTCGTCCCGCTCCAGCAGGCCGCGCGTTGTTTCGAGAAAACCAAGCGCGTCCTGATTGAAATAAGCGAGCGGCAAATGTCGGCTCATCACAATGCGGATGATCGCTGCGACGATTAGCGCCGGCACGCAAAGCCAACCCACTTTGCGCCACGCGAAATCGGAACTTTTTGCGTTTTCCATTCGCTTACGATTGCTCCGGCGCAACCCAAAGCACGTAGCCGCCGACGGTGTGTCGCGTGTAGTTATGCGCTTTCGCAAAGTGGAGCAGGGGAACGTTGATCTCGGTATCTTTTTCGCGCAGGTAAATCGCGCGCGGCGGATCGGACGCGAGCAACGCATCGATGTCGAAAACCGAGACAAGATGGAGCCGCTGCCGTTTGTCGGCGGGAATCAAATGCGCGCTCCGCCACGCGAATGGCCCGAGGGCAAATTCCGGGTAAATATCGACACCGCCTTCCTGCGGTATCATCGGCGCAAACGTGAGCACTTTGCCGGTGCCGCCAATGAGACGCCGGATTTCCACGCCTGCCGCATGCGCACGAATTGGCGCCCATTTTGACGGAGTCAAAAGCATCGCGAAAGGTTGATACGAGCAAATCGCCAGCGCGACGACGCACATGATTGCGGCAAAGCCCGCGGAGATTTTCGCGATGCGATTTTCGAGAAAACCGAAACCAAAAGCTGAGCCCAGAATGAGGAACGGCAGCAGCGGATAGAAATACTGCACGTGGTAACGCGATGGCGCGATGCAGCCCATCAGCAAAAATGGCAGCACGAGGAAAAGCAGCAGCACATTGAAATGTGCGCGCCAGTTTCGCACAAGCGCGCAGCAGCAAGCCGGCAGGCCAACGAGCGTAAACACGATGAAAATTGGTCCATTCGGTTTCACCGTTTCTGACCAGAAACTGCGCATCTTTTCGCGCAACGGCAGACCTTTCATCCCTTCGTGCAGCGGGTCGAAAAAGCCGCGCTGCGAATCGGCGAATTGCGCGAGATCCGGCGCATTCATCGGATGCCGCCGCCAGATAAGCGAGAGTTTTGGATAGGTAAAATTTCCGAACCAAAACTGCTCGGGATATTTCGCGAGCAGCCACAGGCTCGGCAGCATTGCGAGCAAAACGCCCGCGGAAAAAAGTGCAGCGCCATGCCATTTTTCGCGCGCGCGAAAATTTGGCAGAAGAAAAACCGCGAGTCCGAATGGTGCGACCAGTGGCGCGAAACTGATGCGCGTCCCGATTGCGAATCCGAGACAAATTCCGCTGACGAAAAGAGCCGCACCGCCGCGCTTTTGCCGTGCGGCTTTGATGTGCAAAAGAAACGCGCAAACAACGAGCAACATAGGCAGAGCATGATTCCACGCCAGTCGCGCAACATTTGCGAAAACTGCCGCGGTCACAAAAAAAAGGACCGCGCATATCGAAGCAACATCACGCGTCCACGCGGGCCGCTGGATGAGCGATGCGCGCGTTTGCCAGCCGAGCAGCAGCGCGGTCAGAGCGAAACAAAGGACACAAAAACTGCGGGCGGCGAGCAGGGGCGACGTAAAAACTTTGTCCAGCGCGCCGTAGACAAAGACGAGATTCGGCGTGTGAAAGAGCGGGAAATCCTTGTAAGGCAAAAGTCCGTGGCGCGCGAAAACGGTCGCGGGCGCGACGAATTGATGCTCATCCTGATGCACCTCCTGCCACATTGCGCCGCCGAAAATAAAAGCGCAGACGATGAGCGCGAAAATCGCAAACAGGATCGCGCGAAACGGCGTGACACGGCTTTGATTTGGTAAAATTGCGGCGCTGCTCATGGTGCGGCGCGCCTTTTCAATCCGAGCGTCGCGGCTGTGATTTTCACAGCGACGATGTCGCACAAAATCGCAGCGTAGAGAATCCAAAACGGCTCGAGAAAAAATCGGTAGCGGACGCGCACGTTGCCGCTGAGAAAAAGCATGGCCGCGACAAGAGCGAGCGTAAAACCAAGACTGATGAACAGCGGACGTAGCTCATTTTTGCGCAGAATCGATAAGAACAATCCGGCGATTGCAATGACGTAAACCGGCGGAATGCCCGGCCAGACAATGCCGGCAAAATCCCACGTTTTGCGAGGTAACGCGCCTTTGCGCAACGCCATGAGCCAGCGGACGCGCAGTGTGTTAAACCAAGGCACGCTCGGACGGTAGTGACTTTCGATAAATGCGCGCGTCTCTTCTGGTGTTTGCAAATCGCGACCGAAAAGCAAATGCGCATATTCAGGCGCCGGCGCGCCGTTGATGAGCACGATTTCGTGTTTGCTGTGCAGCGTCCCGGCGTCGGTCGAAGGCGCGGGGATTTCGTTGATCGTGCACATTGCTTTTTTAGCGGTAACACCGAGCACCGGCAGCGGACGACGCAGACAAATTTCCCTGCCGACCTTGAGCAGAAGTTGATTTACGCGCGCGAATTTTTCGTTGTCCGGCAAAGCCCCGATGCGGAGATAACCCACAGCCGCATTCAGCACGAGCTTGCGGAGATTCGCGTGCCAGTTAGGGGAAATGCGAAGTCTATTGCGGTCAAATTTTTGCCAGTCAAGCGCGGCCTGATCGCGCAGCGGCAGAACGCGCGGTGCGAAATCGGGCGCCGACTTGAGGTCGTCGGGCACGAGATGAATTAGCGAAGTAACGAGCATCGCACCGGCTTCGTTTCCGCGCGGGTTTAACAAAGTTGCTAGTCCGAGGGCGATGAACATCGTTATACAACCGATTACCAGCCGCAGCGGCTTGCGAAATTCCGTTAACACCAAAAGCAGCACCGGAAAAAGAACGAAGTATTTGCCTTCCGGCCGCACGCCTGCAGCAAAAAAAACAGCCAGCGACATCGTTGCGAGCGCCGAGATCGAGCGTGTGCGAATGTAACGCATCGCAGCGAGAGCCATGATGAAAATGCAAAAGACAAAAATCGTCTCCGCCATTAGCGAATGTTCGTAGTAGAGCAGGCTCGGATTGATCGCGAAAAGCAGCGTTACGAGCGGGACAAATATTTTCCAATGACGGAAAATTCGCGCGCCAAGCACGCCGGAAAAAACGATGAGCAGAATGCCGAGCAAGTGCTGAAGGAGCGGAATTGCAATCGCGATCGGCGCGCCCGTCAAAGTGAAAAGCCAGTAGACGACCGGAACTAAAAACGTCTTTTTCCAGTGGACCGCAAAACCGTGTCCGTCGTGCAGGCTGACGCTGGTGTGGAGGAAATCGAACGCGTCGGAATTAAAAAATGCGAACGGCTCGTGATGACAAAGCCGCACGCGCAGCACGAGGCCGACGATCAGCGCCGGCAAACACCAGAGCAAAATTACGCGCAGGCCCGGCGCGTTGTTCGCGCTGCCGTCAGGCTTTGACGGCGCCGGCGGATTCATTGGCGGCATGCGGGAAGACCCAGAAATGATATAGCAGGAATTTCACACCGCCGGTGATGCTTAAAACAACCGTGATAATCGCCAGACGCGCTAGCGAGCCTTCCACTCCAAGTTTTTTAATCGCGCTAAAGCTGATGAGCAGATTCAGCCCGTAGCAAACTGCGACGGAGCCGAGATAACGCCAGAGGCAATCTTTCCAGACCACCGACGTGCGGAAATTGATGAAGTAGTTCCAGAAAAAAAAGAACGTCGTCATGATGCCGAAGCTGACGGCGAGCGACGGCCCGGTGCGCCAGTGCAGCGTATGGTCGAAAAATTGCGTGAAAAGAGTGTTCGCCCCGGCGCTGCCGATGCCTCCGACAACAAACCAGACCATGCGCTCAATTATCGATTGTTTTGCTTTGTGTGTATCCACGTCAGGCTTCCGCGGTTTGCGGATTTTTTGAAATGCGTTTTGCGATTTGGAAATATTCGCCGACAAACGGTGCGCCGCCGATGGCCGGCAGCAGATAACGCGCGGTGCAGAGCAGGCCGAGCGCGGCTGCGGTCGCTGCGGGAAAATACGGTTTGTAAAAAAGCACGAGTGCCGCGTCGCGCGTGCCGACGCCGGCGAATGTCAGCGGGAGCAGACCCGCGAGAATCGCGAGCGGTGAAAGAGCGAGATTCGCGAGAAACGGCGCCCATGCTTTCAGCGCGAGAATGAACATCCAGATTTGCAGAAGGTGCAAAAACCAAATGAATATTGACGTCAGCGACACCTTCAAAAGCTGTGCTTTGCTTTTCCAAAAATAGCCGTGCATCTCGCTCCACGCTTCCTGCAACTTCGCGAGTTTGCCGCTGAATTTTGCGGGCGCGAGTTTGCGGCCGGTGACAAAAAAGAAGTGCGCGAAATTTTCCGAGCCGATCAGCAGCGTGCCGAGCGCAAGGCTTCCTCCAACGACGAGCACCGCGAGCCAGTAAAACGCGGGTGAGCCAAATGCATCGAGCGCCTGCGCGCCGGAAATTTTGATCCACGCGAGCCCGAACACACACCACCAAAGCAGCGAGAGCATGTCGGTCGCTTTTTCAAACACGACGAGCGAGAGCGACAGCGCGCCGCTCATGTGTCCGCGCTCGCGCATGAACCACGCCTTTGCGATGTCGCCCATTTTGGACGGCAAAACGAGATTTAACACACTGGCGACGAGGATGAGTTTGTTCGCTTCGCCAAAACCGAGCTGTCCTCGTTGCGGCATGAGCTGCTGGAGTCGCCATGACGTGAAAAGAGTGAGCGGCACAACCATCGCCAGGCTCGCGGCCATCCAGACGCGATCGCAATTTGCGAATACCTGCGCGAGCTCGTGGAGCTGGCCGTGCTTGTTCAGCTTCCAGTAAATAATCGCGAGAATCGCGAGGCTGATGAAAATCGAGAGGATGCGTTTCATTTAAAAAGTGCGTTCCACCTTGAGCGGCTCGCCGGGCGCGAGCTTCCGCACTTTTTCTGTGAGGTCAAGCCACGGCTGCATTTGCCCGGCCTGGAAGGTTCGGCTCATCACGACGTAAATCGAGGTCTGCGCGCAGCCGATGCCGGCAGCGATTACGTCGTCCCATTTTTCGGTGCGCAACGCATCGTTTACGATCAGTTGGCCATTGGTCAGTTCGATCTTTCGCTCGAATGAAAACGGCGCCGCTTTTTTTCCCGTGATCAAAAGCATCTGCAGCAGCTTGCGGATGAGGTTCGGGAAAAAGCGACCGATGCTGAGCATGAGGAAACGGAGCACGACGAGATTAAACGTCGTCATCTGTTTCGTTTTCGCCCAGCCGAGTTTGCCCGAAATCGCGACGCTGTTATCCGCGGATTGCACGTCGTATTTGCCGACAAGGTGACCGACGGCATTGCGCGTCTTTTTTCCTTGTTTAACGAGTAGTGAAAACTGCGTGTCCGATGCGACGAGTTTGCCGTCGCGGAAAAATTTGAATGCGCCGCCTTTGTTCAGCGCGAGATAAAGCTCGCAGCCATCGCGGCGCTCGATTTGCAGCCCGGCGTTTTTGAATGTCTTCGGCTCCCCCGAACGCATGATATTTGCGCGCAGCGGCGCGAAATTTTTCCATGCAAGCAGATAGCTCCACGTGTGATGGCCGATGATGTGATCGTCTGCGTAGCAAGGAGCGAGTCCGTTTTGCAGACCGCGCAAAAACTGGTCGTTGATTGCCGTAGCCGACGGCAGCCAGCGGGCCGCGAGTTCGAAACCGTGCGGAAAAAAGTTGTAGGTGTTGCGGCTCGTATATTCGCCGCCGAATGATCCATCCGGATGCACAAACTCCGCCGCGAATGTGACCGCTTTTTCAAGCGCGGCTTTGATTTCGTCCGACGGCGTTAGCTCGAAAATCTGCGCGAGCAATCCAACCGTAAGCGTGTGATAGCCGGGATCCGCGCCTTCGTATTCCTGGAACCAGCCTTCCTCGTTTTGCCATTTCATCACGCGGCGTAGACGTTTTTCCTTCACGCTGTTCCATTCCTGCGTCGCGAGCAGACGCCCGACTTTTTCGAGGCAAAGGACAATGAGCGCCTGATGATTAGTTAAACGTCCACTTTCGTGGTGGTGCGCGAGCCAGTCGGCGCGCTTGTGGAAAAATTTCAGCATTTCCTCGTTGCGCAATCCGAGCAGTTCGTAGCTTTCCACGCACGCGAGCAGAGAGAACGCCGCTGCGCCGCCCGCTTTTTCGAATGGAAAATAGTCGTCGCACGATCCATCCGGATGCGCGCTGCGTGCCGCGTAGAGAATGCCCGCCTCGATCCATTCACGCAGCATCGCGTTTTGAAAAAATGGATTTTCCGGCGCATCGGATGTCATCGCCAGCGCAAGCGGCCAGACGAACTCCTGCGACATGCCGCTCGGAAAATCGATGATCTTGTAATGCCAGAAATTGCGGTCGAAACAGCCGTAGGTGGGGCTGTGTGGATTTCGATCCTGCAGCGTGAGGATTTTCGGAATCTGCGCCAGCGCCTCGCGCGCAAAAAGCTCCTTCATTTCAATTCCATCCTCCGCACGCGGAGCTGGATGTCCTCAAGCAGCTTGCGGTTTACCGCGATAACATCCGCTATCAAACCGAAAATCCAGAGCTGCACGCCGATCAAAATCAGAATCGCCGCGAGAATGAGGCTCGGCACGTGGGCGCGTGTCGGGTCTTGTAAAAAGAGCAGCACCCAACGCACGCCAATCGCAAAGCCGGCCGCGAACGGCACCGTGCCGCAAACGGTAAAAAACCGCAGCGGTTTGTAGCTCATGAAAATACGCACGATCGTGAAAATCGACCGCTTGATGTAAGCGCCCATGCTTTTCATCAGCCGCGACGGACGAAGAAACGGATTCGTCCTAACCGGCACCGAGACGATGTGCATTCCTTTTTGTCCCGCCTGGATGATTGTCTCAAGCGTGTATGTGTAAGGGCTGAATACGTTCATGCGCATCGCCGCCTCGCGACTGATCGCGCGGAAACCGCTCGGCGCATCGGGAATGTCCGTGGCGCTCGCGATTCGAACAACCCAGCTTCCCAGCCGTTGCAACATCTTTTTAACCGGTGAAAAATGCTCGATCTCACTGATCGGCCGCTCGCCGATGACGATCTCCGCTTCGCCTGCGAGAATTGGCGCGACGAGCTTCGGGATATCCTGCGCCTCGTATTGGTTGTCCGCATCGGTGTTCACGATCACATCCGCGCCTGCGCGCAACGCCGCCTCCAGCCCCGCGAGAAATCCCTGCGCCAGTCCACGATGTCCGCCGAGGTCCACGATGTGGTCCACGCCATGCGCCCGCGCTACTTCGACGGTTTTATCCGTGCTTCCATCGTTGATGATCAGCCACTCGACTTTGTCAAAGCCGGGCACGGTGCGCGGCAACGCCGATAGAGCGATCCCGAGCGTCTGCTCCTCATTGTAACATGGCATCTGGATAATCAACTTCATCGCGCGGGGAGAAAAGCCTGTCGATTATTTTGAAAACGAAGCCTGTGCAAAGCTTTAAATCGTCCGTTTTGTCGGGGAAATGTCGATTTCCCAAATGCGCTTGTGACAAATAACAGCCCGACTAAGAACTGCCGATCAGGATTCCGACTAGAAACACCAGCAAACCGCCAAGCACAATCTGCACAATCGCCGAGGTGAGCGGCGTATCCATGAAGCGATGCCGCACCCAGGCAATTACCGCAAGCTCTACCAACACCACTGCGACTGCCACTGAGGTCGCAGTGTAAACATTGGAGATAAGATAAGGCAGGCTATGGCCTAGTCCGCCAGCGGTAGTCATCAAGCCGCAAACAAAGCCACGCGCCCATGGATGTCCGCGACCGGTAAGACTGCCGTCATCCGACAAAGCTTCCGCAAAACCCATGCTAATGCCCGCGCCTAAGCTTGCCGCGAGACCTACCTGCAACGTTTGCGAACTGCTATGCGTAGCGAATGCAGCGGCAAACAAAGGTGCTAGCGTCGAGACAGAGCCATCCATGAGTCCGGCGAGGCCGGGCTGGATAACTTGCAAAATGAATAGTCTTTTACGCCTTGCAGACTCTTCATCACTTAGTTTTGTATGCGCGATTTCCTCGGCGGTAACGGCGTGGTGACGTTCTTCCTCGGCCAGGTCACCGAGAAGCTGTCTTATCCCGACATCGCTAGTCTTTCGCATGGAAGCTTCGTAGAACCTTTTCGTCTCCAGTTCCATGAGCTCCGTGGTTTTCTGCACAGCTTTGATGCCTAAAGGTCTTACCAGCCAGACCGGACGACGCTTTACAAAACCACGAACATCTTCACGACGAATAAGCGGCACGTGATCGCCGAAACGTTCGCGGTAAAGAGCCAGCAAACGATGACGATGACCATCTTCCTGCTTCCGCATTTCCTCTAACTGCGCCGCCTGCTGCGGGTAGTTGCCCTTTAAGCCATCGACAAAGTTGTCGTAGATCTTCGCGTCTTCTTCTTCGAGTGAAACGGCGAGCGCAAGAATCTCGCGTTCGGTAAGCTGATCAAACGAGCGCATACTTGGCTTATAAACTCAGCCGAGGCGTTCGCGTCCATGCGGCTTCGTAAGATCAAGCTCAGGGCCGATCGGAACGATGCGTGTTGGATTGATGTCGTCGTGCGTAATGTAGTAATGCCGTTTGATATGATCGAAGTTGACCGTCTCAGCGATTCCTGACTGCTGGTATAGGTCCATGAGATAGCCTTGCAGGTTCCTGTAGTCGAGAATGCGGCGCAGGTTGCACTTGAAATGACTGTAGTAAACAGCATCGAAACGCACGAGTGTGCAAAAGAGCCGCCAATCAGCCTCGACGATGCGATTGCCGAAAAGATATCGATTTGTAGCTAACCGCTCATCGAGTTGATGGAGCGCGGCAAATAAGGCACGGCATGGCTTTTCGTAAGCTTTCTGGCTGGTCGCAAAGCCTGCTTTGTAAACGCCGTTGTTGACTTGGTTGTAGATGAAATCGCTCAGCTCCGCGTGTTTCTCTTTGATGTCACTTGGAAAGAGATCCACGGGATGCTTTGCCAATGGCTTGAAGACCTCAGCAAACATACGGCAGATGTCATCTTCCGAATTGTTGACGACGCGATGAGTCTGCTTATCCCAAAGGACTGGAACGGTAACACGTCCATCGAAGTTCGCATCAGTCGCAGCATAAGCTTCGCTGAGAAATTTAAAGCCATTGATAGGATCACAGCTATGTCCCCGCCTGTCCCGAAAAGCCCATCCGCGCTCATCACGAACGGGATCAACAACAGTGACACCTATCGCGTCCTCTAGCCCCATTAGGTTCCGCACGATGAATGTGCGGCTAGCCCAAGGACAAGCTAGCGAGATGTAAAGGTGATAGCGATTTACCTCTGGGCGATAAGTTCCATCAATTGTGACAGAATCACGAAACGCATCTTCCTGCCTTTGAAATTCACCATCGTCGGATTGCTCATCCGGAAACTGTGCTTTGGCTGACATCGCAAAAGTTAAGCTCTCCCGTTATTGGCGAATAACGAGTAATCAGGCGAACTTCCTGTGCAATCGCGCTGCGAGATGCTCGCCGATTGCATCGTTGTCCACCCGCTCGATGACTTCATTTAGAAAGCCAAAGACGATAAGTTGCTGCGCGAGCTGACGCGTCAGGCCGCGCGATAGCATGTAGTAGAGCTCTTCTTCGTCGATCTGGCCACTCGTTGCGCCGTGTGTGCAGCGGACTTCGTCAGCGAGAATTTCGAGGCCGGGCATCGAGTTTGCCTCGGCGTCATCGCTGAGTAAAAGATTGCGCACCTTTTGATATGCGTCGGTTTTGTGCGCGTGCGGCTCGACGCGAATGAGACCGGCAAAAATTGTGCGCGCTTTGTCGGCGAGCGAGTTTTTGTAAAGCAGATCGCTCGCGGTATTCGGCTGTTGATGATCCTGCAAAGTGCGCTGGTCGAACTCCTGTTCGCCCTCGGCAACGCTGACCGCGAGCATATCGCTGCGTCCGCCTTCGCCCACGAGCCGGCTGACCGATTCGCTGCGCGCATAGCTTGCGCCGAGATTGACATTCATGCTGACGGCATTCGCATCGCGACCCACCACGGTGGAGTTGATCTGGAGCGCGAGTGTTTTGCGGCTCCAGTTTTGCACGTTGACGTAAGTGAGTTTCGCGCCTCTTTCGAGGAACAAATCATTCACGCCGCACGCGAAGCCGCTCGCATTTTCATCGGTTGACTCGAAGTAATCGACGAGCGTGACGCGGCTGTTTTCGCCCGCAATCAGCAGCGTGTGCGGAAACGTCGAGCCGCCGTCGCCATGCAGCCAGTGGTAAATCTCAATCGGCAATTCGACCTCAAGATCGCGCGGGATGTAAAGGAACGTGCCGCTTTTCACCCATGCCTTGTGCAGCGCTGCGAATTTCTTCGAGCCGAGCACGACATCCTGCGTCATGAAATGGCTGCGGAAAATGTCGGCGTGTTCCGTGACCGCTTTTTCGATCGGCTCAAAGATGACGCCTTTGCTGCGGAGCGTGTCGGAGAGGATTTCGCGCTTGAGCAGCTGATCATTCGCGAAAACCATCCGGCCCGCGACATCGTGCAATGCGACGGAGCGCTCGATCAGCTCCGATTGCGTGGCGTCCGGCACCGGCAGCGGACGCGAGTAGGCTGAAATGTCGAGCGACTTCACGCTCGCGAAACGCCATGCTTCGTCGGTGCGCGCGGGCATCGGGAGTTGCTGGAAGCTTTCCCAGCCTTCGAATTGCAACTGCCGGAACCAGTCGGCGAATGCATGATTTTCGAGCGCGTCAGGTCCGCCCATGACTATGAGTCCGGCCTCGTCGTGATTGAGGCGTTCGCGTTCTTCGGTGGAGATAATGCCTGTGCTCATTAACCGACCGAACCCTCCATTTCGAGGTCGATGAGGCGCTTTAATTCGACGCTGTATTCCATCGGGAACTGGCGGACGAGGTCGTTAACAAAACCGTTAACGCTCAGCGACATCGCCTGTCCTTCCGTCAGGCCACGCTGCATCATGTAGAAAATCTGCTCGGCGCTGACCTGGCTGACGCTCGCTTCGTGCTGCACCGCGTTGCCCGTGCCGCGAACGGTGATCGCCGGATACGTGTCCGTGCGGCTCGTGGAGTTGATGAGCAGCGCGTCACACTCGGTGTTATTTTTGCAGTTCTTCAAGTGCTTAGGCACATGCACGAGTCCGCGATACGTCGCGCGACCTTTGCCGATGCTGATGCTTTTTGAAATGATGTTTGAGGTCGTCTCGTCGGCAGCGTGAACCATTTTCGCGCCGGTGTCCTGGTGTTGTCCGTCGCCTGCGAGCGCGATGCTAATGACTTCGCCGCGCGCTTTTCGGCCTTTCATCACGACGCCCGGATATTTCATCGTGAGCCGCGAGCCGATGTTGCAATCGATCCATTTGATCTCCGCTTCCTCGTGCGCGAGACCGCGCTTGGTGACGAGGTTGAAAACATTCGCCGACCAGTTTTGCACGGTTATGTATTGGATCTTCGCGCCCTTCATCGCGACGAGTTCGACGACCGCGCTGTGGAGCGTCGCCGTCTCGAATTTCGGCGCGGTGCAACCTTCCATATACATCACCTCACTGCCTTCATCGGCGATGATCAGTGTCCGTTCGAACTGTCCGAAGTTCTCCGCGTTGATGCGGAAATAGGCTTGCAACGGATGTTTTACCTTTACACCCGGCGGCACATAAATGAACGAGCCACCGCTGAATACAGCGCTGTTGAGAGCACTGAATTTGTTGTCGCCGGTCGGGATCACTTTGCCGAACCACTTGCGAAAAATTTCCGGATGCTCTTTAAGCCCTTCGGTCGAGCCAACGAAAATCACGCCCTGTTCGCCGACGGCTTTTTTGATGTTGGAATAAACCGCCTCGCTGTCGAATTGCGCCTCGACACCCGCGAGAAATTTCCGTTCCTGCTCCGGAATTCCGAGCCGCTCGAACGTGCGCTTTACGTCCTCCGGCACCTCGTCCCACGACCGCGTCGCACGCTGGCCGTTTGCTAGATAGTAGCGGATTTTTTGAAAATCGATTGCCTCGAGATCCTTGCTCGCCCAATGCGTCGGCAGCGGCTTGCTCTCGAAAACTTCGAGCGCTTTCAATCGGAATTCGCGCACCCAGTCGGGATCGTTTTTGACGTCGGAGATGTAATTAACCGTGTCGCGCGTCAGCCCGATGCCCGCGTCAAACGTGTGCTGTTCGGGATACGAAAAATCGCCGATGCTGCGATCGATATCGATAGTGGTTTCGGTGGCCATGATTTTCTCCTGGTTAAACAGTCGCTGCTTCTGAAATCTCGTCTTTAATCCAGTCGTAACCGCGCTCTTCGAGTTCGAGCGCGAGCTCCTTGCCGCCTTCGCGAACAATGCGGCCGTTGACCATCACGTGCACGTAATCGGGCACGATGTAGTTCAGCAGGCGCTGGTAGTGGGTGATGAGCAAAATGCCGAGATTCGGTCCGCGCAAAGTATTCACGCCATTCGCGACGATCTTCAACGCGTCGATGTCGAGGCCGGAATCGGTCTCGTCGAGCACCGCATATTTCGGCTCGAGCATCGCCATCTGCAAAATCTCGTTTCGCTTTTTCTCGCCGCCGGAAAAGCCTTCGTTAACGGCGCGAGAAGTGAACGTGCGGTCGATTTCGAGCAGATCCATTTTCTCGTAAAGTCTGCCGTAAAACTCCGTCGCATCCAGTTCCTCGCCTTCGCCGAGGCGCGCCTGCACGGCTGCGCGGATGAAGTTCGCGTTGCTGACGCCGGGAATTTCCATCGGATATTGAAACGCGAGAAACAACCCCGCGCGCGAACGCTCGTCCGGCTCCATTTCGCGAATGTCTACGCCGTCCATCAGGATTTCGCCGGACGCGACTTCGTAGTCGGGATGGCCGCTCAAAACTTTCGCGAGCGTGCTTTTACCGGAGCCGTTCGGGCCCATGATCGCGTGGACTTTTCCGCGCTCGATTTCGAGCGAAAGGCCGCGCACGATTTCGTTTCCGGCGACGCTGGCGTGAAGATCTTTGATGACGAGTGAGTTCATTTTGCTGTGGTTTTCTTTTTGGAAATTTTCTTTGTGCAAGCCGGGCAGATGCCGCGGAACGACACATCGTGATGCGAGATCAACGCGCCGCCGGGAAGCTCCCACGCTTGCTCGAGCCGCAATGCTTTTCGCATCGGAACGTCAAAAACCGCGTCACATTTTTCGCAGAAAAAAT
>JAJPJG010000018.1 GCA_021324395.1 Spartobacteria bacterium | reverse complement strand
GGATATTCCGGCGCGGGGGTGGCAGCCGATCCGAGCACGCCTCTAGGCGTTGGCGACATCGTCACATTTTCAATCCAGGAAGATCGCGACCCGCCGGTAAAATTGCGCGTTACCGACAGTGGTGAGCTGGATATTCCTTACGCCGGTCGCGTGCGCGCACTCGGACGCACCTGCGACGCGGTGGCCGCGGATGCGAAGCATATGCTCGAGTCGCGTTATTATTACAAAGCGACGGTAAAACTCGGCATCGACCAGCGCGAGGTTCGACGCTCGTTAGGCAAAGTTTATGTGACCGGCCTGGTCCGCGTGCCGTCGCCACAGGATTTCTATCCGGGCGAAAGACTCACGGTTAGCACAGTCATCGTGAAGGCTGGCGGTTTCGCGCAATTTGCAGACAAGGCTCGTGTGCGTTTGACGCGCAAACTTCCCGACGGGAAAACGGAAAATCGAAAAATCGATGTCGGCGCAGTGCTCGAAAAAGGCCGGGCGGATCTCGACGTGGAAGTGCAGGACGGCGACTACATCTTCGTCCCGCAGAAACTCATCAATTTCTAAAATATGGATGCCGAGATTGTCCCACTGCCGCCGTCGCGTGATTGGACCACGCGGTTTGGCCTGAAGTTTTACCGCTATCGCGGATTGATCAAACGCCGCTGGTGGTTGTTCATGCTCACGATTGGTTTGGGCCTTGTCTGGCAGGGATGGGTGATTTTTTCCCAATCGACGACTTTCGAATCCATCGGTCTACTCATGGTCACTGGCGGCATCAGGATTCCCGAAGGAGCGCAGTATCGCGAGCAGGAGGAAGGTTTTTACGGCACACAGATTCACCTGCTGGAAAACCCGGAGGTTTACGAAAATGCGCGCCGTAAGGTCGCGCTCGAAGCGCCAAACTTGCAGCCGTGCAAAGTCAAAGTGATACCCGCGCTCGAGCCGCGCACGACAATCATCACCGTCACGGGCCGTGGCGCAAGCGCGCAGTATACGCAACGTTTTGTGGACGCTGTGATGGAGGAATTTCTCAACATTAAACGCACAAAAGCGAATGATGCGATGACAAGCACGCAGTCGCAATTCGCGACCGAGCTCGCGCGGCTCGGCAAGGAGTGCGATCAACGCGAGGCCGAACTGCAGGCGTTCATCAAGCAAAACAACATGGCGTTTTGGGAAGAGCAGGGGAGAACGTCATCGCAGTATCTTTCCGATCTCAAAACGAAACAGGCGAACCTCATTACCGAAATGCAGCGGCTGGAAAACCTGAGCAGCGAGCAGTTGCTCAGTCGTCCTGCCTCCGGCGACTCGACCAGCAAGACGGAAGCCGAATCGACCGTTGCGAACGAATTCAACCAGCAATACGCGCTCAAATCGCAGGAGCTGATTCAAAAGAAAGCGGAACTCGCCGAGCGCAGCAAAGTTTGGAAGCCCGAGCATCCAAAATACAAAGAAATCCAGGAGGATATCGCGAGCCTGGATCGGTTGCTTGCGACGATCAGGGAACAAACGAAGGAAAACGCCTCATTGCGCGTGGTGGCGATTAAAGCCGAGATGGAGAGCCTGGACAAGAGCATCGCCGTCTGGAACCAGAAGGTGATGGAGGCGAGCACTAAGGACGCCGAATATCAGCATCTCAAAGATGCGCTCGCGAACAGCAAAAGCCTTTACGAAAAACTGGTCACCAGCGTCAAAGAAATCGGCATCGGCAAGGAAGTCGATCCCGGCAATGTGCAAATCTGGCAGCACGCCAGTTTGCCAGAGCAGGTGAATCCCGGCGCGTTCTTACACTTGTTAATCGGCCTGTTTTGCGGGCTCGGCGCAGGAGCGATCGTGCTTGTCGCAATGGATCGCGCGGACGATCGTTTCACATCGACGACCGAGGTCATCGAGCAGTTCACCGAGCCAATTCTCGGACAAATCCCGGATGTCACCACGAGCCGCATCGAATCCGGTTTGCCTCTATTACAAGAGGAAGACGAGCGTTATACATACGCGGAGTCGTTCCGTAGCTTGCGTTCATCGCTGATTTTCCTGCCGAACCAGACGGAACTCAAAACGCTGCTCATCACCAGCTCGATTCCAGGTGAAGGTAAATCGACGGTCGCCAGCAATCTCGCCATCACGATGTCGCTTGCAGGAACGCGTGTGTTGCTCATCGATGCCGACCTGCGTCGCGGTGACTTGGCGTCGCTTTTTGATACCGATGGACGGTTTGGTCTCTCGACGATTTTACGTGATGAGATGCCGTGGAAAAGTGTCGCGAAGACCACGGCGTATCCGACGCTCACGCTCATCCCGCGCGGCCCGGTGACTAATCAATCGAGCGAGTTGTTGCTCGACTCGAAACTGCTCGAACTGCTCGCCGAGTGGAAAAGCAATTTCGATCTCGTCATTTTCAACACCTCACCAATTCTCGCGACCGACGACACTGCGTCGATCTCGCCGAACTTCGACGGCACATTGATGGTCATCCGCGCGCAATTCACCTCTGCGCGGCTGGTGCGCAATTCCATGAATGCGCTTTACCAGCGGCAGGTGAACATCCTCGGGCTCGTGCTCAACTGCGTCGATACCGAGATGCCGGATTACTACTATTACCGGTATCCGAAATATTACGCCGCGTAGTTATCGCGCGTCCTGCTGATCGTCGCGATACTTGCGGTCGATCGTGCGTTTGCCGGTGAAGAATTCTTCGAGCGTCGCGCCCGCTTGATGCAGCGCTTTGTTAATGCGATGACCGACGCGCAGGCGCGGATGATCCTCGTCGGTATCGCCCGTATCTTCGATCGTCGTATCTGCGGCGACATGCTCATCCGGGCCAATATCATGCACGACGGGCGCACCGCCTTGTCGTCCATATAAGTCGCTACGCACAAGCGCGCCCGTGTCCGCAGCGATGTGCATCGTGCCGACTGTGTGATGGGATTGATCGAGCAATTGCACGACCCATACCGGCGAACGTCCTTCGTCGCCGCTGCGCAATGTGTAATCTGCGCTGTCAAAACCGACGTGCGCTTTGCTCGCTTCCTTCTCGGCAATCGTGAACGCGCCAGCCGAGTCGAGATTCAACTTTTGAAAATCCATCACGTTCACAGCGCCAGTATTGGCATTCACCGGCGTCCGCTCGGCAGCGACCTTGCCGTTGATCACCTCCAGCTCGCGCACTCCGCCGCGCGCGGCTTGGTCCTCGAGGACAATTCTCCACGCTTTCGGCTGTGGCGCGCCGGCGCGGCCGTCCACCTCGATGACGTGATTTAAAATCTCCTGTCCCCGCTCGGTGCCGACGGCGCGGAGCGCCTGGTAAGCGGTGTCGCGCGCGAGTGAAACGGTCGACGCGCAGAGCAACACGACGAGCGAGGAAGCGATTTTCATAAGCGTTTTTATGCGTTTGCACCGGCGCTTTGGCCAGTTGTTTCTTACGACGAGCGTTGCGCGAATTTGTTCAAAAGACAAACGCCGGGCTTTCATCTAGATTTCTGCACGCATGAACAATCCCTTCCGCGGCTTCGGCGCAATCCTGTTCAAGGAATTCATCGTCGTGTTGCGCGACCCGATGACGCTTTTTTTCATGCTCTTTCCGCCGCTCATCGAGATGATTGCGTTTGGTTACGCATTGGATAATGACGTAAAACACATGTCGATGGTGCTGCTCGACGAAGATCGCACGGTCGAGAGCCGCGAATTCGTCGATCGCTTCATCAACACGCAAACATTTCGCAAAATCGGCGAAGTCCACAGCGCCACCGAACTCTCCGCCGAGATTCGCAAAGGGCACGCGTATGTCGGAATGCAAATTCCGCCCGATTTTACACGCGAACTGCACGCGGGCCGCACTGCGCACGTGCAGGTGCTCATCGATGGCTCGAATTCCACGACCGCGCTGCAAGCGCTAAACACCGCGATGTCCGTCGCGCTGTTGCAATCGACCAATACCCTGCTGCGCGAAGCGGGCCGGCGCGGCTTCCCCGTCGAGATCCGCCCGCAAATGCTTTACAACCCCACGATGCGCAGCCCGAACTTTTTCGTGCCGGGTGTCATCGGCGTGGTGCTGCAAATCGGCACGACGTTCGCGACCGCGATGGCCGTGGTGCGCGAACGCGAGCGCGGCACGCTCGAGCAGTTGCTCGCCAGCCCGCTTTCACGATGGGGCCTCATGCTCGGAAAGCTCGTGCCGTATCTCTGCATCGGCATGACAATGGCCGTGTTGCTTTTCTCGATCATGCGTTTCGTCTTCGATGTGCCGATCGCCGGCAGCGTGACGGTGATGATGCTCTCGACGCTGATCTACGTATTCGCGCTGCTGAGCCTTGGGCTGCTCGTTGCAACCAAAGCCGAAAGCCAGATGCAAGCGCTGCAAATGTCGATGACCTTCATCATGCCGAGCGTCTTCTTTTCCGGCTTCATCTTCCCGCGCGAAACGATGCCCGCAGTCTTCTACGCGATCGGCGCCGTGCTGCCGACGACCTATTTCATCTCGCTTATGCGCGCGATTATTTTGCGCGGCGCGAGCCTTGGCGATTTCGCGCCGGAGCTCGGAATTTTGGCGCTCATGGCCGTTGCGCTTTTTTGCATCTGCGCGCTTCGTTTTCAAAAAAAAATCGGCTAGCCGCAAAATGCGCATCTGGACGATCGGCCACTCTACGCATCCGATCAACGACTTCATCGCGATGCTGCGCGCACACGAAATCGAACTGCTCGGCGACGTCCGCCACTTCCCCGGCTCACGCCGTTTTCCGCACTTCAACCGCGACGCTCTCTGCGAGAGCCTCGCCGCGCAGCACATCGACTACGCGCATTTCCCCGAGCTGGGCGGACGCCGCTCGCCGCGACCCGATTCGCGCAACACCGCATGGCATCATCCCGCCTTTCGCGGTTACGCCGACTACATGGAAACCGAGCCATTTCACGACGGCATCGCGCGCCTGCTCGATTGCGCGAAAAAACAGCGCACCGCCATCATGTGCGCCGAAGCCGTCTGGTGGCGCTGCCATCGCTCGCTCATATCCGATTACCTCAAAGCTCGCGGCATCGAAGTCCGCCACATCTTCAACACCACCAAAACCGAGGAACACCCCTACACATCCGCCGTCCGCATTATTGACGGCGAACTTTCCTACGCCGGGTTGCTCCAGTAGTCGTTTGCAACACACGCGAAAAGCGAATTTCGCCAACAGTGAGGCCGCTGTGGGTAATCAGCGCATCGTTAACGCACCGATGACGCGTTGCAGCCACGGAATTTTTACATCGTGTGACGATCTCGATTTGTGCTTAGCGGTGAGGCTGGATTGATCTGCCTCGTGATTTGGCGCGTAACCGTTTTCCCAAGCACGGCTCCAGAACAGGTCGACATTGCCGGTAATCGCGCCTCGCAATTCATGATGACCTGCTTCGAGCCGGCGCGGGCCGTCGAGCGGTTGCCCGTCGAGCGTGCCGCTAAACTTCGCGCCGTCATTGAGCACGACGTAGTTTTCTGGAACCGCAACGTCGAAGCCAATGCCATCGCACGCGGGCGTGTCCGATGCGTGGATCACTTTGCCGAGGACGTTAAATTTGTCCGGACGCGTGCCGACCGGGAGGTAGTTCTGTCGCACGAATTGCGATGAACGCGCCCAGCCGAGGAACGAGCCGGTGCTGACGATAGCGGTGTGCGTCGCTACGAGGCGTTCTGCGATATTGTCAGGAATCAGGCCCATTTTCATGCGCGTGCGCGTGATGGTTTCGAGCGCGTAGTAAAACGGTCGCGGTCGAAAAATCGCGCCCGCTTTTCCATCCATCACGTATTCGCCGGGACGCGTGAGCTGGAGTGCTTCCGCAAAAATGACGATATCACGTCGTGTATCATTGTGCCACGGTTTGTTTGTGACGATGATCATTGCCATTTCGAACGCAGCGGCAGCGAATGGAATCATCTGCTGCAGCGGAGCCCTTGCGAAACGCTGCGCGAGCCAGTCTGCGATGAAGATGAGCGGTGGCACTAAAATGAGTGCGGCGAGCGGGCAGTATGGCAAATAATCTTCACGCGTGATGTCCGGCCAAAAGCTGAAAAGCGTGATGTAATAAATCAGCGGAATCAAAAATGTGACCGTGCGTGCGAAGCGAATCGGGAACGGCGCGCGGCTTTTGCGGAAAAGAAAATACGCAGCGCTCAGCACCAGCGGCAGTTCGATTGCGAAAAGCAGGCTGTGGAGCTTGAGATTCGACCAACGCTTGAGGCCCGGGACGATATTATGCTGAATAACGCAGTAGTAACAGGCCGACAACGCGTCTTTATAGCAGAAAAATGCGATCAAAATCGCTGGAACAATGAGGATAGCGCTCGTCGCTGCAAGGCCCACCAGCACGCGACGCAGATCGAAACGCAAACCTTCCTTCCACATCGCGAAAATGGCGACAGCCGCACCCGAGGCAAGCAGCGACACGAGCAAAAGCGTCGTTTTCATCGAGACGGAAAATGTCAACCCGAGCACAAATGCCGCGCTCGCGATGCGTTTAGCCGTGAGTTTTTGTGTGACTAAAATCGCGACCGCAACAAGCCACAACATGGCCCACAAATCGTCGGTGCGATATTCCGTCGACGTTTGAAAAAAACGCGGCATGAAGCCTGCAATGACTGCCGACCAAAGCCCGACACGCGGTGAATACAAGCGTGCGCCGATTTTGCAAACGCACCACAGGCAGATCGCGAACAGCGGAAGCATCGCGAGCCGCATCGGAATCACGATGTCCGGTCGCTCGCCAAAAAGCCGCAAAAGCGGCACACAAAGGATGTGGAACAACGGAGCGTGGTTGTCGAACACGTCGCGGTATTGCACCTGACCGACCGTCCAAGCCCAGACGATGTGAAGATGCTGCGGTTCGTCGGAGTCGATGCGATAGGTGTAGGCGTATCGGATGCGCAGCAGCACAAGCACGGCGAACAAGCACCAAAACAGAATGCGTTCGCCGCGCGAAATGGCGCGCGAGGAGTGGGAGAATGCGCTCACAAAGGGAGGATCAGCATAGGGAAAGGCACATTGCAGGCACCTTTCAGTGCAATTAGTTTCCGTTAACCGGCGCGGCCGGTTAGTTTGAAATGTCGGAACGAAGCGTGTAACGTTTCCGGATGAAATGGGCGCGCTTTCTTTTTCCGGCAATCGTTTTATTCTGCGCCGGGTGCGCTGGCATTGGCGAACGGGATCGCGTCGCGCTGCAGCGTCACGGCGTCTCGGCGATGGTGGAGGACAAAATGCTGCATGGCGATTGGTTGTCGCTGAATGACATTGTGGAGCTTTCGCAGCGCGGGTTGTCGCCGCAGTTCATCATTCGTTATCTCGATGCGACTGCACCGGTTTATCGACTCAGCAGCAGCGATGTCGTGCAACTGCGCCACGCCGGCGTAAGCCCCGAGGTTATCGATTATTTGCTCGCAACGCCGGAGTATTACGCGAGGCGCGTTTATTACGCTCCGTATCCGTATTATCCGTATCCAACTGTTTTCGTCGCCGGGGGTTTTCACCATTTCCATCATCACTGAGCGCGGCTCATTGTGTCGGGCCTGACAAAAAAGGATTCACATGGTGAGGCATCGCTGGTTATAGCGAAGGGCGCTACAATGACTGCTTCCGAAATATCGCCCGATGAGCCATCGGATGAAAAGCTCATGGCCGCAATTCAAAAGCGGAAGCCGCAAGCGCTCACTGCGTTATACGACCGTTATAGCGGCATTTTGAAGGCGCTCATCATGCGGATCATTCACAACGAATCCGAGGCAGACGATTTACTACAGGAAATCTACATGGAGATATGGAACCAGGCGCACAATTTTTCCGCGAAAAAGGGCAAGCCGCTCGGCTGGATGGTCACACTCACGCGCCGGCGCTCGATCGATCGGTTGCGCAAACGCCAGGCGTATGCGCGCGCCGAGGAGCGGCTCCAGCACGAGACCGAGCAGCAGCCGGAGGCTTGGGTTCACAACACTTCCGACCACGACATCGAGGCTTCCGACACGCGGCATTTGCTTTTCAAAATCATGAATTCGCTGCCGCCGCCGCAAAAGCAGGCTATCGAGCTGGCATTTTTTAAAGGCATGAGTCAGCGCGAAATCGCCGCTCATACGAATATCCCATTGGGAACCATAAAGACCCGCCTTGAACTTGGACTTAAAAAAATCGCCGAAGCCCTAAAAGGATTAGAACATGAATTTTGAGGAGTTCGAAAACAAAGCACGACTATACGTGGTCGGGGCTCTTGAGGCGGAGGAGATGGACGAGTTCATCGCGGCGCGGCGCGAATTTGGCGAACGAGCGGAGCAGTTCGTGAATGAATGCCGGAAGTTAAACTCGGTTTTTGCCCTCAGCCTGCGCCCGCACGCACCGGATCCCGAAACCAAGCAGCGATTGCTGGAAAAAATCCGGGACAGCCTCAAGGAAAAAGGACTCAATCCGCATCCGCACGCGGCGGAGGATTGATTGGCGCGCAATTTCATTGCGCTCCGCGTGCAAGCCTGCTGAATAAAGCGCGATGTCTGCTCCCCGGCGCCGCGCCTTTACCCTCATCGAAATCATCGTCATCCTGCTCATCGTCGCGCTGATGATCGTAGTTATCATTCCCGTTTTCATCATTCATCACCGCAAAGCGCAGTCGCAACATGTGCTGCACGACTTGAAAACGCTCGATGCGGCGCTACACCGCTATGCTTTGGAAACAGAAAAGCAACCGGGCTTCAATCCGACGTTTCAGGATTTGAAAAAATATCTCGATCCAAGCACCGACGCGTATCGGACGAATGGCAAGGATGCGTTCGGGCATCCATACGGACCGTTTACCGTTGATTCACAGCCGAAAGTTCCCGCGAAAACAGCGGAGGATTTGTCGGGAATCGTCGATGACGAATTTTGGTCGACTTATCGTTAACCGTGAAACGATGGCACGCAGGCTGCTTAAAGTAACTGCGAGTTTGGCTTGTAATTAGCCGGCGCCGGATTGGAAACCGTCGGCACTCCATTTGCCTTTAAATATACGCGCTCCTTGAGATCGAGAATGCGATCTTGCTGATCGAGTTTTCGTTGCTCGATGAGATACGTTGGCACGTATTTCAGGCCGGCGGTCGTCATGACCGTCAGGCACAGCCAGCATATTGCCCTATATTTGTGGTTCATTGTGATTTGCCTTCAAACTCTACGCAGCGGCACACGCCATTGCGCGGATCGCAGTGACAATTACAGTTTTTATAATTTACTGTCAACCAAAGTTCGTGTTCCGGCACGCGGCTGGCTTTCTCATTTTCGCAAAAACGCACCTAACCGCCGGAAAGTTCGCTGTGCATTCATCCGAATTCTGCGCTACGGTTCCACCAGTTGTGCTGGACGAAATCAGATTGCCGCTACTTGCGCTGAGGTATTGCCGATGAAATTGCGCAAACACATCGCGATTGTGGGAGCCGGTCCGATCGGGCTCGAAGCGGCCCTTGCTGCCATGGCGCACGGTCATCGGGTCAGCGTCTTCGAGCGCGGCGAAGCAGGGGACGCGGTGCGGCGCTGGGGGCATGTGCGCATGTTTTCGCCGTTTGGCATGAATGTGTCGCTTCGCGGCATCGAACGCTTAAAAAAGCGCGGACATGCTTTGCCGGATCCCGACGCGATTCTGACCGGCACGGAATTCGTCGCGCAATATCTCGCGCCGCTCGCCGACACGCTTGGCGAGGAAATCGTCCACACTAATGCCGAGGTCGTTGCCATCGGACGTTGCGATGTTTTGAAGCATGAAAAAAAGGACGAAGCCTCGCGGAGGGAAACGCCGTTTCGTTTGCTATTGCGCCGCGGCGGTCGCGAATGGGCGGAGGAAGCAGATGCTGTGTTCGATTGCACCGGCACATTTTCGACGCCAAATCATCTCGGTGACGGTGGAATGCCGGCAATCGGCGAGGCTGCTTGCAAGCCGCTGATCACTTACGGTGTCGCTGATATTCTTGGCCGCCAGCGCTGGATATTCGAGGATCGCCGCGTGCTCGTCGTTGGTTCCGGTCATTCCGCTGCCACCGCGATTCGCGATCTCGCGAAATTGCGCGAAGAAGCAGTTGATACCGAAATCATCTGGGCAACGCGGCGCGGCATGATGCCGCCGTGCCGTCGCATCGAAAACGACCCGCTTCCGATCCGCGACCGACTCGCCGCCGAAGTGAATGATCTCGCCGAATCGGAGAAGATCGATTTTCGCCGCGACAGCACAGTGCTTGCGCTTCACCAAAATGAAGATGGCGTCACGATTACACTATGCGATTTTGCAAGTAACGAAACGGTCACTGTCGACCGCATTATTGCCGCCGTCGGTTTTCGTCCCGATCTGGAACTCGCCCGCGAGCTGCAAACCAGGCTCTGCTGCGCGACGGAGAGCGTTTACAATCTCGCCGCCGCGCTGCTCGGCGACAGCGAGAGCGATTATCTTTCCGGAAACAGTCACAGTCCCGAGACGCTGCTCCATCCAGAACCCGGCTATTTTACGCTCGGGATGAAAAGTTATGGCCGCACGCCCGATTTTCTCATCCGCACCGGGCGCGAACAGGTCGAGTCGGTGCTGGGCTGGATGGAAAAAAACGACGATTGACGCGAAGAACTTGAACGGTTTTGCGCGGCGGGCATTGACGCTTGCTGCTTCTTCGCTGAATTGCAGGAATGCTCCCCCGACCTTTTGCGGTGTTGTTTGTTTTGTGCATGACCGCTTTTGCCGCGCGCGCGGCGCATCCGGGGAAATCAGTGGTGCCGGTTTACATCGTGAGCGATGTCGGCTTTGGGAATGAAGTGTTTGTTGTCGGCACTCATCGCGACCTGAGTTCGGGCGGAATGATGACACCGGGAGTGAAGCTCGCGTGGTTCAGCGGCAATGTCTGGTGGGGCAACATCGCTGTCGAGAGCGGTGCGACGCTGCAGTATCAGTTTGTAAAACATCCGGGCGATAATGTCGGCCACTGTTCCGGAACGAGTGTGGCGCTTTCAAGCGTGTTGACGCTGACGGCGCCTACGGCGGACGGGCCGCCGTATGTGGCGAAGCGAATTCGCTACACGAGCAGTTGGAGCAAGGTATTTATCCTTTATCGCGATAACACCACCGGCAGCTCATGGACGGATGCCGCAATGATTCCGATCGGTGCGGGGCGCATTGCGGGCGAGCAGGTGTGGGAGATTCGCGGGATCGCTGCGCCTGGCGACGAGATCGAGTTTGTTTTTCACAACGATCAGAGCCAATACGACAATGCGCCAGCGCCGCCTTCGAATACCGCGCAAGGTGCCGCGCCATCAGTGCCGATGCCGTATCAAGGACTCTCCGCGCCTTTCAATTACCGCACGCCGCTTGATGTGTTGCAGGTTCAGGACGGGCAGGTTTTCAACTATCGCCCGCCAGCCACCGTGAGCGCGCCGCGCGTGGAGAATCGCGCGGTGGGCTCGACGGTGACGGGCATTCCGGGACGCAACATTCACATCTGGCTGCCGCGCGGCTACGACAACAACACGTGGAAGCGCTATCCGGTCGTCTATTTCCACGACGGACAGAACGTCTTTTTCCCCGGAGGCACCTTTGGAACGTGGGATGCGGATCGCATCGCGAGCTACGAGACATCGCAAGGCCGGATGCGCGAAGCCATCATCGTGGCGGTCGATAATGGCAACGACTACGGCAGCGATCGGTTAAAGGAATACGAGCCGCCGGGCGATATTGTTTCGGGCTACAGCGGCATCGCGGATAAATACAATCAGTTCCTGCGCGATAACGTGCTGCCGACGCTCGATTACAATTACCGCACGCTGAACCAGCCGGGGCAAACGGCGAACCCGAAGAACAACATCATCGCCGGCTCTTCGATGGGCGGGCTTGTCTCGGCTTACATCGGACGCGAATCGAGCGGCGTGTTCGGACGCATCGGCATTTTTTCGCCGGCGCTCTGGGCTGCGCCAAATTATATGGCGAACTCACTTTCCACCGCGCCGAAATTGCCGCTGCAGATCTATCTCGATATCGGGTCGGCGGAAAATTCCGCATCGGTAAGCGATTCGGCGACGTATTGGAATGATGCGATGAACCTTTACAATATCTATCTGCGACTCGGCTACGCGGTAAACACGGAGCTGCTGTTCCATCCAGAATGCGGCGCGAATCACAACGAGCAGGCGTGGAGCCGCAGGTTGCCCGGTTTTTTTCAATACGAGCTGAGTCCGTGGGATGAGCCGCAGTGGCTCGCTGCCGCGCTCGAGTTGCCGCCGCTACGGCTGCAATCAGTCGATCCCGCCGCAGGCAACGCGACGGTGAATCTGCTCGCGCCGCTCGGTGTTCCGCTGGTGCTCGAAAGCTCGACAAACCTGACGACGTGGTCGCCTTGGGCTACGCCGCAAACCGCGAGTGCGATTTGGCAGAACATGACGATCTCCGGCACGTCGCAGCCCGGCGGAATGCGGTTCTGGCGCGCCCGGGTGACGACGCCGTAGTCGAACTGCTTGGCAAGCGACGCATGCTGCGTCACAGTCCACCTCCCCATGCCGAAACCGATCGTCGCGAGCTACTGCACGACTTTCCTCAAACCCGAGATGCTGCACATTTACCGTCAGGTAACGGGGCTGCGGCGTTACAGGACGTTTGTGGTGACTAAGGAGCGGATCAATGCGGACAGGTTTCCGTTTGATGACATCGAGCTGATGCCGCGCAAGCCGCGCAAGAATTTCATCCGGCGCTTTTGGCTCAAGCACGTGCGCAAGCTGCCGGCGCTCTATTACCGTGGTGAATTCCAGGGGATGATGAAGATCTTTCGCCGGCGCGACGCGGACGTGATGCACATTTATTTCGGTCACACCGGCGTGCATCTGCTGCCATTCATCAAAGGCTGGGAAAAGCCGTGCATCGTCTCTTTCCACGGCATGGACGTGCAGACGCGCGCGGACAAGCCGGAATACGAGGCACAACTCCGCGAGTTGCTGCAAGTGACGCCGCTGGTGCTCGCGCGTTCGTTTTCGCTGCGCGACCGGCTAATCGCGCTCGGTTGTCCGCCGGATAAAATCCGGATCAATCGCACCGGCATTCCGCTCGAGGATTTTCCTTTTAAAACGCGCACCGCTCCCGCGAATCGCGCATGGCGTTTCGTGCAGGCATGCCGGTTGATTCCGAAAAAAGGATTGCGCACGGCGCTTCGGGCATTCGCGCAATTCCGCAAGCGTTTTCCCGAGGCGCATTTCAGCATCGCGGGCGAGGGGCCAATGCGCAAAGAGCTGGAACAATTCATCTGGGAACTCGGCCTCACCGGCGCGGTGACGCTGCGCGGATTTCTCGGGCAGACGGAACTGTGTGAGCTTTACGCCCAGTCGCACGTCTTCGTGCATCCGAGCGAAATCACCGAGGATCAAAACCAGGAAGGCGTGCCAAACTCGATGCTTGAGGCGATGTCCACGGGCCTGCCCGTGCTGGCGACTTTGCACGGCGGCATTCCCGAGGCTGTGGAAAACGGACGCACCGGATTGCTCGTGCCGGAGCGCGACGACGAAGCGCTTTTTAACGCGATGATCGAGCTGACGTCATCGCCCGAGCGGCTCTTTGCATTGGGTCGCGCGGCAAGCGAAGCGGTTGGGGAGAATTTTGAGCACGAGACGCAGATCAGGAAGCTGGAGAGTTATTACGACGAGGCGGTGGCGATGGGAAAATTGCCAATAGCAGATTGCGAATTGCCAATTGACCGGAGCCAAACTGACGGCGCAGCGAAGGACAATCAGCAATCAGCAATCAGCAATCAGCAATCATCCTCCTTCGCCTACTTATTCGAGCGTTTTCCATCATTTACACAAACATTCTGCACCCGCGAAGTGGAAGAAATGCGCCGGCAGAAAATGGCTCCAGCGGTTTTTTCCATCCGGCTAGGCGAAGAGATGACATCCGCATCGGGCGAGCTCGCGCAAAGTGTCACGTATTTGCCGCAAGGCGACGAGCTGACGAAGCAGGTGCGCGCGTTGCGGGCGGAGCACAAAATCTCGTCGAAGATTTGGGAGGTATTTAACACGTGGGGCGACCGCGGCGACAAAACGCGCCTCTACGAAGCGGCCTGGCTCGGGTTGGAACTCAAGCGGCGCGGCATTCGGCACGTGCATGTGCATTTCGCCGGCATCGCAGCGCGCACGGCATATTGGCTGAAAAAATTCTGGGGCATCGGCTACTCGTTCACGGGTCACGCGAACGACATTTTCGTCGAGACAGACTTTCCCGTTTCACTCGACGATATCGTTCGCGAGGCGCGCTTAGTCGTGACCGTCGCCAACTACTCGCGCGATATGCTGCGCAAAAAATTCCCGCGCCACGCGCGCAAGATCCATCGCGTTTACAACGGCATTCACGTCGAGAAATTCGTGCCGGCGAACATCATCGAGGAAGGTATTCCGAAAATCGTATCGGTCGGACGGCTCATCGAGAAAAAAGGATTTCCGATGCTGGTCGATGCGTGTGCGGGGTTGCGCGAACGCGGCGATTCTTATTACTGCCGAATTATCGGAGACGGCCCGCTTGAGCAGTCGCTCGTTGACCAAATCGCACGACTCGAACTCGATCAAGTCGTCGCGCTCGAAGGCGCGCGCAGCGAGGACGAGGTGATGCGCTTTCTGCGTGGTGCGCGCGTATTCGCGTTGGCCTGTGCGCGCGAGAAAGACGGGGGAATGGATAATTTACCGACCGTAATCATGGAAGCCATGGCATGCGGCCTGCCCGTCGTTTCAATGCGCTTGGCAGGCGTGCCGGAAATGGTTTTGGAAAATGAAACCGGCATGCTCGTTAAAGAAAACGACGTCGCCGCCTTTGCCGACGCGTTACACACGTTGTTGAGCGACCGCGAACTAGCATTGCGCCTCGGCAAAAAAGCGCGTGAAGTCGTTACCA
Organism: Spartobacteria bacterium; assembly: GCA_021324395.1. Taxonomy (GTDB): domain Bacteria; phylum Verrucomicrobiota; class Verrucomicrobiia; order Chthoniobacterales; family Chthoniobacteraceae; genus JAJPJG01. The sequence continues at coordinate 54,878 of JAJPJG010000018.1, read as the reverse complement.
CGAAATTTTCCATCGCTGTAACCACGCGTGAACTCAAGCACCTGCTCGTCCGTTGCGGCCGTGTGCGTCCGCCATTCGCCGCGCTCAAAGCCGATCCCACACTCGCATTGCGCCGCCTCGGGCTGGGGTGAGCGTTGACACAGCGCGCATGAAATTGCACGCTCGCACAGCAATCGCATTCGCGATCGCCCCGAACGCAATGTCCCCAGCTCACTTCGTTTTTCCGCGTCGCGCCGTGCTTTTGCTCGGTTTGCTCGCGGTCGCGCATTTATCCGCCGCCGAGGCTTACAAATGGTCGGTGCAATATCTCATCGATAACAGCCAGGCTGCGTTTGGCCGCTCGCAACGTGTTTTTCCGCGGCACAATCGCGGGTTGGCGCTCTCGGCGGACGGCCATTTTCTCTACGCGGCTTACCACCAAAGTTTTAACGGATCGGGAGAAGTGCGTAAAATCGATTTGCGCATTGCAGATTATGAAAATGCGACCGTGGCGGTGTTGCCGAATCTTCGTGCGAAAGCGATTTCCGTGGATGAAGAAGGCCGCGTTTATCTCGCATGCGGCGCGACGATTGAAATTTATGACGCCGATTTGCGTCTGAACGAGTGCACGATTCAGATGCAGGTTTGCGACGGCGTCGCGGTGACGCGCGAAGCGGGGAGTCTCGTGGTTTATGCGACGGAGCGCGATGCACACACGTTGAAACGTTTTGTTTTGCAAACCCGCGGCGCGACGATCACCGGTGCGGTGCCGTCCGGTTTCAATGGCGACGGTCAACTCGCGATTCCGCATGCGATGAGTCCGCGTGGTGTCGCGGTCGACCCGAAAGGCCGCATCTGGATCGCCGATGTAGAAGCCGACAAAATTTTTCGCGTGGACCGCAGCGGCGCGAATTTGACTTCGGCGGAAATCAAATCGCCGATGGCGATCGCGTTCGACGGTAACCGCGCCTTTGTCACACGAAACGTCGCGCGCGAAATTTCCATTCTCGATCTCAATATGCGCGTCATCGGCACGCTCACGGTGCCATGGGAAGAACTGGAGCTTGCGCCATTTGGTAACAATCGCACCGGCGCGCTCGCCGAAATCGCCGTTGTGCCAAATGGCAACGGTTTCTACGTCGCAAACGAAGGAGGACAAACAGCGAACCAAAAATCAACCTACGGCCGCACGGACGCGAGCAGCGCGGTGATTGATGGAAAATTGTATACGGATAGTTTTGCCGACGACAACGAGCCGATCCTGCACGCGACACCGATTGCGGCTACCGAAGCGCCTGAAAACAATCCGTAAGCGCGTATTTAACAGAGCAAAGTTTGTGAAATTTTTCACAAATAGTGCTTGCGTAACTTTGGCTTGTGGTTTTTTATTTCCGCCCTCAGCTTTTACACGGTCGCGAATCCCCTTTTGCGCGTAGTTCAAAAACACTGAGCTTTTTGGTGATGATCATTACTTTCAAACAGCTTCGTCGTCTCGTGATGCCACTTATGGCATCGGCCATCTGTTTTGCGCTGCCCGCGATTTCGTCCGCGGCGGAAGCCGGGGAACAGGCCGAAAAAGCGGAGCACGGGATTTCGCTCCATGCGGTGAAGCTCGTCGAATTTGGCCATGGTTTTGCGATTACAAATTCGATGGTCGTGACGTGGATTGTGGCTCTTGGCATTATCATTTTCGCGCGTATTGCGACGCGCAACATCCAGGACGTGCCGGAAGGTGCGCAGAATTTTTGGGAATGGCTCGTCGAGGGGCTTTATACGTTTCTCGAAGGAGTGATCGGGCATCATCTCGTGCGGAAGACGTTTTGGTTTTTTGCCACGATCTTCATTTTCATTCTGTTTACAAACTGGTTCGGCCTCATTCCTGGTGTCGGCACCCTCGGCTGGGGGCCGGGTGAAGGTTCGTTGAGCATTGCGCATGTGGACAAGCCGCTGCTTCGCGGTGTGAACGCTGATCTGAACATGACGTTCGCGATGGCGATTATTTTCTTCGCGTGCTGGATTGTATGGGCGTTACAAGAGAATGGCCCAGGCGGATTTATCCTTCACATTTTCGGACCGAAAGGCAACACGACCGGTCTGCTCAAGGTGCTGATGATCGTCGTCTTTCTCATCGTCGGCGTGCTCGAAGTCGTCTCGATTTTATTCCGTCCTGTTTCGCTAAGCTTCCGGCTTTTCGGCAATGTCTACGCCGGCGAAAACATGCTCGAGGCAATGGCGACACTCATCCAAAACCCGCCATGGCTGCGCATGGTGACTTCGCCGCTGATCCCGATTCCGTTTTATTTTCTGGAATTGCTCGTCGGCATCGTGCAGGCGCTTGTCTTCATGCTGCTAACGGCTGTTTTTACCCTCCTGATTTGTCAACACGAAGAAAAAGGGCACCACTGATTTAGAAACTTTCGCCGGTCGGATCGTGCAAAGTCAGCGACGACCGGCGGATCAACAACAAACAAACATATGGCACCATTACTAGCAGAAATCGGCGGTAACATTCACATCGGTCTCGCGGCGCTCGGCGCTGCGCTCGGCGTGGGTTTTATCGGCATGAAAGCGTCCGAAGCAGTGGGTCGCAACCCGGGGGCTGCCACGCAGATCCTCGTGCAGGCGATTCTCAGCACGGCGTTCGCGGAAGGCATTGTCTTCTTCGCGATCTACCTCGCTCATTAATTGCAAGCGCGGGGCCGGCGACGGTCCCGCGCTTCCTGCCACTTTTGATTTTTTTTAAAAATGATTTCGATTTTCTTCCTCGCACAGGCCGGCGGCGGCATTGTCGATTCCGCCAAGGAAACGGCGCAGGCGTTCGGCTTCGAATGGCCGCTGTTTCTTTCGCAATGCATTAGCTTCGCGATCGTCGCGTTTCTGCTGCAGAAATTCGCTTATAAACCGATCGTTACCATTCTCGAGGAACGCCGCCAGCGCATCGCGGAAGGACTCGCGAATGCGGAAAAAATCAAGCGCGAGCTCGCCGAGGCCGAGAAGCGTTACCAGGAAATTTTGGACAAGGCGAATACCGAGGCGCAGCGGATGATTGATGAAGCGCGCGCAAGCGCAAGCGCAGTCGCCGAACGGCGCACGCAGCAGGCAATCTCGGAAGCCGAGGGGATCATCGCAAAAGCGCGTGAAGCCACGGAGCTCGAGCACGACCGAATGCTTTCGGAATTGAAACGCGAAGTCGGACGTCTCGTTCTCGACACGACGTCGAAAGTCACGGGCAAAGTTCTGACCGATGACGACCAGCGCCGCATCTCGGAGGAAACCGCGCAGCAAGTTGCCGTTTAAACGCCATGAAATTGAACAAGGAAGTTCGCAAAATCACGAAAGAGGTGCTCAAGGCCAGCTTTGTCGATGGCAAGCTCGACCCAAATAAAGTGCGCATCCTTGTGCAACAAATTGTCGCTACCAAACCACGGCATTACCTCGATATTTTGAAAAATTACCAGCGTCTCATTCGTCTCGAAACGGAGAAGCATCACGCGTTGATTGAAAGCGCGGTGCCGCTCAATTCCGACACGAGCAGCCGCGTGGTTAACGATTTGAAAACGAAATACGGCAGCGATTTAACTACTGATTTCAAAGTCAACCCGACCTTGATCGGCGGGCTGCGCATCCGCATCGGCAGCGATGTCTGGGACGGCAGTGTGCAAGGCCGCATCAACCGCCTCGAACAGGAACTCACCACAGTTTAATTTTTTTAACTCAACCAAAACGCCATGAGCACTATTCTCCAAGAACTCGAAACGCAAATCGCCGGACTGAAAACGACGACAACAAAATCGAACACCGGCATCGTCCGCGAAGCCGGTGACGGCGTCGCAAAAATCGAAGGTTTGAGCGACGTCATGCTCAATGAGATGGTCGAGTTTCCCGGCGGACTTTACGGCCTCGCGCTGAACCTCGAGGAGACCGAAGTCGGCTGCATTTTGCTCGGCGATTTTACCGAGGTGAAAGAAGGCACCGAAGTGAAAACGACCGGTCGTCTGCTTTCCGTGCCCGTGGGCAAAGGCCTGCTCGGCCGTGTTGTTAACACGCTTGGCCAGCCAATCGATGGCAAAGGACCAGTGAAAAGCGACAAGAGCTATCCGATTGAAAAAATTGCGCCCGGCATCATTAAGCGTAAATCGGTTAGCCAACCGGTGCAGACCGGCATCATGTCGGTGGATGCGATGATTCCAATTGGCCGCGGTCAGCGCGAACTGATCATCGGCGACCGCGCAACGGGCAAAACGACGATCGCGATCGATACGATCATCAACCAGGCGCGCATTAACAAAGCGAACGAAGGCAAGCCCGATTTCCGTCCGCTCTATTGCATTTACGTTGGTGTCGGACAGAAAAATTCCAACATCGCGCGCAGCATCGCAGTGCTCGAGGAAGCGGGCGCGATGCCTTACACGATCATCATTTCAGCGCCGGCATCCGACAGTGCGACAAACCAATATCTCGCGCCGTTTGCGGGCGCGGCGATGGGCGAATGGTTCATGGATAACGGCATGGACGCGCTTATCGTTTACGATGATTTGTCGAAGCACGCGGTCGCATATCGTCAGGTTTCGCTTGTGCTCAAACGCCCGTCGGGCCGCGAAGCGTATCCGGGCGACGTGTTTTATTTGCATTCGCGTTTGCTCGAGCGCAGCGCTCGCGTGAACGAACAGAACGGCAACGGATCGTTAACAGCGCTGCCGATCATTGAAACGCAAGCCGGCGACGTGTCGGCCTACATTCCGACGAATGTGATTTCGATCACCGACGGCCAGATTTATCTCGAAACCGACTTGTTTTACCAAGGCGTCCGTCCAGCGATTTCGGTCGGTCTTTCGGTCAGCCGCGTCGGTTCCGCCGCGCAAATCAAAGCGATGAAGCAAGTCGCCGGTAAAATCAAAGGCGACCTCGCGCAGTTCCGCGAACTCGCCGCATTCGCGCAGTTCGGCAGCGATCTCGATGCGAAGACAAAAGCGCAGCTCGATCGCGGTCAACGCATCGTCGAGTTGTTCAAACAGATTCAATACAACCCGATTGCGGTTGAAGTGCAGGTCGCGGTCCTTTGGGCGATGCAGAACGGCTACTTCGACGAAGTGCCGGTGGATCGCGTGAAAGAATTCCAAAGCAAGCTCACCGACTTCTTGACCACACGCAAAGAGGCTGTGCTGGCAATCATTCGAGAGAAAAAAGCGATCGACGACACTCTCGCCGCATCTCTAAAATCGACGGTGGACGAATTTAAATCGACCTGGCGCTAAGCAAAACCCGAATTTGACGAGCGTTTAACAAATGGCTGCAAACACACGAGACATTCGCCGCCGGATCAAGTCGATCAAAAACACGGCGCAGATCACCAAGGCGATGCAGATGGTTGCCGCCGCGAAAATGCGCAAGGCACAATCCGCCGCGCTTGCGGGCCGGCCGTATGCCGATTTGATGAACAAAGTGCTCGTGTCTTTGAGCGGCCGCACCGATCCGGCGCTGAGTGAATTTCTGGAAGTGCGTCCGGTTAAAAAAGAGCTCGTGCTCATCGTCAGCACCGACAAAGGCCTTTGCGGCGCGCTGAACACAAACTTGCTTCGTGAAGTAAACCAGTTCGATTCCGAAAAAACGGTTTTCGTCGGGGCCGGACGGAAGGGCGTGCAATTCATCGCGCGCACAAAACGGCAGTTGCTCGCCGATTTCGAAGTGAAAGATTCGCCCGGCTTGCTCGACACAAAACCGATTTCAAAATTCGTCATCGAGAAATTCATCTCGCGCGAAGTGGACAAAGTCAGCGTGCTTTACACGCATTTTGTTAACACACTAACGCAAAAGCCAACCGTTAAAACTTTGCTGCCAATTCATCCGTCGGAAATCGGCTCGAAAGAGGAAGCCGCAGCGGTCGCGGGCGAGGGCTCGACGGAATACATTTTCGAACCAAATGCGCTCGACGTTCTCAGCGGAATCCTGCCGCACTACGTCCATTTCCAGGTTTTCCAGATGATCCTCGACTCACGCGCGTCCGAGCACAGCGCGCGAATGGTCGCGATGAAAAATGCGACGGACAACGCGAAGCAACTCATCAAAGATCTCACCCTCGAATACAACAAAATTCGCCAGGCGGCGATCACTACGGAACTGCTCGAAATCACCACCGCACAAATGGCGCTGGGTTAAAACAAAGTTATGCCAACTGCAACTGCAACCAAAAATCAAGGAACCATCGTCCAGGTCATCGGCCCCGTTGTCGACGTCGACTTTACCGGCACCGAGTTGCCGAGAATCTACGATGCGGTCGAAATTGAATACGAAGTATCGGGCAACCCGACCAAGCTGACGCTCGAAGTCCAGCAGCACCTCGGCGAAAATTGGGTGCGCACGATTGCGATGTCGTCGACTGAAGGACTCAAACGCGGAATGCCAGTGACCAACACCGCTGCGCCGATCTCGGTGCCTGTCGGCGAAGGCGTGCTCGGTCGCGTGTTTAACGTCACGGGCGATCCGGTGGACGAGCGCGGTCCGGTCAATTACACGAAGCGCTACCCGATTCACCGCAAAGCACCAGCGCTGATCGATCAAGACACGAAGGCCAACATTCTCGAAACCGGCATCAAAGTCATCGATCTGATTTGCCCTTTTACCAAAGGCGGCAAAGTCGGTGCGTTCGGTGGTGCGGGCGTCGGCAAAACCGTCGTCATCATGGAACTCATCAACAACATTGCGAAAGGCCACGGCGGCTTCTCGCTGTTCGCTGGCGTCGGTGAGCGCACCCGCGAGGGCAACGATCTTTACGCTGAAATGAGCGAAGCGGGTGTCATCGATCAAAAGGATTTGTCGAAATCGAAAGTCGCGCTCGTTTACGGCCAGATGAACGAGCCGCCCGGCGCTCGTCTGCGCGTCGCGTTGTCGGCGCTGTCGATGGCGGAATATTTCCGCGACGAAAAAAACCAGGACGTGCTCCTTTTCATCGACAACATTTTCCGTTTCTCGCAGGCCGGCTCGGAAGTCTCCGCGCTGCTCGGCCGCACGCCTAGCGCGGTCGGTTATCAGCCGACGCTCGCCGCAGAAATGGGCGACTTGCAGGAACGTATCACTTCGACGACGAAGGGCTCTGTCACAAGCTTCCAGGCCGTTTATGTGCCTGCGGACGACTTGACCGACCCGGCACCGGCGAACACATTCGCGCACCTTGACTCGACCATCGTCCTCGAGCGTTCGATCGCGGAACTCGGCATTTATCCAGCGGTCGATCCGCTCGCGTCCACGTCGAAAGCGCTCGCGCCTGAAATCGTCGGCGAAGAGCATTACGCCGTCGCGCGTGGTGTGCAGCGCGTGTTGCAAAAATACAAAGACCTGCAAGACATCATCGCGATTCTCGGCATGGACGAGCTTTCGCCTGATGACAAAGTCACCGTGTTCCGCGCCCGCAAAATCCAGCGCTTCCTTTCGCAGCCGTTCCACGTCGCCGAAGTCTTCACCGGCACCCCCGGCCAATACGTTTCGATTCCGGAAACCGTCCGCGGCTTCAAAGAAATCCTCGAGGGCAAACACGACGATGTGTCCGAGCAGAATTTCTACATGAAGGGCGGCATCGACCAGATCAAAGGCTAATGGCCACGCTGAAACTCGAGATCACCACGCCCGACGCCAAGGTTTATTCCGACGACGTCGAGATGGTTGTCGTGCCCGGCATCGAGGGCGAGCTCGGCATTTTGCCGCGACACATTCCGCTGCTCACCGCGATCAAACCAGGCGAGCTGAAAGTGACCAAAAACGGCCAGAACATTTACCTCGCGGTCGGTGAAGGTTTTGTCGAAGTCACGCAGGAGCGCGTTTCCGTGCTTACCGACATGGCGATCGAGGAAAAGGCGATCGACGAGGCCGCCGCGCAGGAAGCGATTCGCCGTGCCGAGGAAGCGATGAAGCATCCGAACATCGGCCACGAGGAAGTGGCTGCCGTGCAAGCCACGCTGCAAAAATCGCTCGCGCAGCTTCACGTAAAACGCCGGCAGCACTAACTCAATTAGTTAAAAAAGTGAAACGGTCGCGTATTGCGGCCGTTTTTGCTTTTTACGTGGACATTGTCGGGTTGCGGGTCGAAGGTCACTGCACATGAGTTCGCGCGCCGATGGTATCAATTCACTCATCGGCAAGATTAACACCGGACTCAACGGCAATGACAAGTTTGTCGTGCGGGAGAGGGATCTGATTGTGTTATGGCCATATCTTCACGAGGAAAAGGCGCATTTTATTTCCGCCATCCAGGAGTTCGCAAAGCTGAATGGCTGGTCGGTTGAAATCGAGAATCCGGAAATCAAGGTGACCTTTCGCAGGCTCTGAGCCGCGTTCGCGCGCAAAAGCATTAGACCGCCGGTTTCGGTTTTGCTCTAATGGCCGCTTTTCACCATGGCTTACAAAGACATCACACCGCCCGCAGGCGAACGCATTTCCATCAGCAACGGCAAGCTCAACGTGCCGGCGAACCCGATTGTTCCTTTCATCCGCGGCGATGGCACGGGGCCGGACATCTGGGCTGCGAGCGAACGCGTATTTAACGCATCAGTGGAGAAGGCTTACGGCGGCTCGCGAAAGATCGCGTGGTTTGAAGTCTTCGCAGGCGAGCTGGCGAAAAACAAATTCGACAACTGGCTGCCGGACGACACAGTCGAGGCGTTCAAGGATTATCTCGTCGGCATCAAAGGCCCGCTGACTACGCCGGTCGGCGGAGGCATTCGTTCGCTCAACGTCGCGCTGCGCCAACTGCTCGATCTCTACGTTTGTTTGCGACCTGTGCAGTATTTTAGCGGAGTTCCATCGCCGGTTAAACATCCGGAGAAAGTGGACATGGTTATTTTCCGCGAGAACACGGAAGACATTTATGCGGGCATCGACTTTCAGGCAGGCACTGAACCGGCGCTGAAGACGATCGAATTCTTAAAAGAAAACTTTCCGAAAGAATTTAAAAAAATCCGTTTTGGCGCTGATGAAATTTCATCCGTCGGCATTGGTATCAAGCCGGTGTCCAAGCCCGGCACGCAACGTCTCGTTCGCGCAGCGATTCAATACGCAATCGACCAGGGCAAAAAATCGGTGACGTTCGTCCACAAGGGCAACATCATGAAATACACCGAAGGCGCGTTTCGCGATTGGGGCTACGAGCTGGCGAAAAGCGAGTTCGGCGCGGTCGAGATCGATGGCGGACCGTGGTGCAAATTGCCGAACGGCATCGTCATCAAAGACGCGATTGCCGATATCACGCTCCAGCAGGTGCTCACGCGTCCCGGCGATTTCGACGTAATCGCGACGCTCAATTTAAACGGCGACTACCTCAGCGACGCGCTCGCCGCGCAGGTTGGCGGCATCGGCATCGCGCCCGGCGGAAACATCAACTACATCAGCGGTCACGCCATTTTCGAAGCCACGCACGGCACCGCGCCGAAATACGCTAATAAAGACGTTGTCAATCCCGGCTCGGTCGTGCTCAGCGGCGAAATGATGCTTCGCTACATGGGCTGGATCGAAGCCGCCGATTTGATTTTGAAAGGCCTCAACGGCGCGATCGGCAGCAAGCGCGTCACCTACGATTTTGCACGCCTCATGGACGGCGCGACCGAAATCAAGTGCTCCGAGTTCGGCGAGAACATCATTCAGCACATGTAAAATGGCGAGCTGGCCCGCCGGTCTTATTCCTCCAACTCCGTGGCAACAGCGCATGATGTGGGCTGCGCTCACGGCGCTGTCGCTGTTCGCGATCGCGCGCCTGTTTGTCTATCTCATGGTCGTGATCGGCCACGCGCTCGGTTACCTGCAGCCGCTGCTGCTGCCGGTTGCGATATCCGCGGTGCTGGCGTATTTGCTCGATCCGGTCGTCGACCGCATCTGCCGGCTCGGTGTATCACGGATGAAAGCGGTGTTTTACGTGTTTGCGCTCGTTTTCTTGCCGATGACCGCGCTTTTGCTATGGATCATCCCGCAGATTTATCGTGAGAGTCTCGAGTTCGCCGGGCAGGTGCCGAATCTTGTCGCGACTGCACGCCAGCTGGTGCAGAACTTCATCGCGCGTTTCCAGGAGCGCTACGCAGAAAACCAATACGTCCAGCAAGGCCTGCAGCAAGCCGGTGAATGGGTGCAGCAGCAATTGCCGGAGATTCCGGCGAAAATCTGGTCGTGGCTTCGCGGCGGACTCGAGGGTGTGCTCGGCGCGTTCGGCTTCCTCATCGGACTTGTCGTTGTGCCGATCTATTTGTTCTTCTTTTTAAAAGACGCCGCCGCCATTTCGAAACAATGGTCCGACTACCTTCCGCTGCGCTCCTCCGCGTTTAAGGACGAAGTTGTCTCCTGCCTCACGGAGATCAACTCCTATCTCATCGCGTTTTTTCGCGGGCAAATCCTCGTCACCACCATCGACGGTATCATGATCGGTATCGCGCTCTCCATCCTGGGGCTGCCGTTCGCTCCGGTCATTGGCCTGATGGTCGCCATCCTCCAGCTCATCCCATACATCGGCATCTTTATTTGCTGGATACCCGCTGTGCTCATCGCGGCGTTCCATTGGCCGCACGAATGGACGCACCCGCTCATCGTCACCATCATCTTCGTCGTCGTCTCAAATCTCGACGGCCTCTTCATCGCGCCACGCATCGTCGGGAAATCCGTCGGACTGCATCCCGTCACCATCATCCTCTCCGTCATCGGCTGGAGCTTGCTCATCGGCGGCCCGCTCGGAGCGCTGCTCGCCGTGCCGTTGACAGCCACGCTGAAGGTTTTGTTAAAACGCTACGTCTGGGAGCGCTCGCTCGTCCGCCGTCACGTCGAGGTGCCCGTGGAAGCCGGCGGCACCGTCACCGTCGAAATCCCGTAGCGGATGCCCGTCGTTGTCAAAAGCACCACCGCGCGCGACATCGCCATTGCGGTCATTGCCGCAGTGTTCGTCCTCGGCTTCCTCATCTATGGCATCATCAGCATGTCCAGCCATGTCACCGGCAAACGCATCACCGGCAAAATCACCGCCAAACACTTTACCCCGCAGCCCGAGGAACAGGTCACCATCGGCAAAGGCGGACTGCGCGAGCGCAATCTCGATGGCGAATACACCTTCGAGGTTTACAGCGACACCGACAGAAAAACCTACACCGTCTGGGTGGACAAAACCGACTACGACTCCCATCAGATCGGCGACAGCTTCAATTTCCTGCCACCACCAGGAAAGTAGATCGGGACGAATTGCAGCGACATCGGCCTGCGATTTATCGAAAACCGGTTGCGAAAAGGCGCACACGCGATAACTTCGTCGGCTTATAAAAATTAGAAATATGAAAACTCGTTGTTTTTTCCTGGTCGCCATATTCCTCGCCTGCCTGGGGCGCACCGCGGGCGCACAAACGCTCAAATGGGCTTTCAGCGTCACGCCGGCGAGCTTCGCTTCGGATTACAGTTACGCGGCGAATTTTGGTAACGACACTGCGGGCGACTCGGCGACGATCGTGCTTTACAGCCAGGGCGGAAAAAACACCGGCTATCGGCTGCTGTGGCTGCTGGCATCCGGCAAACAGCGGCTCTCCACGGAGTTCCAGGTAGCGGATTTCAATGACACGCCCCAAGTGTATCGCGTCACGGCGAGCGCGGTGATCCTGAAAATGATCGACAGCAGCGCGAACACGTTTTTACGGAAATTCTTTTTTGCAAATGGCGTTTTAAAGACGACGGACGTCGCGGTGACGGACTCCGATGCACTGCCCGATCCGGTGTTCCCGGATCCGAGCGGGTTTTTCATGTTTCATCAGGATAACAACAGCCAGTTGACGGAAATCCGGCGCTACAAAAACTAGCGGCTGCGCATCAACGGAGGGCGTGGAAAACAGGGTTGGAGACAAAATGGACGATTATTGCCATTTCGAATTATTATATTGACTATAAACGAAGCGTTCGCTACGACGTAGCAACTTTTTAGGGCCAAAAATCACGTTCCCGGGAAAAATCCTCATGCATTTCTCATCCAAGAGACTTCGTCTTGCTGCGTTCACGCAACTCGCGTTTTGCCTTTTGTTCTTTCTATCAATCGGCTTTGTGGCCAAGGCGGAATCCGTCGTCCCACTCAATTCGTTTTCCTCGCCAAACGGCAGCTATCCCATTGGCGGGAAACTCATTCTCGGTGCGGACGGCTATTTTTACGGAACAACCGAAGGCGGAACTGATGGCACCGGCTACGGCACGATTTTTAAAGCGGATACGAGCGGCAACATCGCAACGCTCTATTACTTTGACTACACCACTGGCGGCAGTCCTGAGGCAGGATTGCTGCTCGCGAGCGACGGCAATTTCTACGGCACGACCTACTACGGTGGCGCGAATAACTACGGCACCATCTTCAAAATGACGCCTGCCGGACAGGTAACGGCACTCTATTCATTCGACAAGACGAACGGTGCTTCACCGCTTGGCGGACTGATCGAAGGTGCGGATGGTTATTTGTATGGAACCACGTCCGTCGGCGGCGCGAGCAATCTCGGCGTAATCTATCGAATCAGCAAGGCCGGGGTGTATACGAAAATCAAATCATTCATCGGCTCAAATGGCGCTTATCCATATGGAAATCTCGTGCAAGGCAAGGACGGCTACCTTTACGGCACCACATCCGAAGGCGGTGCCAGCGGCTACGGAAGTGTATTTAAGATGTCAACCGGCGGCGCTACTTTTCTAACTCTGGGAAGCTTCAACGGCACAACCACCGGTGCGTATTCCTATGCCGGCTTACTCATTGCCGCCGACGGAAAACTCTATGGGACTACTTATGGCGGTGGAACCAATAACTATGGCGTGGTGTTTAGTCTTACTACCAGCGGCTCTCTTTCGACCTTGTATTCATTCGACTCAACGAATGGCCGCTATCCATCTGCAGCCTTGATACAAGGTGTAGACGGAAACCTTTACGGCACCACGCCGGAAGGCGGCACCGGGGATGCAGGCACCGTCTTCTCAATCTCCACAGCTGGAAGCTATACATTACTTTACTCATTCAGCGGCGCTGACGGCAACTATCCCGACGCACCACTTGTGCAAGGCCCGGATGGTTATCTCTACGGCACAACGTATGTCGGCGGCGACAATGATCTCGGCACATTCTTTCTAGCCGTTCCTCTATACCCGACTAATCCGGCTTTCAACAACGCAGCCTTTGTTTCGCAGACAATTCCGTCGACGATGATGATCGTCGGTTCGAGCCAAAATGTATCCATCGCGATGCTAAATACAGGCACCACGCCGTGGATGGTTGCATCGAACTACAGGTTAGCATCGCAAAATCCGGCTGAGAATACCAGCTTCGGCGGAAATTCCATCTATCCGACTTCGATTATCATGCCGGGGAAAAATGCGATCTTTAACTTCGCCATCACCGCTCCGCTCACACCTGGTAACTACAACTTTCAGTGGGGTATGTCGCAGGACGATGTCGGATACTTTGGCGCGCTCACTCCGAATGTCCCGCTATTGGTCGTCACGAATGGAGTTAGCTCGGCACTTAGTTCGCAAACTCCGCCCGTCGATACGCAATTTGCACAGCAGCAGAACGTGTCAATCACGATCATGAACACCGGCAACGTCACATGGACAACGGATAACTATTCCTTGATTCCCGCCGATGGCACAAACACGTGGGGAGTTACAAGCGTGCCGTTGCCGTATAGCGTAGCGCCCGGTCAAACCGTGACCTTTAACTTTACGGCGACTGCTCCTACCGCATCGGGTAGCTACAACTTCCAATGGCAAATGGCGCAAAATGGCCAGGCTTTTGGCACACCAACAACGAATGTAGTCGTGAACGTCTCCGCTCCACCAGACTTCGCGGAGTTTGTCAGCCAATCCATTCCGAATACAATCATCGGCGGCCAGACTTATTCTGTTTCGGTGACGATGAAAAATACGGGCACGAATACGTGGACATCGGATAGCTATTCACTCATTCCATTTAGTAATGCGATCGCTTCTACATGGAATGTGTCGCCGGTATCTGTTCCCGCATCAGTCGCTCCGGGTAACACTGCCACCTTTAACTTTAACATTACGGCGCCGTTCGCCGCAGGCCCCTACAGCTTCCAATGGGTAATGGCTCAAAATAACGCGCAGTTTGGATTAACCAGCCCAAACATAGCTCTCACTGTAACCCAGCCACCGGGCGATTCCGCTGCATTTATCTCCCAGTCTGTTCCTGCTACAATGACCGCAGGGCAGAGTTCCAATGTTTCAGTCACGATGCGAAACATGGGAACGAATACTTGGGCGCCGGGAAGCTACTCATTAGTTACGGTAGATGGCTCAAATATTTGGGGCGTCACAAGCGTCGCAATTCCAAACAATGTCGCCACCGGCGATAGTGTAACTATTAACTTTGCAGTTGCTCCACCGACTACTCCATCGACTTCCGGCACCTATAACTTCCAATGGCAGCTTTCGGATGCCGGCCAGACCTTTGGACCTCAAACGCCGAACACTAGTATTAGTGTAACACCGCCGGGCAACTTCGCTTATTTTGTCAGCCAATCCATTCCAGATACAATTGTTGGCGGGCAAACTTATACGGTTTCCGTAACTATGCTGAACATGGGGACAAATACGTGGACGTCTGACAATGCTTATTCGTTGATTCCTTTGAATGATACGATCAAGTCGACGTGGAGTGTAACTCCAGTCTCAGTGCCTTCTTCGGTAGCGCCAGGCCAGATGGCGACCTTTACGTTTAACATTACCGCACCTCTCACACCAGGTTCCTATGACTTTCAGTGGTCGATGGCACAAAATTCGACCGGATTTGGTGTCGTTAGCTCTAGCACGCTGACGGTTGCGCAACCTTTGCCGGATGCATCTGCGTATATTGCGCAGTCGCTTCCGAGCACGATGGTCGCGGGGCAAACCTACAATGTTTCGGTTACGATGCGAAACATGGGAACTAATACGTGGACACCTGGCAACTATGTTCTGGTTCCCGCGGACGGCTTGGGCACATGGGGAGTTACAAGCGTAGCTCTGCCGAATACCGTAGCGACGGGAGATAGCGTCACGTTTAACTTCCCGGTAACTCCCCCAACTAACCCGGCAACATCGGGCAACTACAATTTCCAATGGAAAATGGCTGATCTTGGACAAGCGTTCGGCAGCCAGAGCACACTCAGCGTAGTCAGCGTAACGCCACCGCCGGACTTTGCTTATTTCGTCAACCAATCTATCCCGAATACAATTGTGGGCGGACTTACCTACAATGTCTCAGTAACGATGAAAAATACGGGAACTAATACGTGGTCGACCGGCTACTCGCTGATTCCTTTCAATGATTCCGTAAAATCCAACTGGAATGTTACATCAGTGCCGCTCACATCTTCCGTGGCACCGGGCGCATCGACTATTTTTAACTTCACCATTACGGCGCCTTTCGCGCCATCGGCTTATAATTTCCAGTGGATCATGGCGAATGCGGGCCAGGCATTTGGAAACCCAACTACCGCGACCTCGCTGAATGTCAGCTCTGCTCCGGCTAACTCTGCGGCTTTCATCTCGCAGTCAGTGCCATCAACAATGATCGCAGGACAGAGCTATACCGTCACGGTGACCATGCGAAACATGGGAACGAATACGTGGTCTGATGCGAGCAAATACAGACTCGGATCGCAGGCGGCGCAGGATAATATTCGTTGGGGTTTCAATCGCGTGAAGCTTACTGGAACGGCATCGCAGGGGGACCTCGCGACATTCACATTTACCGTGACTGCACCTGCGACCGCGGGCAACTATGACTTTCAATGGCGTATGGTGCAGGATGGTGTGGCTTGGTTCGGTCCACAGGCTCCCGATGTTTTAGTCCCGGTGAAGGTCGTCAGCGACGCTGCGCTTTTTGTATCACAGCAGGTTCCTGCTACGATGTATGCGGGTAGAAAATATAGTGTTTCGATGACAATGAAAAACGTTGGCTTGAATACCTGGACTATAGCTTCGAATTACCGTCTTGGTTCACAGAATCCGCAGGACAACAAAGGATGGGGTAGTGCACGCGCGTATCTACCGGGCTCGGTGAGCCCCGGTTCGACAGTTACAATTCCAATCACGATCACTGCACCGGCAACACCGGGATCCTATAACTTCCAATGGCGAATGGTTCATGAGTCCGTGGCGTGGTTTGGCGATCTCA
This sequence comes from Spartobacteria bacterium, assembly GCA_021324395.1. GTDB lineage: Bacteria > Verrucomicrobiota > Verrucomicrobiia > Chthoniobacterales > Chthoniobacteraceae > JAJPJG01. The sequence goes on along the minus strand of JAJPJG010000018.1, from coordinate 38,743 downwards.
CAAAAAATATGCAGATCAATGTTCTGCCCGCCCCAAATGATGCGGCATTTGTCTCGCAATCAGTTCCAACGAGTATGATTCCGGGCCAGACTTATAATGTGTCGGTGACGATGCAAAACGTCGGCACGACTACATGGACACCGGATCAATCCTATCGGCTTGGTTCACAAAACCTGGCAAGCAACACTACGTGGGGTAAAGCACGCGTCTACCTGCCGATCGGAACCAGCGTTGCTCCGGGTGGCAGCTACACCTTTAATTTTACGGTGAAAGCTCCTGCTACGAATGGCAACTATAACTTCCAATGGCAGATGGTGCAGGATGGCGTCGAATGGTTCGGAGCGCTGCCGTCGAATGTAGTTGTGAACGTCGCCGGATTGCCGAAGAACGCAGCCAGCTTTGTTAGTCAGAGTGTGCCTGCTACGATGACTGCCGGACAGACCTACAATGTCTCTGTCACGATGCTGAACACCGGCACGGCAACATGGACGCCTGATACTTCGTATCGGCTCGGCTCGCAAAATCTTGCAAGCAATACTACGTGGGGTAAAGCACGCGTCTATCTGCCGGCTGGCACTAGCGTTCCATCCGGCAGCAGTTATACGTTTAATTTCACGGTGAAAGCACCTGCTACGCCGGGTAACTATAACTTCCAATGGCAGATGGTGCAGGAAGGTGTGCAGTGGTTTGGTGATCTTACGCCGAACCAGGTTATTACTATTCAGTAAGGGCTGCCCATCAAAAAAATCGCCGCTTCCTTTCGAAAGCGGCGATTTCGGATTGTAGCTGGATTTGGAGCTTAGACTTGCTGGGCGACTTCGTTGCGTTCTTTCATCGCGGCCTTGCGCGAGAGTTTGACGCGGCCTTTGTCATCAATGCCGATGCACTTGACCCAAACCATGTCTCCGTTTTTCACGACGTCCTCAGTCTTGCCGACGCGGAAATCGGCAAGCTCGGAGATGTGGACGAGGCCTTCCTTGCCGGGCATGACTTCGACGAATGCGCCGAATTCTTTCGTGGAGACGACGCGACCGTGATACATCTCGCCGATCTCGATTTCCTTAAACATGCCGGCGATGATTTGCTTCGCGCGCTCGAGGCTTTCGCCGTTGTTCGAGTAGATGTGCACGGAGCCGTTGTCTTCGATGTTAATCTCCGCGCCGGTCTCTGCGGTGATGCCTTTGATCGTTTTGCCGCCGGGGCCGATGAGCATGCCGATTTTGTCTACCGGGATTTGCAGCGTCTCGATGCGCGGCGCGTATTTGCTGAGCTGCGCTCGGGGCTGGTTGAGCGCTGCGTTCATGACGTCGAGCACTTTCATGCGCGCGTCGCGGGCGCGATAGACGGCCTCGGTCATGATTTTGAGGCTGATGCCGGGAAGTTTCAGGTCGAGCTGGAAGCCGGTGACGCCCGTGTCGGTGCCGCAAAGTTTCCAGTCCATATCGCCGAAGTGATCTTCGCTGCCGATGATATCGGTAAGCATGATGTAACGCTCGAGACGGCCATCGGCGCTAAATTCAGTGACGAGTCCGGCGGAGATGCCGGCTACGGGTTTCCTGATTGGCACGCCTGCGTCCATCAACGCGAGGACGCCGGAGCAGACGCTCGCCATCGAGGTCGAGCCGTTTGACTCCATGACTTCGCTGCTGACGCGGATGGCGTAGGGGAACTTATCTTCCGGCGGGATGACGGCGAGGATCGAGCGCTCGGCAAGAGCGCCGTGGCCGATTTCACGGCGGTAGAGTCCGCCTGTGCGGCCGGTTTCGCCGACGCTGAATGGCGGGAAGTTATAATGCAGGATGAAGCGTTTTTCGCTTTCACCGCCGGTATAAGCGTCAAGCATCTGGCCTTCGTCGGCAGGTGCAAGCGTCGCGAGCGCGACCGCTTGTGTTTCGCCGCGTTGGAACAGCGCCGAACCGTGCGAGCGCGGGAGCAGACCGACTTCTGCGTGCAACTGACGAATATCATCGAGTCCACGGCCATCCATGCGCTGTTTGCGGTCGAGGATGGAAACACGGAACGCTTTTTTCTGCAGATAATCGAATGCCGACGAAATCTCGAATGGAGTGGCCGCCGGATGTTTAGCGAGGATCGCATCTTTGACTTCGGTCTTCAAAACTTCGACGGCTTTTTGACGCGCGACTTTGCTCGGCGTGTAAAGCGCGGCTTCGATGCGGTCGCCGGCGACTTGATACGCGATCTCGAGCAGTTCGTCTTTCACGACGAAAAGCGGCGCCTGGCGTTTCGGCTTCGGGGCTTTCTGCGCGAGTTCCTCCTGCGCGGCGATCAGCGCCTGCACCTGCGTTTGCGCAAACTCCAGCGCCTTGACGAATTCCTCCTCGGGCAATTCATCCGCTTCGCCTTCGATCATGACGACATCGTTTTTCGTGCCGACGTAAACCAAATTCAAATCGCTGTTTTCGCGCTCGGAATGCGTCGGGTTCACGACGAACTGGCCGTTAATGCGGCCGACGCGCACTGCGCCAACCGGTCCGTTAAACGGAATATCGCTGACCATCAGTGCCGCGCTCGCGCCATTGATGAAAAGAATGTCCGGGTCATGCTCGCCATCGGCGCTGAGCAACACGCCCATGATTTGCGTGTCATAAAGATAGCCTTTCGGGAAGAGCGGGCGCAGCGGACGGTCGGTCATGCGTGCGGTGAGGATTTCCTTTTCACTCGGGCGACCTTCGCGCTTGAAATAGCCGCCTGGGATTTTGCCGACTGCGGCTGCTTTTTCGCGGTAATCAACGGTCAGCGGAAAAAAATCCTGGCCTTCCTTGATTGCGGTTGCGGAGACAGCGCTGACAAGAATGATCGTGTCGCCGCTGCGGACTGTGACTGCACCATCGGCGAGTTTGGCGAGTTTGCCAGTTTCGATGGTGATTTCATGGGAGCCAACGAGGCTCGATACGGTGTGATGCATGTGTATAAATGCGACACCGCAGGCAAAAATTAAGAATTATGAATTAAGAATTAAAAAGTCGGCGCATTGAGCGAACTTCTTAATTCATAATTCTTAATTCCTAATTTGCCGCGTGCGGTGCCGGCTTTGTTGTGGTTTTGGTTTGATCCGCCGGTGAATGACCGGCGGAAATAAATCGGCCCCGGAAACGTCCGGGGCCGAAATTCGTTACTTGCGCAGGTTCAGCTTTTCGAGAACCGCTTTGTAGCGGTCGGCCTCCGTGCGCTTCAGGTAGTCGAGAAGGCTGCGGCGCCTGGCGACCATTTTCAGCAAACCGCGGCGCGAGCTATGATCTTTCGCGTGCGATTTGAGGTGGTCGGTGAGCTGGTTAATCCGTTGCGTCAAAAGAGCGATTTGCACGTCGGCGCTGCCGGTATCTTTCTCGTGCATCTGAAAGCTCGAAATGTCTTTGGTCGTCTCTGCGGTTGCCATAAAATTTGGAACTGCGAAGTATCGCCAGCTTTTCGGTGTTGGCAAGCAGTTTATCGCAAGAATTTACTCGCATACTAATCGAGTAGTGGCATCGCACGTGCTTTTGCAGATGCGACTGCCATGCTGACATTTGCCTACCAAGCCCGAGACGCCGCCGGAAAAACGGTCGCCGGCGTCCAGGACGCGATCAACGAAGACAACGCCATCAACACGTTGATGACGCGCGGCTTGATGGTGCTCTCCATCCAGCAAAAAGCCGGGAGCAAAACCACGCGCCGGCTCGGCAGCGTGAACGAAACGGACCTTGTTCTTTTTACGCGCCAGCTTGCGACCATGATCGACGCCGGCCTGCCGCTCGTGAGCGCGCTCACCGCGCTTTACGAGCAGTGCGATCCAAAAAAACAAATCGGCCTCAAGCGCGTCATCGGCGACCTCAGCGCGCGTGTGCAAGGCGGCGATTCGTTTCACGACGCGATCTCGAAGCACCCGAAAGTTTTCAATCGCCTCTACACAGCGATGGTCAAAGCGGGCGAATCCGGCGGTCTCATTGCGGAGATTCTCGACCGTCTCGCCGGCTTCCTCGAGGCTGCCGCGCGACTGAAAAAGAAAGTCAAATCCGCAATGACGTATCCGGTCATCGTCATTTGCATCGCGATGGCGATCACAACATTTTTGATCGTCCGCGTCGTGCCTGTGTTCGGCCAAATCTTCGCCGACTTCGGCGCGAAGCTCCCGGCGCCGACGCAATTCCTCATCGATCTGAGCGACTTTATCCGCGGCAACTGGTATTTTCTCGTCGCCATCATCGGCGGCGTGATTTTCGGCATCCGCTACATTTTGCAGACGAAACAGGGACGCGAAGTATGGGATAAATGGAAACTCAAGCTCCCGATTTTCGGACCGCTCATCCACAAAATCTGCATGACCCGCTTCGCTCGCACATTCGCGCAGCTCATCCGTTCCGGCGTGCCGATCCTCGAAGTCATGGACATCGTCGGTGAAACATCCGGCAACATGATGATCGAGCACGCCATCAAAGCCGTGGCCGTCGATGTCGAAAAAGGCGATCAGCTCACGACCGCGCTGACGAAGCAGGCAATCTTTCCGCCGATGCTTCTGCGCATGGTCGCGGCAGGCGAGGCGACGGGCAAAATCGACGTGATGCTCGAAAAAATGGCCGACTTTTGGGACGAGGAAATCGAGGCATTGCTCGACGCGCTCACATCGTTGATCGAGCCGTTGCTTATCGTTGTGCTCGGCGTGATCGTCGGCGGCATCGTCATCGCGATGTTCCTGCCGATCTTTAAGCTGAACGATATTGTGTCGCAGCAGAAATAAGCACCGCGACGCCATAGAGCAGCCCGGCAAACGTCGCCACCCGCCAGCGCGTATCGGACTTTTGCAACCAATCGATCTGGTTGCGTAAAACGTAAGGCGTGCCGACGTAAAACATCCCGAGCACCGCCCACGCGTAAGCGAGCACGACCAGCAACAGCCGCGTTTTTTCCGGACGTAAAAAAGCCGCTTCCAGTAACGGCTCCGCCGCGAGCAGCATCAGCATCCCGAGCGAACGCACCGCGAGAAATTCGTCGACAAATTTCAGTGTGAGAATCGCGGCGACTGGAATCAAAACCAGCAGCGCTTTGCGGTAACTGCTGAACTCGCCGAGATCCATGTTCGCCATCATCATAAACGCCCAAATCGCATCGATCGCGAGCAGCACCGTCCCCATTGTCTTTGAGCGGGGAAACGTCTTCAGCCAGCCGCGCACGGTCGCTCCGTGCAAAATCGCCACGCCGTGCAGCACGATCAGCAAAATCCCGACAACGAATCCGGTCGTGCGCAAATCGACAAACGTGTAAATCATGCGGCGCGCAGTGTAGGCCAAGTCCGCGACTTGCCAAGCCTGCTCAATTTAAAACAATCGGAAAAACACCACCCGTTTTGCTCAAAGTAATTGGGGCGGTTTTCGTTTTGACATCTTTGCGGATCTCGATTTCGTGGGGCATTTTCATCGGCGAAACGTCTGTTAACGCGCCGCTGCGCAGCAGCCAAGCCAATTTCCCGCGCCGGTTTGACTCCACCGGCTGCATCCGATAATTTGCACCAGCCCATGATCACCGTTACGGACACTGCTGCTAAACATTTGCAAATCCTAATCGCCGAGCATCCCGACAGCGCAAACAAAGGCCTGCGCATTTTCGTCGAGGCCGGCGGCTGCGCCGGGATGCAATACGGAATGGCGCTCGATTTCCAAAAGGAAGGCGACGAGGTGATCGAGCGTGAAGGCGTGCAGGTGTTCGTCGATGAATTCAGCGCGAAATATCTCAACGGCTCGACGATCGATTTTACCGACGGACTCAGCGGCGCGGGCTTTCGCATCAACAACCCGAACGCATCGCGCAGCTGCGGCTGCGGGACTTCATTCGAGAGCGGCGAGGCGCATCAGCACTAGCCCGGCGGCTGTCGCATTGTAAATGGAAGACGATCTTCTCACGCGCGAATTCGACGCGCCGCCGCGCCGCGACCATCTCTTCGCGTGGACCATTTTCATTTTGCTGCTGACCGGTTTTGCGTTCGCGTGCTGGCTCGGCAGCTTCTACATCTTTGGCCATCCGGAGCGACCGGACAGCTACAGGATTTTAAAGAAGCTGCACAAAATCGAAGCGCCGAAACGCTTCGAGCTCACCGCCGCGCCGGCGGGCGAATTCCTCAGCGCGCAGAAGCTCTACGAGCGCTACTCGGTTTACTCGCGGTTGCAGTTGCAGAATGAAAACGACCAGTTGCTGCGCGATTATCTCGGCAATTATTCGGCCACGAAAAAACTCGTCCCGTATGTCGTCGGCCGTTTCAACATCCTCGACAATTACGAGCTGAAACCGGACGACGTCTTCCCGTCCGGCGTCGTCGCGGTCGCGCAGTCGGTCGACTTTCCGCAGGTGCTCATCGAGCACGTTTACACCGCGGAGCAAAAGAACGTGCCGGTGCTGCGCAAGATGCTCCAGACCGGACTCGACGTGAAACTCGAGCGCACACTCGACCTCGCCGCAATCGTCCACATCGAGCGATTGTTTAACGGCAGCCTGCAGTTCACCGTCGTGCCGCTGCTCTACGGCACCTACGCGCTGAAACAAGGCTCGGGCACCTTCAGCCTCGAGCCGCCGCCGACGCTCAATCTCGAAAATGGATTGCCGATCGTGAAGACGCAGGCCCTTGAGGAAGCGCTCAAGACCTTCGCCGATTACAAAAAGAAGACCGCGCCGGAAGCGAGCGCGATGCAGGCACCGGTCGCAGCCGCATCGGCGACACCTTCCTACGAGGAACTCGTTCGGATGGACGCCGCGCCTGCGCCGGAAGTGCCGGTCGAATCGCCCACGCCTAAACCGCTCGCCAAAACCACGCCGAAAGGCGCGGCGACACCCGCAATCGCCAAAACCGCGCAGACGCCTGCGATCGTGAAAGCCGTGCCCGCGCCGAGCTTCGCACTCGCGATGAATTCACCCCGGCCCGCTCCCGCCATCTCGCCGCGACAGGCTCCGCCGCAAATTACCGCTGCCACGCCGCTGCCCGTCTCGCCGCAGGGCGTCCCGCTCACGCCATTCCTGCAATCCGCACCTGCGCCGAACCTCCAGCAAAACGTCCCCGGCTCATGGCGCGTTTACCCGCCCGGCCAGATCCCGCGCGGCCGCGTTGTCGATCCGGGCGATGCGCCGCAGCTCGCCGACGGCGGAGTCGGCGGCGAACGCGTCTATTTGCGCGGACAATTCGTCGTCACCGCCTCCGGCGAAAACCGCGCCGTGCTGCGTCCGCAAGGCGCAACCTCCGGACTCGTGCGCGGGCAGGGGAGCACCCGTGTCATCGTCGAGTTCCCCGTCGGCGCGCAGCCTCCGCCCGAGGGCAGCACCTTCGCGCGCGACGAAGCGCGGCCATTTCAGGTCACCGACGTGCGCCGCGGCGCAGATGGCCAGATTAACGTCTACGTCCGCGAGATTACCACGCCGTAGCGAGGGAAAACCATCCGGGCAGCACATTGGCTCGAAGCGCGCAGTATGGTGAAAGAACGTTCCCCCGTCAGCACCCTGAACGGCTAAATCACGCGAAGTGCTGAAAATTTGGCGATTTTTGCGCAAATGGCAGATTTGTGACCGGAATGGTGGTGAAATTGTCCAGTTTAAATACCAAACAGCGCCGACGACCCACTTCTCCGCCACCGGAAAGGGGTCGTCGGGACCGACGGGGGCTTCCGGCTGGACGGGAAATGGGTCGTCGGGATTGACGGGGGCTTCCGGCTGAAGCCGGAAGGGGTCGTCGGAGTTGCCGGGGACCTCCCGCTGAGGCCGGAGGGGGCCGTCGGGATTGATGGGGGCTTTCGCGCTGGAGCTGGAAGGGGGAGTCGGAATCCCGATGCAGAATGCAGAATTGAGCGCACACCCGGCGAGGTCTCGAATGGCAATCAGCAATTCTTGACGCTCGGGCGCGCGAAAACTAACGTCCCCGTTCCCATGGAAATTCCTAAAGTCCTTGTTGCTGATCCTGTGTCCGAAAGCGGCGTGAATGAATTGCGCGGCAATGGCGAGCTCGATGTTACCGTCAAGACCGGGCTCAAAGAAGACGCGCTCATTGAGATCATCCCGCAATTCTCCGCGCTGGTCGTGCGCTCGCAGACGAAGGCGACCGCGAAACTCATCGAAGCGGCGACTAATTTGAAAGTCATCGGACGCGCCGGTGTCGGCGTGGATAACGTCGATGTCGAGGCGGCGACCAAACGCGGGATCATCGTGATGAATACGCCGGGCGGGAATACGATCTCGACGGCGGAGCACGCGTTTTCGCTGCTCGTGTCGCTCGCGCGCCACATCCCGCAGGCGCATGCGACGGTGAAGGCCGGCAAGTGGGACCGCAAGAGCTTTGAAGGCGTGGAGCTTTACAACAAGACGCTGGCCATCCTCGGTATGGGCCGCATCGGCACGGAGGTTGCGCGCCGGGCGATGGCGTTCGGCATGCGTGTGATCGCTTACGATCCGTATCTCTCGCAAACGCGCGCACGCAGTTTGCAGGTGGAGCTGATCGAGGATCTCGCGGAGATCTGGCCGCGCGCCGATTTCATCACGCTGCACATGCCGGCGACGCCGGAGACGCATCACATGATCGACGCGGCGGCGATCGCGAAAATGAAGAAGGGCGTGCGCATCGTGAATTGCGCGCGCGGCGGGCTCATCGACGAAGCGGCGCTGCTCGATGCGCTCAAGAGCAAACAGGTCGCCGCGGCGGCGCTGGATGTTTACGAGACGGAACCGCCGCCGGCGGATTTCGCGCTGCGTGATTTGCCAAACATCGTGTTAACGCCGCATCTCGGCGCATCGACCGCCGAGGCGCAGGAGAGCGTCGGCATCGAGATCGCGCAGGCGATTCGCGCCGCGTTGCTGGAAGGGGAAATCCGCAACGCGGTCAACATGCCGAGCATCGACGCGAAGACGTTCGCGGTGGTGAAACCGTATCTCGCGCTCGGCGACAAGCTCGGTCGCTTCGTCGCACAGCTCGCGCCGAACCGCAACGACCGCATCGTCATTACCTACGGCGGCAAGGCGAACGAACTGCCCACCGACGCGATCACGCGCGCGGTGCTCACCGGTTTCCTCAAGCACGCCGGCGGCGAGGAAGTCAACAGCGTCAACGCGCGGTCGAAAGCCGCGTCGCTCGGCCTGGAAGTCGAGGAAATCAAGTCCAGCGAGCAGACGGACTTTAACGAGTGGCTGCACGTCGCTGTATTCAGCGGCGACTCGAAGGTGTCTGTCGGCGGCACATTCTTCGGCGCAAAGAACGAACCGCGCATCGTGCGCGTCAACAGCCGGATGGTCGAGGCGACGCCGAGCGGCGTCATTTTGCTCCTCGAGAATCGCGACCGGCCGGGCATCGTCGGGCTGGTCGGCTCGATGATGGGCGACCACAAGGTGAACATCGCCGGCATGTCGCTGAGCCGCGATACGATTGGCGGCGAAGCGCTCACGGTGCTCAACCTCGACACGCGCCCGCAACCCGAGCTGCTGGAGAAGCTGCTCGCGGTGGAGGACATTCACACCGCGCGCGTCGTGCAGTTGTGAAGATCAGTTTCCGCACCTATTCGGACGTCGGGCGCACGGAGACGTTTATCCGCTTTCTGACGAAAGAAGAACGCGACAAGACGCCGCTGGAGTCATCGGAAGGCGACTGGTTCGGAGCGCCAAACACGCTGCTGCCGACGTATATGCCGCCGTATTTGTTCGTCGGCCTCGGCGACCGAGACAAGGTGACCGCGCACACAGTGCGTTCCGCAGCGGGAGCGGCGATCATGCATTTGAAGAAACGCGGCATCGGCAGCGCAGTGTTCGACCTGAACGGTTGGCAGCAGTTTGTCGCGAGCGCCATCGAAGGCGCGCTGCTGGCCGATTATCGCTTCGAGAAGTTCAAGGAAAAGAAAACTACCGCGATGGCGTCGCTGGCTTTGGTCGTAACCAAAAGCGATCTCGCCGCCGCCAAACGCGCCGGCGCACGCGGTGCCGCGCTGGCGGAGGCGACGAACTACGCGCGCAGCATCGGCAACGAACCGGGCAACGTGATTTTCCCCGCAACGCTCGCGCAGGAAGCGCAGAAGCTGGCGAAACGCGCGAAATTGCGCGTGAAGATTTTCGACGAGCGCGCGCTGCATGCGGGCAAATTCGGCGGCATCCTCGCTGTCGGCAAAGGGAGCGCGAATTCGCCGCGGCTCATCGTGCTCGAGCATCGCGGCGGGCCGGTTTCGCAAAAACCGATCGCACTCGTCGGCAAGGCGATCACGTTCGATACCGGCGGCATTTCGATCAAGTCGGCGTCAGGCATGGAAGAGATGATCTTCGACAAATCGGGTGGCATGGCCGTGCTCGGCGCGATGCTGGGACTGGCGGAACTCGGCGTAAAACGCAACGTCGTCGGGGTGATCGCCGCCGCCGAAAACATGCCATCCTCCGCAGCATATCGGCCTGGCGATATCGTCACGACTTACGACGGCAAACACATCGAGATCGTCAACACCGACGCCGAGGGCCGCGTGGTGCTCGCCGATGCGATCGCTTACGCGCGGAAAGATCTACGCGCCGCCGCGATCATCGACCTCGCCACGCTCACCGGCGCGTGCGGAGTCGCGCTCGGCGATTACGCCGCCGGTTTGTGGGCGACCGATGACGATTTAAGAAATGCGCTCCTATCCGCATCCGAAAAAACCGGCGAACGCCTCTGGCCGATGCCGCTCTTCGACGAATACACCGACCAGATCAAAAGCGACATCGCATTGATCAAGAATAGCGGCGGACGCCTCGGCGGCGCATGCACCGCGGCGGCGTTTTTGAAAGCGTTCGCGGAGGAAACGCCATGGGCGCATCTCGACATCGCGCACGTCGCGAACATCACGAAGGACCGCGGCGATTTTGCGCGCGGCGCGACCGGTTTCGGCGTCCGCACCTTGCTCGAATTGATCGAGCAGTGGCGCTAAGCGGCGTTACGGATTTGGAACCTCGACGGTGACCGCAATGCCGTTTCCGACGGACATCAATCTCTGCTGCGTTTGCGGCTGCTCCTGAAACTGCGAGCCGACCGTGTGCCCGCGTGAATAGACGGCGATCGTCGATTTTTCCGCGGGTTTAAATGCGGTAATAGCCGGTCCTTGCGGTGGCGAAACGGTGATTGTGTCCGCGCCTGCAAAGGCGGTGACGGGAAGGCTGACGGCCAGCAACACGATTTTCATTTTCATTCGAACTCCTCTTTTTGTGCAAAAAGGGATTCGCGCGGCGTTGTCGGTTTGCGCTGCTTCAAATGTGTCGCGCTGCAACAATTGAAACAGCGGCAAACGCGGCGAACTTCGCTTCCACAGATGCGGCAACATTTTTAAGTCGCTAGCAAGCAGCGCAATCCGCGTGCGTTAAAATTCATGGCACGGTGCACGCTAAGGGAGCGTTCGACTTCGAGCCATGACGCAACCGAATGGAACCAAAAGCATCGACGCGGAACCTTACGCGTTCGATTTCGTGCCGCAGAAATGTGCGCTCCTGATCATCGACATGCAGCGCGATTTTCTCGAGCCGGGCGGTTTCGGCGAGATGCTCGGCAATGACGTGTCGCAATTGCGGCGGACAATCGAGCCGAACAAAGCGTTGCTCGCCGCCTGGCGTGGCGCCGGGTTGCAGGTGTTGCATACGCGCGAAGGACATCGCGGCGATCTCGCGGATCTTCCGCCGGCGAAAAAAGCGCGCGGTCGCAGCGAGAAAACGATAGGCGACCTCGGGCCGATGGGCCGCATTTTGGTTCGCGGCGAAGACGGGCACGACATCATCGCGGAGCTTTATCCGCAGTCGGGCGAGCCGGTGATCGACAAACCGGGCAAGGGCGCTTTTTTTGCGACGGACCTGCATGCGATCCTGCAAAATCGCGGCATTGAACAGCTCGTCGTCACAGGTGTGACAACCGAAGTCTGCGTCAACACCACCGTCCGCGAAGCCAACGACCGCGGCTACGAATGCCTCGTGCCCGAAGACTGCGTTGGTTCGTATTTTCCCGAGTTCCACGAAGCGGGGCTGAAGATGATCAAGGCGCAAGGCGGCATCTTCGGATGGGTCACGCATTCGGCGAAAATCCTCTCAGCGCTCAGTTAAACAAAAGCAAATACACCCAAACATGAATACAAAACCCAAACTATGGTCGCCCGGAGACTGGAACGCCTTCTTCGGCTTCGGCACAAACATCCTCGTCAACCTGCTCACGCTGACCGCGCTCCTGCGGTTCGTTTTGAAAATGCCCGACGATCTCGTCTTCGGGCGCATCCTGCCGGCCACGGGGCTGATGATGTGCCTCTCGACATTTTACTACGCGTGGCTCGCCTACAGGCTCGCGAAGAAAACCGGACGCGACGATGTGTGCGCGCTGCCGTCGGGAATTAGCGTGCCGCACATGTTCATCGTTGTGTTTGTAATCATGCTGCCGATTGCGCTGAAAACGGGCGATCCGATCAAAGGCTGGGAAGCCGGACTGACATGGGTTTTCGTCCAGAGCTTCGTGTTAATGGCGGGCGGATTTATCGCGCCGATCATTCGGAAAATCACGCCGCGCGCTGCGCTGCTCGGCACGCTCGCGGGGGTGTCGATCACGTTCATTTCGATGAAACCGGCGCTTGAGATGCTCATGACGCCGGTGATTGGATTCACGTGCTTCGCGATTATTTTGCTGAGCTGGTTTGGCGGCGTGAAATATCGTGGCATTCCCGCCGGGCTTGTCGCCATCGCGGTCGGAACCGTGATCGCGTGGGCTTCCAACGCGTTCGGATTCGGCTACGGCGGATTGAACGTGAAAGGCCTCGCCGATTCCGTGACAAATTTCGGTTTTCACATTCCGTTACCTGCGTTTAAACATACGTTCGGAGGCTTTGAATTCCTCGGCACGATCCTCGTCACTGCGATTCCGTTCGGCATTTACGATCTCGTCGAGGCGATGGATAACGTCGAAAGCGCCGCAGTCGCCGGCGACAGCTTTCCGACAACGCGCGTGCTGACCGCAGACGGCGTCGTCAGCCTGATCGGTTGCATGATGGGCAACCCATTCATCAATGCGGTTTACATCGGTCATCCCGGCTGGAAAGCAATGGGCGGCCGCATCGGTTATTCTGCCGCAACCGGCCTGATGGTGATTCTGCTCTGCTGGTTCGGCACGATTTCCGTGATGCTTGCGTTCATCCCGAAGGTCGCGATCCTGCCGATCCTGCTCTACATCGGCATGCTCATCGGCTCGCAGGCATTTCAGGAAACGCCGAAAAGCCACGCGCCTGCAATCGTCCTCTCGCTCACGCCGCACCTCGCGAACTGGACCGTCACATGCATTGGCCAGGTGCTCGCATCGGTTGGCATATTCGAGGTTTCATCCGAGCTCGTCGGAAAAATGGCTGGCAACGGCCTGTTATACGATGGTTTGAAAATCATGGGCGGCGGCTCGATCCTCGGCGGCCTGATTCTCGGCGCGATTGCCGTTTGCATCATCGATCGCAATTTCCTCAAGGCTTCCGGCTTCGCGTTCGCCGGCTCGGTGCTGACGTTCTTCGGATTTATGCACGGAGAAAAAATCGGCATCGCGCAAACGCCGGTTGTCGCCGTGAGCTATCTCATCGTCGCCGGTGTGCTGATCAGTTGCGCGAAGATGGCGACAGCGAAAGCGAGCGATGCGGAGCTTTCGATGGGACTCGCCGAATTAGCCGAGTAATACGAACGACGAAAATTTCGCCGCTCCATTCGGCTTTAGCCACCATGTGACATGAGCTTAAAGCCGGATGGAATGGCGTTATCTTCCGGACGCAAAATCTTCTTCGCCGCATCGAGGCCGTGGCTGACTTTGCTTTTGCTCGTCGCAAAAATGCGCGCGGTTTCCTCGGTGATCAGCCCTTTTGAAAACGCGTCGATCAGCGCCTGGTCGAATGTCTGCCAGCCATACGGATTGCTCGCCTCGATGATATCCGCGAATGTCTTGCCATCGGACTCGCCGAGCAACAGCGTCTCGCGCGTGCGGAGATTGCTGCCAAGGATTTCGTTGATCATGATGCGGCCGCCGCCGACCTTGCTGATGAGCCGCTGGCTGACGATGTAGCGCAGCGTGTCGGCGAGGCGCTCGCGCACTTGCTGTTCTTCATCTTTCGTGAACATGCCAAGGATGCGGTTGATGGATTGGCCGGCGTTTATCGTGTGCAACGTGCTGTAAACAACGTGCCCGGTCTCCGCGGCGGTGAGCGCGATTTCCATCGTCTCGCGGTCGCGAATTTCGCCGACGAGAATCACCTTCGGCGCCTGTCGCAGTGCGGATCGCAGGCCCTGCGCAAATTCCGAAAAATCGCGTCCGAGTTCGCGCTGGCTGAACGTCGCCTTCGCGTGCGGATGCATGAATTCAATCGGATCCTCGAGCGTGACGATGTGAAATTCCTGCGTCTGGTTCAGCTCATTCAGCATCGCGGCGAGTGTAGTCGTTTTGCCGCTGCCGGTCGCGCCGGTGACGAAGATGATGCCGTTTTTCTCTTTGATGATTTCACTAAAAACCGGCTGCAACCCGAGCTTTTCCATAGTCGGAATCGCCGAGTTCAGCTTGCGCATCACGATCGCGTGATTGCCGTTTTGCTTGAAGATATTCACGCGAAAGCGCGCGAAGCCGGGAATCGCGTAACTGCAATCGCACGCACCGAGCGTCGCGAGATCGCGGTGCAAGCGCTCGACGCCATTCATTAAAAAGACCGACAATTCCTCAGTTTTGTTAGGTGACAGCATCGCTGCGGGCGAGTCGTCGGGATACGCTTTCAATTTTCCGAAGACCTCGACTTGGGGCGGTTTACCGACAACGAAAAACAGATCGGAAACGCCGTCGGCGCTTTCGATCATCGAGGAGAGTAGGGAATCAACGTCTTCTTTAAGCATTCACGGGAAAAGTTCCCGCGCTTGACAAAGCAGGCTATGTGCCGTTCACGCCAAAGCCTTTCTGCCACAGAGAAAGAGCGCTGGAAACGCGTTCGCAAGTTTGCGTATGGCGCGTCGAATCTCGCGCTGGTGCGAAACTGTGTTACCTTCACCGCCCGCCCATGGAACCCGAACTTCTCGCGCCCGCCGGAAACTGGGATTGCGCCCGCGCCGCCGTCGCAAACGGCGCGGACGCAATCTATTTTGGGCTGCCGCGATTCAACGCAAGAATGCGCGCGGACAATTTTTCCGAGGAGGAGTTGCCGCGTGTCGTTGATTTTTGCCACACGCACGGCGTGAAAGCTTACGTCGCGTTCAACACGCTCGTGTTTACCGACGAACTTGACGCCGCGGCGGAGCAGTTGCGATTGTTAAGCAGAGCGCAAGTCGATGCATTGATCGTGCAGGATGTCGGCCTCGTGCGGCTCGCGCGGGAAATCACGCCGGATTTGCCGATTCACGCGTCCACGCAAATGACGATCACCTCGCCGGAAGGCGCGCGTTTTGCGCAGGAACTCGGCATCGAGCGTGTGGTGCTCGCGCGCGAGCTGTCGCTGCGCGAACTGGAGAAATTCGATCGTGCAATGCCGCTGGAGGTTTTTGTTCACGGTGCATTGTGCGTTGCGTATTCCGGCCAGTGTTTAACAAGCGAGTCGCTCGGCCAGCGCAGCGCAAACCGCGGCGAATGCGCGCAGGCGTGCCGTATGCCTTACGAATTGATTGTCGATGGCGCGCTACGCGATCTCGGCAAACGGCGCTACCTGCTTTCGCCGCAGGACCTCGCGGCGGTTGATGAAATTCCGCGGCTCATCGAGCTCGGCGTCGTCAGTTTCAAAATCGAAGGCCGGCTGAAGTCGCCCGAATATGTGGCGGCGGTCACGCAGGTTTACCGCAAAGCCATAGACGCTGCCCTCGCGCATCACGAGAACGCTGTTTCCGACACCGATCGCTACCATCTCGAGATGACCTTTTCGCGCGGCCTGTTCAGCGGCTGGATGCACGGCGTCAATCACCAGCGGCTCGTCTCCGCACGCTTCGGCAAAAAACGCGGACCATTCGCCGGCACGATCGCGCATGTCGGAAAAGATTTCGTCGAGATCGACGCAAAAATCGCGCTCGCGCCCGGCGACGGAATCGTCTTCGACACCGGTGGCGACACGAACCACGAGCAGGGCGGGCGCATTTTCGAGGTCAAGGGCAGCCGCTTGTTTTTCAAGCACCGGCACATTGATTTTTCGCAGCTCACGGCCGGCGATCGCGTTTGGAAAACGGATGATCCGGTTTTAAACAAACGGCTGCGCGAATCTTTCAGCGGCAAAATCCCGCCGCGAAAAAAAGTCCGCGTCGATTTGTGCGTTGCAGGAAGCGCAAGCGAGTCGCTTGTCATCGAAGCAAATGGATTGCGCGTGAATTCGCAAATCCCGCTCGTCGTTGCGCGCACTGCACCGTTAACAACGGAAAAATTGCGCGAACATCTCGGGCGTTTTGGCGACAGTGTTTTTATGCTCGGCGAATTGCGCAACGAGCTCGAAGGCGAAGTAATTTTGCCGATCGGTGAACTGAACCGTTTGCGTCGGGAGCTTGTTTTTCGACTCCAAGCGGAACGGAAAATAACACGCCGCGAAATCGAAAAACCGGTTTCCGAGATTTGCCCGATTCAACAAAACGAGGAAGCGAAAGCAACGGAGCTTTTCGTTCTCTGCCGCACGCAGGAGCAAATCGAAGCGGCGCTCGCGTGCGGCGTGGAAACGCTCTACGTCGATTTCGAGGATATCCGTCGCTACAAAGACGCGGTCGAAACGGTGCGCCGCGCAAACGCGAGAATTTTCCTCGCGACGCCGCGCATTCAAAAGGCGGGTGAGCAGGGCTTTTTCAAATTGATCGAGAATGCCGCGCCCGACGGCGTGCTGATTCGCAATCTCGGCGCGATTGATTTTTTTCGCGAAAGTCCGCTGCGCAAAGTCGGCGATTTTTCGCTAAACGTCGCGAATCCGCTGACGGCGCGACATTTCATCGAGCGCGGATTCGATCGGCTTACGATTTCCTACGATTTAAACATCGATCAAGTGCTTGCGCTGCTCGCGCGCGCTCCGGGCGGGTGGTTCGAACTAACGATTCACCAGCACATGCCGATGTTTCACATGGAGCACTGCGTATTTGCGGCATTCATGTCGGACGGCACCTCTTTTCTCGACTGCGGACGCCCGTGCGAAAAGCATCGCGTGCATTTGCGTGACCGCGTCGGAATCGAGCATCCGCTGCGCGCGGATGTCGGCTGCCGGAACACGTTGTTTAATGCCGTAGCGCAAACCGGCGCGCGCTTTTTCTCCGATTTGAAACGTGCAGGACTGCACTGTTTTCGCATCGAGCTGCTGGAGGAAACGGCGGACGAGACGCGGCAAATCATCGGCGCTTATCAAGCGCTCCTGCGAGGCGAATGCGGCGGAGAGGGCTTGTGGCGGCAACTCAAGGCGCAGTCGCAGCTCGGCGTAACGCGCGGAACTTATTGATTTGCGCGTTTGCGCTTGACGCATTTTGACGAATGCGAAAAACCATAACGCGCATGTGGCGTAGCGCACTTTTCATTTTTGCAGTGGGAGTTTTGTCCATGCGTGCGGCGGACTTGCCGATGAGCATCGCGACTTTACGACAGGCCGGTCCTCTTAACATCGAACTCCGCACGAATGCGGCGCACGACGTATCACTTTACCTCGAGCCGCAATACACGACGCAGACGCTCGGTGACCGGCTCACGACCGAGCAGATCGCGCGACTCGATCAAGTTCGCGCCGAAGCTCCGGAGAAATTCGAGATTCTGCAGTGTCTGTTTCCGCGCCAGATCGCGGAATATTTGCTGCGCACAAATGCGACAGCCGCGCCGGTCGCGCCCGCTGATGACGCGGTGCAGCGGCTTGTGTTGGAAATTGCGGGCGATTATTTGACGAAGCCGATGCCGGGTGATTTTACGGAAGGCCAGCGGCACGCTCGCCGTGAATTTTTGCAAACGGCGCTGACGAAGCTGCCGGTCGAGCAAGGCGATTTGCGCAACGTCATTGAGAGCGCGGCGCGTTACGAAGATCCCGATTTCGGCACCACGGAAAAGACGAACGCGTTTCTCGCACTGCAAAATCAATACAGCCCTTTCAAGCCGGTCGGCATGTCGCTCATCGGCGACACGCTGAGTATCAATGGAAAAATCGTGACGGAGCAACTCGGCCGCGATGCCGCATCCGCGCGACGCGATCCGGAGCAACTCGCGTTCGACCGTTACAACGCGCTTTGCCGCGAATTCACGCGCTGGCGCGACGGACAACTCACGGGCAACGCTTACGCGGGCACGATCAAATCATTTTTGAATGATCCGCGGCTCGCGACGTTCACGCCGGAGGAGATTCATCGTGCGTATCGGCGCGTGTTTGGACGCGATCTGAAAATCGATCTCCAGGCCGATCGCGTCGCTGCGCAGACCGGCCATCCGATTACCTACAACGAACTGCAAAGCCGCCATCAATGAGCGCAAAACTTTCGACGATCGACGTCGCGGCGCTGCGAAAAGAATACACGCTGCGCGGCTTGCGCAAAGCGGACGTCGATTCCGATCCGATGCGGCAATTTGGGAAATGGTTCGAGGAAGCAGTTGCGGTGCAACCGGCCGAGGCAAACGCGATGACGCTCGCGACATGCACGCCGGATGGAAAACCGACTGCGCGTGTGATGTTGCTGAAAGGTTTCGACGAGCGCGGGTTTTTGTTTTTTACAAATTACGCGAGCCGCAAAGGTCGGCAACTCGAGGCGAATCCACGTGCGGCGCTGAATTTTTTCTGGGCGCCGCTCGAGCGCCAGGTCTGCATCGCGGGCGCTCTCGAAAGAGTTTCGCGCGAGGAATCGGACGCTTATTTTCATTCGCGCCCGGTTGGCAGCCAGCTTGGCGCGTGGGCTTCCACGCAGAGCAGCGTCGTGCCGGATCGCGACTGGCTCGAAGCGCGGCTCGACGAGGTCACTGAGC
Organism: Spartobacteria bacterium; assembly: GCA_021324395.1. Classification (GTDB taxonomy): domain Bacteria; phylum Verrucomicrobiota; class Verrucomicrobiia; order Chthoniobacterales; family Chthoniobacteraceae; genus JAJPJG01. The sequence goes on along the minus strand of JAJPJG010000018.1, from coordinate 19,851 downwards.
GTTATCGCGGCGCTGAAGTGCCGCTGCCGCCGACGTGGGGTGGTTTCGTGCTGAAGCCGGAGACGATCGAGTTTTGGCAGGGGCGTCCGAATCGTCTGCACGATCGCATTCAATATTCGCGGCAGCCGGATGGCATGTGGAAGCTCGAGCGGCTATCGCCCTGAGGTCGGTGTCCGTGCTTTGACACTTTTGTCGATTTTTGAGCGGAAATTGCGGTGAACTTTTTTCGCCAAATCCCGTCTAATCTACTGTGAAAGGAAATGTCTTCATGAGCTGGCACGGCCATTGCTATTTCAATGCTCAACCCAGAACCGGAGCAGCCTTATGAAAAAACATCAACGCAAAGTCAGCCGCGCAAGTCACTACAGCCTTGGCGATCTCATCCTCGCCGTTAGCAGCTGCAGTAAAAATAACCGCGAAACCGTCGCCGCCGTTGCCGATCTCCTCGAGAGCGGCCAGGTGCGCTTGCAGACGGGCGGACGTAAAATCCGCGCTCGCGTCTGCTAAAAGCAAACTCAACATTTCACACAAAACGGAGGTTCGGAAAGTTTTCCCCGAGCCTCCGTTTTTTTGTGAAGATGCGGGCAGTTTCGCCTTTTCAATGCCGGAGAGTTCGCGAATTCTCTCCGGCCTGTGATTGACCGATATTCGCTCCCGCAAATGCGCCAGCTCTGGTCGGAGCAGCGCAAATTCGAAACCTGGCTCGAAATCGAAGTGCTCGCGTGCGAAGCACTCGCCGACCTCGGACAAATTCCCGCCGAAGACGCGCGCACCATCCGCGAAAAAGCGCGCTTCGAGCTTGAGCAAATCAACGAAATCGAGAAACGCACAAACCACGACGTCATCGCGTTTTTGGAAAACGTCGCGAGCTACGTCGGGCCGGCGGCGCGCTGGATTCATCAAGGGCTGACGTCCTCCGACATTCTCGACACGACGCTCGCCGTGCAGATGAACGACTCATGCGCGATTCTGCTCGACGACTTGAATCACCTGCGCGTCGCGATTGCGAAGCGAGCACGCGAGTTTAAATACACGCCGATGATCGGCCGCAGCCACGGCATTCATGCGGAGCCGATCACGTTCGGCCTGAAACTCGCGCTGATGTATGACGAGTTCGGCCGCTCGATTCAGCGGCTTTTGGAAATGCGCCAGCGCATTCGCGTCGGCAAACTCAGCGGCGCAGTCGGCACGCACGCGCATCTCGATCCGCGCGTGGAAGCGAGCGTTTGCAAACATTTGAACCTGATTCCCGCGACACTCTCGACTCAGGTCGTGCAGCGAGACCGGCACGCGGAATTTATGACCGTGCTCGCGTTGATTGCATCGAGCATCGATCGATGGGCCACGGAATTTCGCCACTTGCAGCGCACCGAAGTTTTGGAAGTCGAAGAATATTTTTCCGCCGGTCAAAAAGGCAGTTCTGCGATGCCGCACAAGCGCAACCCGATCACCGGCGAGCGTCTCAGCGGACTCGCGCGCGTCATTCGCGGCAACGCCGTCGCCGCGCTCGAAAACGTGGCGCTCTGGCACGAGCGCGACATCAGCCACAGCAGCGTCGAGCGCATTATTCTGCCGGACTCCTGCACGCTGCTTGATTACATGCTCGTCACGCTCACAAAGCTCGTCGATCGCCTGCTCGTTTATCCCGAAAACATGCAGCGCAATTTGGAAAAAACGCGCGGGCTTTATTTTTCGCAGAGCATTTTGCTCGAGCTCACGCGCAAAGGTCTCGAGCGCAAAACCGCCTACGAGGCCGTGCAGCGAGCCGCGATGAAAACATGGCAGGGCGAGCAATCACTGCAGGACAATCTCAAGGCGGAGCCGGAGATCGCGCAGCATTTGTCTACTGCGGAGATAGACAAACTCTGCTCGCTCGACATCCACTTCCGCCATATCGACGACACCTTCGAGAAGCTCGGATTGTAGAGCACGCTTTGAATCGAAAACTTTTTCTGTATCTTCCACACACTACCAATGAGTCACACACGTTTTGAGGGAACGACCAAAAGCCTGGTCCTGATCTGCACCGTCGTCGCGCTGTCGTTTACCGGCTGCAAAAAAATCAACGAGCTCGTCGCGAAGTTTAAAAAGCCGAAACACGGTTCGGTCGCGACGCAATCCGCCGCGCCGCCGACACAGCCGGAAAACGCCGCAGTCGCCGCCGCAAATGGCGCGCCGAATCCGGCCAGCGCACCGAAAGCCGCGGCCACGCCCATGCCGACCGCAGCGCCCGCAGTCAACAAAAACGCCGCTGCGATTTGCCTCTGCTATCACAACATCGAGGACAACAGCAAAATGAAGGCGCTGACCATCTCCGTCGCCGAGTTCGAGAAGGAGATGCAGACGATCAAGGACAACGGTTTCACCGTGATTCCGATGCAGGATTTCCTCGCATTTCGCCGCGGCGAAAAAGACATCCCGGTGAAAAGCTGCATCATCACCATCGACGACGGCTGGGTCTCCGCTTACGAAAACGCGTGGCCGATTTTGAAAAAATACGGCTATCCATTCACGCTTTTCATTTACATCAACTACGTCAACACCGGCGGCAAATCGATGTCGTGGGACCAGCTCGGCGAAATGCGCGACGCCGGCGTCGACATCCAGTGCCACACCTACTCGCACTCCAGCTTGAAAGTCCCCGGCGTCGGCATGGACAAAACCCACGCCGCCATGGTGAAAAACGACGTCGCGACGCTCGGCGTCGATGGCTGGTTGCACAAGGAAGTGGTCGAGTCGAAGCAGGTGCTGGAGAAACAGCTCGGCATCAAGTGCAACGCCTTCGCGTATCCGTTCGGCGTCTGGAACCAGCGCGCGCGCGACATGGTGAAACAGGCCGGCTACGAAGCCGCGTTCACCGTTTACGGCCAGCAACTCCGCTTCAGCACGCCACCCTACGACCTCCTCGGACGCTACGCCATCGATGCCGGCAAGCCGCAAATCTTTTACACCGACGCGATGAAGATGATCGGCGGCGGCGTCTCCGGCCCGCCCGCGCCGGCGCCCGCCGTTGCGCAGCTCGCCGCCGCCTCGATGATCACGCAGCCGATGGAAGGCGAGACGATCAGCAACCCCAAACCGACGATCAAAGCCAACCTCGCCACCATGGGCGAAGTCGAGGCCGGCAGCGTCCAGATGCGCGTCAGCGGCTTCGGACCGGTTCCGGCGCAATACGACGCGAAAACCAAGACGGTCAGCTACACATTCACCCAGCCGTTGCGCGACAAAAACTACACCGTCATCCTGAACGCCACCGCCGGCGGTAAACGCGTCGAGACCCGCTGGACATTCAATTTCGACCCGGCCAAAGCCGGCGCCCCGCCGAAACCGTAACCGGCTCCGCCAGCGGCGAAGCAGCCGGGGGAAACGCCTGCATTCCTGACTGCTTTTGCCGGTTCGCGGCCCCCTCTGGCGTCAGCGGGAAGCCCCCGGCAACATGAGTTTGGCTTGTTGTTTTGTCATTGGGATGAATGAGCCGAAGCATTCGGTTTTGAGGGGAGCCCGGAAGGACTCCATCATGGCGTTGTCGTAGCAGTTGTCCTTGCGAAAACCGGCTGCTGCGAGTTAAACACCGCCGCGCACTCGCGCAAAGCGCGGCCCTTTCCCATCGAAGCCCGGCTCATCTACCGAAATGCCCGGTCTTGGTGGAGAAATACCCGGCCTTGCCGGGGAAACAGCTGGCAAGTGTAGAGAAATGCCCATCCCAAATGGCGAAATGGCAAACCGGTGTAAAGAAATACCCAACCCAAACGCCGAAATACCCGGCAACTGTAGAGAAATGCCCACCCGAAACGAAGAAATGGCAAGCCACTGTAGAGAAATGCACAGCCCGAGGAAGGAAATGCCCGGCACCATCAAGGATGAACAACGGTGCCGCCTCCCAATACACGTCCGCGAGACTTGCTCAGGATCACTCGGATCGTCACCCTTGTTGGTTCAATATCTACCGTCGGTCCCAATAACTCGCTTCGGTGCGGCGGCTGTAATGTTTGAGCCGCAGGACGCGTCGCACTGGTCGAGCAGTTTCGGCTTGTGAGTTTCGCTTCTCTCCAGCACGCTTTCAAGCCGTGGGTTCTTTTCACCACGCTAGTTCTTACAAGCAGCAACCCGCTTGGGCGAAACTTCGCATGCTTCTTGTCACGCGTCGCTAGCCATCCCGAGTAACGAGAGCCTCTTTTACTCCAATGCCTTGCGTCAAACTATGGGGAGCCAGTCGAATAGATGCTCGGCTGCCTTTCGCCGGGTCTGTCACCGGATACGTCCGATACCGAGACGAGCAGCTTCACCGAGACATCATAGAACGGTCGGTGCGAGACTATCTGAACTTCGATCTCAACGACATCTACCGAACCAAGCCCCACTTCTTTTCAGAGCCACAGCACTGCGCGCGGGCAATTTTTTATATCGCTACTTTCGCGACCAGAGCGAAGACTTCAATGACCGCGGATGGGCACTAATTCCAGACTCCGAACTCCCGAAACGGAGCGCTGACAAATCGGGAAACGACTATGAACTCTGGATCGACCGCAACGCCTAACTGTCGAGAGTCGACAGTTAGGCCACTTCGCACACCGTGACGCTACGCGACATTTTGCGCCAAGCGACAGCGAAGCAGCCGGACGCATGGTTATATCTTCCCGGCGACGTTAAGCAATGGACGCTGGACACCGAGGCGTTCCTTGTCAATCCAGAGTATGAGGACGGGCAGGATGATCCGATTTTGCCAGATGGTTTAGCTCACAAAGGTTTGCGCGAGGCACTGGATAGACCCACGATTACTGATTGTGTCCAGTGGGCTGACAGATTGGCTGGTCGTCCCGATGATGACATTCGGTTTGAGTCGTTCATTTACTACGTTCGTTTCGACGCTTTCCTTCCGAAGATTGGCGCACCAGACCCGCCGCCGCCGGATGAGATTATGCGGCGACTTGATGCAGAGTTTTATGACAAGCTAGGAGCAGAGGATTTGACGCGGCCATGCAAGCACGACGGTTGCAGTCGAGGCGCGGTTCGGTTCAGTGTCTTGTGCCGACGTCACCATTTTGAGATGATTAAGCATCGTGAGTGTCCATTTGACATTGACCAGTAACCTAACAAGTCGCCGGAGCCAACCGCCGTTGGCGCTGTTAGTTCCGCTGTCGCGGCTCACGTCGCGAGTCAGCGGTGGCTTAGCTTTTTTCATTCCTCGCGCTCACCGGGTAACGAAAGTGAAGAAAGCAACCAATAACTCGACCCAAAACCAGAAAACAAAACCAGCAGCTATGAACACCAAACAAAAGACACTCACTTATCTCGCCGTCGCAGCCATCGCGCTTTCGGCACTATTCGCGCCGTGGGATTTGACCGGCAGCACCAATCACACGAATGTCACATACTTTGCGCCGATGTTTTATCCGCCAGCCCTCGAGACGTGGGCCAAGCGAGAGTTAGCCACTTCGATTTTCTGGCTATGGGCAGTCATAGGAGTCATTTACGGCGCGCTCTTTGCCGCGTTTCGCAGCACCAGTGCAGAAGCCGAGCCACGGCATGAGCGCCCATCCATTGCAACCGGAAACGCCTAACCCATCGATGCAGCGAACAGCCGCCGGCTGTCGCTGTTCTTGTTCTCGTTAGGCCCCTACGCCGCGTTTCTATGAAAAAATTGCCTGTTACGAATGTCCGAACAATTTTGCTGGTCTTTCTGATGATGGTGGCCGCGCACACATCCGTCCGCGCCTCAGCCCTGCCTTTCGCCGAAACCGCAGAGCAGCACGAGGCACGCATGGAGTGGTGGCGCGAAGCTCGCTTCGGAATGTTTATTCATTTCGGCCTTTACGCCATTCCCGGGCGCGGCGAGTGGGTGCAATGGAATGAGCAAATTCCCGTCGAGGAATATGCGAAGCTGGCCGATCAGTTTAAGCCGAACTTTGATCCCGATTCCTGGGCGGCGACGGCGAAGGCTGCGGGGATGAAGTATATGGTGCTGACGAGCCGCCACCACGATGGCTTCAGCCTATTCGACAGCAAGGCGAGTGATTTCACCAGCATGAAGACCGCCGCCCACCGTGACTTTGTGGCAGAGTATGTCACAGCCGTCCGAAAAGCCGGACTCCATGTAGGGCTGTATTATTCTCCACTGGACTGGCGTTTCCCCGGATTTTTCTTTCCCGACTTGCAGCGTCAGAGTGCCGAGGCGATGCGGGAGCAATACCATCGTCAGGTGGAGGAGCTCTTGTCCAACTACGGCCAGATTGATGTGCTGTGGTTCGACGGCGGCGAGACGGACTGGCTGAACTTCGGCGGCGATTGGGTCGCCGGGGCGGGTTGGAAAAAACGCCCAAAGGGAGAACACTACAAAGGCGGTTTCAGTTGGCAGCACGACGAGGTTTACGCGGCGATTCGCCGACTTCAGCCGCAGATCATCATCAATGGTCGCGCCGATATGCCGGAGGATTTTCATTCGCGCGAAGGCGATGGGGCGCTGGGGAATTTTGACAATGAACATCCGTGGGAACTTTGCACCACGCTCGCTGGCGCGTGGGGCTACCAGCCAAACAGATCACCGAAGCCGCTCAAGGACTGCATCCAATTGCTCGCCAAAGTGGCGGGGCGGGATGGAAATTTATTGCTCAATGTCGGTCCGCGCCCCGATGGACAGATTGATCCGCCACAAGTTCAGCGATTGCGTGAAATCGGCGAGTGGCTCGGCAAATACGGCGCGAGTATCTACTCGACTCGTGGCGGGCCGTTCCTGCCCGCCGACTACGGCGCATCAACGCACCGCGACAAGACGATTTATATTCATGTCCTCAAATGGCCGGGAGACAAACTTGTCCTGCCCGCCATTCCCGCGAAGGTTATGAGTGCTTCGGTGCTGGGCGGAGAAGTTGCGAGCTTTAGCCAAACCAACAAAGGCATCGAAATCTCGGTGAAGCCGGGTGAGGTCAGCGAAGTGGATACAGTCATCGCGCTGGCACTGGATCAATCTGCCGATGGAATAAAACCAATAGCGGTCAATGCCAAGTGAGCACTTTATTCCGATTTCTGAATGAGGCCTAACCAAGCGATGTAGCTAACAGGCTCCGCGCGTTACTGTAGCTGCTCATAGCAAACCTGCCACGCAGCTATCGCGCCGCCGGTAGCTGATCTTGTTCTCGTTAGGCGAAAATTTTTTGCCTCCGGAGAAAATTTCGCTTTAAAAATTTCAACGACTTTAGCGCGGCGCTCGCGTTTCGCGAAAGAGCAGGAAGAGCAGGGCGGCGAGCAGCAGCGCGTCGCGCAGGAGCGGCCATGTGATTCCGTGCGGGCCGGTATGGCCGAAGCAGCCGCAGTCGATATCGAGGCCGCGTAGTTTTGCCGAAATAAGCGCGCCGATGAAAACGAGCATCAGTCCAGTGCAGATCGCGATTGAGCCGCGCCGCGCGATGCCGAAAACCAAGGCTGCGCCGCTCACGATTTCCAGCCACGGCAAATAAAGCGCGACCATTACGACCGACGTCCACGTGAGCAGTCGGTAATTTTGCACATCACTCGCGAACTGCGCCGGGTTCCACGCTTTCATTGCGCCGGCGATGAGAAATACCGCGCCGACCGCAATCCCGAGGATTCTCGCGAAGCATTTCATCGGTGCGTTTTCTCCCATGCTTCCCAGCCGCCTTGCAGCACGAACACGCGCGAAAACTGCGCCTCCTCGCGCAGGCGCCGCGCGACATCGCGGCTCGCCTGGCAGCTCAAGCTGCTGCAATAGACGACCACGTTGCGATCCGGATTCCACGCATCGAGCACCGCCGGCAAGAGATCATTCCACTCGTCTTCATTGAGCAAAAGCGCGCCCGGAACATGCGCGTGCTCGAACGCGTCGCGCGGGCGTGCATCGAGCCAGAGCGCGTCTTTCCAGCTCTGCGCGACAGCGACCGTGATTTCGTCGGTGCGCCACGATGGACGCCTCGGATGGAAAAAAGCGGCGAGCAGCGCAGGCGCGAGCGCGAGCAAAAGTAGCGCGACAATTTGCCGGCGCATCAATAGACGCGGAGGCGCGCGACAAATTCCTTCGGCGCATTGCTGCCGGGTTGCAGGTATTCCGGCTGGATGTTCACCGCGCATTTGAATGAGTGCCCGTGCGGCGTGACGGCGATGTTGTATTCGCGGCCCGGCTTCAGCGTTTCGACGCGCACGGTTGCGTTCGCATCGGATGCGCTCGCATTCAGTCCTTTTACGTCAAAGCCGTCGGTCACACTCACGTGGATTTTCTTTTCGCCGGGTGCTTCGCCGGCGGCCCAGTAAAGAAACATCGGTTGCAACTCGAGCGCGTCGCGCACGAGGATGCGCAGGTGCAAATTGATTTCTTTCACCTGCGGGTCGTCGGTTTTTACGGCAATCGGTTCGCCATACATGCCGTGTCGATTCGCGGTCTTGAACGTCACCTCGATCTGGCCTTTTTCGCCCGGCGCATAAACGCGCTTATCCGTGACCGCGGCGGTGCAGCCGCACGTTGTATCTGTGCCGAGGATTTTCACGTGATAGTTTCCCGCGTTCGTAAAATTGAAGTGCGAAATCGCGCGGCCTTCACCCGGCGAGACGGCGACGAATTGCTCCACGCTTTGAAACTTCAACTGCGCCTGCGCTGATGCGGCGAGCCCGAGCACGGCAATGAGGACGCGGAAAATCATCGCGCAATCATTCCGAAGCGTGCGGCGGATGTCATGCTGGAACTGATTCGTCTTTTGACATTCGCCGCGTTTCGGTGAGTATTCGCGACCGAAATGTTTTCACAACTCGCAGACAAACTTCAGGACGTTTTTAAGGATCTCCGCGGTCACGGGACGATCAGCGAGACGAACGTTACCGACGCAATGCGCGAGGTGCGCATGGCGTTGCTGGAGGCGGATGTCGATTACAACGTCGCGAAGAATTTCATCGCGCGGGTGAAGGACAAGGCGCTCGGCGAAGATGTGCTGCGGAGCGTGACGCCGGGGCAGCAGATCGTGAAGATTTTTTACGATGAGCTGACGACGCTGCTCGGTGGCGATCAGGCTCCGGTGAATTTGGAAAAACCGGCGCGCATTTTGATGGTGGGCCTCAACGGCGCGGGCAAAACAACGTCGTCGGCGAAGCTGGCGGGGCTTTTGAAAAAGCAGGGACGCGCGCCGTTGCTGATCGCTTGTGACTTGCACCGTCCGGCGGCGATTGAGCAACTCGCGACGCTCGCAAAGCAGGTCGGCGTGCCGGTTTTCACACCGCAACCGGGCGAGACGGATGTGATCCGCTGCGCGAAGCAAGCTATCGCATGGGCCGAAACGCAGAACGGGAACGTGCAGATCTTCGATACCGCAGGCCGCCAGGAAATCGACGAGGCGTTGATCGAGGAGATCAAGCGGTTGAAAGAATTTTTGCAGCCGCAGGAAGTCTTGCTCGTCGCGGACGCCGCGACCGGCCAGCAGGCGGTAAGCGTCGCGACGCATTTTAACGACGCGCTGCAGATTACCGGTCTGGTTTTAACGAAGCTCGACGGCGATGCACGCGGCGGTGCGGCGCTCTCGATGCGCGAAGTCACGCAACGGCCGATCAAGTTTGCCGGCGTCGGTGAAAAGCTCGATCAATTCGAGCCGTTTTATCCCGATCGGCTCGCGGGCCGCATTCTCGGAATGGGCGACGTTGTTTCGCTCGTGGAAAAGGCCGCCGAGGCAATTGACGAGGAGGAAGCCGCGCGGATGGAGAAGAAGCTGCGGACCGCATCTTTCGATTTCAATGATTTTCTCGCGCAGTTCAAAATGATGCGCAAACTCGGGCCGCTCGAAAATATACTTGGCATGTTGCCTGGGATGGCTAACTTGAAGGGCTTTTCGGTCGACGAAAAACAGCTCAAGCGGGTCGAGGCCATCGTGCTTTCGATGACCAACGAGGAGCGCGCGAAGCCGGACGTGTTAAACGCCCGGCGCCGCCAGCGAATCGCCCGCGGGAGCGGAACTTCCGTGACCGAAGTGAATGATCTTCTGACGCGCTTCAATCAAATGAGGAAGCTGATGAAGAACGCGGGGAAATTAAGAAAAATGATGATGGCGCAACCCCGCGGCGCCGGTTTTCCAGGAATACCCAAATTTTAACCAAAGTTTAACATGGCAGTATCAATCAGACTCCGTCGCGAAGGTTCGCTGAACAACCCGTATTACCGCGTGGTGGTCGCGGACAGCCGCAGCCCGCGCGATGGCAAGTTCATCGAGCAGATCGGCGTTTACGACCCGAAAAAAACAGGCGAGAACGCGAGCGTCGATCTCGATCGCGCGCAATATTGGATCGAGCGCGGCGCACAGCCGAGCGACACCGTTCGCAGCTTGATCAAAAAGCAAAAAAAAGCAGCCGCGGCTGCTTAATTTTCGCGGCGGGTTGACGTGATCGCGTTTGCCCGCCAACATCGCGCGCCGTGGAAGAATTCCTCGAGTTCGTCATCAAGCAACTCATCGAGTATCCCGATGAGATGGTTCTCTCGCGGCATGAAGGCCCGAAGAAAATCATCTTTCATCTCCGCCTGCGCCAGAGCGACGTCGGGAAGGTGATCGGCAAGCACGGGCACACGATCGCGGCCATCCGCAATCTGCTTAACGCTGCCGCATCGCGGCACAACCAGCGCGCGACGCTGGAAATCATCGAGGATCGCGCGCCGGCGGAAAAATCCGCGCAAACGCACTGAACTAGCGGAGAACGCATAGTTCCCAAGCAATCCTTTTTCCTTCCTCCAGCGTCAACCAGGCGAAGCTGCGTGGCGCGCCGCGGTTAGGTCGTGTGAGGCAGCCGGGATTTAAAAATCGCGTTGCAACCACCATCTCATCGCGCGGCACATGGGTGTGACCGTGGAGGAGCAGATCGGTGCCGGGTGGAGCTAGCGCAGGCGGAATGTGGACGAGCTGAATTTTGAAATTCGCGCGTTCCAATACAAGTGTCAGCGGCCATGCCATGCAAGAGTCACAATTGCCGCGCACGACTTTCATCGACGGTCCGATCGCGCGCAATTCGTCGAGCACAAACTCGTGACAGACGTCGCCGAGATGCCAGATTTCATCGGCCTCGGCGATCAGTGCGGGGAGTTGCGGCGGCACCCGGTCGTGCGTGTCGGAAATGACGGCGATTCGCATGAAATGAATGACGAATGACGAACGTCGAATGAGGAAACAAGCCGGAAGTGTGCGCCCGAGATTTGTCATTCGTCATTCATCGATTTTTAGTTTAGTTTTCGCGCCCCTATGTCGATTTGGAATTTAGCGAACCGCCAGCTTTGCGACCTCGTGTCTTACGAACCGGGCAAACCGATCGAGGATGTGGCGCGCGAGCTCGGTCTCAAGCCCTCGGAAATCATCAAGCTCGCCTCTAACGAAAACCCGCTCGGGCCATCGCCAAAAGCGCTCACGGCGATGCGCGAAGCACTGGAACGCGCGCACTTTTATCCGGATGGCGGTGGCTACTACTTGCGCGAAGCGATCGCGGAAAAAGTCGGTCTCGCGCGTGATAACGTCATCCTCGGCAACGGCTCGAATGAAATCATCGAGTTCATCGGCCATGCGTTTTTGAAACCCGGCGACGAAGTGATTACTGCGAAACATGCGTTCGTCGTTTACAAGCTAATGACAACGCTTTTCGACGCGGATACCACGGAAATCGACGACCCCGGTTACAAGCATGACCTCGTTGCAATGGCGAACGCGATCAATCCGCATACGCGTGAAATTTTCATCGCGAACCCGAATAACCCGACGGGGACGCTTGTCACACAAGAGGAAATTGATCATTTCATGGCGCGCGTTCCGGAGCACGTAATCGTCGTGTTCGATGAGGCGTATTATGAGTTTCTGGAAAATCCACCGGATGTGCTGAAATTCATCCGCGAAGGACGCGAGAACGTCATTGTGCTGCGCACATTTTCAAAAATTCAAGGCCTCGCGAACCTGCGCATCGGCTACGGTCTTGGCTCGAAAGCAATCATCGACGTGCTACAAAAAACCCGTCAGCCATTTAACGCGAATGGAATCGCGCAAGCGGGCGCGCTCGCAGGTTTGCAGGACGACGAACACCAGCGAAAGACGCGCGAAATCACAATCCGTGGCCGCGATTTTCTCCAAAAAGAATTCACGGCGATGGGACTCGAGTTTGTGCCGAGCTACGCGAATTTCGTGTTGGTGAAAGTTGGCAACGGCGTCGACGTTTTCAAGACGCTCCTCCAGCGCGGCATCATCGTGCGTGCGATGGCGAGCTACAAATTGCCCGATTGGATTCGCGTTTCGATCGGCACCATGGAACAGAACGAGCGATTCATCGCCGAGCTGAAAAAGGTGCTCAGCGAAGCGCCGGCGCACGCCGCGTCGTAAATGGACGAAACGATTGCTGCGATTTCCACGCCGTTCGGCGAGGGCGCGATTGCCGTGATCCGGCTCAGCGGAAAACGCGCAATCGAAATCGCCGACGCCGTTTTTCGTTCGCGTAAAAAAACGTCAGAACTCGTATCGCGCGTGCAGCAGCTTGGGAAAATCGCCGACGGTGCGCAGGTGATCGATGATGTGATGCTCAGCGTCCATCGCGCGCCGGCGAGTTACACGGGCGAGGATGTTGTCGAAATTAACTGCCACGGCGGAATCCTCGTCACGCGCCGCATTTTGCGACTGCTGCTCGACCGCGGCGCGCGTATCGCCGGGCCGGGCGAGTTTAGTCAGCGCGCGTTTTTGAACGGCAAAATGGACCTGACCCAAGCCGAAGCAGTGATGGATTTGATCCGTGCGCAAACCGATCTCGCGCTGCGTGCCGCGACCGAGCAGCTCGAGGGCCGGCTCGGCACGCGCATCTGCGAGATTCGCGAGGAGTTGCTCGAATTGCTCGCGCACGTCGAAGCATACATCGATTTTCCCGATGAGGATATCGATCCTGACACGGGTAAAGCATTGTTAAACAAGCTGGACGGCGCACGCGAAAAAATCGCCGCGTTGCTGCGCACAGCCGATCAGGGGAAAATCCTGCGCGAGGGCGTGCGGACGGTGATCTACGGCGCGCCGAACGTCGGCAAATCGAGCCTTCTCAACGTGCTGCTCGGCTGCGAGCGCGCGATCGTCAGCGAGATTCCCGGCACGACCCGCGACACGATCGAGGAAGTCATCAATCTACACGGCATTCCGCTGCGGCTCATCGATACCGCCGGCATGCGCGAGTCGGACGACGCAATCGAGCGCGAAGGCATCGCGCGCACGTTGAAAAGCATCGAGCGCGCCGATCTCGTGCTGCATCTGGCCGACGCGACGCAGCCGCGTTCGCACGTGCTTTGGGCATCGGAAACCGGCACTGCGCATCGTGAGATATTCATTCTAAACAAATGCGATCTCGGCGAGGACACGAGCTGGAAAGAAACGGAAGCAATGCGTATTTCGTGCAAGACGAATGACGGAATCGACACGCTCGCTGACATGATTTTTCAGCGGGTCATGGGCGGCAGCATGAATCTCACGGACACAAGCGTCGCAATCAATGCACGTCATCAGGCGTGTTTAAAACATGCCGCTCAATTTGCTGATGCTGCACGGCAGGGGCTTTGCGATGGATTGTCCGCGGAATTTGTCTCGATCGAGCTCCGCGCTGCACTCGATGCAGTTGGCGAAGTCGTCGGAAAAGCGGACACCGAAGATTTGCTCGGCAAAATTTTCAGCACGTTTTGCATCGGAAAATGAAAGCTCTGCTTTACGAAAAAATTCTTCGTCCGCTCTTGTTTCAACTCGATGCAGAGACAGCGCATCACATCGCGATGGTGATGCTGAAACACGCGCCGCTGCCGTTGATCCGGATGTTCGGCGCATGCGACGAAACCAACAAGCCGCGCGAAGTTTTCGGCCTGAAATTTCCAAATCCAATCGGCCTTGCCGCTGGCTTCGACAAAAACGCGATCGCACTGCCGGCGTGGGAAGCGCTTGGTTTCGGCTTCGTGGAGGCCGGGACGATCACCGCACATCCGCAACCGGGCAATCCGCGCCCGCGTATTTTTCGTTATCCGCAGCAACACGCGTTGATCAACCGAATGGGTTTCAACAACGACGGCGCGAGTGCGATTGGCACGCGTCTGCAAAGTCTGCGCGACTCAGGCCGCTGGCCGAAAATTCCGGTCGGAATCAATCTCGGTAAATCAAAAATCACACCACTCGAAGAGGCAACCGCGGACTATCTCGCGTCATTCAAGAAGCTCTTTCCCTTCGGCGATTACTTTGTCTTGAACGTCAGTTCACCGAACACGCCGGGTTTGCGCAAATTGCAGGATCGCGCTGCACTCGACGAACTGCTGCGTGAAGTGCAGACGGTAAACAACGCGCGCAAACCACTTCTGCTAAAAATCGCGCCCGATCTCGAGCTCGCGCAAATCGAGGAAATTCTCGGGCTCGTCGAAACGCACAAACTTGCGGGAATTATCGCGACGAACACGACGCTGGATCATTCGAGCGTTGCACGCGACGAGCAAGGCGGTTTGAGCGGTGCGCCGTTGCGTCAGCGCGCGACGGAAATCGTGCGTTTTATTTCGTCCAAGACTTCGCTGCCGATCATTGCATCGGGTGGCGTGATGAGCGGCGATTCCGCGCGCGAGAAATTCGATGCTGGCGCAGCGCTGGTGCAGATTTACACCGGCTTCATTTATCGCGGCGCTACGTTGATTGCTGAGATTTGTCGCGCGCTGCCGCAATCGTAAGAGCCGCAATTTCTCGCGCGACATTTTGCAGCAATGGATTTTCCGGCGATACATCGCAAGCGTCGAGCACGGCGGCGGCGCGTTGCGTCATTTGAAAAGCGGCGACACGCGGTTGCATCTGCGCACACTCGACTGCGAAATCGGTAATCGCTCGTGCGTAATTTGCCGGATCGTGATCGCATTCAAGAATGCGCCGGCCGTTTTCGCCGATGACCGCGAATGCTAGTGGATTCGCGAGCAGCGCATCGAGGTTGCGATGAATATCGCGAATCTCATTTCTAGGCTCAATAAAGCAAACGGCATCGTCCGATTGCTCCGCATACCAGCCGGTGCGCGTCACGAGCGCGGGCAAAGCGCGCGACCACATGTGCAGGAGCGTGGCGGACGCCTCGCCCATGGATGGCCAGCGTAAGTTTACGCCGAGCGATGCATTGTCTAACGCATCGTTAAGCGTTTCGGTCGAAACAAAACCGTGCAGTTTCACAATCGAATCGAGTCCCAGCTCAGCGATCAACTCCGGGATGCGATTGCCGCGCCAAAACTCGCCGTAGATATCGAGTCGGAATTGTTCGCGTCGTTCATACGCGTGCAACGCCCGCAGCAATACGTCGATTTGCCGATTTGGGCCGATGTAACCGAACGTCACGATCCGAAATGGCGCGCACTTTTCACGCTGTTGCGCGCGTGGTGCGGCGCGATACGGCAGTGGCAGATAAAGCAGCGGCCAGCGTTTTTTTGCAGCGAGTTGCTCAAATATTGTGCGGCTGTGCACGACGCCGCCGAGCGCATTTTCGAGTGCGGCTTCCGTGAGCGGAAATTGCGCGGCGATGAATTCCGTCGATGCGCCATGATCCCAAAAAACATCGCCGACGTGCATCGCGAGCGCACCGTGAAAACGCGAATTGATGCGCCGATAATTCGCGCGGTCATTCCGCTGCTCACGGTGAATGCCTGCGACGAGATGCTGGAGCCGCGTGTCATGCAATACGATTACGCCAGGACAACGTCGCGCAATTTCCCAAATGCCGGCGTGATACTCGATGTTGTTACCGATCTGGTAAATCGGAACTCCGCTGTGCAGCTTGCGCCAATCACATTTTTCCGGCGTGAAAAACTCCACATCATCCGCGAACTCCGCATCGACTTCATGATGCTGTTCGCACCAAACCGTCACATCCGCATGCTCGCGAAGCAACGGCAGCAAAGTCGCACTGTAGTCGTGCGCGATGCTCGATTTCGCAGGCGGCAATGGCGAACACCAATTTATTTTTGGTCGCATAATGCGGCGATCACGTTTGCCCACGAAATCCCGAGACCGTCGTAGCGCGAGCGTCCGGCGATGCCCATCGCGCGGCTTCTTTCGCGATTTCGCCAAAGCTCGTCGAGTGCGGCTGCGAGCGATTGTGGAGAAGGCTCGACGACGAATCCATTTTCCCGATCGCTGACAAATTCGAGCGGCCCGCTGGAATCGCAGCACGTGATCACCGGTTTCGATGACAGCATTGCCTCGAGCGTGACGTAGCCGTAATCCTCATCGAGTGGCGGAAAGACGACGCCGAGTGCATGTGCGTATTGCTGGCGTTTGTTTTCATCATCGATAGCGCCGAGCCACTCGATGCGACTCGATACCCCGTGCTGTTCACACATCGCACGCAGATGCGTTTGAAAGTCGGGCGAATCGGCTGCTCCGGCGAAACGCACGCGCACAGGTTCGCGCGTATGCGCCAACGCTTCGATAACGAGCGTTTGCCGCTTGTAACCCGCCAGTCGACTCGGAAAAAAGACGTAATCTTTGGCTTCCGCACAGAAGAATTTTTCCGCATTCATAGGCGGATGATAGAGAGGCTTCGAATCGATCTGCAGATGCTCACGCAGTCGCCGCGATACCGTTTTCGAAATTGTAAAAACTGCGCGTGCCTGCGGAATCACATTGAGATCTGCACGACGAATCGTTTCGCGCAACAATTCGCCCGCGGGATCTTTTGCGAGGTCGCAGTGCTCATTTTCCCAAAGATTGTAAGCGGCGCGATGCTGATGCACGAGCCAGAGCACTTTGTTCGGATGTTCGGCGAGATACGCCGGAAATTTTATGCCGATCATCAGATCGACCGGCGTCTGCGCGCTCTGTGTCAAATCGAGCAGGCGCGTTGCGAGCATCGCATCGAGCACGCGCTCGGGCGGCCAGCCTTGGAACGGAATCGCGACGATTTCCGCCTCGTGTCCGGCTGCGCGCAACTCGCGACGCAATTCCGCAGCCATTATTTCCGAGCCGCCTTGCACGAACGGCATTTGAGTCGTCGCGATGAGAATGCGCATGCGCTATTTCAAGACGCCGCGTTCGGTCAGTTCGCGCAAAAGAAAATGGATTTTTTCCGTGTTCTCATCGACGCGCCGGGGCAGGTCGGCATCGCGTAGATGCTCCTCGGATTTGTAAACGAGTTCACGATAGCACTCGAACAGCAGCGTCAGAATGTGGAGGGAGGTGCGGTTAAAATCGCGCTGCTTTCGATTTAGACGATGCAGCAGCCAGTGGCCGGGTGTTGTAACTTGCGTTTTTGCGATTGCCTCAATAAGTAGTTGCTCGATTTCGCGAAAACGTCGCTGGTTTTCTTTGCCGATTTTTTCGAGATCGATGCGCACCGGTTCACATGTCGAAGGTGCGCGCTGGCTAATGGCGATTTCCTCGTGAAGCCGCTCCGCAAGGACATCCGCGCTGAACTCGGGAATTTCTTTTTTCATAAAACGCTACGCAAAAAACCGCTCGGGCGGCATCAATGGCTGCGGCTTGCAAATGCGATCCACGCAACTTTGCCAGCTTTCGTGGCCGGTGAGGATTTCGATTTCGACGCGCAAAAAATACATCGGAACTTCCCATTTCTCTATGCGCGGCAGGCGGACGCTGTCCTTTTCCGTTGTGATGATTGCGTCGATGTCGCGGTTCGAGCAGCGCGTCATGAAATTGGAAAGTTCCTTTTCGGTGAAACGATGGTGGTCGGCAAAATGGCGCGAAAGCTCGATATTCGCGCCGAGCTCGCGCAATGCCTTTTCGAAACTCTCCGGCGATGCGATCGCGCTGAATGCGCCGATGTATTTTCCGCGCAACCACTCGAGCGGAAGGCGCTCGCCCGTTTGCACGTGCTCGAGATATTGCGGGCGGTGCGCGCATTCGATGATCTCGGCGGTGCGATTGTATTCGCGAATACGCTCGATCAGCTCGGCGTCACTTTCCGGCGTGCTTTTGGTGATGAAAATGTAGCTCGCGCGGCGCAAGTTTTTTGGCGGTTCGCGCAAAGTGCCGCGCGGTAGCAGGAATTCGTTTCCGAACGGCGCCTGGCGATCGACGAGCACGATTTCGAGCCGGTGTTTCAAATGCAAAAACTGCATGCCGTCATCGAGCAGCAGCGTATCGCAGCCCATTTTTTCGATCGCATAAAGGCCGCTCGCGACGCGGTTTTTATCCACGAGGACGATGACGTTTTTTAAATTCACCGCCAGCATGTAGGGCTCGTCGCCGGCCATGCGGGAATCGAGCAAAATAGCCTGGCCGTCACTGACGATACGCGGTTTGTAAGGCTCGCGATTGGTGAGGTTGTAAACGAGGCGCTTTAACAGCGGCAGCTTTTTGCTTTTGTAGCCGCGACTCAAAATCGCCACGCGGCGTCCGCCGGCTTGCAATGCCCGTGCGAATTTTTCGACGACAGGCGTCTTGCCGGTGCCGCCGACGGTCAGGTTGCCGATCGAGATCACGAGGCAGCCAAGTTGGCGCTCGCGGAAAATGCGTTTGCGAAAAAGCCAGAGCCGCATCTGCACGATCGCGGCGTAAACATGCGATAACGTATGCAATACGCTGCGCAAAATCGCCGCGCGTTTGCCGCCGCGTCTACCGAGGATGACCTCGATCGCGAATTGCTCAAATTCTTCGAACCAGCGACGCATCTCGAATTACGTCTGCAAAATGCGGACGCCGTCGTTATCAGCATTTGTGATGACGATGCGCGCATTTTTTTCGCCGGAAGCGGCGAGCATCGCGTCGGCGATTTTCGCGGCGTTATCGATTGTCAGACAGCAAATCGTCGAGCCCGAGCCGCTCAAAAATCCGCCGAGCGCGCCGGCGCTTTCGGCGGCTGCGATGACGTTGGACAAAAAAGGGATCAGTGCTTTTTCACGATAAGGCTGGTGTAAAAAATCGGTGAATGCGCCGCGCAGTTGCTTATACCGGCTTGAAGCGAATGCGGCGGTGATGCGGCATGCGTTGGCGCAGCTTTTTGCGGCTGCGAGGCGATCGAGTTGCGCGGGCAAGACCTTGCGCGCTTCGGGCGTGGCGATTTCGAAATCGGGAATCAGCAGCACAAATTGCAAATCGCCGTCGACGGGAAAGCGCGCTATTTCTTCGCCGCCGGCGACGGTAAATCCGCCGAAGGCCGCAGGCGCGGCGTTGTCGGGATGGCCTTCAAGTCGCGCGCAAATTTCAAAAAGTTGCTGCGACGAAAGCGGAATGTCGGCGAGCATGTTGAGCCCGTGCAAAATGCCGAGCCGCACGGTGACGCTGCTGCCGAGTCCGCGCGAGCGCGGCACATCGCCCTCGACTTTCCAGTCGAATCCGAACGCAGGCGTCCGCGCCATTTCGAAAAATGCACGTGTGGCTGCAGCGGCCATTTCGTTTTGTTCCTCGCGCTCGCTGCGCTGCAGGGTCACGCGATTGTAAATGCGCAAAGCCACGCCGAGGCAATCGTAGCCGGGGCCGAGATTCGCGGTCGTTGCGGGAACTTGGATCGTGACGGAATCCATGAATTTAGGATTTATGATTTGGCATTTTGGATTTACAAAATCCGCCCGCATTGCGGCGTTGCTCGGATTTTTGCGCGAGCGGCGAAAGTAAATGCTAATTCTTAAATCTTAAATCCTAAATGAATCTTCGTCCCGACGGCCGCGCCGCTGATCAATTGCGGCAAATTTCCTTCACGCCAAATATCGCGCCGCACGCGACCGGTTCCGTGCTCGTTGCGTTTGGTAATACGCGTGTGATTTGCGCCGCGATGATCGAGGAGGGCGTGCCACGCTGGATGAAAGAACAGAACGTGACCGGCGGCTGGATCACGGCGGAATACGCGATGCTGCCGTATTCGACGTTGCAGCGGAAACCGCGCGATGTTTCAAAAGGCAAACTC
>JAJPJG010000011.1 GCA_021324395.1 Spartobacteria bacterium | reverse complement strand
GGCACCATCGGCGGTGCGACCACAATTGCCAACGGCGCATTCATCAAACCGGGCTCCGACACCGCCACCGGCACCATCGCGCTCAACAACAACGTCACCTTCAACGACGGCAGTTCCTTCGTTGTCGCGCTTGATGCCAACAGCAGCACGAGCAGCAAGCTGACGATCAATGGCAACCTTACGCTCGATGGCAACGACACGCTGGTCATCAACCTGCTCAGCGGAGCGCCGAGCAGCGGCCGTTTTGTCATCGCGACCTACACCGGCGCGCTCAATGGAACAAGCGGCGTGTTTTCAGCGGATCTGAGCAGCATGCCCGGCTATACCATGGATTACACTGTGGCTGGTGAAATCGCCGTCGTTCCCGAGCCGGGCACATGGGCCATGATGATCGGTGGCTTTGGGATTCTCGCCTTGTGGCAGCGTTCGCGCCGCCTGCGTAAAATCTAAAAGCAATTTGCCGATTTTCCGTGATGCCGTTGAGGGACGGCAGCAGAAAATCACGGAAAATCAAAATCGCCGCCGCGGGTTCGGGGGAACGTCGCGGCGGCACTCTTTCCCATCGAACCAATCTCCTGGGACTGGCGATTCCCGAGTCGGGCACCTATTTTCATGCGGGGATCGCGAGGTGTTCATGAGTGGCTCGCCTGAAACGGCTGCCAAGTTCCTCCCGTCAACTGCGTAGTAGCAAGGCGAAACTGGCCGGTCAAATCGTTTCTCGGGCGTTCCAAACGGCATTCTCGGGCTATCCAAACCGGTGCTCAGGCTCTTCAAACCGCCTTTCAGGTTATCCAAATCGAAGCTCGGGCTGTCCAAATGAGGACGCAAGCTGGTTTTTGCGGGCATTTTCCTGGGCAAGATGTTCGCCGTCTTGCCCAAGTCCCCAGTAAACTTGCCTAATTCGACGCCCGACTTGCCCAAGTCAACGGTCCGACTTGCCCAAGTTACCATCGACTTGCCCAAGACTGTGGCCGACTTGGCCAGGACGGCGCTCGTCTTGCCCAGGTTTTCATTCGACTTGCCCATGTCGTGCCGCGTTTCACCCAAAGCGTCGGATGATTTGCCCAAATCACCGCGCGACTTGCCCAGGAAATCGGCTGTCTTGCCCAAGACGGTGACGGTTTTGCCCAAGTCAGCCGCCGACTTGCCCAAGTCAGCCGGGTTTTTGCCCAGGATCTTCGCGGTGCTGCCTGACGGCTCGCCGCTGTCGAATCAGCAATTCGCATTTGGCAACGAAATCCCCACCTCACCGAATCCCCGCTTGTCTGCGCCGCGGTTCTTCGCCAAGTTTCGCGCATGAACAAGAACCGATTCGGCTGTTTGATCGTGGTGCTGGTGGTGCTGCTTTGTTTTAGCGTGCTGTTTAATATCGCGCTGGTCTCCGCAAAATCGCGCCGCATCGGGACGTCGCACCTGCTCACGCCTCGCGCGCCGGAGTTTGACGAGCAGACGGTGGTCAATGCTTCCGCTTCGACCGGCGACAAAATCGCGCTGATCCCGCTGCGAGGCATCATCTCGGCATCACGCAGCGGCTCGCTCGGCGAGACGATGGTTGAGGATTTCAAAATCGAGCTGCGCCAGGCGCTCGAGGACGGGAAGGTGAAGGCAATTGTTTTGAACATCGATTCGCCCGGCGGCGAGGTCACCGCGTCGGACGAGATTTATTCCGCGGTAAAAAAAGCGCGCGCGATCAAGCCGGTCGTCGTTTACATGAGTTCGCTTGCGGCGAGCGGCGGCTACTACGTTTCGTGCGCCGGCACGTGGCTGATGGCGAATGAGACAACCATCACCGGCAGCATAGGCGTGATCATCGAGACGCTCAATTACCAGCAGCTCTTCGGTAAACTCGGGCTCGACATGGTCGTGTTCAAAAGCGGCCAATTCAAAGACATCCTTAGCGGCGCGCGGCAGATGACGCCGGAGGAAAAGGAATACATCCAGAACATGGTGATGCAGACCTATGGCAAGTTTGTCGGCATCGTCGCGCGCGAACGCGGGTTGCCCGAGGAACAGCTTCGCACGGGCATCGCCGACGGACGGATCATCTCGGGACGTGACGCGCTTGGCTACAAATTGATCAACCAGCTGGGCCAGATCGAGGACGCGTATCAAAAGGCGCGCGACCTCGGTCATGCGCCCGGCGCGGCGGTGATTCGTTACCAGCCGGGCTTCAAACTGGGCCGTCTTTTCCGGATGCTCGGTCAGTCGGAAACTTCGAAGATCGAACTCAACATTGGCGACGGTCTCGTGCCGAAACTCGAAAGCGGCCGGCTCTATTTGCTGCCCGGCTTTTACGCACCGTAACGCGTGCAGTTTCCGCCTGCATTTCCGGCCTGGCTTGCCGCGGCGATCGGCGGGCTCGTCGTGCTCAGCTTCGCGATTTACGCGAATCTGCTCCGCAATATTTTGCAGCGCGGCGGCAAGGTCAGCGCGCGCGAATTCGGCATGCCCGATCTTTTCCTCGGCAGCTTTTTTGCCGTGTGGTTCGGCATCGCGATCGCGCGCAGCTTCCGCGTGGAGCCGCATCCGATCACGAACAAAGACGTGATCCATGGAGGGCTGATGTTCGTGATGATCATGGCGGGGATCATCGGATTTCTGCACTATCGCGGCATACACATTGTGCGGCAGTTTGGAATCACGCGCATCTTTCCGCTCAAAGCGCCGGTGGTCGCAATCGCGCTTTTGCTCATCGCGTATCCGACGATCGGCGTCGTCGGCAAACTCACGGAAGCCGCGCTCGGTGAAAAAGCGCGTCCGCAGGAAACCGTGCAGTTTTTCCTCGAGGCCGCGGAAAAATCCGACCGCGGCGCAGTCGCGCTGATGCTGCTGCTCGGCGTAGTCGTCGCGCCCGTTGCCGAGGAATTTTTGTTTCGCGGCTATCTTTACGGCGTGATGAAACGCTACTGCGGCACGCTCGCGGCGATGATCCTAAGCTCGGCGCTTTTCGCGGCGGTGCATCTCAATCTCTCGTCGCTGCCGGCGCTCTTCGTGCTCGCGCTCTGCTTTGCGATTGCTTACGAAACGACCGGTTCAATCCTCGTTAACATGTCGATGCACGCGCTGTTCAACCTGACGATGTTCATGGTGCTGCTCAACTACCCGCATTTGCCGCCATGAAGCTGCGCAATTACGGCGAAGACCGGCTCGTGGCCGAACTCACAAGCGGCCTTTCACGCGGAAAAAATGTGCGCACCAGCATCGGCGACGACTGCGCAGTGATCGGCGCGCGCGGCGCGAAAAAATGGCTGCTGCTGAAAACCGATTGTATCGTCGAGGGCGTGCATTTTACAAATCGCGCAGACCCGTTCCAAATCGGCTGGAAAGCCGCCGCGCGCGCAATCAGCGACATCGCGGCGATGGGCGGTCTGCCGCTGCACGCGCTGGTGACGATAGCGATTTCGCCAACTGCCGAGGTGTCGTTTTTAAAAGCGATTTATCGCGGGCTCGAGAGTGCCGTCGGTAAGTTCGGCGCGGCGATTGTCGGCGGTGAAACGTCGCGTTCGCCGGACACGCTTTTTATTTCCATCGCGCTCACCGGCGAAGTCGAGCCGGCGCAATGCGCGACGCGCAGCGGCGGAAAAATCGGCGATGCAATTTACGTCACCGGCCGGCTCGGCGGCTCGATTCGCGGCAAACATCTCACGTTCACACCGCGCGTCGAGGAAGCGCGCTGGCTCACGAAAAATTTCCGCATTCACGCAATGATGGATTTGAGCGACGGCCTCGGCGCCGATCTTCCGCGTCTCGCGCGCGCCAGCCGTTGCAGCTTCGAAATTTCAGAGCAAAACCTTCCGTTAAACACACGCTGCTCATCGAAAAATGCGATTTCCGACGGCGAAGATTACGAGCTGCTCTTCACGATTTCGCCGCGCGACTGCGAAAAACTCGAAAGCACATGGCACAAAAAATTTTCCAAACTCCCGCTGACGCGCATCGGCAAACTCAATCGGCAATCAGCAATCAACAATCAGCAATCGCTCCGTGGCTTCGATCATTTCGCATAGTCCGCAGGAGACATTTGATTTCGGCGCTAAGATCGCGACGCAGCTTCGGCAGGGCGATGTGCTCGCGCTCGCCGGCGATCTCGGCGCGGGCAAAACGCATTTCGTCAAGGGCCTCGCGCGCGGCCTCGGGATCGAAAACGAAGTGACGAGTCCGACGTTCACGCTCATTCATGAATATCGCGGCGGACGACTGCCTCTTTATCACATTGATTGTTACCGGCTCGAATCGACGCAAGAACTCGCGGAGATCGGGCTCGACGAATACCTCGGCGCGGATGGCGTCACTGCGATTGAATGGGCCGACAAGTTTGCGGAGCTGATTCCGGACGACGCAAAGTGGATTCGTTTTTTCGCGCGCGAAAACGACACGCGGGAAATCGAGGCGGCGTTGTGATTACGCTCGCAATCGAAACCTCGACTGAGCGCGGCAGCATCGCGATTTGCGACGGCGAAAAAATGCTTTTTAACGAATCGTTTTCCGCGGAGCGCGGGCACAGCTCGCAGCTTTTTCTCGCGCTGGAGCGCGCGCTCGCGTGTGTGCGCTGCGAGCAAATCGTCGTCGGCCTCGGGCCCGGTTCGTATTCCGGTGCGCGCATTGCGATTTCCGCGGCAATCGGCGTGAGTCTCGGCACGAATGCGCGCTTGCTCGGCATTTCGTCGCTGCTCGCGATCGAGACTGATGCGACACATTTCTGCGTCATCGGCGACGCGCGCCGTCAGTCGTTTTATTTTGCGGAAATCGCGAACAGCGGGTTTGTCGCGGAGCCGCAATTGCTATCACGCGAACAGCTCGCGGAAAGACTGGACGCGCTTCCGTGCCCGCTTTTTTCGAGTGCGCCGATTGCGGAATTTTCGGCTGCGCAGATCGCGTTTCCATCCGCGGAAAAACTCGCCCGGCTTGCTTTGGCGCAACGCGGCATCGTCGCGCGCGACCAACTCGAGCCGCTTTATTTGCGCGAGCCGCACATCACTGCGGCGCGCAAAATTCAGTCGTAAACTACGTCGCCGCTGAGGACGAGATCGTTGCCAAGCCTTTCGTAGCGCGGGTTTGCGACGCGCGCGGATTCAGCCGTCGAGCCGGCGCCGCGTCCGCCAGCGCTGACTTTCGGTCCGCCGAGCAGCAGCGGCGCGACGTAAAATTGCACGCGGTCGACGAGCCGTTTGTCGAACGCCTCGCCGAGCACGCGCATCCCGCCTTCGATAAGAACGCTTGTGATTTCGCGTTTACCCAAATCGCGCAGCACGGAACGGAGCGTTTTGTTTTTATAAACGAGCGTCTTGTCGCGAAATTCATCGGTAAACACGCGGGCGTTTCGCGGCAAATCGCCGCTGCGCGAGACGATCACGCGCCACGGCTGCTTCGCGCCGCGAACGCCGCGCACGGTGAGTTGCGGATTATCGATTCGCAGCGTTTCAGCGCCGATCAGGACCGCATCGACGTGCGCGCGCAGCTTGTGCGAATGCGCGCGCGCAGCTTCGCTTGTGATCCAGCGCCCTTCTCCTGCCGGGCGCGTGATTCGGCCATCGAGCGACATGCCGGTTTTCGCGATGACGAACGGTAATTTCGTCGCGATCCATTTATTAAACGCTGCGTTTAGCTCGCGACATTCCGCTTCCAGAACAGCTGTTTTCACTTCGATCTTTGCACTGCGCAAGAGCTGAACAGCGCGCCCTGAGTGCTTCGGATTCGGATCGATCGTGCCGATCACGACGCGGCGGAATCCGGCATCGATGATGGCGTTCACGCAAGGCGGAGTGCGGCCATGCGTCGAGCACGGTTCGAGCGTGACGTAAAGTGTCGCGCCACGCGCGCGCTCGATTTTTTTTAGCGCGCGCAGCGCTTCGATCTCAGCGTGCAGCTGACCGGCGGCCCGATGAAAACCACGCGCAAGAATTTTGCCGCGCGCGACGATTACCGCGCCGACGGCTGGATTCGGACTTGTGCAGCCGAGTCCGCGCTTCGCCTCGTTGAGCGCGAGTCGCATGAATTTTTCGTCGGCAGTCACGGCACGTGTTTAAACCTTGCAGCGAGAAGATTAAACCCGGAACTTTCCGGCGTGAAATTGAGCCTTCGCGAAAAACGCAATTTCTATCACGAGCTCGGGCGCTTGATTCGTGCTGGCCGCACGTTCGCGAACGGGATCGACGTCATGGCTGAAAATACGCACGGCAATTTGCGGCGATTTTTGCGGCGATTGCACGCGGCGGCCTTGCGTGGCGAGAGCGTGGCCGATGCGTTCGTGCAACAGCGGCCCGCTGTGAGCGAAATGGAAATCAGCATTCTCACGGCGTCGGAGCGCGCGGGACGGCTCGACCACGCGTGCGAACAGCTTTCGAGTTATTTTGGCGCGCTGGAAAATGCGCGCGCGGCGGTATTGAAACGCTCGGCTTATCCCGCGTTCGTGTTGCATTTCGGCGTATTCATTCTGGCTGCACCAAAGCTGGCGCTCGGCGGCACGGTGGTGGAATACGCGAAGCAGACGGTCGGCTTTTTGCTGATGGTTTACGCTGCGGTTACGATTGTTTTTGCGCTCGTGAAGCAGCTTGCAAGGGCGGGGGAATCGAACGCGCAGATTGATGCGGTGCTTCGCGCGCTGCCGATTTTCGGAAAATTGCGGCGCTCGTTTTCGCTCGCGCGATTTTGCGCAACTTACGAAGCGCAGCTTGGCGCGGGCGTCAACGTGCTCGACGCGCTGTCGAGTGCTGCGCAAGCGGGCCGCAGCGGAGTAATCACGCAAAGCATCGATGCTGCATTGCCGCAAATCCGTGCTGGCGCGCAAGTCGGTCCGTTGCTGCAAAACTCGCGCGCGTTTCCGAGTTCGATGACGCGGGCTTTTCGGCTTGCGGAGGAAACGGGCGAGCTCGACCAGGAGCTTCAGCGACTGACGCACGAGTTTGAGCAGGAAGCGCTCAGCCGTGTGGAAACGGTGAGCGAATGGTTGCCGAAAATCGTTTACCTGCTCGTCGTGCTTTATCTCGCCTATCAGATGATCGGCATTTATCAGCGGACCGCGACTGAATACGGAAAGCTGCTGGATCTTTAAACGGCGTTATTTTGCGACGTAAATCGCTTCGTCCGGCCAGTCCTTGCGAATCGCGCCGTCCTGCATGTTTACGAACGGCAAATAATTTCGCATCACGCGCACGGGCGCTAGCAAGCGCATCGTTTGCACTTGCTCGATGGAATTTTCGCCGTGATTGCGCAGCAAGCTCGGGATGAGCTGCTCCTGCACGGTCTGCACGATGTCCGCATCGCTCGCGCCGTCGATGAAAAGCAGCATCGCGAGTTTGCCGTCGATTTCGGCGATGTGGCTTTCAAAAATGATTTCCGTAAAAATCGAGCGCACAAACGGCTCGCGCTTGATGTCATCGGTGAGCTGTTTCAGCGTGATGCCGATGCGAAATTTGATGATGTATAGATGGCGCGCGGTAAACTGGCCGGTGCCGTTCGCGGTGAGATCGACGTGGGTGTGATAGGAAAGAACGCCTTCCTCCTCGAGCTTGCGGCGCTTGCGGCCGACGGTGCGGACGTTGACCTGAGTCAACTCACCGATTGCGTTGTCTGATTCGCGCGGATCGCGAATGAGTTGACGGATAATGCGCCTTTCCTGGTCGTCTAGTTCTCTCATGTGTCGTAAAATTGGCTGTTTCGCGCTTAAAAATACCAAAGTTAGACATTGTCGACGGAGTAATGCGACATTTTTTTGTAAAAATCTTTCATAATTTGTCTTGAATTGTCCGTCGGTGTCACTAACCTCCACCAGCCCCAAACCGGAGCCTTAAAACTATGAATCAGGTCATTGTAGACAAAATCGCAGGCCGGCGATCGCTGTATTCGCCGGAATTTGAGCACGACGCTTGCGGCGTTGGTTTTATCGCGCAAGTCAGCGGGAAGCGCTCAAACGAGGTGCTCCGCTACGGGCTCGAGTCGCTTTGCCGGCTTGCACATCGCGGGGCGGTCGATGCGGATGCGAAGACCGGCGACGGTGCGGGCGTTTGCACGCAGATTCCCTACAAGATTTTCGCCGAAGACATCAAGCGGCTCGGACATCAGCTTTTTAAAGAAAGCGATCTTGGCGTCGGCTTTCTCTTTTTGCCGCACGACAATGCCTACGCACAGGCGCGCGCGAAAGCGATCACCGAGGAAGTCATCAGCAAGCGCGGCTTGTTTTTGTTTGGCTGGCGCGAAGTGCCGGTTAACCTCCGCGTGCTTGGCGACAAAGCGTCGGCGACAATGCCGCGCATCGAGCAGGTGCTCGTCGGTCGTCCGTGGGGCATGACCGACGACGACTACGAGCGGCGTTTGTTTTTGTCGCGCAACGAAATCGAAAAACGCGCGGCCGAGGCGGAGATCAAGCATTTCTACATCCCGTCGTTTTCGCACCGGATGATTGTCTACAAAGGTTTGATGACTTCGCCGTCGCTCGAGAAATTTTACCGCGACCTCGCGAATCCCGATTACGAGACGGCGCTCTGCGTTTACCACCAGCGCTACTCGACGAACACATTCCCGACATGGCCGCTCGGCCAGCCGTTCCGCATGCTCGCGCACAACGGCGAAATCAACACGCGCCGCGGCAACGTGAACTGGATGCGTGCGCGCGAAGCGGAGCTGCAGGCGGATTTTTGGGGCGACGACATCGAGCTGTTAAAGCCGATCATCCAGCCCGGCGGCAGTGACAGTGCCGAGCTCGATAACGCGCTCGAAGTGCTCGTGATGAGCGGACGCAGCGTATTGCACGCGATGACGATGCTCGTCCCGCCGGCATGGCGCAACGATAAGCAGATGACGCCGGAACTGCGTGCGTTTTACGAATATCATCGTTGTTTTACCGAACCGTGGGATGGCCCAGCCGCGCTCGTTTTCAACGACGGCATCACCGTCGGCGCCTGTCTCGATCGGAACGGGCTGCGTCCGGCGCGTTACAAATTGACCGATGACGGCATCTTCTCTCTCGGCTCGGAAGTCGGCACGATCGAGTTTGACGACGCGAATGTCGTCGAAAAAGGCCGCCTCGCGCCCGGTGAAATGATCGCAGTAAATACGGCTGAAGGAAAATTGCTGCGCGACATGGAAATCAAGTCGCAGCTCGCCGCACGCCGCCCTTATGCGCAGTGGCTGAAGGATAATTTACTGCGTCTCGAAGAGCAGGTGAAAACCGAAATCGCGGAGCCGCAGGGCGAGCTCGATATTTTGACGCTGACGCAAAGGCAAATCGCGTTCGGCTACACGCAGGAAGAGCTCGACATGATCTTAAAACCGATGGCCGGGAATGCCGCGGAAGCCGTCGGTTCGATGGGCGACGACACGCCGCTCGCGGTGCTCTCGCTGCAGCCGCGGCTGCTTTACACCTATTTTAAACAATTGTTCGCGCAGGTCACGAATCCGCCGATCGATCCGATTCGCGAAAAACTCGTGATGTCGCTTTACACGATCATGGGCTGGCGGCGCAATTTGCTCGGCGAATCGCCCGAAAATGCCTGCCTCGTCCGCATCGAATCGCCGGTGCTTTTTGAAAACGAACTCGACACGCTGCGCAGCCTGCCCGCGCCGCACACGACTGCGACGATCTCGACTGTGTGGCCGCTCGCGGATGGCGAAGCCGGTTTGGAAAAAGCCATCGATCGCATTTGCGCAGAGGCGGAAAACGCGGTGATCAGCGGCGCGCGAATCCTGATTTTAAGCGACCGCGCGATCGATCACCAAAACGTGGCGGTGCCGATGCTGCTCGCGACAGGTGCGGTGCATCATCATCTCACGCGCGTTGGAAAACGGATGAAAGCGAGCATCGTCTGCGAGAGCGGCGAGGCGCGCGACGTGCATCAGCTCGCATGTTTGATCGGCTACGGCGCGAGCGCCGTGGTGCCTTACCTCGCATGCGAATCGGTGCGCGAGATTTTGGAAAAAGCGCGCACGTCGGCGAAGCCAGACCTTGTCGATGTGACTTACGCGAAAGCGCTGAAAAATTACCGCAAGGCGCTCGAGGATGGTCTGCTGAAAATCATGTCGAAGATGGGCATCTCGGTGCTCGGCAGCTATCTCGGCGCGCAGATTTTCGAGGCGATCGGTGTTGGAAACACGGTGATCAACAAATGCTTCACCGGCACGCCGTCGCAAGTCGGCGGCATCGGTTTCGCCGAGATCGCGCGCGAATCGCTCGTGCGCCATTCGAACGCTTACGCGCAGGCCGTGCCGCAGGACAAGGAAGGCAAGCCCCTGCTCGGTGATCCGGGTTACTACCGTTTCCGTCGCGACGGTGAAGCGCATGCCGTGACGCCGCCGGTCATCAAAAATTTCCACACGTTCGTGAAAAGCGGTAAGCCCGAGGACTATCGTTCTTACGTCGATGCGCTGCTCACGAATCGTCCGCTGTCGCTGCGTGACTTGACCGAATTCATGCCGTCGTCGAACGGCCCGATCCCGATCGACGAAGTCGAGCCGATCGAAGAAATCCGCAGACGTTTTACAACCGCCGGCATGTCATTGGGCGCGCTTTCACCCGAGGCGCACGAGTGCCTCGCGATTGCTATGAACCGCATCGGCGGCAAATCGAACAGCGGCGAAGGTGGCGAAGATCCGGTGCGTTTCAAGCATCGCGAAAACGGCGACCTCGCCAATAGCGCGATTAAACAAGTGGCGTCAGGCCGTTTCGGCGTGAAGGCGTCGTATCTCGCCAGTGCGAAAGAAATCGAAATCAAAATGGCGCAAGGCTCTAAGCCCGGCGAAGGCGGCCAGTTGCCAGGACACAAAGTCAGCGGCTTGATCGCGCGGCTGCGCCATACCGTTCCCGGCGTGATGCTGATTTCGCCGCCGCCGCATCACGACATTTACTCGATCGAAGATCTCGCGCAGTTGATTTACGACTTGAAGCAGGTCAACCCGCGCGCGCGCATTTGCGTGAAACTCGTCGCCGAGGCCGGCGTCGGCACCATCGCCGCGGGCGTCGCGAAAGCGCATGCGGACATCATCCTCATCAGCGGCCACGACGGCGGCACAGGCGCATCGCCTTTGTCCTCGATCAAAAATGCGGGCAGCGCGTGGGAACTCGGTGTCGCCGAAGCGCAGCAGGTTCTTTTGTTAAACAACCTGCGCGATCGCGTGACGCTGCGCACCGACGGCGGCATGCGCACCGGCACGGATATCGTGCAGGCGGCGATTTTCGGCGCGGAGGAATACAACTTCGGCACGACCGCGCTGATCGCAGCCGGCTGTGTTTACGTGCGCCAATGTCATTTGAACACCTGCCCCGTCGGCGTCGCGACTCAGGACGAGCGGCTCCGCGCGAAATTTAAGGGCACGCCGGAAAACGTCATCAACTTCTTCAATGGTGTCGCGCAGGAAGTCCGCGAGATCATGGCAAAGCTCGGCGTGCGCACGCTCAACGAGCTCATCGGCCAGACGAAATACCTGCGCCAGCGCCACGTCCCGGATCATCCGAAAGCGAACACGCTCGACCTTTCGCGCATCCTCGCCGACGTGCTGCCGGGCGACGACACCACGCCGCGCATCTGCACGCGCGATCGCAACGACAGCGTCGGCGCCGAGCGCCCGCTCGACGACGTGATTATGCAAGACGCAAAGGACGCGATCACCGACAGCGTGCCGATGTCGCTTTCCTATCGCGTGCGCAACACCAACCGCTCCATCGCCACGAAGATCAGCGGCGAAATCGGCTATCAATACGGCGAAGCAGGCCTTCCCGACGGCACGCTCGAGCTGAAATTGCAGGGCACCGCCGGCCAGAGCCTCGGTGCGTTTTTGACCCCCGGCATCCGGCTCGTGCTCGATGGCGAGGCGAACGACTACGTCGGCAAAGGCATGAGCGGCGGCGAAATCGTCGTGCGTCCGCCGGCGGACCGGAAATTTGTCGCGCATGAAAACTCCATCATCGGCAACACCGTGATGTATGGCGCCACCGGCGGAACTCTCTTTGCGAGCGGCCGCGCGGGCGAACGCTTCTGCGTGCGCAACTCCGGCGGCGTCGCCGTTGTCGAGGGCCTCGGCGATCACGGCTGCGAATACATGACCAACGGCACCGTGGTCGTCCTCGGACGCACCGGAAAAAACTTCGGCGCGGGCATGACCGGCGGCATCGCTTACGTGCTCGACCTCGAGGAAAAATTCGAGTCGCTCTACAACCCCGCACTCGTCGGCCTGGAAAACCTGAACGACGAAGACGTCGTCATCGTGCAGCAACTCATCTACAAACACCTCGAAAACACCGACAGCGCGCGCGCCAAGGAAATCCTTGGCGACTGGGCGAACTTCGCGCCGAAATTCCGCAAGGTGAAACCGCACACGCCCGCCGCGAAACCGGCCGAAGCGAAGCCGCCGGCGAAAACCGAGGCGGTCATCACGGAAAACATCACCGCGACGCAGCCGTAGGCAATTGCAGATTGCAGATTGCAAATTGCAGATTTAGAAAAATGACACGTGCTTCCGCGCGGTCGGACAATCTGAAATCTGAAATTATCAATCTGCACTTCTTCACATGGACATCGTCAAACAGCTCTCCGTTTTTCTCGCAAACAAACCCGGCACCCTCGCCGTAGTCTGTGAGGAACTGGCGCGGCAAAACATCAACATCTACGCGCTGACGATCTCCGACACCGTCGATCACGCCGTCGTCCGCATGGTCGTGAGCGACACACAAAAGGCGCTGCACATTTTCGGACAGCACGGCGTTCTCGCTGTGGAAAACGATGTGTTGTTCATCGAAAACAGCAACAAACCGGGCAGCCTCGCCAACATCGCGCACAAGCTCAGCGCCGCGAAGATCAACATCGAATACGCCTACCTCGCCACCAGCCCCGGCTCCAAGAAGGGCCTCCTCATCCTCCGCCCGAGCAACACAAAAAAGGCGCTCGAGGTGCTGAGCAAAGAGTAGCGGCAACGCGGCATTGCCGCCGCGTTCTTTAGTCGCCGAATTTTTGATGGCACGTGGGCCGTTTGTGAACTCACCTTCCGCTGACTCCGTTCTCTAGCCACGGCAAAACCTCGCGCGCCCAGTAGGTGACGATCAAGTCCGCGCCGGCGCGCTTGAAGGCGGTCATTGCTTCCATGACGGCGGCGCGCTCGTCGAGCCAGCCGTTTTGCGCGGCGGCTTTGAGCATGGCGTATTCGCCGCTGACGTTGTAAACGGCGGTCGGCATGGCGAAGCGCTCCTTCACGCGCCAGAGCACGTCGAGATACGGGAGACCGGGCTTGATGAGGATCATGTCGGCGGATTCCTCGATGTCGGTGGCGACTTCGCGCAGCGCCTCGGCGGCGTTGGCGTTGTCCATTTGATAAGTGCGGCGGTCGCCGAACTGCGGCGCGCTTTCCGCGGCGTCGCGGAATGGGCCGTAAAACGCGGAGGCGAATTTCGCGGCGTAGCTCATGATGATCGTGTCGGGAAAATGCGCGGCATCGAGCGCGGCGCGGATCGCGCAGACGCGGCCATCCATCATGTCGCTCGGCGCGACGATGTCGGCCCCGGCTTCGGCGTGTGAAACAGCTGTGCGCGCGAGCAGATCGAGCGATGCGTCGTTCAAAATGTGCGTCCCTTCGACGATGCCGCAATGGCCGTGGCTCATGTATTCGCAAAGGCAGACGTCGGTGATGACGAGCAGCTCCGGCGCGGCTTTCTTGATGGCGCGGACGGCGCGCTGCACGACGCCGTTTTCCGCGTAAGCCTGCCCGGCGCGCTCGTTTTTCTCCGACGGAATGCCGAAAAGCAAAACGCTGCGAATGCCCTCGGCATAAGCTTTTGCGGATTCATCAGCGGCTTCTTCGATGGTGAATTGCGATACGCCCGGCATGCTCGGGATGGGTGTGGCGGCGGAGATTTTTTCGCTGACGAAGAGCGGCCAGATCAAATCCTTCGCCTGCACGGAAGTCTCGCGCACCAGCTCGCGCACCGCGGCGTTCGCGCGCAACCGGCGCGGGCGTTTCGTGAAGTTGGCGATTGAGTTTTGCGGCATGCGAAGGCAAGGCTACACGCCGCGTTTGAAGTCTCAACCCTTTCTCCTCATCGACAACAGCAACTCGTTC
Organism: Spartobacteria bacterium; assembly: GCA_021324395.1. GTDB lineage: Bacteria > Verrucomicrobiota > Verrucomicrobiia > Chthoniobacterales > Chthoniobacteraceae > JAJPJG01. Next base: position 182,166 of record JAJPJG010000011.1, on the reverse strand, counting down.
ACGAAGTTCGCCCTCGCGACGCGGACGAAGCTGCTGAAGACCGCGCGCATCGCGACGCGGGAAATCACCGCGGCGTCCGTGGCGAAAATCACGCGCGGCTGGCGGTTCGATGCGGTCGTGCTCTCGTCGGTCGTGCCAAAAAAGGAAACGGTGCTCGCGCGTGCGCTGCGGAAGTGGCCATTGCTGCGCGTCGGGCCGGGCCTGCAGCTCGGCGTCGGCATCGATTTTCCAAACCCGAAGTCGATCGGTGCGGACCGTCTCGCGAACGCCGCGGGCGTGGTCGCGTTTTACGGCGCGCCAAGCATTGTCGTCGATTTCGGAACGGCGGTGACATTCGACATCGTGTCGGCCGAGCGCAAATACATCGGCGGCGTGATCGCGCCGGGGCTCGAGGTGATGACGGATTATTTTTGCGAACGCACCGCGCTGCTGCCGCGCATCGAACCGGTCGAGCCAAAGTCGGCGATCGGCAAATCGACGCGCGACGCGATGCTGGCCGGCGCGGTTTTCGGTTATCGCGGACTCGTTAAACAAATCCTGGCGGAGATCAAGCGCGAGCTTGCTTCACGCAAAGTGCGCGTCGTTGCGACTGGCGGCTACGCGGAGTTGATCGCGGCGAAGTTGCCGGAGATCGAAGTGGTGCATCCGAACCTCACGCTCGAAGGCCTGCGCATCATCGGCGCGCTGAATTTTTCCTAGACCTCGACCACATCGCCGAGCTCGATGCCGAGATGCCGCGCGAGGCGGATGATGTCGTTAGGGAGTCGCTTTTTCATCGTGCAGACTTTTTCCAGATCGACCAGCGTCAGCCGTCCACGATTGAGCGCGACCATCGAACCGCGCTCGCCACTGAGCAGCGAAATCACCGCGAGTTCGCCCATCCGGCTCGCGAGCAGCCGGTCGAAATGCGATGGCCGGCCGCCGCGCTGGACGTGGCCGAGCACGGTTTTTCGGACTTCCTGCTTGAGCACGTTCTCGCCCTGCACTTCCTGCATGTGTTTAATAAACGTGTCCGCATCGCAAACACCCTCGGCAAGGATGATGATCGAGTCGTTGAGCCGGTTTCGATAGCGGTTTGCGAGCAGGTCGAGGATGCGCGGCATGTTGTAGCGGAACTCCGGGATCACCGCGACTTCGGCACCGCAACTGATCGCCGTGCTCAGCGCGAGATAGCCGGAGTTGCGGCCCATGACTTCGATTAAAAAACAGCGCCGGTGCGAGCGCGCAGTGTCTTTGATCTTGTCGATCAACTCGACAATCGTATTCGAAGACGTGTCGACGCCGACGCCGATGTCGGTGCCGTAAATGTCGTTGTCGATCGTGCCGGGAATACCGATCACCGGCATGCCGAGCTTGTTGATCTCGATCGCGCCGCGCAATGAGCCGTCGCCACCGATCACGATCAGTCCGCTGATTTGATGATCGAAAAGTTTGCGCACCGCAGCAACGCGGCCCTCGTGATTGTAAAATGTTTTACAACGGCTTGATTGCAAAAAAGTGCCGCCGCGATCGAGCACGCCGCCGATCGAGCGCTCGGTCAATTCCACGAGATCGTCATCGAAGATGCCTTGGTAGCCATTGCAAATGCCGAAAACCCGCGCGCCTTGCCGGATCGCGGTTTTGGTCACGGCGCGAATGGCGGGATTCATTCCCGGCGAGTCACCGCCGGAAGTCAGGACAGCGATGGTCTTCACGGGCATGGGCAAAAAAATTCGCGAGATTTGAACGGCGCATTCACGTGCATGTCAAAGCTAATTGTTTAGGGGGAGGTTCGGGCGTGCGCGTGCTGAGTGTTTCTCTACTACTCCTTGGCTGGCACGCGCCGCCCGAATCATTTTCAAATCAGCGCTCGCGGAATCTTTCATTGCCGAATTTTTTTCATTGCGGAATGCTTTCGCCGAAATGTCTTCCGGCGATTCATTGATCGGCATTCGCGGCTTTCTCATCGATACGCCGGAGCGCGGCAAACTGCGCGCGTGGAGCGACGGCGCGATCGTCATCGAGGACGGCCTCATCGCCGAGATCGGCGACTACGGTGAGCTGAGCAAAAAGCCGCGCCGCGAGCCGATGCGCTGGCTTCACTCAAACCGCGTTGCGATTTTCCCAGGGCTGATCGACCTGCACACGCACCTGCCGCAATACCCGGCAATCGCTCGCAGCGAAACCGAGTTGCTGCCGTGGTTGCGGCGTTACATTTTTCCACTCGAGCGCGAATTCACCGGCGCGAAAGCCCGAAAGGAATGCGCGCAATTTTTCGCAGAGCTCGCGCGTCACGGAACGACGACGGCGATGATTTACACGGCGATTTACGAGGAGAGTTGCGACGCGGCATTCGAGGCGGCGCAGACGAGCGGTATGCGCGCGATCATCGGCAAAATGATGATGGACGTCGGCAGCTACGGCGACCTTGCCGTGGAGAAAATTTTGGAGACGTCACTCACGCAAAGCGAACGCTTGTGCAAAAAATGGCACGGCGCGGAAAATGGCCGGCTCGACTATGCGTTCAGTCCGCGCTTTGCGCTGAGCTGCAGCCGCGAAATGATGACCGCGACCGCGGAGCTCGCGAAAAAGCACGGCGCCTACATCCAGACGCATTTGTCCGAAAATCTCGCGGAGCTCGCAGCGGTGTTTGAGATGTGCGGATGGGCCGATGATTACGTCGATGTTTACGAAAAGTGCGGCCTGCTCACGCCGCACACGGTGCTCGGTCACTCGATCCATTTGTCCGAGCGCGAGCGGGACGCGATTGCGCGCAGCGGCGCAAATGTCGCGCATTGCCCGACCGCGAATCTTTTTCTCAACAGCGGCATTATGAAGCTCGACCGGCTGCTCGATGCGGGCATTCGCGTCGGGCTCGGAACCGATGTTGCCGCCGGTCCGGAATTGAATCTCTGGCACGTCATGCGCACGGCGATCGAATCGCAAAAGGCGCGCTCGTTTTACGAAAAAAATGTGCGCGTGCCGTCACCGGCAGACGTGCTTTTTCTTGCGACGCAAGGCGCGGCGCACGTGCTCGGCAAAGGCGCGCAGCTCGGCTCGCTCGACATCGGAAAGGAGGCTGATCTCACGCTCGTGGACATCGGCGCGCTGCTGCCGTATCGCAAAAATACGAAGGTGCAAAACGATCTCGGTGCGGAGGACATTCTCACGCTTTGCATACATCGCGGTGGGCCTCACGCGACGATCGAGACGTTTGTGCGCGGTCGCTCGGTTTATCGCGCGATGCAACCGGAACTTTTTGGATGAATGCAGAATTCAGAATGAAGAATGCAGAATGCGATCCGATTGCTGCGGCGCTCGCGGAGGATATTGGAAGCGGCGATGTCACATGCGAATTTTTTGTTGCGGCGGACCAGCGCGGACGTGCGCGGATCATTGCGAAAGAATCCGGCGTGCTCGCCGGAGTTGAAACCGCTGCGGAAGTTTTCACGCGCGTAGATGCACAAACCGACGTTAACATTTTGAAACGCGATGGTGAGCGCGTGCAAAAGCCGGACACTGTTTTGCAAATCGACGGAACGGTGCGCTCGATTTTAACAGCGGAACGCGTTGCATTAAATTTCATCCAGCGACTTAGCGGAGTCGCGACGCTCACGCGCAAATTCGCCGACGCAATCGCCGGCACGAACGCGCGCATTCTCGACACGCGCAAGACAACTCCCGGTTTGCGCGCGCGCGAAAAAGCGGCGGTGAAAGCGGGCGGGGGAACGAATCACCGGTTCGGGCTCTACGACATGGTGATGGTGAAGGACAATCATCTCGCCGCGAAACACGACGCGATTTTTTTGCGCGAAGCGATCGCGCGATTGCGTGCGGCGCATCCGCAGATGCGCGTGGAGCTCGAAGCCGACACGCTCGAACAGGTGCGCATGTTTTTAAGCATCGGCGGCATCGACGTGATCCTGCTCGATAATATGTCGCCGGATGAAATGCGCGAAGCGGTCGCGCTCGGGCGCGGTCGCGTGCAATTCGAGGCGAGTGGCGGCGTGACGTTGGAAACGGTGCGCGTGATCGCCGAGACCGGCGTCGATTTTATTTCCGTGGGCGCGTTGACGCACTCCGCGCGCGCAATTGATTTTTCGCTCGAACTTGAAACCGTTAACGATTGACGCGCGCATTTTGCGCGAGCTACGAAACGCGAAATCGCATTCGCATGTCACGAATTGCGAATTGAGCGAGCGCTGCGAAACACAGCCGGGAAAAATCGCGAGCCGCATCGCCGCGTTGCGCGAGGCCGGTTACGAAATCGAGGAGCATCCGCATTTCGGTTTCCGTCTGCTTGCAGCGCCGGATCGATTGATCGCCGATGACCTCGCGGCGATGCTCGATGGCTGCACGCTTGTCCGCGAGATTTTGGTCTTTCAAAGAACGGATTCGACGAACGACGTTGCGGCGCAGCTCAGTCGCAGCGGTTCGGCGGAGGGCGCGATTATTTTTGCCGAAGCGCAATCGGCGGGCCGCGGGCGACTCGGTCGGAAATGGGACTCGCCGGCGCACGAAGGCTTGTGGTTTTCGATTTTGCTACGGCCGAAAATTCCGATCCAGGAATGGACGCGGCTGACGACGCTCGCGGCTGTCGCGATTGCGCAGGGCATCGAATCGGTGATCGAAAACCGTGCTGCGATCAAATGGCCGAACGACATTTATCTCGGCGACAAAAAAGCAGTCGGCATTTTAATCGAAAGCCACGCGGGCGAGAATGGCTTTGCCGTGCTCGGCATCGGCGTAAATGTGAACCAAACGCAATTTCCCGGCGTGCTCGCCGATCGCGCCACATCGCTGCGGCAATTTACCGGCCACGTGTTCGACCGGCAGCTTGTCGCGGTTGCAATTTTGCGCGAGCTCGATGCGCTTTATCCGAAAATGCGCGATCGTTTTTCCGAGATCGTCGCGGCGGCGGAGGCGCGCAGTTACTTGCGCGGACGGAAAATCGAGTGTGAGTTCGCGGGCCGGCGCATTTGTGGAGTCGCGGAGACGCTCGATGAGAATGGCGCGTTAATTTTGAGAAATCCCGACGGCAGCACGGTCACGCTGCACAGCGGCGAGGCGACGATTGCGTCTATTTGACCGTTGAAACGCGATATCTTTGCGTAGCCTGAAAACGCGGCAAGCATCCTGCTTTTTCAGAAATGACCAGGCGATGCATATCGAACAATCGGATTTTCACGACCAGCTCATGCGCGGTTTGGCGCATAAGATGAACAACATCTTAAGTCTCTTTCACGGCTATCTCGGCCTGCTGCTCGAGGACAAAAAGCTCGACCGCGAAACACTCGAAGGGCTGGCGCGCATCCGGGAAGGCGCTTCGGCGGCATCGGAGCTGATGGATCGCACCAAAGCATTCGCGAAGCCGTCATCGACGGTCTGGCGCGAGATCGACCTGAATGATTTTCTGCGGCAAATGACGCCGGCCTTTGAAAGCTACGCCGAACGCGACGTGAAGATCGAAATCACGTGCGCGGAAGATTTGCCGAAGCTCTGGGCGGATGCGGCGCGGCTTCGCACGGCGATCACCGAGCTGGTGCGCAATGCGTGTGAGGCAAGCCCGGCGAATGGCAGCGTGAAAATCGACGCGCATGTGGATGAGCGTCCGCGCAAGGAATCCGCTAAAACGACGCAGCCGATCACATGGATTTCACTGACCATCACAGATGAAGGCCAGGGCATCGCGCCGGAACTCTCGAAGAAAATTTTCCAGCCGTTCTATTCGACAAAACAAAAACGTAACGCGATGGGGCTTGGCCTGAGCGTCGCACTCGGTTTGGTGAAGCAGCTCGGCGGCGTGATCCGCCATAAGAACAAAAAAAAGGGGACAACTTTCCAGATGCTGCTGCCGTCGCGGTCGGAAAGATTCTGAAATTGCAGATTGCAGATTTCAGATTGCTGATTGAAGAAGAGCGCGAGTGGCGCGTGTTCGCAAAAAATTAGCAATTAGCAATCCGCAATCAGCAATGAAGAAGGATCGTCTCGTCGACGGCTTTCTCGACGCGCTGGAGTTTGAGCGCAATGTCGCCGCGCGCACGCTCATCAACTACCGGCATGCGCTCGCGCTTTTCCGCGCGCAGCCGAATCTGCCGGGATGGAAGGATTGCACGCCCGAGCATTTCCGGCAGTTCCTTTTTACGCTGATGAAAAATGGCACGGCGCGCGCGACGATTCGGCTGCATTTTGCGGCTTTGCGCACGTTTTACAAATTTTTGACGGAGCGACACGGGCTAAAAAGCAATCCGCTCAAGGAAGTGCAGTTGCCGAAAGCGGAAAAAAAATTGCCGCTCGTGCTCACGGCCAAACAGATCGACGAGCTGCTCAGCGCGCCGCTCCGCGCGAAACGCGAGAAACAGGCGCCCGCGTGGATGGCTGCGCGCGACGCGGCGATCATGGAACTTTTCTACAGCAGCGGGCTGCGTCTCTCGGAGCTTGTCGCGCTCGATGTCGCGCACGTCGACCCCTACTCGGAAAGCGTGCGCGTTTTCGGCAAAGGCCGGAAAGAGCGCATCTGCCCCGTTGGCGCGCCGGCGCTGACCGCGATCCAGAAATACCGGCACGAGGCGAACGTCAGCATGGGCCCACTTTTCATCAACAAACGCCGTGGACGCCTTTCCGCCCGAAACGTGTGGCTGATGCTCAAGAAATACCTGCGTCACACGAGCATCCCCATCGCCGTGAGCCCGCATAAACTCCGGCACAGCTTCGCCACGCACATGCTCGATGCCGGCGCGGATTTGCGTAGCGTGCAGTCGCTGCTCGGCCACGCCAGCCTCTCGACCACGCAGATTTACACGCACGTCACCGTCGAGCGGCTGAAAAAGGTCTACGACCAGGCGCACCCGCGGGCTTAGGGATGAGGCAACGCGCGAAGGCGGACGGGCTGCAGGCAGAGGAGCTGCCTTTATTTATACACCCGCCCGCGGCTTTGGATAAATTTGGCCAAAAGTAAAACCGGACGGGACGTGCCGGTGGCGGATGGAAATCGCGCTTTTACCCTGTTGGAATTACATTTTCGCGAGGAGTGGCGGGCGCTGGCACAGCGGGTGCTAAAGCGGCGCGCGTGATTTTTACAGGAGAAATCTACCCAGCTTTTTCGCCGCGCATTGCGCATTGGCGTGTTTTTTCGCTGGGCGGGCGACGTTCGATTTCTCCGGTCCCACTTTCCCCAGCGTGTCCGCAAGGCCCGGCATTCGCCGCGACCTGCGGCGCTGGCGAAAACCTCCTCCGAGCTGATGGCGCGGCGGATTCTTCAACCTCAACCTAACAAAACGAAAGTCATATGCCCAAACTACTGAAAAAATTGTCGCTGCTCGCCGTTGCGGGCGCGATGGCGTGGACGTCTTCCGTCCGCGCGCAAGATGCGGCGTCGAGTCCCGCAGCGGCCATGAGTCCCGCTGCTGCGACGAGTCCCGCCGCGGCACCGGACGCTGCTCCGGCGGCTGCTCCTTCGGCAACGCCGCAACAACCTGACTCGGTCGCTTATCCGCCCGGCGCGAATGCCGGAACGGCGACCGATTTGCAATGGCCGATCCCGGCCGACAGCACGTCGGTCAACCCGGACGGCAAAGGCAAAGTCACCAACGACGAGCTGATCGCCAACGTTGCGCACAACAAAGTCTCGATCAACCTGGTCTGGACGCTCGTCACGGGCTTCCTGGTCATGTTCATGCAGGCTGGTTTCGCGCTCGTTGAGACCGGCTTGTGTCGCGCAAAGAGCGCCGCACACGTCATGGCGACGAACTTCATGATCTACGGACTGGGCATGCTCGGTTTCTGGATCTGCGGATTCGCGTTCATGTTCGGCAACTACTGGAACGGACCGGTCCCGATCGGCTGGCAACCCACGCTCGGACAGGGCCTCGCGCTCTTGAACAGCGGCTGGAGCATCACCGTCGGCGGCAAAACGCTCGGTCTGCTCGGCCTGAAGGGCTTTTTCCTGAGCCCGTCGGTGTTCGATACCGCGGTGTTCACGCTGTTCCTCTTTGAAATGGTGTTCATGGACACCACGGCCACCATTCCGACTGGATGCATGGCGGAACGCTGGAACTTCAAACATTTCATCGTCTATGGCTTCTGGGTCGGCATGTTTCCGTATGCGATTTACGGCAACTGGGTCTGGGGCGGCGGCTGGCTCGCGCAGAGCGGCATTAACTGGGGTCTCGGCCACGGTGCAGTGGACTTCGCCGGCTCCGGCGTTGTGCACATGTGCGGCGGCGTGATCGCGCTCGCTGGCGGTCTCGCAATCGGACCCCGTCTCGGCAAATATGGACCGGACGGCAAACCACGGGCAATTCCGGGCCACGACATTCCAATGGTCATGCTTGGCACGTTCATCCTGGCCTTCGGCTGGTTTGGTTTCAACCCGGGCTCGACGCTCGCAGGCACCGATAACCGCATTGCGATCATTGCGGTGAATACGATGCTCGCCGGTGCGGCAGCCTCGGTCGGCACACTGCTGACGATGTATCTCGTCACGGGCAAACCCGATCCTTCCATGCTTTGCAACGGCCTGCTTGCGGGTCTCGTCGCGATCACCGCTCCTTGCGCATTCGTGAATTCGCTCGGCGCGGTCATCCTCGGCTTCATCGCCGGTGTGATCGTGGTGTTCTCCGTGTTCTTCTGGGAACGCGTGGTCAAAGTCGATGACTGCGTCGGCGCGATTTCCGTCCACGGTGTCTGCGGATGCTGGGGCGTTCTGAGCGTCGGCATTTTTGCCAACGGCACCTATGGCGCCGGTTGGGGTGGCGTTCACAAGCTGTTCAAGGATGGCGCGTGGACGATCCTCAACAACGACGCGACTCCTGCGACGCTGAAGAAATATGCTGAACTCACCGGCACCGGCGCGACCGGCGGCTGGACGGATGTCGGCGTGACCGGCATTCTCGGCAAATACTTTGGCGCTCCCGCAGGTGACGTCTCGCAATTCGGTGCGCAGTTCCTCGACGTGTGCGCGCTGGCGATCTTCGTGTTCTGCTTCTCGGCACTGTTCTTCTGGCTTTCGAACTTTTTCGTGAAGATTCGTTCGAATCGCGAAGACGAAATTGCCGGCTTGGACGTTCCGGAAATGGGCGTGGAAGCCTACCCGGACTTCCAACTCACGGATAAAACCTCGCCGCAAATCGGCTAAACTCAAAGCCGGAGCCCCGTCCGTTCGGGTTTGTGCGGGCGGGCTCCGGCCACTGGAGCTTTAAAATTATGAAAAAAATCGAAGCGATTATTAAGCCGTTCAAGCTGGAAGAGGTCAAAGAGGCGCTTGCCGATCTCGGCATCGAAGGCATGACGGTGAGCGAAGTCAAAGGCTTTGGCCGCCAGAAAGGTCACACGGAAATCTATCGTGGAAGTGAATACACGGTGGACTTTCTGCCGAAGATCAAAATCGAAGTCGTGCTCGGCGATTCCATCGTGGAAAACGCGATCGCGGCAATCGTCAAGGCAGCGAAAACCGGCAAGATCGGTGACGGCAAAGTGTTCGTCGCTCCCGTCGAGGAAGCGATCCGCATCCGCACCGAGGAAACCGGCGATAAAGCGGTTTAACCAAAGTTGAAAAGCAAAAAGCGGCGGAGGCTCGACCTTCGCCGCTTTTTTGTCGCACCCTCGCGCATGCCCACTGCTTCCATCGTTCTCGTCGCCTCATCGTTGATTGTGCTCGTGTTTGGTTTTTACGCGTGGCGTCTCACGAGCAGCCGGCCGCTGATCATTAATATTCTGCTCAGCAGCGCCTTTTTGCTCATCAGCGCCTACGCGATGACTGACAAATCGAAGCACGATTTTGGGTTCATGCTCGCGTTTTTCGCGACGATGCTTTGCGGTGGACGCGCCGTTGCTTATCTCTGGCGGAGCCGGAAGGAAACCGAGTTGTGGTTGCCCGGGTTGTGCGTTTCGGCGGTTACGGTTGCGGCGCTAATCGGGACGATCGCGGCTTACCAGGCGAGGTGACTTTTCACCGGAATGAATTTCTTTTTAGCTGAAACGCTTTCCGATCCGCACCCGCTAATGGTGCTGCCGTTCGTCGCGATGCTCGCGGCCATTGCACTCGCGCCGATTCTCATCAAGCACCATTGGGAGCGGCATTATCATAAAATCTCCGTCGGCCTCGGCGCGATCGCGATTTTTTACTACGCGTTCGTGCTAAAAAACTGGGAACGCATCGGCCACACGCTGCACGAATACGTCAGCTTCATCGCGCTGATCGGCTCGCTGTTTATCGTCGCCGGTGGCGTTCACATCATGGTCAAAGGCGAGGCGAAACCGTGGATGAACTGCGTCTTTCTGCTGTTCGGCGCGATCGCATCCAACATCATCGGCACGACCGGCGCGTCAATGTTGCTGGTGCGTCCGTGGATTCGGATGAATCGCTATCGTTTTACGGGATTTCACACGGTGTTTTTCATCTTCATCGTCAGCAATGTTGGCGGATGCCTGACGCCGATCGGCGATCCGCCGCTGTTTTTGGGTTTTTTAAAAGGCGTGCCCTTCTGGTGGGTGCTCGAGCATTGCTGGGAGGCGTGGGTGGTTGCGCTGTTCGGGATGCTCGCGATTTTTTATTTCAAAGATCGCGTAAACTACCTGAAAGCGCCGCGTGAAATCCGCGAACTGGAAACGGGGACCGGTGAGACGTGGCGCTTTGGCGGGCTGCACAACTTGCTTTTCCTCGCGATCATCCTCGGCTCGGTTTTCATCAAATCGCCCGCCGGTTTGCGTGAAGTCATCATGATCGTCGCTGCAGTCGCATCCTATTTTACGACCGACAAACAGACGCATAACGCGAACGATTTTAGCTTCGGGCCAATCAAGGAAGTCGCGTGGCTCTTCATCGGTATTTTCGCGACGATGATGCCCGCGCTCGACTATCTCGAACTGCACTCCGCAAAACTCGGACTGCACACTGAGACGCAATTCTACTGGCTCACCGGCGCGCTCAGTGGCGTGCTCGATAACGCGCCGACTTATCTCACGTTTCTCGCGAGCGCATTCGGCGTCGTCGGGCTGAATATCGATGATCCGGCGCACATGCAGATTTTCATCACCGAGCATCATCATTACCTCGTTGCGATTTCCATCGGCGCGGTTTTTTTCGGCGCGATGACTTACATCGGCAATGGTCCGAACCTCATGGTGAAAAGCATCGCCGAAGCCGCCGGTGCGAAAACGCCGAGCTTTTTCCGTTACGTCGTGAGCTATTCGCTGCCGGTGCTCGTGCCGTTTTTCTTCATCATCTCGATGCTCTTTTTTTCGAAGCATCGGATTTTCTGACACTCACAAACCCGGCAGCCGTTTCGGTTTCCACTGCGGTTTACTCAGCGAGCCGTCGCTGACGTATTCGAAAAGTTTGCTGACAGGAAAGAGCAAGACGCCCGGCACGCCCTGCGCGTTGAGACGGATCGTAAAATCGATTTTGTCATCGAGGAAAAACAACCTGCCGCCGCCAATCATGTCGAAGCCATTTCCTTTCACCACGAAATCGTTCGTCGTGATCACGCCGTCGCGCACCGAAAACGTGCAGGACGCTTTGTGCGCGATGTCGTAGCCCATGTTCGGCACGATTGAATTCAGGATCGACGAAAACGGCCCGAGCACCGGAATCGCGAACACGTTTCCATCGAGCACCGCAATCTCCCCGGTGCCTTGCAGCGTTTTCGCATCGTCATTGCGTCCGCGAAAATCGAATGTGCCGTTGAGCAGGCCATGAGAATTATCGTAGTTGAAATAGAGCTTCGTCAGGCTCGCGAAATCGACATTTTCCGCTTCGAGTTTCGCTGTGTAGCCGGGGGCGTCGCGCTTGAGCGAAATTTCCGCATCGCCCTTCAACCCGCCTGAATAAAGGCTTCCGGCGAGATCGGAGATTTGCAGACGACCTTCGGTGAATAGCAATCGCCCGCTGATTTTTGGAAACGAAAGATTCTTTTTGATGAACGTGTAATCCATTCCGTTCGGCGCATCGACGAGCACTTCGAGGTTCGTGTTGTCGTTGCCGACGTGGCCATTGATCGAGAGATTCGGCGGCCCGTGAAATCGATACGGAGCGACGTCGTGAACGAGCCCGGGATCAATCCACGTCGCGACATCGCCGGGCGATAACGAAGTTTTGACATTGTTCAAATGCACTTCGTGAACGCCGAAATCGTAAGTAAACGTGCCGGTGCCGATACCCTCATCGCGCTGCACTTTGAAGTTTTCGTAACTCACCGCCTTGTTTGCGATTCGCAGCGTTGCGTTCGCAGAATTTAGGGCCACGCCGCGCAGGCGGGTGTGGCCGAGTTTGAGTTCGCCGTCCGCTTCGCAGCGGTCGAAATCAGGCGACGGTCCGTGCATCGCGAGGGTGATGTGCGGCGATTGCAGAAACTCGTATTCACCGAGCATCTCAGCCGCCTTGCCGGAGACGAGCGGCAGCAGCGAACGCGGATTGATCGAGCTCTGCAGTTTTGCGCGGAAATCGCCGGGCAGTTGAATCGCGTTAAGCGAAACCGCACCAGTGCGATTGCGCAGCGACACGTCGCGCAGATACCAGCGGGATCCGTCGTAGGAAAAATTCGCGCTCGCGCCGTCGAAAACAGCCGATTTCACCGCGAACTTTTTCAGCGCGGCGCGGCCTAGCAGCTTGATCCGCGGCTTGTCGCCCAGTGCGCCTTCGCCGGAAATTTCAATCGATGGCGGATCGTAAAAAACGAACTCGTCGAGAGCGCGAGGCGCACCGCGAATTGAATGTGTCAATGCCTGGAGATCGAGCGTGGAGCGTAGTTGCAGCGCCGCTTTTTTCGACGCGAGTTCGTAGGAACCGGTCGCATCGAGCACGCCGCGCGAATCGCTGATTATGCAACGTGTTAAATTGCAGATGCCTTCGCGCAGCTGCAGCGAGGCAAAAATGTTTTCAAGACGATAGTTAACGCTGCGTATTTTTTGGCCCCACAGCGTCGCTTCTGCGAAAAGCGAATTTGGTCGTGCGAGATCGCCACTAAATTCCACATCCAGTCTTGGCGCGCCGCCTTCAAAGCGAACTGTGCGCAACCGATCCCGCAGAAGTTTGATCATATTTTCCCGGCTCGTAATCTGCGCGTTGGTTTGGGTTCCCGAACTTTTAAAAGCTTCCGGATTCAGCAACCGGCCGCGCGCGCTGATTTCGATGCCGAGAATGCGCGCGTTCGCTTCACTCACATAAATCTGGTGCGGCGGAAAGAGCAGACGCGCGTTGAGCTGTGCCACGATGAGCCGCTCGCTTTTTTGGTCCGACGGATCGAGCGGCAGCGCGAGATAGGCATTGCGCAGATCGACCGCATTTAAAAACGATTCGTGCTGCAAAAGGTTCGCGTAATTAATGTCTAGCGCGATGCGGTCAATAATCGCGAGTTGCTTGCCCGGCTGGCGCGGATCGAGCACGCGCACTTCGCGCGCGACGAGCCCGTGGAATGGATCGAGCGTGATGCGCCGCATGTAAACCTGGATGCCGCGTTTGCGAAATTCCTGCGTGACGACGAGCCGCCAGCGTTTGCTGAAGCCGTGGGTCGACGCATACCAACCGAGCCAAAGCACGAATGCGCCCGCGAGCAAAAGCAGTAATTGAATAGCGCGTTTCAGCAGCCGTCTCATTCGCGTGAAAGCTAAATCGCGCCACAACGGCCGCAAAGTTTTTCCAGCGCAAAACGCGCGGAATTTTCGAAAAAAAGGTGACGAAACGCTGTTTTAACCACTTGCAAATGGCATGCGCATTGCTCATTCTATTGACCCGATGATTCGTGCTAATTGTCGGGACCGCTTCACAGCGGAAGATTTTCACTTCATCGTGAAGATTCTCGGGAAATCACGCAGCGACGCGGTTTCCCTCACACAGTTGCTCAGCGACAGCGACACTCGCGACGCGATTCTCGACCACGAAATGCTCGTCGACGCCATCCTCTCGCACGATGCGCAACTGTCTATTTCGCCACAGTTCTACTTCTACATTTTGACCAGACATGTCTTGAAAGAGACAGTTGGCGATCGCCGGATCAGCGATTACATCGCGTCTTTGCTGGAAACTTTTTCGCGCACGGCGCGGATGAAATCGCCCGCGAGCACTGGCGGAAATGTGCTCGAATATCTGTCCGACATGCTGCTTGCACTGCGCAACGCGTCGCCCGTGCAGACGTTCCTCATCCGTGCGCACGTCGGAAATTACTCGCTGTTTTTGAGCGGCATTTTTCATGAAAATGTGCAGCGACGCAGCGAGCGCGGCGCGCCGGATTTTTCTTATTACGAAGATCTCGGCCGCATGAATTACAAAGTTGTCGCGAATCACGCGGTGGCGCGGTCGGCGGACTTGAGCGACATCTACACGGCGCTCGCGGAGCAGTTTCACGACATCCGGCTCGCGCTAAACCGGCTCTCCGATTCGCTCATCAACATTGATGACGACGCGCACATTCCACTGCTCGGATGATTGCGCTCGTTTTACTTTTGCTGCTTCTCATGTTGTTACTCAACCTGCCTGCACACGAATCAAAAAACGACTGACCGAAAATGTCCGCGACGCTTTTTTCCGAGATTCAAAATTTGTTCGAGCGCACCTATGCGCGCGTGGGAATCAACCTGGAAGATTGCCTCATCGATCGTCAACGTTGCGGCCAGCTCAGCCGGCTCGCGGGCGCCTCCGCGCGTGAGCTGAGCGATCTCGCGCGGACATTTCTGCGCCGATCCGGCGATCAACTTTACGTCGGCATCTATTATTCGCACTGGCTGATCGAGCAGCTCGAAAAACATGATCCGCGCAGCGGTTTAACGAACGAAAACATTCGATCACTCATCGTATTCGTCGAGGAAATCAATCACGCACTGCATGCGGCTCTCCGTTTCCAGCGCGGCATGTGCGAAATCCATGGTGAAGAGTTTGCGCGCAACCTCGAGTTGCAGGCGCTGGTTGACACTTATCTCGTGCTGCTGCTGTTCGTCGCGTTCTTTCGCAAGTCGCAAAAAATTTCGCAAGCCGATCGCCGCTGGCTGCGTTTCCATATGTTCTCGACGATTACACCGAACGCCTATGCCGATCCAAATCTGCGCGGTCGTTACCTGGAGACCACGCGGCTCGCGGCGACTTACACGAAGTTTCTCGATGCGTTAAATGGCGCGCGACGCGTGGAGGAAATCCGCGTTTTTCATGCGCTCGATTACGAGGAGAAAAAACGACGCATCCTCGAACTGGAAAATCGCAAACCGGCGTAACCGCGCCATTGCCAAGCGGGCGTGCGCGAGCTTTAACTTGCGCATGCTTCATCTCACCGTCCTCGGCTCCGGCAGCGCGGGCAATTGCGCCGTAGTCGAGAGCGATGAGTGCAAGCTGCTGATCGATGGCGGACTCAGCGCGCGCCAAATCACGACCCGGCTCGAAACCGTTGGTATGCGCATGGACGGGATCGACGGAATTTTGCTCACGCACGAACACATCGATCACGTCGGCGGGCTCGATGTGCTTTGCAAAAAATTCGATGTGCCGATTTTTTGCAACGCGCTCACGGCGGAAGCGCTGCGGCGAAGCGGGGAAGCGTGCCGGAAAAATTTTCATTTATTTCAAACCGGCGGCGAATTTTCCGTGAAAGACATCACCGTGCAGACATTCCCGATTCCGCACGATGCGGTTGATCCGGTCGGTTTCGTGCTGCACCACGGAAACGCGTCGCTCGGCTTTTGCACCGACCTGGGATTTGCGACGAAGCTAGTATTTGAGCGGCTTCGCAGCGTGCAGACTCTCGTGATCGAGACGAACCATGACGAAAAAATGCTGCAGGCCGACACACGACGCCCGTGGCCGGTGAAGCAGCGAATCATGTCGCGGCATGGTCATTTGTCGAATGCGGCTGCGGCGGAAGTGCTCGTGCAGTTGTTAAACAACAACCTGCGCTGTGCTGTGCTCGGGCATTTGAGCCGCGATTGCAACCGGCCCGACCTCGCATTGGAAACCGTCCGCACACGACTCGCCGATGCAGGTGCGGACGTGGAAGTTTTTTGCGCGTCGCAAACGGACGTGAGCGCGCGCTTCGCGGTCGCTTAAGCCTCGGCTTCCGCTTCGCCGCTGTCCTCGATTTGCGGCGGCGTTGGCAGATTTCCCTCCAAAACCGCGCGGTCGATTTCGTGTAAACGATGCTGCGCGTTTGCCGAATATTTCGTCGACGGCATGGTCTCGATGATCTGCATCAGCAACGCACGCGAGCGCTCGCCGTCGGCTTGATAGTTCCAGTAAATATCGACGAGCCGGTTCGCAAGAAACGCGCTTTGTTCCGGCGGCCATTCCTCCTGCAGCGCGTTTTCCAGCAGCGTCGCGCCCGATTCCACATCGCCGAGTTTTTCGATGTAAAGCCTTACCGCTTCGTTTAACGCATGCGTATCGGTGTGATCGCTTTCAAAAATCTGTAAAAAGATCGAGATCGCGCCGTGATAATCGCCCTGTGCGATTTTCGCCTGCGCGTCCATGTGCGGATCGTGCTCAATTTTTTCATCGGGACTCACGAGCAGATGCCCGACCCAATCGCCGATCGCCGGCACCAGCGATAGCGCAACGATTGTCCCCGCAAACAGCGCAACGAGGATGACGCCGGCAAAATAGAGGATGATTTTCGTCTGGTCGGCATTTTCCGCCGACTGCTGCACGCGCCCTTCCTGGAAAAGAACGAAACCGAGATACAGCAACGCTGCAACGAGCACCAGCCGAGTGAAGATTCTCATTTGGGTTAAAACCTTAAACAGAGCGCGTTGTTGCGCGCAATCTCGCTGTGCGTCTTGACGCAAACTGGTTCGTGTGCGAGGAAACCCGCCTTCGCATGTCTTTCTCCCCGCTCATTGAATTGCTCGAACAACGCGTCGCGCCGGCTGCGCTGGTCAATCCAACAACGGTGACGTTTACGGACGCGGATGGCGATCTGGCGACGCTGAAAATTTCCAAGCCGCTTTTTACATCTGCAAATGTAAACACCGTGCTGAAATTCGATACCGGCACCGTTGATCAGAGCAATGCGACGCATCAACAGTTGCAAACGATCGATTTGACGCAACTGGCGGGCGACAACGGAATCAGTCTTACACTTTCCGCACAACAAGCCGGCGGCGGTGATGGCAAAGTCGATGTGGGACAAATCAAAGCGATTTCGATCTCCGGAACAACTCTTGGGACCGGCATCGATCTCGGCGCTGTAAAAATTTCCGGCGACCTGGGCAGAATCGATGTCGGCGATGCTTCATCCGTGCTTGCGATCAAGAGCCTGAGCGTCGGTTCGATGGGAGTGAAAGGCACGACGACAGGTGCGAGCGATCTGCACAGCCACATTCGCGGCACCGCCGGCGCGATTTCCGTTGCCGGGGATGTGCAAAACGCATTGCTGGACATCAGCGACACTTCAGCAAAACCCGGCAGCGGCGGCATTGGCTCGTTAAATATCGCTGGCAGCTTAATCGGCGGAAGCACTGCCAACAGCGGCGAGATTCATTTTACCGGCGTCATCGCGAAGGCGTTGGTCGGCGGCCTTAGCGGAAATTCTGCGGCCGAAACCGGCTCGATTATCGGCGACTACGGCACGCTTTCAAAAATCTCCAGCATTTTTGTGACGAACAACGGAATTGCTGGAGGTGGAGGAAATGATTCCGGCCAGATTGCCGCATCGACTATTTCCTCCGTCACAGTGACAGGCGACGTTACAGGCGCCGGCGGCAAAGGTTCCGGTGTTATCCAGGCTGCTTCGCTCGGCCACGTGACAATTAACGGCTCGTTAACAGGTGGTTCGGTGCTCAGCAGCGGTGAAATTTTTGCCGATACAATCGGTTCAGTGACCATCACAGGAAATTTGCAAGGCGGCACGGCAGCAACGCATACCGGCACCATTGAGGCGCTCAGCAGCATCGGGAACGTAAAAATCGGACAGTCGCTCCTCGGCGGCGCGGGAGATCAAAGCGGCGCGATTGTTGTGTCGAATGGAAATATCGGGTCTGTTTCCGTCGGTCTCGATTTCAAAGGCGGCAGCGGAAACAACAGCGGCGACATTTTCTCCAGCGGCACGATTGGTAAAATTTCCATTGGCAACGACTTTGTCGGCGGCGATTCCACTTTGATCGCGAAGCTGACAAATTCCGGTTACGTGCAGGCGCAACGCATCCTTTCCGTTACGATCGGAAACGATTTCATCGCCGGCACCGACAATGGCGGTGGCATCGATACCTGCGGCGCGATTCGTGCCGACAACGACATCGGTGCGCTCACGGTGAAGGGGAACATCACCGGCAATTCATCCAACCCCGCGATTATTTCCGCGCTCGGCCAGCACGCGCTCGCGGCAAGTGCAAAATCAGACATTGCGATCCGCTCGGTCACTGTCGGCGGCAAAGCGGAGTTCGCCGATATTCTCGCTGGATACAGCACCGATACGTCGAGCAATTTACTCGGCCAGCCGCTGAACGCCGACGCGTCGATTGGCGCGGTGAAAATCGGCACGACGATTTCTTCTTCAAACATCGTCGCCGGTGTGGTGGCGGGCGCGGACGGTAAATTCGGAACGAGCGACGACGCGCGGATTTCCGGTTCCGGCACGACAGACCGGCTCGATCTGGTTTCAAAAATATCGAGCGTGATCATCAATGGCGCCGTCGTCCCGGCGGCGAGCGGCAACTACGGCATCGTCGCGCAATGGGTCGCGTCGGTAAAAGCAAACGGCGCGGTCGTTCCGCTGCAACCGGGCCCGTCCAACGACACTTCGCCGGTGCCGATTGACAACAGTAGCGATTTCCACGCGCTGGAGGTTGTTTAACATGATTTACCGCAGCTTTTTAGCCATCGAGCCTCTGGAAGATCGAATCGCCCCCGCGATATTGATCAACGCAACGACCGTCACCTATTCGGATAAAGACGGAGATTCGGTAATGATCAAGACATCGAAACCGATTTTCATCAACGCAGCGGTGGCAAATGCGATTTTAAAATTCGATACCGGCAGCGTGAACGGCAGCAACTCGACAAACCAGCAACTCGAAACAATTGATTTAACGGGGAGTTCGTCCGTTTTTTCCAATGGCGGCGCGATTTTTCGTTCGCTGGCGTCCGGCACGGACATCACTGTGAAAGTTCTGCCGCGGTTGGGCGCCGGGAATCAAAAAGTGGATGTTGGCTACATCAAGGCCGCACTGGTTGACACTGATAACTTCGATTTCTTCGACAACATCGATCTTGGCACAATCAGAATCCAGGGTGATCTCGGCCGCGTCGATGCGGGCGACAGCAATGTAAGCAGTGCAATCAAAGCGATTCATGCCGGATCGATGGGTAAAACGAGCACACAGGATCCGGGCGATACCAGTTTTCAAAGCAACATTCTCGGACCCATCGGCAACATCCATGTCACGGGTGACGTCGACGGCGCGCGGATTCATGTTCTCGGCGCGCAATTCGGCAACATCGGCAAAATTCAAATTGATGGCGCGTTGAAGGGCGAAAGCAGCGCCGGCTCCGGGCAGATCACATTCACCGGCAAACTCGGCAGTGCGATTATCGGCGATATCACCGGCGGTTCCGGTCTTCAGTCCGGCTCGATTGTCGGCGATTTAAACAATGGTAATCGTCCAACTCTGATCAGCAGCATTCATGTGCTCGGCTCGATCACCGGCGGCACCGGGACGGACAGCGGTGAGATTGCGGCGTTTCAATTACACTCGGTGCAAGTCGATCACGATCTGATCGGCGGCGATCCGACCACCACCGAATCCGAAGCCGGTTTTATCTTTGGTAAAACATCGATTGATACTGTGAAAATCGGCGGATCAATCACCGGCGGCAAACAATCCTTCTCCGGCGGCATATTGAGCAGCGGCTCGATCCATTCCGTGCTCGTCGGTGGCGACGTGACCGGAGGCGCAGGCGACTCGAGCGGCCGCATTGGCGCGAAATCGATTAACAACGTGCAGATCGGCGGAAATCTAAAGGGCGATGTCGGCGTAGACAGCGGAGAGATTTCGATTACGACTTCAATTGGCACCGCTAAAATTCAGGGCGACATCATCGGAGGCAGCGGCAGCAGCAGCGGCCGACTCGTCGCTTCCGGTGCAATGAATACGATTACAATTGGCGGCAATATTACCGGTGGAACGAGCACGGATACGGGCGAAATTCTCTCGATTGGATCGATTGGTTCACTCCACATCGGTGGCAATGTTCAGGGCGGCAGTGGCGGCACATCGGGCGTTATTTTTAGTGGCGGTGCGCTCGGTCCTGCCACGATTGACGGCGATTTGATCGGAGGCAATGCGAACTCATCCAGTGAAGTGAAGAACACGGGTTACATTCAGGCCGGCCATATCACAAATCTGACTGTTAACAATGTGACAGCCGGCTCGAATGCCGGCAGCGGCGGCATCGCGAATGCCGGCGCGATCCGTGCGACACAGGATATCGATACGCTTACGATTAACGGCAACCTCACGGGCACGGCTACAAACAACGCAATCATTTCTGCGGCCGGGTTTGGGTTCAACGCAGTGTTCTCCGGTGCGGATGTCGCGATTAATTCGCTTACGATCAAAGGCAACATGGATCGCGCTGAAATCCTCGCAGGATACGGCGTCGACGGCACGGCGGCGAATCATCGCGGCACATTGAGTGATGGCAGCGCACAGATCGGCACGGTTCATATTTCAGGAAATATGAGCGCGAGTAGCATCGCCGCAGGCGTGAGCGCGGGCAGCGATGGAAAATTTGGCACGGGAGACGAAACGGTTGGAACCAAAGTGATCTCGTCGATCCTGGCAAAAATCGCCGCCGTGATTGTCGATGGAACTGCGACGGGCAGCGGAAACAATAGCGAGCACTTTGGCATTGAAGCAGAACTCATCGACGCCGCATCGATTAATGGAGTCAGCGAACCGCTCACGAGCGGTGCACACAACGATGACATCGCGATCGGCAATTTGGATATCCGCGAAGTCTAGCTTTTCACTTGCCAAGTGCCATCGCGCCGCGAACATTGTGAACGCTTTTGCGGGCATAGCTTAATGGTAAAGCTCCAGCCTTCCAAGCTGGCTATGAGGGTTCGATTCCCTTTGCCCGCTCTCCTTCTTGCGAGCGTTTCTCCCTTGCGCGCGTGACTCGCATTCGCTAACTCGAAGCCCTTGCGCAATCCGCTCCCCAATCCATGACCCGGCTTTGCCTCGCGATTATTGTTCTGGGCTGCTTTTTCGTTTCGGCTGTGCGTGCGCAGGATACGGGTGCGAGCGATACTGGATCTTCCGGCGGCACGGGTGGAGAAGGCTCGACGATTACGCCGGGCGGTGCGCCGCAAGGCGGTCCTCCCAGCACGGCGACACCGTCCACAAATCCGCTTACGCCGGCACCGCCGACAACGACGCCGGAGCTTTCCGCCGGTGTCCGCTCCGGCGCGGTCTCGGCTGCGCAAGCGGAAAGCCCGTCGTTCACGCTGCCGGGTGGCAGCGGGTTTTCACCGCTTACGCTTACGGCTGGCGAGGGGCGTTTTGCGCAGCCAAAATACCGGTTCTTTCTTTCGCTTTCGCAGGGCTACGACGACAACGTGTTTAGCGCACCGACAAATCCGATCAAACAAAAGGATCAGGTGTTTACGGTCTTCACTGCAAAGCAGCAAAAGGTGCCCGTGATTACGTTTATTCCGGGCTTTGGGAATGTGCAGACCGGCACCGTAACGAGAACCGTGTTCGTTCCTACGGCGGTGACCATTCCGGCCACTCCGCCGGCCGAGAAGGTCGGTAGTCCAGTCACCAATGCGCGTGTTTCGTTCCAGACCCAGGCGGCGAGTCCGCGCACGGTTTACACTTTCGATATGAGCGTCGGCGATTTGTTTTACTGGAGTCGTCCGGGCGGTGCTAACGACTACAACGGCAGCGTCTCGCTTTCATATCTGCACAAGATCAATCCCCGCACGACTCTCACCGCACAAGCCGATGCGGTGTTTACGAAGCAGCCCGATTTCAGTCGCATCAACACACCGACGCGGCAATCGAACAGCAGCTATCTCTCGGCGAATTCGAAGATCGATTTAAGTTTTCAGCTTACTCCGCGCATCTCGACGGTCAGCAGTTACACGTTTAACGGAACGATTTATCCGCAGCAGAACACCGGCACGGGGGGCGATCGCTATGAAAACGGGCTCAGCGAGGAGTTGCGATACCTTTACTCCCCGCGAACAACTCTCGCGCTAGACATACGTGGAACGCAAACGTCCCATCCGCAGGATGTGACGCAGGATTCGTCCGACACGTTTTTGCTGTTTGGTGCGGATTACATGGCGAGCCGGCGACTTCGCGCGACGATTCGCATGGGCGAGCAAATTCGCGCGCAGCAGCAGGGGACGGGATCGTCACTCTCGACGCCGTATTTTGAAACGACGACAGCGTATGTTTTCGTGCGCGGCTCGACCCTTAACTGGACGAATCGCTTCGGTTTTGAAGATTCCGGTTCGACCACTCATAAGACGTTGACCTATCGCACGGATTTGTCGCTGAACTACGTTCTCGGTGCGAAGCTCACCGCGAACATCGGCATCGCATACAATCGCAACACCACATCACTCATCAACGGCGGCAACTCGCAAAGTGACGTCGTCGAACAGGAACTTCAGGGAAATCTCGGCCTAAACTACGTCTTCAGTCCGGCGCTTTCTCTTAATGCCAACTACACGCTCACACAGTTAATTTCCACTCAACCCGGCACCGATTATCGCCGAAACCAGTTCTTCATCGGCGCGAGCTATTCCTTTTGAACAAATTGCACCATCACATGTCGAAGTTTCCCGTCTTGATTGCTTGCGGCTAAACCTAGTGCGGTTTAGGTTTGCAGTGAACGGATCCGGGTTTCGCCCGACCCCCAAATATGAACGATTCCACCGAAGTAAAACTCCACTTCCTCGACTACTGGCGCGTCGTTCGCGCACGTGCGGGCCTGATTTTCCTGACGTTTCTGCTCACGATGGTGACCGCCGGCGTCACGACGTATTTTTTGCCACGCGAATATTTTTCGAAAGTCACAATCGAGGTAAAGCCGGATGATACCGGTGTGAAGGTGTTCGGCAATGCCGACACGCGTGGCAGTCGCGATGCGACATTTGCGCCGACGCAATTCCAGATTTTTCGCAGCAAGGAAATTCTCTATCCGGTCATCGAAAATCTCGGATTGGTCGATAAGTGGTCGGTGGGCGGACCGAAGTTCCCAAAAGAACAAGCGTATTTTCGTATGCTGAAAATGTTGGACATGCGCGAAGTGCGCAACACGGATTTGATCGAGATCGGCGTTTACTCGACCGATCCGAAGGAAGCCGCGGATATTGCCAACTCTGTGGCTGTTGTTTACCAGGATAAACGTCGCACCGATCAGCAAAAGCTGCTGACGCAAGGGTTGGCGCAGGTGCAGGAGGAAGTCGCGAAACAGCGCAAAATCGTGGAAGACGCCTCGGCTGTCGCTGCAAAAATGCGCGTCGAGCAAAACATCGTCGATCCGAATCCGGAGGAAATCGCCTCGGCTGACATGCTGGAGACGAAAACAGTGGAAGCAGACAAGCAGAAAGCCGATGACGCGCATGTCGAGGTAACGAAACTCAAAACCCAGATTGAGCAAATCGCGAAGCTCACACCGGAGCAGTTGATGGTCGGATTGCACATTTTGAACATCGAGGATCCGACGGTGATGAAGGTTCTGCCTATTTACCAGGACACGGTCGCGGAAGAAGCGCGGATGCTCAATTCCGGCCTTGGCCCTAACCACCCGCGCATCAAAGCGCTGCGTGCGACGAAGGAAGTTTATGGCAATCAATTGAACGAAGCGATCGCGGCATTGCGCAGCACACTGGAAACAAAATTAAAAATCAGCGAAGCCACGCTCGGCGAGATCGAAAAGAAACTCGAAGAAAGCAAACAAGGTTACCAGCAACTGCGCAATCAAAGCGCCGAATACATCGAGGCGAAAAACAAATACATCCAGGCGAAGAAAATCCTCGAGGCCGCCGAGTTGAATTTAAACACGCAGACGATGCAGAGCCGCATTTCAATTCAACCCGCGAAGCTCTGGGAAAAAGCCGAGCCGGCCATTTATCCGTCGAAGCCGAACGTGCTCGCGTATCTCTCGCTCGCTGCATTCATCGGACTCGTCGTCGGCGTCGGTCTCGCGTTCTTCATCGAGTATCTCGATACCAGTGTGAAGACCCTTGAAGACGTCGAGAAATTCCTCGGCATTCCTGTGCTTGCGGTCGTTCCAAAAAATGTCGGGTTGCTTATGAAAACCGCCAATGGCGAGCTCACGCCCGACGCGGAGGCTTATCGCATTTTGCGCACGAACATTGAGTTCAACCGCAAAAATCCCGATGCAAACACGATTACACTCATCAGCGGCGGACCCGGCGAAGGGAAATCGACAACGCTTTGCAATCTCGCCTACACCTGCGCGAAAGGCGGCTACAACGTGCTGGTCGTGGATGCGGACTTACGCCGTCCGTCGCAGCATCGGCTTTTTGAAATCGACAACACCATCGGCCTGACGAACTACCTCACGAGCAATATGCCGTTTGAGGAAGTAGTGCGGACGACGACGGTGGAGAATCTTTCGTTTATCCCGAGTGGCATGTTACCGACGGATGCTGTGGGCATTCTCAATTCGCAACGCATGTCCGACCTGATCGCGAAAGCGAAGCGAAAATACGACCTCGTGTTTTTCGATTCCCCGCCAATTCTCGGCGTGAGCGACGGCTCGGTGCTTGCGAGCGAAGTCGACATCACCGTTATGGTCGTCGAGCATCGCCGCTTCCCGCGCTCGATGCTGCAGCGCGTGAAACAAGCCGTGCTGAACGTCGGCGGAAACCTGCTCGGCGTCGTATTGAACAAAGTCGATACAAAGCACGACCAAGGCTACTCGTATTACACAAATTATTACGATTACTACACGCCGCAGCGCGAAGAGGAACAAACCCGCGCCGCTGCAAAAACGACCGCCGCGCCGACACCACGTTCATTGCGCCAGGGCGAACAATATTAAATCATGCGTATACCACTTTGTTTGTTGTTTCTCGCGCTCGGTTTTGCGCCGCACGCCTTTTCCCAAGCCGTTCTTCGGCCGGGCGACACCGTCGAGCTTCGTCTTGCGGGTGTGCCGGCTGAAGAGACTCAGCAATTCAGCGCGCCTTACACAATTGACGATTCGGGCATGCTTAATTTGCCTTACGTCGGTGAGGTAAAGGCTGCCGGACTTTTGTCGAATCAGTTGCAGAGCGCCATCGAGAGTAAGCTAAAGGCCGACGGCATTTACACGCATCCGAACGTCACAGTGCAGATGCAGGTTGGCCAGCGATTCGTTAATGTCGGCGGGTCAGTTCGCGCTCCAGGTCGCATCGTTTACACGTCGGACCTGACGCTAATGTCGGCGATCAATGCGGCCGGTGGATTAAATGATTTCGCAAAGCAAACCGCGTTCTTAACACGCGGCGGAAAACGCCAGCAATTCGATCTCAAGCGGCTGAGAAAAGATCCGTCGCAGGATCCAAAAATCATGCCGGGCGATCAAGTCGAAGTGCCGCAGAGCCTTTGGTGAAGCCGCTTCGCGCCGATCACCGCATTTCGATCACCGCGCGATTTTTCCACAAATACCCGACGCCGGAAACGAGCGTCAGCGCGACAGCAACTGCGAAAATCGCGCGTCCGACGTAGTTCCACGCGATCGAATACCAAATCGGAGTCGCGCCGAGAAATTCCGGAATTGCGAGTAGCAGCAGGAAATAGATCACAGTCACGATTTGCCACGCGGTTTTGTGTTTTCCGAGCGACTCGGCGGCGAGCACCTGACCTTTTGAAAGCGCGAGCAAACGCAAACCGGTGATCAGAAATTCGCGGCTGATGATGATGATTGTCGCCCACGCCGGAATCGCGCCGATCTGCATGAGACAAATGAATGCCGCAGCGATCATGACCTTGTCGATAAGCGGATCCATCAGTTTTCCGAAATCGGTGATCATCGAAAACCGCCGCGCAATCTCGCCGTCGATGTAATCGGTTACGCCGGCCACGATGAATACGGCGAGCGCGAGCGTGTGGTTGAAGCGAAAGTCGCAACTCAGCGCGGCGACAAAAATCAGCGTTAAAAAAAAGCGACCGATGGTGAGACGATTCGCCCAATTCATGAGCGCACATCCACGATAGCGCCAATCGGATTTTTCCAGATCGGTGCGAGCTTTTTCAGTTCCTCGATGATCCATTGATTTGCGGCGAAGGCCGGGCCGCGATGTTTGGCGGTGACGCGCACGAAAAGCGACGGCTCGCCAACCGGCACGAAGCCGACGCGGTGATGCAGGATTATCTTTTCGCACGCAAATTTTGCGCGCGCTGTTTCGCAGATTTTCTCGAGCTGATGCTGCGCCATCTCGCGATGCACCTCATAGTCGAGGCCCGCAATTTTTTCGCCCTGTTCAACTTCGCGCACAACGCCGAGAAAATCGACGACCGCGCCCGCCGATGCCGACAGCTCCGCTTGCGGGATGCGCAGCGGGGCGTCGATGATCGCGATGTCGGAAAACGCGTTTGCCATGCCGGTTAAATTCCAGATAGTCTGCTCGCCCTTCAATTTAAAAAACAGCTATGAATAAATGTGACATCGGTCTTATCGGTCTCGCTGTGATGGGCGAGAATCTCGTTTTGAACATGGAGAGCAAAGGGTTTTCCGTCGCGGTTTACAATCGCACAACCGAGGTCACGGAAAAATTCGCGGCGAATCGCGCAAAGAACAAAAACATCGTGCCGACAAAAACGATGGAGGAATTCGTGCAGTCGCTCTCCCGTCCGCGCAAAGCGATGATCATGGTCAAGGCCGGCGCGCCCGTTGATGCGGTGATCAACCAGCTCGTGCCGCTTTTGGAAAAAGGCGACGTCATCATCGACGGCGGCAACTCGCTTTTCACCGACACGCAGCGCCGCTGCAAGGAACTCGAGGCGCAGGGAATTCACTTCGTTGGCTGCGGTGTTTCCGGCGGCGAAGAAGGCGCGCTCAAAGGCCCGTCGATGATGCCCGGCGGCCCGCGTGAGTCATGGGAAATCGTCGCGCCGATCTTCCGCAAAATCGCCGCGCAAGTAGACGGTGAGCCGTGCTGCCGCTACATGGGGCCGGACGGAGCAGGGCATTACGTGAAGATGGTCCACAATGGAATCGAATACGGCGACATGCAGTTGATCTGCGAAGCCTATGCGATTTTGAAAGACCTGCTCGGGATCGAAGCGAAGGAACTCGCGGAAATTTTCACCGAGTGGAATGCCGGAGAACTCAACAGCTACCTCATCGAAATCACTTCGCAGATTTTCCGCAAAGTCGATCCGGATACCGGCAAGCCGCTCGTCGACGTGATCCTTGACAAAGCCGGGCAGAAAGGCACCGGCATCTGGACGCTGCAATCAGCGATTAAACAGGCGGTGGTCATTTCAACAATTAACGCCGCAGTCGAGGCGCGCGTCATTTCCTCGCGCAAACAGGATCGCGTCGAAGCGTCGAAAATTCTGCCGCATCCGGCGAAGAAGCCGTTCACGGGCGACAAGCAGAAGCTCATCGACGCGGTGCGCGACGCACTTTACGCATCAAAAATCGTCAGCTACGCGCAGGGCATGGAGTTGCTCGCTGCGGCGAGCGTCGATTCCGCATGGGATTTGAATTTCGGCGACATCGCCACGATCTGGCGCGGCGGCTGCATCATTCGCGCGCAGTTCCTCAATCGCATCAAGGAAGCTTACGAGCGCAATCCGAAACTCAAGAACCTGCTGCTCGATCCGTTCTTCAAGGACATCATCGAGAAAACGCAGGACAACTGGCGTTATGCGATTTGCCAGGCCATCGAGCACGGCGTCGCCGCGCCGGCGTTCAGTGCTTCACTCGCATATTTCGACAGCTATCGGCAGGCGCGCCTCTCGTCGAACCTGCTGCAAGCACAGCGCGATTTCTTCGGTGCGCACACTTATGAGCGCGTGGACAAACCCGGCGTCTTCCACACCGAGTGGTTGCAATAAGTTAGCTACGCAAAAAAGGCGGTGCTTTAGCGGCACCGCCTTTTTGTTTTAGAAACCGACTCGCGCGCGCTTCAGTAAGCGCTGACCGCGTGGGTCTCGGTTGTCGTTGTCGTTCTCGTCGGCGTAGCCGGGTGTTCGTGATTTACGACGCACGCCGTGCCGAACAGAACGTTCAGCAAAGCTAGACTGGCGATGAGCAGGTGCTTTTTCATAACGGTTTTTCCTTTGGTTAGATGTTCAAAAACTTTTCGAACAGCACGCCGCTTTTGAGTGTGTGTCGGAGCAATTAGTGTGGAACAGATTACAAATCCCGTTTGCGCGATGCGCGTTTCCGGAGTTTCGTCACGCCGGCGCGGAATGAGTTCGCAGTCGCTGCAGCACGTTAATGTGCCGGGCCGCATACACGTTTGAACAGCAGCGCGCGAAATGTTACCGATGCGCATGCGCAAACTTTTTCTCTTCGTGCTGCTCGCGTTTTGCGCGGGCGCGCAGGCGCAGATTTTCGAGGGCCGGCAGCTCGTCGATGCGTCGCTGCTCGCAGATGTGGACGCAATCGTGCCGGGGCAAAAATTTGCCGTTGGCTTGCGACTCGTCGCGCAGGCCGGCTGGCACACGTATTGGCAATATCCCGGCGACTCGGGCATGGCGACGCGCATTGACTGGCAGTTGCCGCCGAGTTTTCGCGCGGGAGAAATTCAATGGCCGGTTCCGCAAAAAATTGTCGAGGAAGGCGACCTCTGGACCTACGCGTATCCGGGCGAAGTGCTGCTGCTCGTCGAGTTGACTGCGCCCGAAAAAATTGCGGAAACAAGCATCACGCTGCACGCGCATCCGCACTGGCTCGTCTGCGAAAAAACGTGTGTGCCCGGCGATGCGGAACTCACGCTCACATTGCCGGTCGCACAAACGGCGAAACCGGCAAATACGGAATTGTTCGCGAAATATAGCGCGCAATTGCCGCGGCAAATTCCTGCCGCAGCTGCGGCTCATGTCGTATGGTCACGCGAGAATTCATCGCTTCTGCTCGACACTGGTGGCGCTCTGCAAAGCGAGCCGGCGGAATTCTTCCCGTTGCCCCCGGAGGGCGTTGTCGTCGGACATCCCGAGCTCGACAAAACAATCGCAAACGTCACGCGTGTCCGCATTCCGATTTCATCCGAGGAAAAACCGGTTGCACAGATTGCCGGTGTGATCACTACAGTCGCCGGCGAACATTGGCTGCTCGCGAATCCAGCAGCAGAGCCGGTTCGCGCCGAGTCGACTGCGGATCATCGCTCGCTGATTACGTGGCTTTTTCTCGGCTTCGTCGGCGGAATGATCCTGAACATCATGCCGTGCGTGCTGCCGGTGATTGCGCTGAAAATTCTCGGCTTTGTGCAGCAGGCCGGCAAATCGCGCGCGCGGATTTTAGAGCTTGGGCTCGCGTTCATCGCCGGCATTTTCGTCTGGTTTCTCGCGCTTGCCGCGCTGCTTGTCGCATTCAAAAGCGCGGGGCGCGAAGTAAACTGGGCGCTGCAATTCGGCAATCCCTGGTTCGTGCTCGGCATGTTTATTTTCGTGCTCGTGTTTGCGTTAAATTTGCTCGGCATTTTCGAGCTCGTGCTGCCCGCGCGCGCGCATGCAGGACTCGGTCGCTTGATTGAAAATGACGGACTCGGCGGCGCTTTTTTTCACGGAGTTTTCGCGACGCTGCTCGGCTCCGCCTGCACCGCGCCGCTGCTCGGTCCGGCGCTCGGCTTTGCAGTGACGCAGCCGCCGGCGATCATCTTTGCGATGTTCGCCGCGATCGCAGCGGGAATGGCGCTGCCATACTTTTTGCTCACCGCGCAACCGGCGTGGCTGCGCTTTTTGCCAAAGCCGGGCATGTGGATGGTGCGCGTGAAACAAGCGATGGGAGTGCTGATGCTCGTCACCGCGATTTGGCTCGGCTGGGTTTTTTGGCAGCAGCAAACAAAAAAGATCGAGCCGTTCGCACCGCAGCTCGCGCGCGCTTTGCAGCAAGGGCGCGTTGTGTTTGTCGATTTCACTGCGGACTGGTGTATCAACTGCAAAGTGAACGAGCGGCTCGTGCTCAACACCGATACCGTGCAGCGCGCATTGCATGATCACGACGTCCTTTTTCTCAAAGCAGACTGGACGCGGCAGGATGCGGACATCACCGGACTTTTGAAAAAATTCGGACGCGCTGGCGTGCCGCTTTACGTCGTCTTTCCGCCGCATGGAGAGCCCATCGTCCTGCCGGAGGTCATCACCACGCAAATCGTCACCGAAGCCATCGAGCGCGCAGCCTTGCGCTAGCCGCCAGACTCAACTAACAGTCTCAACCCTATGGCGAACATTCTGCCCACACGCCCACGGATGATGCGCGAGCGCCGCGCGTTTGCGATCGTCTCGAGCCAATACAACGCAAGCTATGTGCAAGGCCTCGTCGAGAACGCAAAGCGCGAACTCGACGCGCTGGTGCCGGGTGTAAACGTCGCCGTTTATGAAGTGCCGGGCGCGTTTGAAATTCCGCTGCTCGTGCAGGAAGTCGCCGAGCGCGGCGGGTTCGACGCGATCATCGCGCTCGGTGTGATCATTCAAGGCGAGACGCAGCACGCCGAGCTGATCGCCAAGGCGATCACCACCTCGCTGCTCGAATGCGGGTTGCGTTATCGCATTCCCGTAATCCACGAAGTCCTGCTCGTGCGCGACGAGGAACAGGCGCGCCTACGCTGCCTCGAGCCGGAGCTGAACCGCGGCATCGAGTCCGCGCGTGTCGCGGTGCGAATGCTGCAAACGTTAACCGATCTGAAGCGCTGAGGTCGCGATGGGAAAACGCCGCGAGGGCCGCGAGGCCGCCATTCAGTTTTTGTTTCAGCGCGATTTGAATTCCGGCACGGAGCCGCGCGAGTCGCTCGAGCATTTTTGGAAAATGCGCGACGCGACGGCGAAGACGCGCGAGTTTGCAAACGCGCTCATCCACGGCGTGATCGCGCAGCAGCCGGCGATCGATGAGCGCATCAAAAAATTCACCGCGAATTACGAGCTGAACCGAATCGCCGCCGTCGATCGCAACATTCTCCGCGTCGCGATTTACGAAATGCTTTTCACCGAAGACGTGCCGCCTGTTGTTTGCATCAACGAAGCGATCGAAATCGCCAAGCGTTTCGGCAGCGAGGATTCAGGACGGTTCGTCAACGGCATCCTCGACAAGGTGAAGGACGAGCTGACGCGGCCGCTGCGATAAACCAACATGCCCATCGGTTTTTTTAAAAACATCATCCAGAAGTTTGCGGCGAAGCCCGTTGATTGGGACGAACTCGAGGAGACGCTGATTCGTGCGGATCTCGGCGTGCCGATGACGATGAAGATTCTCGGCTCGTTGCGGCAGCGCGAAAAAATCACAGCCAATGACGTGATCGAAGTCACGCGTGATGAGGTGGCGCGGGTTCTCCCGCTCGACCGCGCAGACCTGCGCCCATTTCCGAACAAGCCGAAAGTAGTCATGGTCGTTGGAGTCAATGGCACCGGCAAAACCACCTCGACCGCGAAGCTCGCGCATTGGCTGAAATCGAAACGCCATTCGGTGATGCTTTGCGCCGCAGACACCTTTCGCGCCGCGGCGATCGAGCAACTCGGCATCTGGGCGGAACGTATCGACGTCGAGATGATCAAAGGTCAATACAACGCCGACCCGGCCGCGCTTTGCTACGACGCCTATGTCGCCGCCGACAAAAAAAATGTCGAATTCCTGCTCTGTGACACCGCCGGGCGCTTGCACACGAAAAGCAACCTTATGGCCGAGCTAAACAAAGTGAAGCGCACGCTCGCCAAGCACGACGAAGCCGCGCCGCACGAAAGTCTGCTCGTCGTCGATGCCACGACCGGCAGTAACGCGCTCGCTCAGGCGCGCGAGTTTCATCAAGCGATCGGACTCACCGGCGTCATCGTTACAAAACTCGATGGCAGCGGTAAAGGCGGCGTCGTTATTGCCATTCAAAACGAACTCGGCATCCCGACGCGCTTCATCGGCACCGGCGAAAAGATCGATCAGTTCGCGCCATTCGACGGACGGGCATTCATCGAGCAGATGTTGTAGCCAAGTCAGTTGTTACGTCGCGCTTCGACGACTTCTTTCATGATCTTCAGCTCTTCCGGTTGCAGCCTGCCTTTGCCAACTCCCGGGATAAACCAAAGGCCCATATCCTTGTCATGGCAATAGAGAACCTCGACGTGATCATCGGTATTGCCGTGATAGAAGGTGCCGCCGTGAGGATCATCGATGAGATTGGAGAATGTTTCCGACCATGGATGATCCGTGCTGGGGAAAAGTTTGTTCCCGAGCGATTTTAGCTCCGCCACGCTGATCGTGCGCAATGATTGCTCGATGGCGTGACGCCGCGATTCCATCAGTTCTTTAATGTTGAGATTTTCGTGTTCCATAAGCTTATCGTGTTGCGGAGACTGGTTCGGCTGCGGCTGGCGGCGGGCTTACAGGATGTTGACGGACATACGCCAATAACTGACTTACTCGATCGATGCCATGCAGTGTTACGTGCTGCGTGAGATCTCTTGGAAAGGCAAAGTCGAACGTCCATCGCAATGCCACGCGCAGTTTTTTCCGGAAGGTCGGCAGCTTCGCGAGGTAGATTGTCCTCCACAGCCACCACGCGACAAAACCGGAGACGCGCAGCCCAAAAACTTCAGCCACACCGGCGTGATGGCCAATGGTTGCGAGCTGACCGAGAGTCGTAAAACGGAAGGGCGCTGGTTGGGTGCCGCGAATCGCAGCAATCACATTCTTCGCGCAACGCACCGCTTCGCGCAACGCGTGCTGCGCGGTTGGCGGATGCGGCTTGCCGGTGCCGGCATTTGGAATCGATGCGCAATCGCCAACCGCCCACACGCAAGGAAAGCCCGGCACTTCCAGCGTCTCGTTAACTACGATGCGTCCCCGTTCTTTTTTAACCGGTAAGTTTTGCAATACCGGAGGCGGCGTCACGCCTGCTGTCCAGACAAGAGTCTGCGTTGCCAGTGTCCCGCCGTTACTTAATTCGATACCGTGGTTGGAGAATGCAGTGACGCTCGTGCCTCCGCGGATTTCCACCTTTCGCGATTCAAGTTCCGCCTGTGCGTAGCGTCCGAGATTTTCGTTGAGTTCCGGCAGGATGACCTTGCCTGGATGAACAAGAACCAGTCGTAGCTCGGCTTCGGAAAGCGCAGGATAGTATTCGATCGCTTCGCGGACGAAATCGTTGAGTGCTCCAACTGTTTCCACACCGGCAAAGCCGCCGCCGGCAACTGCGAAAGTAAGCATGCCGCGTCGCGCGTCAGCATCGTCCGTGAGAGTGGCCATTTCCAACATCGCCAGCGCCTGATTGCGTAACATGAAAGCGTCGCCGATCGACTTCATCGTCAGTGCGCGTTCGCCAACTCCAGGCAAACCGAAAAAATTACTTTCCGACCCTAGCGCGATAATCAGGTGGTCATAGGTTACGACCCTCCGCTCGCAATGCGCGCCATAAGTCAGGGACACCTGCCGCGCTTCCAAATCAATGTCCTCAACGTCCGCCTGCAGAAAACGCACATGCTTGAGCATAGGTCGCAGCGGGCAGACAATGTCGGACAAGTCCATGTCACCGGCTGCGACTTCGTGCAGCATGGGTGTGAAGAGAACAAAGTTCTCACGGCTGACGAGAGTTACTTCGACCATGGGATCGCGGGCGATGGTCTTTTCGAAATGCAGAGCTGAATACAGACCGGCGAAACCGCCGCCGAGTATTACGATCCTGGTGCGGACCGCTGGATTGGGAATGGATGAGTGCATAATGAGTCGAATAATGAGTTATTTGGCACTGGTTAAGATTTGCGACTCGGCCCGATTTTCAGGGGCGGTCTCCGTGATCTTAAACCAATTGATGTAGAGCGATGGGAGCGAGATGAGCGTCAGAACGGTGGCCACTGCGAGGCCGCCCATGATGGCGTAGGCCATGGGGCCCCAGAAGACGGTCGGCGCGATCGGTGCCATACCGAGGATCATCGCCTGCGCGGTCAGGATGATCGGACGGAAACGCACCAGGGATGCTTCGACCACGGCGTCCCAACCCGCGCGTCCCGCTGCCTTCTCGACTTCGATCTGGTCAACCAGGATGACCGAGTTTCGGATGATCATGCCGACCAGCGCGACGGTGCCGAGCATCGCGACGAACCCCATCGGGCTTTGCGTGACTAGCAACGCAAGGACGACACCAATGACGCCCAATGGAGCTACGCTGCAGACCAGAAACAGTCGGCTGAAATTCTGCATCTGGAACATCAGGACCGTAATCATCAGCACGACGACAATCGGGAAGACCGCGAGCACGGAGGATTGTCCCTTCGCGCTTTCCTCGACGCTGCCGCCCTCGACGATCTTGTAGCCGACCGGTAGTTGCCGCTTCAGCTCGGAAACTTTTTCCGCGAGGTGCGCCACGGCAGTTGCCGCCAGCACGCCATCCCTCGGCTCGGCCTGGACTGTCAGGGTCGGCAGTCGGTCCCGGCGCCAGATCAGGGGCAAATCTTGCGCGTATTCAATGCTGGCCAGCTCGCTCAATGGCACCGAGCGTCCATTCGGAAGCGGAATCTTCAGGGTCCGGATCGTCTCCAGCGACATGCGTTCAGACGCCTCGGCGCGCACCACTACATCGACCAGATAGATGCTATCACGCACTTGAGTCGCAGAGATGCCTGAGATGGCGGCGTTGACCAACTGGGCGACGCTTGCCGAGCTGAGTCCCAATTGCCTCGCCTCATCCTGATTCACGCGGATCCTTAGCTTGCGGATCGGATCCATCCAGTTGAAGTTCACTTTTTGCAGGTCGGGACTCTCGCCCATGATCCCGGCCAGCTTGTCGGCGATTTCACGCACCTTGTGCAGATCGGTGCCGCTGACACGGTATTGGACCGGCCAGCCCACGGGTGGACCGAGCTCGAGTGGAAAAACACGTCCTACCGCCTCGGGGAATTTTTCCTGAAGGGCAGTCTCAAGGCGTTGTTTGACCCGATCCCGCGCCTTCAGGTTCTTGGTGACGATGATTGTCTGAGCGAAGAAATCATTTTGGAGCTGCACGTCGAGCGGCAGATAGAATCGAATCGCCCCACGCCCAACGTAGGAGCTCCAGTGGACAATATCGGGGTCGCCCTGGAGGATTTCGTCGAGCTTTCGTGATGCCGTATCCGATGCGTAAATTGAGGCGTCGTGCCTCAGGCGAAGATCGAGCACGAGTTCCGGCCGGTCCGACGCGGGAAAGAACTGGCTCGGCACAAACCGCGCCAGCCACAGCGACACGCCGAAGATCACGATCGTCACAGTTAGCGTCATTTTGGAGTTACGCATCGTGAAGAGCAGCAGTTTCCGATAAAGGCTCTGAAGGCGTCCGCCTCCCCCATGGCTGCCCTTATGCTTCTCGTTGTTCTTGTTTTCGTCCTTAGGCGAAAGGAGCATCGTCCCGATGAGCGGCGTGAAGAGAGCGGCGACGAGCCAGGAGGTGAGCACGGCGATCACGACGACCGCAAATAGCGTGAAGGTGTATTCGCCAGCTGAACTCTTTGCGAAACCGACCGGCACGAAACCGAGCGCGATCACCAGCGTGCCGGTGAGCCTCGGATAAGCCGTGGAGGCATAGGCAAAGATCGCCGCTTTGATCGAGTCCCAGCCATGTTCTACTTTGGAAACCATAGCCTCGATGGTGATCATCGCGTCATCGACGAGCAGCCCTAGTGCAATGATTAGTGCTCCCAGCGAGATGCGCTGCAAGTCGATCCCAAAGATTTGCATGACGACGAACACGATGGCCAGCACCAGCGGAATCGAGGTCGCCACTACCAAGCCCGCCCGCAGGCCCAGGTTCAGAAAGCTAATGACGAGAACGATCGCTATAGCTTCCCAAAGAGCCTTCATGAATTCGTTAACCGCTTCTTCAACTACCTTTGGCTGATTGGAGACAAGAAAGGTCTCGATGCCGACGGGTAAGTCCGCTTTGAGTTCCTCCATCACGTGATCGAGATTCTTTTCCAAGGCGATGATGTCGCCGCCGGTGCGCATCGAGAGCGCCACGCCGATGGCGTCCTTGCCGTTGACGCGGAACATCGGCTGCGGCGGATCGGCGTAGCCGCGGGTGATCGTCGCGATGTCGCCGAGGCGCAGCATCTTTCCGCCGAAGGCGAAATTGACCTGCTGCAAGTCCTTTTCGGATTCAAACCGTCCGGTCACATCCATGAGCACGGCCTCATTCTTCGTCTGGATCACGCCGGATGGAACTACGGCGTTTTGGGTAACAAGCGCCTTGATCAACTCCATGCGATCCATGCCGAGTTCGGCCAGGCGGTGCGTTGAGAACTCAATATAGATACGCTCGTCCTGCGTGCCTAGAAATTCGGCCTTGGAGACATCTTTAACTCGCAGCAAACGCGAGCGGGCCTCTTCTGCGTAATCGCGCAATTCCCGGTGACTGAAGCCGTCTGCCATGAAACCATAGATGATCCCGTAGGTGTCGCCGAATTCGTCGTTGAAAAATGGCCCCACGACTCCTTGCGGGAGCGTCTGACCGATATCGCCGACCTTTTTGCGGACCTGATACCAAAGATCCGGCACATTCTTCTTCGGGGTGGACTCGAGCAGATAGACAAATACGGTGGAGGATCCAGCGGTGGTATAGCTCTTCAAGTAATAGAGATTAGGTGTATCCTGCAGCTTCTTCTCGATGCGATCGGTCACCTGCTGCATCGTTTCTTCCTGGGTCGCGCCCGGCCAGAGCGTCTGGACCACCATCGTCTTAACTGTGAACTCAGGGTCTTCATTGCGCCCCAAGTGCAGATACGCTGAAATTCCAGCCACAAGACTGACCAACATGAAGTAGATGGAAAGCGACTTATGGCGTATCGCCCATTCGGTGAGATTAAAGCCTTTCATTATTTGTCTCCTAACAATTTCACGGTTTGACCTTCATGGAGTTCCTGGACCCCGGCTGTCACAACTCTTTCGCCCGAACTTAGCCCCTCCGCCACGATGACTGAGTCCGGCGTATGGCGCTCGATGCCGATTTCCCGTCGATGTGTGCGCTGATCCTTTGCATCAACCACCCAGACCGCAGGCTTATCCTCGATCATCGTGAGCGCTGACGAAGGAACCTCGATCAATGACTGGGCCTTTAATTTCAGGCGCCCAACGACTGTCGCTCCCAGAAACATACCCGGTGGCGGATCGGCTAGTTCGACTTTGACCTGATAGTTGCGTGTGACCGGATCGGCCTGCGGCGATATTTCGCGAACCTTGCCGTCCACCTTGATATCTGGATTGTCCGCGAGCCAGACCTCACCTGGCGCACCCAAAGACAGGCCATCACGAATAGCCTGGGCGGGCACGTCAAAAACGGCATCGCGCCCGGTTTGCTGCGCCACTAGCAGGACCATCTTGCCAGCCGGCACGACTTCGCCCACCTCGGCCCCTTTTTCCGTGATCACGCCGGCGTCATCGGATTTGAGTTCCGTGTAGCTTAACTGTTCTTCGGCGGATTTAAGTCGGGCTTGAGCCGCATCCAATTGTGCTTGCGTCGTCTTTAGTTGCCGCAAGGCTACATCATATTCATTGGGAGAGATCACCCGTTCGGCAAGCAGCTTCTTCTGACGCCGTTCAAAGGCTTCCGATTGGTCAAGAGAGGCTTGCGCCGCGGCCAGGTCGGCCTGCGCGGAGTTTCGGGAGTTACGTTCTACTTCGGAATCCAGCAGCGCCACCGTCTGCCCGGCTTGAACCATGTCACCGACGCCCACCTTTCTTTGGATGATTCTCCCAGAAATGCGGAAGGCGAGACTGACCTCGTTGCGCGCGCGCAGATGGCCGGACACGACCTTTGGATCTCCGACCTCACGTTTTTCGACCACGATCGAGCGGACCGGGCGAACCACCGGCGTCAGCTCCTTCTTCTTGCTGCATGCGCTCAGTGGCAGGAACACGAGGGCCATCGGAATAGCAAGGCGTCCGATGCCGAACGGTAGTGGATAAATAGGATTTAGTATTTTCATTAGAATCTTCAGGTTTAAGGTTTCAGTGTTCATTAGTGTCTTTAGGTTTACGGTTTCATTTTTCGATATCTTCGCCCGTGGCCCGAATGAGGGTGGCGCGCGCAACGGAGTAGTCACGCAACGCGTCCACATAAGAGCCACGGGCTTCCGTGAGCGCTGTTTGAGCGTTCAGCACATCGATCTGAGTGCCGACTCCGGCCTTATAACGGTCGGTCGCAAGCTCAAGCGCGCGGACAGCTTTTTTGATATTCTCGGTTTGCGCAGCCACCACAGATTGTGCGGTGCGCAGCTCGCTCCATGCGGAACGCACTTGCAGTTCTATGATCCGGCTAGTTTCGGCTTTTGCTTCGGAAGCCTTGCCGCGTCTTGCTTTCGCTTCATCGACGCGGCCTTTGGTTAATAGTCCATCAAAGATGGGCCACGACATTTGCACGCCGGCAAGAGCGCCGTTGAGGTAGTCTCCTGCGTTGCGCGTCTCGACACGGCTGGTGAGTTGGTATCCAGCGAAAGCTTGCACACTAGGTTTAGCTCCGGCCTTTGCTGTGATGATCGCTTCGTCGCGCAGGTGTTCTTCCTTTTCCAAAGCGGCAATTTCCGTTCGGTTATCGACAGCCATAGCTAATGCTGCGGGGAGATCGTGCGGATAAGGACTCTCCACTAGCGGCGTGGCAAGTCTTAGCGGAAGGTTATCCGTGATATTTGCAGGAAGGCTATAGCCGAGCAATTCAACGAGCTTTTGTTTGGCGATGCGGTAGTCTCCTTGAGCTTCAACGAGCTTGGCCGTGCCGTTGGCAACTTCAACATCCTGGCGAATCACATCAAACTCAGCAACCGTTCCCGCTTCATAACGCGCCTTGGTGTCATCGCGATAGTTAGTGAGAAAGTTTACTTGCTGCTCGCGCACTTCCACCTGCTTGGCCCCGCGCACAGCGTCGTCGTAGGAATTGGCAACCGCGAGCAGTGTATCCGAGACTGTGCTTTGATATACGAGCATCGCTTGTTCGCGGATTAAGCGTGCGGTTCGCGCGGCGGATAGCATCCGTCCACCTTCGTAGATGGATTGCACGATCTGGATGTCTGCATCCCAAGCCTGGTTGTTCACTTTAGGAGTTTCTCCGCCGCCGATGGAAAACGTATTAGCGCCAAGTCCGAGCGCTGGAATTGCCGGAGCATCCACTTGCACCGGCGCGATCGTGCGGTTGCGGTTCGCTTCAATGAGCGAGTCCTGCCTTACCGAATAACCCGCCCTACCTATGAGCTTCGGGAAAAGGATAGCTCGCGTCTGGATAGCTATTCCCGCTGCTGCCTCGACTTCCTTTCGAGCCTGACGAATCGTTCCGTTGTTAGCTATTGCAAGGTTCAGCGCTTCTACTTTGGAGAGTGGCTGTGTTAGCTCGGGAGACTCTACACCGGTGGCGCAGAAGGATCCGAATGGGAAAGCTAGAACCTGGATAGCTATGGCTATAGTTAACAAGCGCATCATAGAGTTTCTCCTTTTTCCGTAGAGGCATGTCCGGCTTCGTTGTTTCGTGATAGTAGGGTTAGGATAGCTTCCTTGCTAACTGTGCCGACGAGCTGGCCTCGCAAGTTACCAGCCTCAAAGTAAAGAAGAGTCGGAATGTGCTGCACTCCGAAGCAGAGGCTGAGATTAGGATTGTCGTCGGCATTGAGTTTCACGACTTGGACTTTGCCGGCGCAGCTTCGTGCGATCTCCAGCAGCACCGGATCAATGACACGGCAGGGCTTGCTCCACGGTGCCCAGAATGCGACAAGGACGGCGTTTTGGGACTGGAGAACTTCCGAGGGGAAGTCCTCCTCAGTGACGAATCTCAGGGTTATGATGTTTTGGCTTGGGTTCATGTTTTCGTGCGGTTGTCGTTGCTGCCAGCCCCTTTTGCACGCACCGTGCCAGCGGTTGTGCGAAAGTCGCAAGTAACTGTAATCCGACAATTTGCGACGAGCCTCGATTGCAGTAAGATATGTTCGAGAAATCGAATGGAACGAAGTATCGAACTTATTGTGCTCAACAATTCGTCCGCAGCGTGGCAGTCTGCATTCCATGAAAACAACGAGCGATAGCCGTTTTGATGATCGTTTCGACGAACGCTTCGATACGACCTTTGACCCGAACTACGCGGTGCAAATGCTGCTCGATGCCGCGCAGGAGTTATCGCTCGAGAAACTGCTGAAAAAACTCGTCACCCGAGCCGTGGCTCGTCCTGACATTGCCTTCGTTCAAATCTGGCTCGTGGACAAAGCCGATGGTTGTCTGCACCTTGCCATTGCAGCCGGCAGCGCTCCTCCGCGAGCTACCGATCCGGCAACTCCCGTCCCCGTAGGCTCGGGTATTCTTGGCGAGGTCGCGGCGAAAGGGCAAAGAACCGCCAGGCGCAAATGTGATCCGGATTGGAAACATCTCGCCGACGCAGCATGGCTCAAGCGAGAGCGCATCGAGGCGTTCGTCGTCATACCCGTGGCTTTCAAAGAGGAGGTCCTCGGAGTTATCTCGGCGTTCTTGCGCCACGATATGCTGGCGGAATCGCTTCCTTACGGGGCGATGTTCGGAAGCTACCTTGGCGCTGCCGTAGTTAACGCGCGTGCGTTTGAAGAGATCAAGCGCCTGAAAAACCAGCTCGAACAACAGAACGCATATCTTGAGGAGGAGGTTGTCGAAGCGCGCGCGTTTGGCGATCTCATTGGTCAAAGCGGCGCGTTGCGCCAAATCGTCAGCCAGATTGATCTCGTCGCGCCGACGGACGCGTCGGTCCTCATCACGGGTGAGACCGGCACCGGCAAAGAACTGGTCGCGCGCGAAATTCATCGTCGCAGTGCGCGGAAGGAAAAGCCGCTGGTTCGTGTCAACTGCGCCTCGATTCCGAAAGAGCTTTTTGAAAGCGAATTCTTCGGACACATCCGCGGCTCGTTCACCGGCGCGATCAAGGACCGCGCTGGCCGTTTCGAAACTGCGGAGGGCGGCACGCTGTTTTTGGATGAAATCGGCGAAGTGCCTTTGGACATGCAGGGCAAGCTCCTGCGCGTGCTCCAGGAGAAACGCTACGAGCGGGTTGGTGAAGATCGCACGCGGTTGGCAAACGTCCGGATTGTCGCGGCGACGAATCGCAACTTGAAAGAGGCTGTGGCCGCCGGTCGTTTTCGCGAGGACCTGTTCTATCGGCTGCACGTATTTCCGATCCAAGTCGGTCCGCTCAGGGAGCGGAAGGACGACATCCCGCTCCTCGCAAAACATTTCGTCGAACTCTCGGCAAAAGATCTGAACTGCACCAAACCGCGCCTTACGCGGGCCGGAGTCGTGAAACTCCAAAGCTACGACTGGCCCGGCAACGTCCGCGAATTGCGCAACGTGATCGAGCGCGCGGTCATCCTGGCGCGCGGCGGCAGCCTCGAGTTCGACCTGCCGCTCCAGACCGCTGCGTCGGCCGCGACCGCGAGAAGCTCCGGATCCGGCACCGCGGCGGGTGGAGCGGATGAACAGGAGTTTCTCACCGAAGCCGAGCTTCAGCTCCGCGAGCGTGACAACCTGCTGCGCGTCCTGAAAAAAACGAACTGGAAAATCAAAGGCGTGAACGGCGCCGCCGAGCTTCTCGGCATCAAACCGACGACCCTGCTATCGCGCATCGAGAAGTGGGGTCTGAAAAAAGAGCCGTTGCCGTAGCGTTTAGGACACACACCGGCGCGTTGGCGGTGCAAAAATCGGTCAGTTTTTGCCGAATGGCGCGTTTTACTCAGTCGCGTCGGACTGCGCGGGCGCGCCTTGGAGGATGCTCTCCAGTTTACTGATCCAGGCGCCGGAATCCGGATGGGTCGGATTGTTTTTGATAAGCGCGAACATTTCGCCGATGGCGCGGTTGCGCTGTCCGAGGAGGAGCATGTCCTGCGAGCGCGACCAGAGGAGTGCCGGTTTGCGCGTCTGGTCAAACGCGTCGGCGGTGAAGGCAAGTGTCGTGCGCGAGGCTTGGGCTGCTTCGCGTTGGATTTTGTTGTCCCAATACTGGAGCAGGCGCGGGTCTTTGGTTTTGCGAAATTGCGGCAGGATGGTTTTGCTGTAGATGCCGTCGGTTTTGCCTGGCGTCAGCTCCCAGTCCTTCACGCCGGCGAGCATGTTGCCGATGCCATACCAGCGGACGAAGATGTTGTCGTTAACGGGACGTTTCATCAAATCCTGATCGGCGAGTCCGTCGCCGCCGGCATCGACCTGGTCGGCGTAGGCCATCAGTGGCGGGATGAGCGCCTCGATTTTGTCGCCCGCGGCGCGGCGGAGCGTGAGCGCGAGGTAGTTCAGGCTTAAGCGCGCGGCGTTCTGGAGGTCGGGGTTTTTGAGCTTGTCGCCTTCGCGCTTTTTCCAGTCGCGGAATTGCGCGTTCTCGCGGTTCTGTCCTTCGAATTGCGTGGCACGGATGGCGTCTTCGTAAAATGCGATGGCGGTGCTGTTGTTCGCGCCCGCTGCGGCAAACTCCTCGATGAGCTTATCCTGCTGCGCTTTCGTCGAGGCTTCGTGTTTTTCTTTAAGCTGCTGGAGCGAAGTGAGCATCGCGCTCGTATCGACAGGCGGGGTGTCCTGG
This sequence comes from Spartobacteria bacterium, assembly GCA_021324395.1. Taxonomy (GTDB): domain Bacteria; phylum Verrucomicrobiota; class Verrucomicrobiia; order Chthoniobacterales; family Chthoniobacteraceae; genus JAJPJG01. Next base: position 139,561 of record JAJPJG010000011.1, on the reverse strand, counting down.
GCGAGCGCGGCGGTGGCGAGGAGAAGAAATGCCGAATGGCGAAGCGCCTTCATTTCATCCGGTCGAATGTCTTCTGCAGCATGTCGACGTCGCCCGCGCCGCCGAATTTCGCGCGAGTGGTGTCGATCCACTTTTTCTCGAGCGCGTTTTTGGTGGGGCGATCGTTTTGATAAAACACGCCGAACCAGCCGGGGAAGGGATCGTTCGCGAGTTTGTAAGCGGCGAGCTCGTCGGTGATATCGTGCCGCGCGTCGTCCTCGGGGGTGTTGTCGTATTTCTTTTCCTCGATGAGTTTCAGCGCGCCGCCCTTGCGCGGGTTCGCGGCGTCGAATGCGCCGGGGTAAAACTCGACGCACTCGCTGAGGACTTCAATGACGGAAAAGCCGGGGTGATCCATCGCGCGCTCCATCATCGTGATCATGTGGTTGATCTGCGTCGAGTGGGTGCGGGCGATGAATGTCGCGCCGGCGGAGATGAGTTTTTTCATCGGATTTACCGGCTGGTCGATCGCGCCGGTGGGATCGGTCTTGGATTTATAACCGATGGGCGAGGTGGGCGACGTCTGCTTTTTCGTCAGGCCATAGACAAAGTTGTCCATGATGACGTAGGTGAGATTGATGTTTTTGCGCGCGCCGTGCTCTAGGTGATTGCCGCCGATGGAAAATCCGTCGCCGTCTCCGCCAAAAAGGAAGACGTGCAAATCCGGGCGCGACAAGCTCACGCCGCTCGCGAGCGGCACCGCGCGGCCGTGGATGAAATGCGCGCCGTGCGTGTTGACGAAATACGGAAAGCGCGAGGAGCAGCCGATGCCCGCGAGGGTGACGATGTTTTCGTGCGGGAGCTGGCGCTTCTCGAGCATTTTGTAAAATGCCGCGAGCACGGCAAAATCGCCGCAGCCGGGACACCACGTCGGGTGATCGGCGGTAAGCGCTTTTTTGGTGAGTTTGTCCGGAGCAGGTGAGGGGAGAGTTTCGGTGCTCATTTCTGTGTTAAAACTCCATCGAGGATTTCTTTGACGCGGAAAGTCAGGCCGTCGGTTTTGGTGAGGCTACTGATTTTCGGATCGCAATAGCGGGCGCGGAGAATCGTCGCGAGCTGCCCGTAGCCATAGAGACCTTCGTCATTCATCTCGACGACAACGATACGTTGGAAGCCGGCGAAGATTTGTTCCAGGCCGTTCGGCAGCGGATTCAAATGGCGCAGATGCAGCGCGGAGATGCTGTCGCCTTTTTCGCGCGCGAGTTTCACTGCTTCGTGGATCGGTCCGTAAGTCGAGCCCCAGCCGATGAGGAGCACGTCGCCTTTGCGTTCGCCGTAGATTTTCGGTGTCGGAATTTCCTCGCCGAGCAACTGCAGCTTGCGGCGGCGTTTTGCCGTCATGCTCATGTGCAATTTCGGGCTGCCGGTCGGGTGTCCCCATTCGTCGTGCTCGAGGCCGGTGACGACCGGATATTTTTCCCCGAGCTTCGTGCCCGGCGGCGCGTGGCGGGTGACATGGTCGAGCGGGTAGGGTTTGAAACTTGCCGACGGCGGAGTGAGGTCAAGCTTCGCGTCGAGCATGACTTCGCGCAGGTTCGGCTCGTGAAACGCCTCAATGCGCGTCGCGAGCGACGAATCGCTGAGAATGAAAACCGGCGTGCTGTATTTTCGTGCGAGCCGCGCCGCTTCGATCGCGGTGTAAAAGCAATCCTCGACCGTCGCTGGCGCGAGCACCACGCGCGGGCTGTCGCCGTGCCCGCCGAAGATCGCCTGGTAAAGATCGCTTTGCTCGACGTTCGTCGGCAGGCCAGTCGATGGGCCGCCGCGTTGCACGTTGACGATGATGAGCGGAATCTCCGCCATCGACGCCCACCCGATCGCTTCCGTTTTTAGCGAAATGCCCGGGCCGGCGCTGCCGGTGATCGCGAGATGGCCGGAATACGAAAAACCGAGCGCCATCGAGACCGCGCCCAGCTCGTCTTCGCATTGCACGAACAAGCCGCCGTATTTCGGCAGTTCGCTGCGCAAAATTTCCATTACCGACGACCACGGCGTGATCGGATAACCCGCGCCGTAACGCACGCCGCCGGCGATCAGCCCGTAGGCGAGCGCCTGATTGCCATCCATCGTGACCTGCGCGCGGTCGCCCGTCTTTTCCGCCGGTTCGAATTGGTAAAGCTTGGTGAGCACATTGCCGACCGGATACGCGTAGCCGGCCTGAAATGCCATCAGCGCGGTATTAGCGATGTCGTCGGATTTGCCGGCGAAACGTTCGCGGATGAGATTCGTGAGTTTTTCGGTATCGAGATCGAAAACTTTCGCGATGAGGCCGAGCACAAAAATGTTTTTGCCCTTGTCCTTCGCCGTTCCACCGAGTGCCTCAACAGTCAATCCAGTAATCGGAATGCCTACGTAAACAAATCGTTTGTCGTCGAGATTCGGCTGAACGTTATCCGAATCGTAAAGCAGCACGCCACCTTCTTTTAAAAACCCGATGTGGTCCTGATAACTGTGCTGGTAAAACGCGACGAGAAAATCGGCTTCATCGCCCGACGAGAGCACTTCGCCCGAGCCAATGCGCACCTGGAAAATTGACGGCCCGCCCGAGATCGTCGAGGGGATCGTCATGTAGGTCATCACTTCCTGCGCACTGCGCCCCGCGAGACGCGCGAGAAACGCGCCCGCGCTCTGGATGCCATCTTGCGAATTCCCCGCAAGCCGGATCACGGCGTCACGGATATTTTGCGGACGCAGGTCGGCCCGTCCTGCAGTGCGTTGAGGTGCCGAGGGATCTAAGACAGAGGGATTGCTCACTGAAAAGGTGGGGGGCAAGTATCCCCAAGAACGTGCAAATGTCAAAAAAGTTGTCGCTTTATAACAAAATACGTTCAGTGCGTTGGCACCCGTGAAAGAACGTAATCCGTCGTCTCACAGAGTGATTGCGCGACGAATTGCGAGTATTACGCTAAGTTTACTACAAGTTATCGGCCGGTTTGCACACGAAGCGATAACCAATGCCTGATTCCGTTTTAATAAACTCAGGATTGGTCGAATCGCGCTCGATTTTCTGCCGCAGGTGCGTGACGTAAACGCGCAGATATTGACGGTGCTCCTCGGATTTCGGCCCCCAGATTTCGCGTAAAATATGGCGATGGGTCAGCACACGGCCGGCGTGGCGGACGAAGAGGCGGAGCAATGCGTATTCGGTCCCGCTGAGTTTGATTTCCTTCCCGTGGAGCGTGACGATGCGGCTGACGAGATCGACGTGCAGCCCGCCGCTGGTGTATGTCGTTTCGTTTTCCGCCGGTTTCGCGCGACGTTGCGCGACGCGGAGCCGCGCGAGCAGTTCGGCCGTGCTGAATGGCTTGGTGACGTAATCATCCGCGCCCGCATCGAGCGCGGCGACTTTCTGCTCCTCGCGATCGCGCACGGACAAAATGAGCACCGGCGTATCGCTCCATTCGCGCAGCCTTTTCAAAACTTCCACGCCGTCGAGATCGGGCAGGCCGAGATCGAGGATGATCGCGTCTGGCCGGCGCAGCGCCGCCTCGGCCAGTCCCTGCTGGCCGTGATCGGCTTCGCAAACGGTGTAGTCGCTCGCTTCGAGCGCGGTGCGCAACAGGCGACGAATCTGCACTTCATCGTCGATGATGAGGACAACATTTTTCACGCGGGGATAGCGGTTTCTGCGGGAAGTTGAAGCCGTTCCGCCGCCGGGAGCGCAACGATAAAACGCGCGCCGCCTTCGCTGCGATTGGCGGCGGTGATACTCCCGCCGTGCGCCTCGACCAGATGCCGTGCGATGGAGAGGCCGAGTCCGATCCCACCCGCCGGAACATTTGCGCTGCGGTAAAACTTTTCAAAAACCCGCTGCTCTTCGCCCGGCTTAAATCCGCACCCGCGATCCGCGACGATGAATTTCATCACGTCGTTTTCGCGTGAGGCGGTGATTTCAATCGAGCTGCCGCGCGGGCTGTAAAGCGCCGCGTTCGAAATCAGGGTCGCGAGCACCTGTTCGATCAACCCGGCATCGACGCGGATCGGCGGCAGATCGGATGCGATATCGAGTTTCAGATCGTGCCCGCGCGTTTGCTCGGCCACCCGCGCCATCGCCTCGCGCACGAGTTCGCCCGCATCGCACCATTCGAGGCTCGGCTTCAGCAACCCGGAATCGAGCCGCGTCATATCGAGCAAATTATTCACGACACGCGTTAGCCGCATCACAGCGGAGCGGATCTCCATCCACGCGAAATTTTTCTCCTCCTGCTCCAGCGCAGCGGAGATGGCGGCGAGCGGCGTTTTTAGTTCGTGTGACACGGAATCGAAAAGCGTGTGCTGCAATTTTTCCGATTGCGCCGCGATCTGCATTTTGCGGCTGGCGAGCGCAAGCCGATCCTTTTCCAGTGTCACGGCAATTTGCGCCGTGAATGCATCGAGCAGCTCGCGCGTGCGCATCGTGAGTTGTGCCTCGGTGGAAAACTTTACCGCGAGCACGCCCTCGATGTTGTCGCCCACGAGCAAGGGCAAATGAAGCGCCTCGGCATCGGGCAGCGTATCGGTGAAACGGCCCGCGGGCTGGCGCTTTTGGAAAACCCACGCGGCGACGCTTTCCTCTTTTTGTGTTAGCGGAAAACTGCTCGCAGGATGCGCGGCGCCGGTGAATGCGCCCGACTCGTCGCGCAAAAGGAGCGCCGTTTCCGCGCCGAATACTTCGCGGATTTTTTTGACGACAACGTCCGTCGTTCCCTCCGCATCGCGCGTGGCTGCGAGAGCGCGCGTGAGATGATAGAGCGCTGTTGCGCGCACCTCGCCGCGCCGCTCCGCTTCTTCGCGTTCGCGCAGCCGCGCAGTCAAATGGCCGACGATCAGCGCGACGGCGAAATACATTCCGAACATCAACACGTCGCGCAGTTCGCTGATGTAAAACGTGTATTTCGGTGGGATGAAAAGGAAGTCCCAGAGCAGCGCGCTGAGGGTCGCGAGAAAAAGCGTCGGCCATCGCCGCAGCCGTGTCGCCGCGACAATCACCGCAAACAAATAGATCAGCGCGATCGCCCAATAACCGGTCACATTTTCCACCGCCAGTCCGAGCACGGTAACTCCCGCTGCAATTGCGAGCCCGATCCCGAGTTCCTTCCACGTCGGCTTGAGCGGGAGATGGAATTCCGCCGGTGTCTTCTTCTGCGAATCGACGCGAACGAAGTGAATGTCGATGTCGCCACTGTTTTGCACGATCCATGCAGCGGGCGATTTTCGGAAAAGCGAATGCAACCGGCGCGCGCCCGGTTTTCCGAGAATGATTTGCGAGACATTGTGCTGATGCGCCACGCGGAGCAGTGCGGGACCGACGTCAGCGTTTTCCACGGTGACGACTTCTGCGCCGAGCTGACGCGCGAGCGTCAGATTCAAGCCGAGCCGCACTTCATCGAGCGGGCTCAGCGCGCGCGGCGTTTCCACGTAAACCGCGATCCAGCTTGCTTCCATTGAGGCCGCCGCGCGGCGCGTGAAGCGAATCAATTGCTCGGAAGTCGGACTCGCGCTCACCGCCACGAGCAGGCGATCGCCGGCTTTCCAGGTGCCACTCGCGAACTGCGTTTGCTTTAGCTCGCGCAGCCGCCGGTCCACATGCTCGGCCGTCAGTCGCAGCGCCATCTCGCGCAATGCGACGAGATTGCATTCGCGAAAAAAATTCTCCGCTGCCGTGGCCGCGCGCGCTCCGAGATAGACCTTGCCGTCATTCAATCGGCCGCGAAGCTGCGCCGGCGTCAGATCGATCAATTCAATCTCGTCCGCGCGATCGAGGATCGAGTCCGGCACCGTCTCGCGCACTGCGATGCCGGTGATTTGCGCGACGACGTCCTTACGGCTTTCCACGTGCTGGACGTTGAGCGTCGTGAAAACGTCGATGCCGGCCGCGAGCAGCTCGAGCACATCCTGGTAACGCTTTGCATGGCGGCTGCCGGGCACGTTCGAGTGCGCGAGTTCGTCCACGAGCACCAGCTTCGGATGCCAGAGCAGAATCGCATCGATATCCATTTCCTCGAGCGTCGTGCCGCGATAGGAAATTTGCGCGCGCGGCAGAATCGGGATTCCATCGAGCAGCGCAATCGTCTCAGCCCGGCCATGCGTCTCGACGATTCCGGCGATCACCTCGACGCCCTGGAGATGCTGATCCCGCGCGGCTTTCAGCATGGTGTAGGTTTTGCCCACACCGGGACACATGCCGAAAAAAATCTTCAGCCGGCCGCGTTGCGCATGGTCGTTTTTTTGCAGCGAGGCGAGCAGCGCATCGGGATCGGGACGGAAATCGTCGCTCACGGATTTACATTAGTTCATCCAGCGCAAGGTTTAGAGCCAAAACGTTCACGCGCGGTTCGCCGAGAAAACCGAGCTGCGAATCTTCGGTAAATTTCTGCACCAGTTTTTGCACCTGATCGTGCGAAAGCTTGCGTGCATCGGCAACGCGCGAAACCTGCTGCAGAGCGGCTTCCGGGCTGATGTGCGGGTCGAGGCCGCTCGCGCTCGCGGTAAGCAAATCGGCGGGCGCATCATCACCAAACGTCGCACGATTCGCATCGATGGCTTTTGCAAGATCGGCACTCGTCGGGCCTTTGTTACTCGCGCCGCTGGCGACGGTCGCGTAATCCGCTGCAGACGGACGCGGCCAGAAATATTTCGCGGATTGAAATTTCTGCGCGAGCAATTCCGAGCCGACGATTTTGTCGCCGCTGACGATGAGCGAGCCGTTCGCTTTTTTTGCAAAGAGCGACTTTGAAACGGCAGTGACGGCCAGCGGATAAATCACTCCGGTGAGCACCGTAAAAATGATCACGAAGCGAATGGATTGGATCGTTGTTTTCATATTTTTTCGTCAGTCGGTTGCGGCAGCGGATTTGGCAGAAACCACGTCCAGAACGGCATCTTCTCCTTTTGCGATTTGTTCACGCATTCTGTTGGCGGAGCTTCCGGTTGCGCGTCATTGAATGCGGCGATGCATCCGCGCAACCGCTCTTGGAAATCGTCTCCGTCGCGGTCAACCGGCACGAAAACGAACACGAGTGTTTTGTCAGATTTCTTCTTTTTCCAAATCATACGAGGTGGAGCGCGACGAGCGCGATGTCGATGGCCTTGATGCCGATGAATGGCGCGACGATGCCGCCGACGCCGTAAACGAGGAGGTTTTGCGTGAGCACTTGTGCTGCGCCGACTGCGCGATATTTCACGCCGGCGAGCGCGAGCGGAATGAGCGCGATGATGATGAGCGCATTGAAAATGACCGCGCTCAAAATGGCGCTCGCAGGCGAGTGCAGGCGCATGATGTTCAATGCCGCGAGCGGGCCATGAGTGCTGCCGGAGATGGCGTAAAGCAGGCCGAACATCGCGGGCAGAATCGCAAAATATTTCGCGACATCGTTCGCGATGCTGAAGGTCGTCAACGCGCCACGTGTCATCAGCAGTTGTTTGCCGATTTCGACGATCTCGATGAGCTTCGTCGGGTTGCTGTCGAGGTCCACCATGTTGCCGGCTTCGCGCGCGGCTTGCGTGCCGGTATTCATCGCGACGCCGACATCCGCCTGCGCCAAGGCGGGCGCGTCATTGGTGCCGTCGCCCGTCATCGCAACGAGCCGGCCCTGCGCCTGTTCGTCGCGAATGCGCCGCAGTTTATCCTCCGGCGTTGCCTGTGCCATGAAATCGTCCACGCCCGCCTCGGCTGCAATCGCGCCGGCGGTGAGCGGGTTGTCGCCGGTGATCATCACGGTGCGAATTCCCATTTTGCGAAGCTGCGCGAAACGTTCCTTGATGCCGCCTTTCACGATGTCCTTCAATTCGATCACGCCAAGTGTTTGCCGGCCCTCGGCGACGACGAGCGGTGTGCCGCCGCGCTTGGAAATATCGTCCACCGTTCGCGCGACTTCGGCTGGATAACTTCCGCCGAGTGTCTCGACGTAATTTTGCACCGCCTGCGCCGCGCCTTTGCGAATCGAGCGCGCGGCCTGTCCATTCGCTGGAAAATCGACGCCGCTCATGCGCGTCTGTGCGGTGAATGGAACGAACTGCGCGTGCGGCTCGGCGACTTCGCGACCGCGCAACGCATATTTTTCCTTTGCCAAAACCACGATGCTACGGCCTTCCGGCGTTTCGTCGGCGAGCGACGCGAGCTGCGCCGAATCGGCGAGTTCGGCCTCTGTCACACCCGGCGCGGGAATGAATGCGACGGCCATGCGATTGCCCATCGTGATCGTTCCGGTTTTATCGAGCAGCAGCACGTCGATATCGCCTGCGGCCTCGACCGCGCGCCCGCTGGTTGCGAGCACATTTCGGCGCACGAGCCTGTCAATGCCGCTGATGCCGATCGCGCTGAGCAGACCGCCGATCGTCGTCGGGATCAAACAAACCAGCAGCGCAATCAACACCGGCAGCGAGACATCCACGACGGCGTTTTGATTCGCCGCTTTTTCGCTGTAATGCGCGAACGCCGGCAGCGTGAACACCGCGAGAATGAACAGCGCCGTGAGGCTAACCAACAGGATGCCGAGCGCGATTTCGTTCGGTGTTTTTTGACGGCGCGCGCCTTCGACCATTGCGATCATGCGATCGATGAATGTGTTTCCCTGCTCGCTCGTGATGCGCACGACAATGCGGTCGCTGATGACGCGCGTGCCGCCGGTGACGGCGCTGCGGTCGCCGCCGCTCTCGCGAATGACCGGAGCGGATTCGCCGGTAATCGCCGATTCATCCACGCTTGCGATGCCTTCGATCACTTCGCCGTCGCCCGGAATCGCATCGCCTGCTTCGCACACGACGAGATCGCCCTTTTTCAATTCGCTCGCGGTCACACTTTCCTCGCGTTCGTTCATGAGCCGTCGCGCCATCGTATGCGTGCGCATTTTCCGCAACGTCGCGGCTTGCGCCTTGCCGCGGCCCTCGGCCATTGCCTCGGCGAAATTCGCAAAGAGAACTGTGAACCAGAGCCAGACCGTCAGCTGAAAATAAAAGCCGCTGAAGTGCGCGAACGTGATGATCGAGGTGACGATCGAGCCGATGAAGACAACGAACATCACCGGGTTTTTCCACTGCACGCGCGGATCGAGTTTTTTGAAGGAATCGACCAGCGCGGGCTGCAGCAGCGCGGGATCGAAGATCGAGGATTGCGATTTGGTGCTCATGTGATTTTTAGAAAGTGCGGCCGGCGAGCATCAGGAAGTGCTCGACGATCGGGCCGAGTGAAAGGACCGGAAAAAAGGTGAGTCCAGCGACGATGAGAATGACGCCGACGAGCAGCAGGCTGAATGTCGGGCCGGTAGTGGGAAATGTGCCGGCGCTTGGCGGTGCGATTTTCTTTTTGGCCATGCTGCCTGCAATGGCGAGCACGGGCAGGATGATGAGAAAGCGCCCGAAAAACATGCAGATCGCCAGCGCGTAGTTGTAGAAGTTCGTATTGGCGTTGAGGCCTGCGAACGCGCTGCCGTTGTTTCCCGCCGCGCTGCTGAACGCGTAAAGAATTTCACCGAGACCGTGCGGGCCGCTGTTGTTCAGGCTCGCCACGCCGGCCGGCCCAACGACACCGATGGCCGCGCCTGCGAGGATCAACACACACGGCGCGAGGATCGCGACGATCGCCCAGCGGATTTCCGGCGCTTCGATTTTTTTGCCGAGATATTCCGGCGTTCGCCCGACCATCAACCCCGCGATGAATACCGTCAGGATGACGAACATCAGCATGCCATACATGCCGCAGCCAATGCCGCCGAAAATGATTTCGCCGATCTGGATGTTGAGCATCGCGATGAGTCCGGCGATGGGCGAAAGCGAATCGTGCATTGCATTCACCGAGCCGTTGGAGGTCGCGGTCGTTGCAGTGCTCCAGAGCACGCTGTTCATCACGCCGAAGCGCTGCTCCTTACCTTCCATCGACGCCGCGAGATGCGTGACTGGATTCATCTGCAGCTCGGCCATCCATGAGGCGGCGAAGCCCGCGATCAGCAGCACGAGCATCGCCGCCCAGATTGCCCAGCCCTGGCGTTTGTCGCCCACCATCACGCCGAACGTGTAAACGAGCGCGCTCGGCAGCAGCAGGATCGCGAGCATCTCGAGGAAGTTGGTCAACGGCGTCGGATTCTCGAACGGATGCGCGCTGTTCTGTCCGAAAAATCCGCCGCCGTTGGTGCCCAATTGCTTGATGGCAATCTGCGACGCGGCCGGACCTTGCGGGATCGTCTGCTCGGTGACGCTCTGTGTTTCCATCACCGGATTTCCTTGCGCATCTTTCACCGGCTGGCCGCTCGCGTCGGTCTTCGCGACTTGCGTGGTGTAAGGCGCGATCAGCTTCGCCGTGTCATAAGCGCGGAAGTTTTGAATCACGCCCTGCGAGACGAGCACGAGTGCGAACACAAACGACAGCGGCAGCAGCACGTAAAGCGTCGAGCGCGTGAGATCGACCCAGAAATTGCCGAGCCGGTCGGTCTGCTTGCGCACGAGTCCGCGCACCAGCGCGAGCAGCACGGCGATGCCCGTCGCCGCGCTCGTGAAATTATGCACCGCCAGCCCCGTCATCTGCGTCAGGTAACTCATCGTCGCCTCGCCGCTGTAAGCCTGCCAGTTGGTATTCGTCATGAACGACACCGCCGTATTCAGCGCGAGCGCAAAAGGCACGTTCGGAAGATGCTGCGGATTCAGCGGCAGCCACGCCTGCGTGAGCATCTGCGCGAGCGTCACCACGAAGCCGACGAAATTGAACGCGAGCAACGCGCCGAGATAGCCGAGCCACGTCATCTCGCGCTTTGCATTGATGCCGCCGAGCCGATAGATCAGCCGTTCCAGCCAGCCGAGTGCCGGCGAAAGAAAATTGCCTTCGCCCTCGAACACTCGCGCCATGAAACCGCCGAGCAGCGGCGTGAGGAGTATCAGCGCGCCGAAGTAGAGCGCCAATTGAATGAAATCGTGTTCGTGCATGCAGGTAGCATGGGCGAACGCGAACCGGAGCGTTAATTAAACGAAGGCAGGAAAGCGTTAAAAAAACATAAACGCCCCGGGCGCTGGAGGCGTCTTCGTTGTCGCGCCGATGCGCGAAAAATGGGCCCGGTCGGATTTGAACCGACGACCAAGGGATTATGAGTCCCCTGCTCTAACCGCTGAGCTACAGGCCCGAACTGGAGGCGATACTATGCGCGCGTGTTTTGCACTCGCAAAGAAATTCGCGGTGATCGTCAGCGATTGAAGCCGAACAGGTGCGCGGCGGGATGCGTTTTTCCGAAATAGGCGTCGCGTATGATCTCCGCGGCGATCATGCCGTAGGTGATTCCATTGCCGCCGTAGCCGAGCGCGAAATAGGCGCCGGGAAACTCGGGCGGTTCGCCGATCCACGCGAGGCTGTCGGCGGTCTCGCCGAACGTCCCCGCCCACGCGCACGCGACCTCGAAATCGATGTGCGGAAAAAACGAGCGGAAGGTTTTGGCGAGCCGCTCCGTTTTTTGCGGCAGGAGCGCGTCGCGCAGTTCTTCGTTTTCAAAATCGATGTCTTCGCCGCCGATGATCGCGCGGTGGTCGGTGGTGGCGCGCAGATAGGGATAAGGCCGCGCCGTCGTCCAGATCAGGCAACGCTCGTGCCATCCGCTGAAATCGGCGAGCGGCTGCGTCGCGATGGCGAACGTGCTCTTGAGCGAGCCGATTTTGCGCCGCAGATATTTTTCCGATTCGTAGCCGGTGGCGAAAACGATTTTGCGGGCGTTGATGCGGTTGCCGTTTTGGGTCACCAACGTGCTCGTGTCGCTGTGGCGGCTGTGCCGAGCCATTTCGGTTTGCGCGAAAATGCGCGCGCCGGTGCGGGCGCATTGTTCCAGGAGTGCCGAATGAAACTTCGCGATGTCGATTTCCGCGGCGTCGCCCGACATCAGCGCCGCCGGGCGGGTGAATGAAAAGCAGTGCTCGATTTGTTCCCGCCGCCAAATCTCGACCTCGATGCCGTGTTTTTGCCGCATCGCGCATTCGCGCCGCAAATCGGCCACGTCACTTTCGCGCTCGGCGAGGTAGAGGCTTTTGCGCCGGCGGAAATCGCAGTCGATGCGGAGTTCCTGCGCGAGCCGCTCGATTTTTCCAATCGCCTCCACGCTTTCGCGGTAACATTGCGCGGCGTTGCGCTCGCCGATGCGCCCGGCGAGTTCGCACAATGGCATGTCGAGTTCGTAAACCAGCAGCGCAGTGCTCGCGGAGGTGCTGCCGGTGCCGGGTTCGCGCTTGTCGATGATGACGCAATCCGCGCCATGGCGCGTGAGCTCGCAAGCGACCAGCGCGCCCGTGATGCCGCCGCCGATGATCGCGACATCGCAGTCGATGTTTTCCGTGAGCGGGGGATATTTGCGCGGTGGGCCGTCTTTGAGCTGCCAGATCGTTTCGCCGGATTTTAAATCCATGCCGGCGCGCTAACGCTCCTTCGGCTCGGCGAGGCCTTTCTCCGCCGGGCCGGCGATGACGTCGCCATTGGCTTTGAATCGCGAGCCATGACACGGGCAATCCCAGGTCCGCTCCGCTTCATTCCAATGCACGATGCAGCCCATGTGCGGGCAAATCGCCGACTTCAGCGAGAGCGCGCCGTTTTCATCGCGAAACGCCGCGACGCGTTCGCCGTGGAGCTTGATGATTTTTCCCTCGCCATGGCGGATGCTCTCGAGCGATTCGGCCTCCGCGCGCGCGAGCCGGTCTTTGAGGAAATAAAACGGATAGTCCTTGTTCTCGCGCAGGTAATCCCACGTGCCGCCGTGCAGTTTTTTCCGGTGCACGTCGAAAAGTTCGCGCCACGGATTCTGCACGCCTGCGAATGCATCCCGCGCCATCATCGCCGCGAGCGTGCCGAACGTCATGCCATTGCCGGCAAAGCCCGTGGCGACGAATTGCCGCGGCGCCGTCTCGCCGATGAAGGGCAGACCGTCGTTGGTCTCGATAACCTGGCCGCTCCAGCGGTGATCGATTTGCGCGTGCGGGATCAGCTCCATCAGCTTTTTTTCGAGCTTCGCGAAATGTTGCCCGGCATCGCCACCCTGTCCCGTCTTGTGATCCTCGCCGCCGTAAATCGCGTAGTCGTGATCGTCGTGCGCATCGATGCGCAAATAATCATACGGGTCTGAGGTATCCCAAAACGAAGCCTCCGGCACCGAGCCGCGCGGAATTTTAGCGCCGACCACATAGGTGGAATAAGGCGCGAGCTTGGTTTGGAAAAGCGCGGCGCTCACGGTGCCGGTAACGCCCTGGAGCGGAACGTGCGTCGCGATGACCACGAATTTCGCGCGGATCGAATGGCCGTTCGCGTTTACCGACAAAGGCTCGTCGGTGATTTCCTGCACGTCGCTTTGTGCAAAGACGTGGGCGCCTTTGGCCGCGATAATTTCGAGCAGGGCGGCGAGATATTTTCGTGGATGAAACTTGGCCTGGTTCGCGAAACGCACGCCCGGTGCTTTCACATACGGAACCTGGTCGAGAAACCTGGCGTCGAAACCGAATTGCGCAGCCAGCTCCGCGTCGCGTTTCAGACGCTCGATTTCGTCCGCGTCGGCCGCATTGGCCGGAGCATGCAAATAGCCGGGCACCGATACGAGTTCGCAGGCGATGGCTTCCGTTTTGACGTTCTCCTGAATCTGCTGAATCGCCGCCAAACCCGCATCCCATGCCGCCTGCGCGTGATTTTCGCCGAAATTGCGCACGAGTTCCGACAGTCGCACGTCGGTCACATAAGTTAAATGCGCCGTGGTATGGCCCGTGTCGCGCGAGACGAATTGCTCGCGCTCCAGCAGCGCCACCGAAGCGCCGCTTTGCTGCAGCAGATAAGCCGCAGTGATGCCTGTGATCCCGCCGCCGATCACCGCCACATCCACTTCCAGATCGCGCTCCAGTTTCGGAAATTCCCGGATCGGCGCGGTGTCGAACCAATAGGGTGTTGTGTCCATCAAATACGATTCGATGGACACGCGAAGTAAGGCCGTCGTGCGGACGGCTTAATTGGCGCGCTTAGGCGTCCGGCTTGGTCTTGCGCAGGCCGATCACTTTATCGCCCTCCTTGAACTGGCCGCGCTTCTTGAGCAACTCGACGCGCTCGAAGCGTTTGAGGACGTTGCGTTTTGCCGCGATGGTGCTGGCGCCTTTGAGACTGCGATGTTGAGACATAAAATGGAGATTTAAAAAGTGGGCGCGGACTATGCCTCAACCGTCCGCAATCTGCAATCTGAAATCTGCAAGGGTTAAGCCGTCTTGATCCAGCACCGCAGCACTTCTGCAACGCTCCATGCCTGCGCAATGCAGCCGCGCGCGGTGAACGGGCTTTCCGCGTCGAACACTTCGCTGATCGTGCCGATGCCGGCTTCGCCGAGATGCCGCGGAAAATCCTCGAGAAAAATGCGCGCGCCTTTTTTGTCGTCGGGATGCAGCTTCAGCCACGCGTCGATGAACGGGCCGATCAGCCACGCCCAGACCGTGCCCTGGTGATAAGCCGCGTCGCGCGTGCGGAGATCGCCATGGTAATTCGGTTTGTAATCGGGATGCTCGCGCGAAAGGGAGCGCAGCCCGAACGGTGTCAGCAATTGGTTTTTCACGACGTTTAGCACCGACTCCCAGCGCTCGCGCGCCAGCACCGGATGATCGAGTGAAATGGCGAAGACTTGATTCGGGCGGCACGCCGGATCGTTGTTGCCGTCGGGGCAATCGATGACGTCGAACAAATATCCGGCGTCGCCGATCCAAAACCGCTCGTTAAACGACCGCATGGCCTTTTGCGCATGCTGAACATAGCAGTCCGCGGCGGACGTTTCGTTTTCCTCGCGCAGCCAGCCGGCGAGCAGCATGAGCGCATTGAACCAAAGCGCGTTGATTTCGACTGCTTTTCCCCGGCGCGGCGTCACAACCCAATCGCCCATTTTTGCGTCCATCCACGTGAGCTGGTAGCCCTCCTGGCCCTGGTAAAGCAATCCGTCGGCGGGATCGACGTGAATGTTAAAATGTGTGCCGCGCAAATGGTGCTCTACGATGTCGCGCATCGTCGGCAGCAGCAACCGCAGCGTGGCGCGGTCATTCGTGTGGTGCAGGTAACTTTGCAGCGCATGGAAGAACCAAAGCGTTGCGTCAGCGGTGTGATAAAGCCCCTCCTTTTCGCCATCCGGAAACATGTTCGGGATCAATCCGTCGCGAACATAGTGCGCGAACGTGCGCAAAATGTAGCCCGCCTCGCGATGCCGTCCGGTGCAAAGCGTCAGGCCTTCGAGCGAAATCATCGTATCGCGGCCCCAGTCGGTGAACCAATGATAACCGGCAATCACCGTGCGCACTTCATCGCCCGCCGCATGCGCCCGCGCGGCTTCCTCGGCACGGCCCGCGGGCGTGATGATGAATTGGTCCGCGGCGAACACGAGCTCGGCCGCGACGCCTTCGCAGCCATTGGGCGCGGAGTCATCGAGCAGGCGTTTGCGGCGCTGGTGCTCGACTTCCTGCGCCTCCGCAGGCGTGAGCGCGTCGATGGATTCCCAGCTTTCGGTCGATGCGATCAGCGTCGCGTTTCCGTGCTCGCTCATGTCCATGTGAAAAAATCCCGGGCTCCACAAATCGCCCACCGAGTTGTAGCCGCGCTCCTCTTCAATGCGATACACGACGTGGTGAATGTTCGTCGCACAAATGGTAAAGCGCGAAATCGTGTCGCAAAGCCGCATCCGCACCGGCGGCAAATGCGCATTCGCCGAGCTGATCTCGTAGCGATTTTCCACCGCGCTGACTTTGTAAGGCTCGGGATGACCTTCGTTCACGGCCATCTCGTGATGCCGAAAATGAAACGCCGGACGCAACTCGAGACGCGGAATTTTCCCGCCCTCGAGCACGCGATAGGTGATGTGAACGGTGTTCTGCGCGTGCGGCAAAATGATGCGCTTTTCCAAAACAAGATCGCGCACTTTGTAAATCCACACCGGCAGTCCCCACTCGAGCCGGAACTCGCGCAAATAATCCGCGCCGTGCAAATCGAGTTGTCCGCCAGAACGCTCCTCGCCGCCGAGCGAAACGACATCTTCGTCACCAAACCGCAAATGCTCCGACACGTGGCTGAACATCACCATGCGCCCGAGCGCCGCCGGCAATGCGGCGACGAGCAGTCCGTGGTAACGCCGCGTGATCGCGCCCGAAACCGTGCCGGACGCGTAACCGCCGAGACCGTTCGTAACGATCCACTCGCGCGTCAGCAATTTTTCACGCGAGATGTGGTCGCCATTCCACTGCATGATGCGCGATTCAAGCATCGAGAATGTTTCGCGTCGCTCGCAGGCATCGGTTGCGTGCGGGGAAAGGTTTTGCGTGACTTGCCGCGCGCGCTGCCGTTTTCCTCAACGCATGTCGAAAACGAAACGCCGTTCGCCGGCCTCGCCACCCGCTGCGCCGCCGGCGCCCGCGTGGCTGCCGATCGCCGGGCTCGCGCTCCTGACGCTCGCGATGTTCGGCGATGTGCTTTTTGCCGGCGGAACGCGCGTGGTCGGAATGGAAGGGACTGATTTGTATTCGCAGTTTGTGCCGTGGCGCGACTTTGGTTTCCGGCAATTGCGCGAAGGAAATCTCGCGCTCTGGAATCCGCACATCTATTGCGGCGCGCCGTATTTCGGCGGAATGCAGGCCGCGCTTTTGTATCCGCCGAACTGGATTTTTCTCATTCTGTCGCTGGCGACCGCGATCAACTGGAGCATTGCGTTGCACGTTTTTCTGCTCGGCGCGCTGATGTTTGCATGGTTGCGGGTGCGGGGACTCAACGCGACGTGCGCGTTTTTCGGCGGCGCGTTGATGATGTTTTGCGGCGCGCATTTTCTGCACGTCTACGCCGGGCATCTCCCGAATCTCTGCGCGATGGTTTGGGCGCCGCTGATCTTTTGCGCGATCGATGGATTCCTTGAAAAACGCAAAGCCGGTTGGTGTCTGCTCGGCATGTTCGCCGTCGCGATGCAAATATTCGCCGGGCATCCGCAGTATGTTTTTTACACCGCGATCATCGCGGGAATTTACAGCGCGCTGAAACTCGTCGTTGCGTGGAATTGGCGCACCGCCGCCGGCTTGTTGAGCATCTATTTTGGCGGCGCGGCGCTCGCGGCGGTGCAGTTGCTGACCGGTGCGCAGGCGACGAATGAAACCATCCGAAACATGCCCGTGCCGTTTGAATTCGCGGCGATGTTTGCGTTTCCGCCGGAGAATTTTCTCACGCTCATTGCGCCGAATTTTTTCGGGGAAATGTCGAACTACTGGGGACGCTGCTATCTCTGGGAAATGTCGCTGTTCATCGGGGTCACGGGATTTTTGCTCGCGGTTCACGCCGCGGTTTTTTGCGAAAGAAAAACAAAGTGGATTCCGCTGACCATGCTCGGAGTCGCGCTGCTGCTCGCGCTTGGCGTGCATACGCCGTTGTTCGCGCTGCTTTATTCATTTGCGCCCGGCTTCAATAAATTCCGCGGCATCTCGAAATTCATTTTTCCCGCGTCGCTCTTTCTCGTGCTGCTCGCCGCGATGGGTCTTCAACAGCTTTTCGACAAAAAGAAAACCGGGCGAAACTTCATCATCGCCGTGTTCGGTTTGGCCGGGCTGCTTTTCGTTTTTGCGCTCTGGACGATGTCCACCGGTTCGTGGCACGCGTTGTTAAACGCAGTAAAATCGACGAAGGAGTCCTATCTCCCGCCGCAAGCATTCACGAGCGGAGCGTTCGCTGCGCAGACGCAAAACATCGCCGGTCGCTCGCTTTTTTTCGCCGCGATAACGTCTGCGCTTTTCGGCGGGCTGCTCCTCTTTTTGCAGAGCGACCGACGCGTGCTTTACGCGATTGCGGGACTCGGGATTTTGGAAGTCTTCGTTTTTGCGCTAAACACGCGGCCCACTTTCGACAGCGCGAATGTCGTTCCCGCGGACGAAAAGCGTTTTCTCGCCGAGCATCCGGGCGATTATCGCATTCTGAATCCGCTGAATCCAAACAGCGCGATGCTCGTCGGCACGGGCGACATCTGGGGCGGAGATCCCGGCGTGGTGCGGCGCTACGCCGAGTTCGTCGCGTGGACGCAGGGCATCGATCCCGACAAGGCGACGCAATATGTGAACTCCGCAAAATTCGATCCGCTCTACGCGCTGATGCGGCTGCGCTGTGCATTTATTCCCACGCAAAACGGAGTGCAAATCGCCGAAACGCCGACGCCGCCGATGCCGCACGTGCAGCTCATTTCCAAATACCGCGTCGTGCAAAACCGCAACGCGATTTTCAGCACACTGCGCGCGGAAAGCTTCGATCCGCAACACGAGATCGTGCTCGAAAATGAGCCGCAGCCGAAGCCTGCGCAAAGCGACAACGCCGGCACCGCAACACTGATTTCCCAAACGACCGACGCGCTCACGATCGAGGCCGATGCGCCGCAACCGGCGCTCTTGCTGATTACCGATGTGTGGACTCCGGCGTGGCGCGCGGTTGCTTTGTCGGGCAGCGCGCAATCGCACTACGACGTGTTGCCCGCCGATTATTTTCTACGCGCGATTCCGCTTTCCGCCGGTCATCACAAGCTCCGCGTCGAATACGCGCCACGCGCATTTTTTGTCGGGAAATGGATTTCGATTTTTGCGAGCGTCGCGTTCCTTGCAGCTGCGGCGTTTTGCGCGCGATCGCGATTTTACAAATCGGCGGCGTGACCTAACTTGACGCTCGGATGGATGCGTCCACCAATTCCCCCGGCGCAAAAACCGCGCACCTTTTTCGGCTGCTATTCTGGGTGCACTGGCGCTCGTTGCTTGCGCGGTTGCGGCTGCTCCGCCGGCAATCGCGGCTGATGATTTTCGTCCTCGGCGCGTTCGTCGTGGGGTATCTCATCGTCGGTTACTGGCTGTTTTACTCCGGGCTCGATTACCTCCAGAATTTTCCCATCATCGGCAGCCTGATCTCGCAGCGCGTGCTGTTTCTGATTTTCGGATTTTTCTTCGCGATGCTGATTTTTTCCAACGCGATCATCGGCTACTCGAGCCTGTTCAAAAGCCGCGAGACGAGCTGGCTGCTGACGCTGCCGATTTCGCACCGCAGCGTTTACCGCTGGAAATTTGTCGAGTCGCTCATCGTGTCGAGCTGGGCGCTGGTGTTCCTGAGCGCGCCGATGATGGCCGCTTACGGCCGGGTCCACAATGTGCCTCCGCTGTTTTACGCGAAAGTTTTCGCCGCCTACGTGCCGTTCATCGTGCTGCCGGCGCTTGCCGGTTCCTGGGGCATCGTGCTGCTCGTCCGCGTGTTTTCGCAGCGATGGGCGAAGCGCGTGCTGCTCGGCATCGCGCTCGGCACGCTTTTATCGCTCGTCTTTTATGTAAAACCGATCACCGACATCCAGGCCGCGCACAGCGAGGACGTGCTCTCGTTTGACGCGCTGCTGCGGCACACGCGCGTGAGTTTGAACCCGCTGCTCCCGAGCTCGTGGCTCGCGCAGTCGGTGCTCTCCTGGAGCGAAGGCCTGCCGCAAAAAGGCGCCTTCTTTTTCTTCGTGCTGCTGAGCAATGCGCTCATGGGACTGCTGATCGGGTTCGAGGTCGTCGGCCGGTTTTTCTACGGAAGCTGGAGCGCCGCACTCAGCTCGCGCGCGGAGCGGATGCAGCTCCAGGCCGATGCGAAGCGGCGCAAAGTGCAGCGCCGCCCGTTCATCGAATGGCTCGCCGATTTCCTGCCCTTCTCGCGACCGGTGCGCGCTCTCGCGATCAAGGACACGCGCCTGTTCTGGCGCGATCCGGCGCAGTGGACGCAGTTCATGATTTTTTTCGGGCTGCTCTGCATTTACGTGCTGAATTTGCGAAACGTCGCGTTCGATTTCCGCAACGAGTTTTGGGAAACCATGATCTCGTATCTGAACCTCGCCGCCTCCTCGCTGACGCTCTCCACGCTGACCACGCGCTTCGTTTTTCCGCAGTTTTCGCTCGAAGGCCGGCGGCTCTGGATCATCGGCCTCGCGCCCATCGGCCTGGGCAAAGTGCTGCTGCAAAAATTCTGGCTGAGCTGCGCGGCCTCGATGTGCGTGACCGTGACGCTCATGACCGCATCGAGCCTGATGCTGCACCTCCCGCCGCTGCGCGTCCTTTTCTTCGCCTGCTCGATCGCGGTAATGAGCGCGACCTTGTGCGGGCTTGCCGTGGCGCTCGGCGCACTGTTTCCAAACTTCAAGGAGGACAATCCCTCCAAGATCGTTTCCGGATTCGGCGGCACGCTCTGCCTCGTCGTGTCGTTCATCTACATCGCCGGTTTCGTCGCGCTTCTCGCGGTGCCAGGGCTGCGTCGTGTCACGCACCTTCGCTTCCTGGTCGGCGATGGCGTTTCGCTCTGCCTCGCAGTCGCGTTAAGCGCCGTGATCTTGATCGCGCCGATGTTTTTGGCGATGCGGCGGGTGAAGGTGCTGGAGTTTTAACGCGACCAAAACATTTGCCGCGCATCGCGGTGCGCCGTTAGTTTTCCACAGTGAAAAAGACGCCGCTCACCAAAGACGATATTGCCGATGTGCTCGAGTCGATTGCGCAGTTGCTCGAGCTGAAAGGCGAGAATCCGTTCAAGGTGCGCGCTTACAATAACGCGGCGCGCGCGATCCAGGGCTACACCGGCGACCTCGCGGCGGCGGCGCGGGAGGAGAAGCTGGGCGAGATTCCCGGCGTCGGCAGCGCGATTGCGGAGAAGGTGAAGGAACTGGTCCTGACGGGCGACCTGCCGTATTTTCGCGAACTGCAGGCGCAATTTCCCGAGGGGCTTTTTGCGTTGTTCGAACTGCAAGGCGTCGGCGCGAAAAAAATCAAAACGCTTTACGAAAAGCTCGGCGTTGTTTCCATCGAGACGCTGGAAAAAGCGTGTCACGACGGACGCGTCGCGGCGCTGGCTGGTTTCGGTGAAAAAACGGCGGCGAACATTTGCAAAGCGATTGAGGATCGCCGCAAGCATACGGGCGAGTTTCGCCTCGGCGACATCGCGGCGAACGCGGAGCAGATGGTGAGCGATTTGCGCGAGCATCCGGATGTGATCCAGGTCGCGGTCGCGGGAAGTTACCGCCGGCGAAAGGAAGTCGTGCACGATCTCGATTTCATCGTCTCGACGAAAAATCCCGCGGAGGTCACCGAGTATTTCGTCACGCATCCGATGGTTGAGAGCGTGCAGGCGCAAGGCCCGACGAAATCGAGCGTGCGGCTGAAATCGGGCATCCAGGCCGATCTTCGTGTGGTGAAGAACAACGAGTATCCATTCGCGCTCGCCTATTTCACCGGCAGCAAGGAGCACAACGTCGTCTTGCGCGGACGCGCCTTGAAAAAAGGATGGACGCTCAACGAATACCGGCTCGCGCCCGTCGAGAACGCAAAGAAAAAGCCGGAGCCGCTGCCGGAAATTCGCGATGAGCGCGATTTGTATCGCGCGTTTCAACTCGACTTCATCGAGCCGGAGCTGCGCGAAGATCGCGGCGAATTCGACGCGGCGGAAAAGCACGAGCTGCCCGATTTGATCGAGCTGGAAAATTTGCGCGGCACTTTTCATTGCCATACCAACGCAAGCGACGGCCGCTGCACACTGGAGGAAATGGCGCACGCCGCGCAGGATCTCGGTTTGCAATATCTCGGCATCGCCGATCACAGCAAAAGCTCGCAATACGCGCACGGTCTCGATGAGAAGCGGCTGCTCGCGCAGGTCGCCGAAATCAGAAAGCTCAACGAGACGTTCGACGGCTTCCGTCTTTTTGCCGGAGTCGAGTGCGATATTTTGAAAGACGGCAGCCTCGATTTTTCCGACGAGATTTTGTCGCAGCTCGATTACGTCGTCGCGTCGGTGCACGGCGCTTTCAACATCAGCGAAGCCGAAATGACGAAGCGCGTCATCCGCGCGATCTCGAATCGTTACGTCACGATGCTCGGCCATTTGACCGGCCGTCTTCTGCTGCTGCGCGAAGGCTACGCTGTCGATGCGCCTGCGATCATCGAAGCTGCCGCGAAAACGAAAACCATCATCGAGCTCAATGCGAATCCGCGCCGGCTCGACATGGATTGGCGCTGGTGGCAGCTCGCGAAGGAGCGCGGCGTCAAATGCTCGATCAATCCCGATGCGCATCACACGTCCGCATTGCAAAATCTGTGGTTCGGCATCGCCGCCGCGCGCAAAGGCTGGCTGACGCGGAAGGACGTGGTGAATTGTTTGCCGCTTGGGAAAATCGAGAAGCAGATCGAAGCGAAAAGAAAATGAACGATGACCAATGTCGTTTCTCCGATGCACCCGACAATCGAGGACTGGATCCGCGCCGACGCCATTCCGTTTTCGCTCGATTCGGCTGAAACATTAAACGTCGCAATCGATCGCGTCTTCGGATCGCTCGGCGAGCGCGTTTTACTGCTCGGCTTCGGCGAGCCGCTGCACAGCGCGGAGGAAAATCTCGTGCTGCGCAATCGGCTTTTTCAAAGGCTGGTCGAAAAGCACGGCTTCAGCGCGATTGCGCTAGAGAGCAGTTTTCCGCGCGGGCGATTGGTGAACGAATACATCGCCGGTCGCGGTGCGGCATCATACGACGACGTGAAAACCGAAGGCTTCGGGCAAGGCTTTGGCGCGCTGGAAGCGAATCGCGAGCTCGTCGAATGGATGCGCAAATACAATGCCGCGCATTCCGCGAAGCTGCACTTTTACGGCTTCGATATGCCGGCCGCTACGACGCCGGGAATCACGAGTCCGCGTGGTGTGCTCGAGTTTGTGCTCGATTACCTTTGCCCGCTGGATAACGCGGCGAATGAGCGCCGCGCGAAAATCGAATCGCTGCTCGGCCCGGATGCCGATTGGGTCAATCCCGCCGCTTACATGGACCCGACGAAATCGATCGGCCTTTCGCCCAATGCGAACGCGTTGCGCATCACGACCGAGGACTTGATCATGGAACTGCAAACGCGCCGTCCCGAGCTTTCGGCAAAAACCAGCCGCGAGCAATTTGCCGAGGCGCTCCAGCACGCGTTTGTCGCGCGGCAGTTTTTGATTTTCCATGCGGCGATGGCGCGCGATGGCACCGACCGCACCGGACGGCAGCTCGCGATTCGCGATGTCATCATGGCGGACAACCTCGCTTACATTGCCGCGCGCGAACCGGGGCGCGTGCTTGTGTTTGCGCACAACGCCCATCTGCAGCGCGGCAAGGCGAGGGCCGACTTCGGCCCGATGGGTGTGCCCGAGTGGTGGCCCGCCGGCGCCCAGCTCGCTGAGATATTCGGCGACCGCTACGCTGTGATCGGCAGCGCCGTTGCGGTTTCGGAGCAAAACGGAATCGCAGAGCCCGAACCCGCCACGCTCGAAGCGCGCCTCACCGCTGCGCACGATACGTTGTTCATTCCCACGCATCGCGGCGTTCCCGCTGCCGAAATTGCATCGCTTCCGATCCGCACGGGCAGCGCGAAAAATCGAAGTTACGTCCCGCTCAATCCGCAAACGCTCGCGGATTTCGACGTGATTGCCGTGCAGAAAAACGCGACCTATGCGTGCGGTGGCTGGCCGCTGCCGGGGTAGTCCGCTGATTTCTGAAATACCGCGGCAGTAGCACCCGGGCGGCGGATTCGCTGGAGTGATCACCGCGAGGAAAATGATGGGACATTATGGTTAACTATCGTCTTTCTGAAAACCCTCTTGCTTCCACGACAAGTTTGTCCTCTCGGTGCCGTCAGTGCGATGGAATTGGCGTGCTCTCCTGGCGTGCAGACTCCATGGTCAGAGCTTTGATGCCTTTTGTTTCTCTTAATCTCGGCGACCGCATTCTTAAAGCCATTCAGGAAGCGGGCTATACGGAGCCAACTCCGATCCAGGCTGCCGCCATTCCAGAAATCCTCGCCGGCCATGATCTTATCGGCATTGCCCAGACCGGCACCGGCAAAACCGCAGCCTTTGTGCTGCCGATTCTTGCCCGGCTCTCCGGGATGACGAGTGATGGCGGCAACCGTCAGGCTACGCGCGCTCTTATTGTCGCGCCGACGCGCGAGCTCGTGGTGCAGATCGAGGAGAATGTGCGCGCTTATGCAAAGCATCTGCCGTTGCGCATGGCGACCATTGTTGGAGGCTTGAGCGAGCGGCCGCAGATCCAGGCTCTGCGCTCCGGAGTCGATCTGGTTATCGCGACACCGGGCCGGCTGCTCGACTTGATGGGTCAGCGGCACACGGATTTTTCCCGGATCGGCTTTCTGGTGCTCGATGAGGCCGACCGGATGCTCGACATGGGTTTTCTCCCGCAAATCCGGCAAATTGTCCGTGCGCTGCCGCAAAAACGCCAGACGCTGCTTTTTTCCGCCACGCTTTCGCGGGAGATCGAGATGCTCACAAAAGAGTTTCAGCGCTCGCCAAAAACGATCCAGATCGGACGGCGGGCAAATCCAGCGGAGACGGTGACGCAGTTTGTTTACGAAGTGTCGCAGAGCCTCAAACCTGCGCTGCTCATGCATCTGCTGCGCGACCCGAGCTTTGATAGTGTGCTCATCTTTGCCCGCACTAAACACGGCGCGGACCGTATCGCGCGCAAGCTGGAGGTGAGCGGCATCCGCACTGGCACGCTCCACTCCAATCGCTCGCAGAACCAGCGCTTGCGCGCCCTGGCCGCTTTTAAGTCGGGTGAGGTGCGCGTGCTTGTGGCTACTGACATCGCGGCGCGCGGTATCGACGTCGAAGGAATCTCGCATGTAATCAACTACGATTTTCCCATGCACCCGGAGGATTACGTGCATCGCATCGGACGCACCGGGCGCGCGCAGGCGATTGGTGATGCGATCTCCTTCATTACTCCGGAAGATCACGGGTCGCTGCGCTCGCTGGAGCGCTTCATCGGACGCGGCATCGTGCGCAAGCGTGCCGAGGGATTCGACTATCAGGCAAAACCGCAAGAGAATACCGCGCCGCGTCCACACCAGCGCAATTCTCCGCGCGCTGAGAGCCGCGGCAATGTTCCCGCAGGTCAAAAGCCTCGTGGCCAGGGACGCAGATGGCGCCGCTAAGTTTCGGGCTTTGAACGGCACGTGGTGTGGCTGGGATGGGATTGATCTGGAATTAGAGGGTTGACCGAAGGGCAGTCGTGAACGAAATTACCATGTTTTCGTTCAGGACTTATCGTCAATTGTAGGCGAAGCACATGTCGCTGCCATCGTGAGGCGCTCGAAATCACTCGATCTCGACGCATATGGCAAAAACCCTTAACACCAATCACATCGCATTTCTTGGCGACTACGTGCCGCGGCGTTGCGGCATTGCCACTTTCACCGCAGACATCTGCGAAGCCATCGCGGCGGAATTTCCGGAAGCAGAATGCATCGTCGGATCGGTAAATGATCGCGCGGAAGGCTACGAGTATCCGGCGCGGGTGCGTTTCGAGATTGCAGAAAAGGAGCTGGATTCGTATCGGCGCGCCGCGGAGTTTCTGAACATCAACAACGTGGAAGTCGTCTCGGTGCAGCACGAGTTTGGCATCTACGGCGGCGCGGCGGGCAGCCATTTACTAGCCTTTTTGCGCGAGGTGCGGATGCCTGTGGTAACGACTCTGCACACAGTGCTCCGTGAGCCAAACGACGATCAACGCGCGGTGATGCAGCAGCTCGATACGCTCTCGGATCGTTTCATCGTGATGGCTGAGCGTGGGCGGGATTTTCTGGAGACGATCTATCACATCGCGCCGGAGAAGATAGACCTGATCCCGCATGGCGTCATTGACATGCCTTTCATTGACTCGAACTTCTACAAGGATCTTTTTCAAGTCGAAGGCAAGACGGTGCTGCTGACCTTCGGATTGCTCTCGCCGAACAAAGGAATCGAGAACGTCATCGAGGCGATGCCGGCGATTCTCGAGCAACATCCTAACGTCGTCTATATCGTGCTCGGAGCAACGCATCCGAACTTACTCGCGGCGGAAGGTGAGGCTTACCGGCTCAAGCTCGAGCGGATCGCAAGCGAACGCGGAGTAAGTGACCAGGTTATTTTTTACAATCGCTTTGTGGCACTGGAGGAACTGAAGGAATTCATCGGCGCGGCGGATATCTACATCACTCCCTATCTTAACGAAGCGCAGATCACTTCCGGCACGCTGGCTTACACATTCGGGGCTGGAAAGGCGCTTATCTCGACACCGTATTGGCACGCACAGGAGTTACTCGCGGAAGAGCGGGGCATCCTTGTGCCATTTCGCAATTCCAAAGCAATCGCGGACGGCGTGAACCATTTTCTTTCAAATCCGACACTGATGACCGCGATGCGCAAACGCGCCTGGAAAGCCGGCCGCGAGATGATCTGGCCGGTTGTCGCGCGGCGTTACATGGAAAGCTTCGAGCGCGCGCGGGCAAGCTTGAGCGTTCCTTCCATTGAGACAGCCGCGGCGCGGCAGATTGAGCACGCGAACTATCCGATTCCGTCGCTCAAACTCGATCATCTTTTCAAGATGAGCGATCACACCGGCATCTTTCAACACGCCATCTATAACGTGCCAAACTATCATGAAGCGTATTGCACCGATGATAATGCGCGCGCCTTCATCTTCACAGTGCTCATGCAAGAGATGGGCCGCTCGCAGCCGGAGTTGGATCGACTGGCCAGCACTTATCTCGCATTTCTTTGGTATGCCTTCGATGCGAATACCTGTCGCTTCCGTAACTTCATGAGTCACGAGCGGAAGTGGCTTGAACTACATGGCTCGGAAGATAGCCATGCGCGCGCGTTGTGGGCGGTCGGCACCGCACTGGGACGCTCGCAAAATGAAGGTCATTGCAATCTATGCGGGCTTCTCTTTCAACGAGGGTTGTCGCCAGTGGGGCGCTTTAGTTCACCTCGCGCCTGGGCTTTTGCAATCATAGCGATTCACGAGTATCTGCGGACTTTTTCCGGCGACCGCGTGGTCAGCCAGATGCGTGATGTCTTAACGAATATGCTCGCGGATTTGTTCCGTGCGAACTCCACACCGGACTGGCAATGGTTCGAGCGGATCGCGACCTACGATAACGCAAAGCTTTCCCATGCGATGATATTGAGCGGTCAATGGACTTCGCAGGCTGAGATTCTCGATATAGGTCTAAGTTCGTTGCGCTGGTTACTCGATGCGCAGACGGCGGAGGCGGGACATTTTTCACCAATTGGCTGTCATGGCTTTTGGGCGCGCGGCGGTGAACGCGCGCGCTTCGACCAGCAACCACTCGAAGCTCACGCGATGGTTTCGGCGTGTCTGGAAGCGTTCGCGGTGACTCGCGATGATTTTTGGCGGAAGGCAGCGCGTCGTTGTTTCGACTGGTTTCTCGGGCGAAATGATCTAGGCCGGCCGCTCTACGATCCCACGACCGGTGGTTGTCGTGATGCTCTCCTAAGAGACCATCTCAACCAAAATCAAGGCGCGGAATCGAGCCTGGCCTTTTACTTATCCTTTGCGGAACTTATTCGCGTCGAAGGAGCGGAAATCGCGGTCTTGCAGCCATGCGCAGCTTAGATATTCAACCGACGGGGGTCACCTTTAAGCCGGATAGCTCACGGGTGCTAATCCGCCCGTTCATACCATCGGACCCGGCACGCATCGTGAACATCATCGGTCGAGCGCTCGCACTCAGCGAAGCCGAAACCAAGGAGCAACTCGCCGCGGTCACGGCGGAGTTTAACAACCGCCATGCAGAAATCCGCGCGATTTGGCGTCTGCATTTTAATCGGGTAAAGGCGCACGTCTTTAGCAGCCGGCCGTTGTCCGAGGAGCGCCAACTCTACATCGGTGCGCTTTTCTCGGGCGAGTATGCGCTTGAATCGGCAGCTCTTTTCAACCCATCCATCGTAGCGCATCCGGATCAAACCAATCTCGCAGATGGCGAACTGCGCTTCATTCTTAGCCTGCGTGCTACTGGCGAAGGCCACATCTCTTCGATTGAATTTCGCACCGGCATTTTAGGCGCCGATCATTCCATCCGGATGGAAAAGCCATCGTCTCTCGTCACTGCACCCGCGATTAATCCGAATCCGACTTATCGAAGATCCATCTTTCTCCACAAGCTCATGGAGATGGGCTTTGAGAATGATTGGTCCGCCCTGGTTATGGAATCGCTTGGAGACGCGTTCACGCTCGAGGAGTTGGAAAAGTCGATGCAGCGCGCTGCACGTGGAAATCGGCCGTTATCTCGCGAAGAGCAGCGGACAACGGAGTGCGTGCGGTGGCTGGCAGAGTCCAACTACGAAGTTATCTTCAACTCATCCGTCGCCGTGTCCGAGCGAATCATTTTTCCGGTCTCTTCAAATGAAAGCAACGGCATGGAGGACGCGCGTTTCGTCCGTTTTGTCGAAGACGATGGCAGCGTGATCTACTATGCGACTTACACCGCATATAATGGCCGCGCCATTCTGCCGCAGCTCCTCGAGACTACCGATTTTCTGCACTTCCGCGCCTTGACGCTGAACGGACGCGCCGTGCAAAACAAAGGCATGGCTTTTTTCCCGCGCCGCATTGACGGGCGTTATGCGATGATCTCGCGGCAGGACGACGAGAACCTTTTCATCATGTTCTCCGACAATCCACATTTTTGGAGCGATCCGAAGTTGCTGTGCAAGCCGGGGCAGTCATGGGAAGCCGTGAAAATCGGCAATTGCGGCTCACCGATTGAAACCGATGCCGGCTGGCTGGTCATCACACATGGCGTCGGTCCGATGCGCAAATACTGCGTCGGAGCAATGCTGCTCGATCTCAACGACCCGTCAAAAGTTCTCGGCCGGCTCGAAGAGCCGCTCTTAACTCCGCAGGGCAATGAGAGGGAGGGCTATGTCCCGAATGTAGTTTATACCTGCGGCGCATTACTTCACCGTGGTCGGTTGATTTTGCCGTATGGCGCTAGTGACACGTTCGCCACGATCTTGACCGTGAATCTCGACGGCTTGCTGGCTTTGCTTTAGACAACCGACGATATTCCGACTGACATAAATCCGGCTTGTATCCAGTTTACGCTCTCGCATTTTCGCGAGCCTGTGCGATAAGTGCGGATGAACAAATCTTACGGTAGCTTTTCACGTCGCGGCCCGGACATTGTAACAGAGGAACTGATCACGGTGCTTTCGGGGAAAACTACCTTGGAATTCAAGCCCATCTTTGAATTACTCCACGCCAATCTTCGCGCCCGCAATTCTGCGAATGGCGGTGAGGAAATGCTGCGGCTGCGCGCTTATGAGAAGCTTCAGAACCTAGTCTCTTTGGGCAAGGTAAAGAAAAACGGCAAAAAATATCGGGGCGTAGCGGCTGCCGCCCCTAAACTGCAAGCGAATCCATTGGGCGGCAATTAACCTGCGCATTTGCGGCGGTTTCCGCCATCGACAGTGCGAATAAATGGAGCCTAGGGGATTCGAACCCCTGACCTCCTCAATGCCATTGAGGCGCTCTACCAACTGAGCTAAGACCCCGGTGCGAGCGGGCAATCTGCGGGATTTCCGCACCGCTGTCAAAAACTTTGCGTTCAGCGGTAAAACGCGGCGATCGTCTCGACGACGTAACGCTGCTGTTCGCGCGTAAGCTCGGGAAAAATCGGAAGCGCGATCGTTTCGCGGGCGGCGCGCTCAGACTCAGGAAAATCGCCTTCGCGGTAGCCGAGATACGCAAAGCATTCCTGCAGGTGCAGTGGCACCGGATAGTAAATCGCGTGGCCGATCTGGTTTTTCGCCAGATACGCGCAGAGCTCGTCGCGACGCGGCGCGCGGATGACGAATTGGTTGTAAATGTGCCCGAACTTCAGCACGTCGCGCGATGGTCCTTCGGCGGGCATCGTGAGTTTGCCGACGAGTCCGGCTTTGGCGAATTCGCTGCGGTAAAAATCGGCGTTGCGCTGACGTGCGCCCGACCATTCGTCCAAATGCGGGAGCTTGATTTGCAGCACCGCGGCTTGCAAAGCGTCGATGCGGAAATTGCCGCCGATCATTTTGTGAAAATAACGGTTTTCCATTCCGTGATTGCGCAACGCGCGCATTTTTACAGCCATTGCTTCGTCGCGGCAAACCACCATGCCGGCGTCGCCGAATGCGCCCAAATTTTTGGACGGGAAAAACGAGTAGTAACCGAATTCGCTGATCGCCCCGCAATGTTTAACGCCCTGCTGCGACAGATAAACCGCGCCGAGCGCCTGCGCTGCGTCCTCGATGACCGGCACGCCGAACTCCGCTGCGAGCTCGTGAATATCATCCATCGCCGCGCTCAAACCAAAAAGATGCACCGGCATGATCGCCTTGATGTTTTCGTCGCGATGCTTTTCCAGCGTTGCGCGCAGGGATTCGACGGAGATGTTGAAAGTAACCGGATCGATGTCGGCAAAAATCGGTTTCGCGCCGACGCGCGCGATGCCTCCTGCAGTCGCAAAAAATGTGTAAGGCGTCGTCACGACGGCGTCGCCCGGTCCGATGCCTAGCGCCATTAAAATCACCAGCAGCGCGTCGGTTCCCGACGTGACGCCGATGGCGTGATTCGCGCCTGTGTATTCGCAGATCGCGCGCTCGAACGATTCGACTTTCGGTCCGAGAATGAAGTGCTGCGAGTCGGCGATCGTCTCGATTTCAGCAATGATTTTCGGCTTAAGCTTTTTGTATTGGAGCTGAAGATCGAGCAGCGGGACTTGCATGGTGTGTTGATAATTGTGGCTGCGCGTTTTTCGTTCAAGACTTACGCGCGCGGCGTTTCGGAGCTGCGGGGCGGCTGGTGATTTTGTGCTAATGAAAGCCGACTCGGTGCTAGCGCGCGCTTTGCATTTCGTTTACTAAGTGCATCGTGACTTCCCCCGTTGCACTCATCACCGGCGCATCGCGCGGCATCGGCCGCGGCATCGCGCTCGAACTCGCGCGAGCCGCGACGCACGATTTCGTCATCAACTACGCCGGCAACGAAGCCGCCGCGCGTGAATGCAAGGAGCTTTGCGAAAAAGCGAGCGATGGAAAAGTGCGCGTCGAGATCGTGCAGGCGGATGTTTCCATCGCCGCCGACCGCGCGCGGATGATCGATTTTGTAAAACAGACGTTCGGCCGGCTCGACCTGCTCGTGAACAACGCCGGCGTCGCGCCGAATGTGCGCGCGGATTTGCTGGATGCGGGCGAGGAGAGCTTTGACCGTCTCATCAGCATCAATCTCAAAGGCCCGTATTTTCTTACGCAGGCCGCGGCGAAATTGATGATCGAATCGCCGACGCTCGCCGATTTTCAGAAAGCGATCGTGAACGTCACGAGCATCTCGGCTTACACCGTTTCGACAAATCGCGGCGATTACTGCGTCGCGAAAGCAGGGCTCGCGATGATGACCAAACTTTACGCGGTGCGCCTCGCAGAGCACGGCATCAATGTTTTTGAAATCCAGCCGGGCGTGATCGAGACCGACATGACCGGGCCGGTGAAGGAAAAATACGACAAACTTTTTGCCGAAGGACTGACGCCGATCAATCGCTGGGGCAAACCATCCGACATCGGCAAAAGTGTGATCGCGGTTGCACACGGACATTTTCCCTACTCAACCGGTCAGGTATTCAATGTCGACGGCGGTTTCCACCTGCACACGATTTAAACGATGATCAAAATCAATCACGATCTCCAGCCCTCCGACCTCGCGAAAAAAATCGAGCGCGTGTTCGAGTTTTCCGCGCCGAAAATCCTGTCGATCGACAAGGACGACGTGCCCGGAAATGCGACGCCGGTTTACACGGTCAAAGGCAAATACACCGCGCGCGGCTGGACGGAATGGACGCAGGGTTTTGTTTACGGATCGGCGATTTTGCAGTTCGACGCGACGGGCGATGAGAGCTTTTTGCAGCTCGGTCGCGACAAGACTTTTTCGCGCATGGCGCACCACATCACGCATGTCGGCGTGCACGATCACGGGTTCAATAACGTATCGACCTACGGAAACTTGTGGCGGCTCATGGGCGAAGGGCGCATCCCTGCGAACGAGCACGAGCGCGATTTTTACGAACTGGCGCTAAAATGCTCCGGTGCGGTGCAGGCGAGCCGCTGGACTTACATCGCGAATGGCGAAGGTTACATTTACTCGTTCAACGGTCCGCACTCGCTCTTCGCCGACACGATTCGCTCGCTGCGCGCGCTTGCGGTTTCGCACCAGTTCGGCCACGTGCTCATGGGCGAGAAAGATGTGCGCATTTCGCTGCTGAAACGGCTGGTGGAACACGCGAAAACGACGGCGCAATACGCGGTTTACTATGGCGAAGGACGCGATTTTTACGATGTGCGCGGACGCACGGCGCACGAGTCGATTTTCAACGTGAATGACGGCAACTACCGCTGCCCGAATTCGCAGCAGGGCTTCGCGCCGTTCACCACGTGGACGCGCGGCCTCGCGTGGATCATGTGCGGTTATCCGGAGCAGCTCGAATTTCTCGAAACAGTCGCGGATCAAGAACTGGAGCCGCTCGGCGGGCGATCGGCGATTGAGGAGATGATGCTGAAAGCCGCGATGGCGACATGCGATTTTTACATCGAGAACACGCCGGTTTGCGGCATTCCATATTGGGATACCGGCGCGCCCGATTTGCACAAGCTTGGCAATTATCTCGATCGCGCCGCCGAGCCGTTCAACGAGCATGAACCGGTGGATAGCTCCGCCGCCGCGATTGCCGCGCAAGGTCTGCTGCGGCTCGGCCATTATTTAAAATCGCGCGGCAAGACCGGCGACGGCACACGTTACTGGCAGGCGGGTTTGACCGTGCTGAATACTTTGTTTGATGAGCCGTATTTGAGCGGCAATGCAAATCACCAAGGCTTGCTGCTGCACTCGGTGTATCACCGGCCGAACGGCTGGGACTACATTCCGCCGGGACAAAAAGTGCCGTGCGGTGAATCAAGCATGTGGGGCGATTATCACGCACGAGAAGTCGCGCTCTACGTGAAACGCATCGCTGAATACAAATCGTATCTCACCTTTTTCGGAGCCAAATAAATGACCATTTCAGATCTCAGCAAAATCGAAGGCCGTCGCTATCCGGCAAAACGACGCACACAAAATATCGTCGGCGGCGTTGCGCCGATTCAGACGACGAATTTCGCGTTGGGCAATGTTACGCTCGATCCCAAAGGCGGCCAGGTGCCGTGGCATAATCAGGAGCAGGAGGAAGTCTATTTCATCGTCGAGGGCACCGGCGAAATGTGCCTTGGCGAGGAACGCCAGGTCGTTAGCGGCGGACAGGCTGTTTACATTCCGTCGGGCGTGTTTCACCAGCTCACGAACATCGGCGAAACGCCGCTGCGCATGATTTATTGCTACGGACCGAGCGGCGATGTCGCGCATTGGCGGCAGGAACTCGCGGGCACGCTGCCGAAAGCCGGAGTCGAGGCGCCGTCGCTCCCGGAAGGCGCCTGGCCGCAATGCACCGACAAACCCGCCGACGCATAATTTTCCATCATCCCTCAACCTTCATTCTTAAAAAACATGGACACTACCATTCACAACATCGGCATCATCATGAACGGCGTCACCGGGCGCATGGGCACGAACCAGCATTTCATCCGCTCGATCCTCGCGATCATGAAACAAGGCGGCGTGCGCATCAGCGAAACGGAAACGATCATGCCGCGCCCGATCCTCGTCGGCCGCAATGAAGCGAAGCTTTTAAAACTCGCTGCGATGGGCGAGGGAATTCGCTACACGGTTGACCTCGATGATGCGCTGGCCGACCCGGAAAACATCATCTACTTCGACGCGCAAACCACCGGGCGCCGCGCCGACGCGGTGAAAAAAGCGATCGCCGCCGGCAAGCACGTCTATTGCGAAAAGCCCACGGCTGTTTCCACCGAGGCCGCGTATGAACTTTACAAAGTCGCGAAAAAAGCCGGCGTTAAAAACGGCGTTGTGCAGGACAAACTTTGGCTGCCAGGGATGGTGAAGCTCGCACAACTTCGCGACACCGGCTTCTTCGGTGAAATCCTCAGCGTCCGCGGCGAGTTCGGCTACTGGGTTTTTGAGGGCGACGTCATCACGCCGCAGCGCCCGAGCTGGAATTACCGCAAGGAAGACGACGGCGGCATGATCATCGACATGCTCTGCCACTGGCGCTACGTCATAGACAATCTTTTCGGCAAAGTCAAAAGCGTGAGTTGCCTCGGCGCGACGCACATCAAAAAGCGTTGGGACGAGCAGGGCAAACCCTACAAATGCACCGCCGACGACAGCGCCTACGCGACTTTCGAGTGCGAAAACGGCGTTATTTGTCATTTTAACAGTTCGTGGACCGTGCGTGTCCGACGCGACGATCTGCTGACGCTGCAAGTCGACGGCACGAAAGGCAGCGCCGTCGCCGGTCTGCGTGATTGCGTCGCGCAACATTCCAGCGCCACACCGCGCCCGACGTGGAACCCGGACATCGACAGTCCGATCAACTTTTTCGACAACTGGACACGCGTGCCGAATTACCAGATTTTCGACAACGCATTCAAAATCCAGTGGGAGCTTTTCCTCCGCCACGTCGTGCTCGACGATCCGTTCCCGTGGACGCTGCTCGAAGGCGCGAAAGGCGTGCAGCTCGCCGAAAAAGGACTGGAAAGCTGGGAGAAACGCTGCTGGGTCGAGCTGCCCGAGCTGAAGGCGTAAGCACGCCCGTTATTCCGAAATGGAGTTTCGGAACGAGGAGAATGACGAATCTTTTGTATCGTCTAAAAGGCTACCCAAGACTCCACGTAAAGTGTGTTGTTATCGCTTGCGCCTTTGGAGGTGCCGTTGAATTGGCTGTAGATGACGTATTGGATGGAAAACTTCACGTTGCTCTTGGGCCAAAACGGTGGGCCGCCTGATTTGTTCAGCGGCAGCCAATTGAGTTGTAGCACGAAGCCATCGCTCACCGGGGAACCGGTCGCACTGTCGGGATACAGCAATGGATCGGACTTTCCATTAACCAGGAAGTAGCTGATCGCCGCGCCATAGGTTTTGTCGTAGAGGTAGTCAATTGTTGCCTTCAATGACCAGAGGTTATCGCGCAGGTTAGAGGTATTGCCGAGTTCGAAGCTGGCATCCCAGTTTTGCCATTCATGAATTGCGGAGAAGAGGCCGGTGAAATCGTTTTTGCCAAGCGAAAGCTGATATTGCGCGTCGAAGCCCACGTCCAGGATGTGATCTTTGCCCGCGGTATTCACGCGGCCGGGGTAGGTGTCAGCCTGAAGGCCGAAGACAGCGACCTCGAGGGAGTGATTCCCGGAAGCTTGTGTGTAGGCTACTTTCCAGTAGGGCGCGATATCCGGGACCTGCGTTTCACCACCGGGATCGACTCCCATTGCTTCCTGAAAATGAGTGTCCGGCGTGTGGTATCCAGCTATATCGACATAGATGGAATTCGAAAGCATCATATAACCTCCGAATCCGAGGACTTCCTGCGCCAAGCCCCCTTCTATGAGCGTAGCGGCTGCCGGTGTGGGAGCCAGGCCCGAACTACTAAATGGAAAGCCCCAAACCGGCGTGCTGTTCCAAACATCCTGCATGCCGGGGTTGTTGTTTGCGAAAATGCCGTAGGTAATCGGCTGGCCAAAAATGACTCCGGTGTTCGCAATCCTTATTTCAACATTATCCCAACTCAAGCGCTGCCCGACGCCGTCATAAGTCATCTGACTAAAGACGCCGATATGGTTGAGTAAATTGCCTACGGTGTCACCGAACATGCCTTTGGCATAGGGGCCAAACAATCGTCCGCTATAAAAGAGGCTGGCCTGGCTAAGAGCCACATTCGAGTTCGGAGCAAAGTGAGGAGCCGCTCCACCAGGCTGGCTTTTGTTTGTCTGGGTGAAGGAGGGCTGAAACATGACCGCGAGCGGCGGAAGCTCGGTCTGCTCAGAACTCAAGGTATAGCCGCTGAGTTTGAACTGACGGCCATATTCCGTAAGGATGGGATACTCGGTGTGACACGCGATGCACGACATACCTGTCTGCCTTGCAAAGCTGGGAACTGCCTGGACTATCTGGGGAATGAAAAGTGCAGTCGCGAAGGCGACGGCCAGGCGGACAGCATGGGAGGATTTTTTTTTGTTCATGGGGGGTCTTCAGTATTGACTTGGACTTACTTGACAATCAAAACGCCCTTCATCCCGGACGCGCAATGGGCAGGAAAAGAGCAAAGGTAGGGATAAGAGCCGGGAGCCGAAGGAGCAGTGAAAATGACCTTGCCGGTTTCTTTCGGTCCAAGCGTTGGAATGGAAGCGATGACATGAGAAGCGAAGGCCTTTGGCTGGTAGTTATCCGCTTTTGCAGATGCTGCCAGGTTCGCATAGGCCACCGGGTTAGCGCCGGCATTCAGCAGCACCCAATTGTGTCCCATTGTTTCCTTCGGTAAATTGCCTTCATTCGTGAGCACAACAGTGATTTTCTGGCCAGGATGTGCCTCGATTTTAGTCACGCTGTATTTCATGGTGTCATTGCCAGAAATTGCGACCGTCATCGCGCCTGGTGTTTCGGCTCTCAGACCCGCGGTAATGCCCAGCGAGAGAAGCGAGGCCAAAAAAATATGTTTGATTTTCACAAAAGGAGTCTGACCCCCTGAATCCACCTGTCCACCTTATATTGTGTTAACAATTCACCATATCTTGCGCTTGAAAAACCAAACGAAGGTGATGCGAACAAACACGGGATCCATTTAGTGCAGACGCGCGAGGGGTTGCTACAAAGAGCAACCACAACGGCAGCGAGATTTTTTGCGCGTTGCCTGCATGGATGTCAAAGCTCGGTCAGCCGAGCAAATCCTTCACGAGCTCGCGCTCTTCGCGCAGCTCGGTGATGCTGTTGTCGATTTTCCAGCGCGCAAATTCCGGGATGTTTACCCATTTCGCGATCTCGAGTTTCGAGCCGTCGCTGCGAATCGGGAACGATGAAATCAGTCCGGCGTCGACGTCGTATTCGCCGGTCGAGCAGATCGCCACGCTGTGCCAGTCGCCTTCCGCGGTCGGGATGACGATGCTTTTGACGCTGTCGATGATTGCATTCGCCGCCGACGCCGCGCTCGATGCGCCGCGCGCCTTGATGATCGCCGCGCCGCGTTGTTGCACGATGGGAATGAAGGTGTCTTTCAGCCAATTCTCGTCGCCGATCACCTCGAGCGCCGGTTTGCCGTCGATCTTCGCGTTGTAAAAATCGGGATACTGCGTGGCGGAGTGGTTGCCCCAGATCGCGACGTTGCTCACACGCGTGATGTCAACCCCGGCGCGCAACGCGAGCTGCGATTTCGCGCGATTTTCATCGAGGCGCGTCATCGCAAACCAGCGGTCGCCGGGAATGTCCTTCGCGTTATTCATCGCGATGAGGCAATTCGTATTGCACGGATTTCCGACGACCAAAATGCGCACGTCCTGCGCGGCGTTGCGCTGGATCGCCTGTCCCTGGCCGATGAAAATCTTGCCGTTGATGCCGAGCAAATCCTTGCGCTCCATGCCGGCCTTGCGCGGCACGCTGCCGACGAGCAACGCCCAGTTCACGCCGCGAAAACCTTCATCGAGATCGCTCGTCGCGACGATTCCCTTGAGCAGCGGAAACGCGCAGTCGTGCAGTTCCATCACGACGCCGTTGAGCATTTCGAGCGCCTGCGGGATTTCGATGAGATGCAAAACGACCGGCTGATCCGGCCCGAACATTCCGCCGGAGGCGATGCGAAAAACGAGCTGGTAACCGATTTGTCCGGCGGCGCCGGTGACTGCGACTTTGATGGGTGTTTTCATAAATTTAGTTCAGCCACGCATGAACAGAGATGACACGGATGAAAAGCAAAATGCGGTCGTTTCCGTTTTCAAAATTTCGTTGGCTTTCCGTGTTTATCCTTGGCTTACGCTCTTCCCGCTTCGCGTAAAATGTCCGACACGCGCCGCATCTTGGCTTTGATGTGCGGGTCTTTGCGCCATTGTGAAATCGTGTGCGGGAGGCGCTCGCTCCAGTTCGACTCGGTGATTGCGCCGGGGACGTTGAAGCGCTGCCCGGTCGCGAAAAGATCGGTGATCATCAGCGCGGCGATCCACGAGTTGCTGCGGAAAAGCGCCCGCAGAAATTTCTCGTGCAGCTCGTCGCTCCACGGCTCCGGCTCGCGCATGTGCAGGTGTGCGAATGCGCTGAACTTCACCATCTCGTCCCACGCCGCGGCGGCGTCGGCTTTGTGTTGTTTAACGATCTGGTAAAGCCGGTCCCAGCGCGCTTTCAGCGGCTCGTGATCGTGCGTCGCGAACGTCACCACCGACAGCCGCTGATAATCGCCGCCGTCGATCAACCAGCCGTCGTGCTTTTTCTCCCACATCGGAATCTTGAATCCGGCGATGCCGAGCGACGTGAGATTCGGCCGCACATATTCCGGCACCGTGCCGAGGTCTTCGCCGATCAAGCGATGCGCGCCCGTTTCCTCGAGCAGCACCTTGAGAAATTCCTCGCCCTGCCGGCGATTCTGCTCGCGATGTTCCGGTGTGTTGTCGTCGCGCTCGATGAAACGCGGCAGCTCGCCGCCGGTCTTCTCGCGCGCCTGCTTCTCGTCGAGCGGCAAAAACTCCCCATTCCGCTGCGGCCGCCACGGGAAGCAGTAAATGCGATAAAAACCGAGCACGTGGTCGATGCGAAAGAGGTGGAACATCTCGCGCACGTTGTGAACGCGCCGCCGCCACCACGCAAAGTTATCGCGCCGCATCGCGTCCCATCGATAAAGCGGCACGCCCCAGTTCTGCCCCCATTTCTGCGTGAAGAGATCGTCCTTGAAATACGGCTCGGGCGGCGCGCCGCCGCTCCATTTCAAATCGAACAGCTCCGGCTCGGCGAACACATCCGCGCTGTAGTAGCTGATGCCGAACGGCACATCGCCCATCAGCGCGACTCCGCGCGACTCCGCGTAGTCCTTCGCCGCGCACCATTGTGTGAACGCGATCCACTGCACGTATTTAAAAAAGCGCATCCGCCGCTCGAACTCCTTCCGCTTGCTGGTTGTCAAACCCGCCAGCCATTTCTGCGCGGCGGCGATCGTCTGGTGTTCCTGCGGCCACACATCCCAGCGCTCGGTGTCGTGCTGCTCCATGAGCACGCGGAACAGCGCGTAGCCCTCGATCCAGCTCGCCTGGAAATGGACGAACGTGCGGAATTTTCGCGCGCGATGACTGTTGCGGCCCAGCTCGTTTTTCGAGAAATGCTCGAAGGCGCGCTGCAAAAGCGAATGCTTTAGTTGTTTTACGACGCGGTAATTCACCGGACCGCTCCGCAGCGTTTTCAAATCCACCTTTGCCAGTTCCGCGTCGTAATCCTCGCGCGACAAATCCTCGATCGACTCCGGCGAAATGAAAATCGTCGTCGGATCCAGCGCCACCGAACTTACGGCCATATACGGGCTGTTGTCCGCGCCGGTTTCGTTGATTGGGAGAAGCTGCACGAGACGAAACCCGCTCTCCGCCGCCCAGTCGATGAGCTGCCGCAGGCTGCCGACATCGCCGACGCCGAGATCGTCTTCGGTGCGGATCGCAAAGAGCGGCGCGAGCAAACCGGCAATGCGTTTTTCGGGTGAGAGATTCATGCAGTCGTGTAACCGGTGAGTCTCAATTTTCATCCGCTCCCTGTCCAGTGTGGACGCTACCGATTCGCACGCCCCTTTTCGTCCGCGTGAAAAACGTTAGCTGTCGACCAGCCCCGCGCGCACCGCGTAGCGCGTCAACGCAGCGGTCGTATTCAAGCGCAGCTTGGTTTTGATGTTCGCCCGCACGGCCTCGATGGTCTTGATCGAAATATCGAGACGATCCGACATTTCCTTTGTGCTCAATCCCTCGGCGATCAATTGCAAAACCGAACGCTCGCGTCGCGACAACTCCGTGTTGCGGCGCTTGCTCTCGGGCTCGAACAAAAGCTGCGAGGCAAACGGCGTAAAATAACTGCACCCGCGCAACACCGCGCCCACGGCATCGCGCACAGTCTGCAGCGAATCGCATTTCGAGACGAACCCGTGCGGCTTTGCTTTCAAGACATCGGTAATCACACCCGGCTCGCAGCTGCTCGCAAACACCAGCACGCGCACCCCGCGCAATTCCCTCCGCACCCGCACCACCACATCCGCGCCCGTGAATCCCGGCAACTGCGCGTCGATGATCAACAAGTCGGGCCGATGCGCCCGGCAGAGTTTCAGCGCCTCCAGTCCCGAATCCGTTTGGGCAATGATCTTCAGGCCAAACTCATTCGTGAGGATTGAGGAAAAAATCTCCCGCACCGCCGTATGCGTATCGGCGATGATCACGCGTTTGCTCATCTGCTGCACCTTTCATTCGATTTAAAAAGTGTGACTCACAATGCTGTCTCCAAAAAAAACGCACCGAAAAGACAGCTTATCCAGCACGTTAAATTCGTGTTTAAAGGGTTTTCCCCTAGGGTGCAATGATAAATACAGGGTTTTCACTTTGACAAAATAGGGTTTTCCCTACTACCGCCGTTTTCGCGCCAGGCTAGCAATTCACGCATGCCGGCCAAACGCCCCTCGAAAAAACAGAACAGCATCTCCACCGCACTCGGCTGGATCCCCGA
This sequence comes from Spartobacteria bacterium, assembly GCA_021324395.1. Classification (GTDB taxonomy): domain Bacteria; phylum Verrucomicrobiota; class Verrucomicrobiia; order Chthoniobacterales; family Chthoniobacteraceae; genus JAJPJG01. The sequence goes on along the minus strand of JAJPJG010000011.1, from coordinate 99,107 downwards.
TGTCCCCGATCACCGCGACCACGTCTACGCCGCGCCGCTCGCCAGGCTCACCGCCAAGGAACCGCTCCCCGCAAAGTGGAACCTGCGCAAACATTGCCCGCCCGTTTACACCCAGGGCCGCATCGGTTCCTGCACCGCCAATGCCATCGCAGCCGCCATCGAGTTCGACCGCAAGAAGCAGCAGCTCGACGACTTCGTCCCCTCCCGCCTCTTCATCTACTATAACGAACGCGCCATCGAGCACACCATCGCCAGCGACGCCGGCGCTCAAATCCGCGACGGCATCAAGACCGTCGCCAAGCAAGGCGTCTGCCCCGAGACCGAGTGGCCTTACGACGACACCCCGGCCGATCCCGCCAGCGACCTTTGGCCCGCCGGCGCGAAACCCGCGCAGCAGCCATCGAAAACCTGCTACCGCGACGCCCTGAAATTCCAGCTCGTCAGCTACCAGCGCGTCAACCGCGACCTCGGCCAGATGAAAGGCTGCATCGCCGACGGCTACCCCTTCGTCCTCGGCTTCACCGTCTACGCCGGCTTCATGAGCCAGACAGTCCGCCAGACCGGCATCCTAAACATGCCCGCACCCAACGAAGCCTACGAAGGCGGCCACGCCGTCATGGCCGTAGGCTACGACGACACCGAGCAACGCTTCATCGTCCGCAACAGCTGGGGCCACGGCTGGGGCAAAAAAGGCTACTTCACCATGCCCTACGCCTACCTCCTGGACGCAGGCCTCAGCGACGACTTCTGGACCATCCGCGTGGTGGAGTAATCATTATGTCCTTTTCGCCTAGTTTCCTAGTTCCGCAGCAACCCTTTTCGCGAGTAAAGACCATCCTGGCTGATCTTACTCCTGAAGCACGGGAGACAATGTATCAAACCGGCAACGCTACCTTTGAAAAGAGAATCGACGCCGAGGCAGCGAAGTCATGGGACGAGCAGGCTTGGGTCGGAGTCTCGGAGGGAGATTCATGGTTCGATTATCTTCCCGCCTTTTTGGAAGACCCTTTCAAAGGCGATCTACTCGCTCAGCTCCATCAAACCGGTAAGTTCCATATCTTCAATTTAGCTAAGGCCGGCGACACTCTGGAAAACATGGCCTATGGAACCGACCTGGGCCCGAATGCACAACCGGTGCCCTGCCAGCTCCTCACCACGCTCGATGCCATCCGGCAACACCGGCCCGATTTCTTCCTGCTCTCCGCGGGCGGTAATGACATGGCTGGTAGCGATGGCGTGGAGCTGGAGTTCTTCCTCAATCATGCCTCATCCGGAGAAGCGCCGCTTAGAACCGCGCGCGCCTTGGATACGTTCCAGAACTACTGCTCGAAGGCGATGCAGACCATTATCGACGCTGTCAAAGGAGCAAAGCCGGACATCAAGATATTCATCCACGGTTACGACTACGCTATGCCCGATGGTCGGGCGGTTCTTCGTGCGCCGCTGGGATTCCATTTTATAGGTCCCTGGCTTTTGCCAGCCTTCGCGCGTAACCGCATTTGGCCCGACATCGAACGCTACAAGGTCATCCGGGCACTTATCAATATGCTCAACGAGACCATTGAAAACTTGGCCAAAGCCAATCCCGGTATTGTTTACCACATCGACTGCCGCGGCATCCTGCAACAAAACACCGCGGACTGGGCTAATGAACTTCATCCCAGTGTAGGTGGCTTCGGCAAGGTCGTCGCCCATTTTACCGAAGTCATCCTGGAAGTGCTGAATGCGATGCAGAAACCATAGCTCTTAGAGGACTCATCTAACCAACCAACCAACCAACCATGACCACGTCCCTACCTGAAATAAAATCACTCTTAATTGCCGTCGCGATGATTTCGTGTGCCGCCTTCTCGACTGGATGTTCGACCGCCGGCGCACACCAAGCTTTTACCTATCGCAAGATGCATAGCAATCCGCATCCAGAAAAAGTGCTCACTTACAGCTATGATCCAGCCCAGAGCACGCCTGCCCAGCCATTTTTCAAAGCTGCGTATGCTGGATCAGGTTACTCCAACTCCGTTCGCAATCGCATTCTCTATGAGTTGATGGGTATGGTGGATGACTACTATTATCGCTATACCTTTGAGCTACGCGCAGATATCTCGGGGAAGAATATCTTTACCGATACTTTAGGGTTAGGCACGAGCTTGGCTTCGACAGCAGCTGGCGCAAAGGAACTCAAGACAGTTCTTTCGGCCATCTCCACGGCGGCGCAAGGAGTCAGTAAATCGATCGATTCCAACGTTCTCCTTGGCAATACTATCCAGGCCGTTCGCCTCCAGATGGATGCCGCTCGAGCCGATATAGCTACGGAGATGATCAAAAAGATGAAGGAGCAAGGCACCACGGAGTATCCTCTTGAGGCGGGGCTGCGCGACATCATTCGTTACTACGACGCTGGAACGCTTACCAGCGGTCTGGCCAACCTTTCCAAGGAGTCCGGCAAAGACAAAGCCAATGCCGAAGCAAAACAAAAGGCCAAAGCCACCAATGAACAATTAAGCACGCTGCCAGCGTTATAACTTCTATGAATGTCATCGTGAAACGCATCAATGCCGCCGATTCCGGCCAAATCGAAGCCAAGATCAACACCTTCCTTGGGGATCCCGCACACGCAGGTTATGCGCTTGCTGCGGCCTTTGAGACCAGCACAGGTGATGTCGTCGTCATTTTCCAAAAACCATGACGGCTTGAATCTCACCCACCGAGTTGCAAGGCACCGTTCATAACCTTCACAAGCCATCGCTACACACCCATAACTATGAAAGCACTCGACTCCTCTTCCAAGACTACAGGGCAGGCTCAGCATCTTGCCAATGCCGGCTACATCGCCGTTGGCATTTACCTCAGGCCGGATCGTTGCGACGCTGCGATGATCGCGGAACTCCGCAACGCCACCCTTCAGGTCTGGTCCATCTACGAAAAGGGCTATCCGATCCGCGATGACTATTTCACGGTTAACCAGGGCACTGTGGACGGCCACGCCGCCGCCGCATATGCCCAGTCACTAGGCCAGCCAGCCGGCACGCAAATTTATGCCACCGTGGATTACGATCCGGACGACTCCGACGCCACCGGCCCTACGATCAACGGACGCATTTCAGATTACATGATGGCATTTCAGGCCGCGATTCAGCCGGCTGGTTATGTGTCCAGCGTTTACGGTTCCGGTCGCACCTGCCGGATTTTGACGTCCAAGGGCCTCGCCCAGACCGGCTGGCTCGCCCAATCCACCGGTTTTGCGGAATACCAGCAGTTCAAACCCAATGCCGGGATCGTGCAGCTTCCGGCGATTAACAATAGCTGGGATGGCAACGACATCGTCTTTCCCGCTGCCGTGGGCCTTTGGTAATCGCACGCACCAGTTCCCTTCAATGACCCAGCCTTTTCCAGCCATGCCTGCCAATCTGGCGGCGGGGATGTTCCCGCCAGAAACACTGCTCTAACTCGATGCGCACTGATGCCCGGACTCCTTTCACCAGAGTAAATCGCCGAACGAAGGCCGTGGCGGCGATTTCGGTGATGTCGAAAAGTGCGACCGGCGCCGTGTCCGCCGAAAAGCAGATGCCGAAAACTGTGCAAACCGCGGTTGCTGCCCAAAAGCATATCCCGAAAACTGCGGCCACGCGTGTGTCGGCGAAAAAGCACATCGGCAAAAGTGTCGCCACGGCTGTGTCCGGGCTTTTTGACATCCCGAAAAGTGGTTTCTCCGCCGTGGCTGAGGATTTCGGCATGTCCAAAAGCGATTCCGACGCCGTGTCCGCCGATTTTGCCTGTCTAAAAAGCGACAGCCGCGTCGTGTCCGGCGTTTTGCACATCGCCCAAACCGACTCCGACGCATCTCAAGACAAGGTGAGTGATCTCCAGACGACCTTCCTTTTTATGAAAAACCAAAACTCGAAACCCGAAAAACCGCTATGACCGGCAATCGCCTCCCTGATCCCAACGACAAACTCTTTTCCCTCTGCGAGGACATGATCGATGGCCTCGATAAGAAAGGCGTCGCCATCGGTGTGAAGCAATGGACGAAGGATGTGATGGAGGCGAAGTTCGGCGCGGCCTTTACGGCGCAGAGCACCTATGACGCGGCGCAAAAGGGGGAGCGCGATGGCACGACTGCGCGTAACATTGCCAACTCGAATGCGAAAGGCTTCATCGCGTCGGTAAAGAGCATTTTCGTCAAAGCGTTCGGCAGCGCTCCGTCGAAGGACTGGGAAGCCATCGGCTACAAGCCGGGCACGACCGCGATGCCCGATTCGCCGGAGGATCGCGCGCAGGTGCTCGCCGGCATTCGCGATTATCTCACGGCGAATCTCGGCAAGCAGTTCACCAACGATGACCTCGCCTTTACCTCCGCCCACGCGGGCGAACTCTACGACGCGCTCGATGGCGCGCGCACCGCGCTCAATGGGATGGTGGCGGCGCGGGTGCAGGCAAAGGCTGCGCGCGATTTCGCCATCGCCGATCTGCGCAACGCGATGAGCGGGCTCATCAACGAGCTTTACTCCATCCTGCCCGATGAAAGCGCGTTCTATTACTACTTTGGCCTCGTGCCGCCCGCGGGCAGTTCCGCGCCCGGGGTGCCGGATGGGGTGAGCGGCCATCAGGTCGGCGCGAATGCGATCGCGTTCGGCTGGGCTGCAAGTCCGCGCGCGGAGAAGTATCGGCCTTTCAAGAAAGTCGAAGGCGTGGACTCGGATTTCGCGCCGCTCGATCTCACGACCGAGACCCAGGTGCTGCTGGAGAACCTTCCGGCAAAGGCCACCGTCCATTTCCAAGTCACCGCCTACAACGCCGCCGGCGAAAGCGCGCGCAGCGCGGCGGTGAGTGTAACGCTCGGATAGAAGCTGACTAAGATTTATGGCTAACCAATCTTCAGATGTTCGAATCACCAACCAGACACATTTTATCCTTTTTCTGGTGATAATGCTCGGGCTGACGGGATGCGGGACGTATGAAGAAAGTGCAAGCAGCAGGTCGAATGGCTCTTATTATGCCGAGCCACGTTACAGGCATCGGCCGATTGAAGAAACTTCGCGAGAAGGACCGTATAAAATGCAAATGATGGCCAAACCGATGGGCCGCGCTCCGGCATCCGTCTCGGAGGATATTCCGCCTGTAGGTGCTGTTCCGGCGGATCCACCGCCATCTGCGATTCCGGAGGATGTCCCAAGACCTGCAATTCAATGAGTGACGATCTCCCAAAGAACCTGCGGTGGAAGTTTACGATCAAGCCGGAGGCGGACGTTCTGGCCTTGGCGGCATTTCTTTTGTCAGTCGTCGGTATTGCATGTTCGGTCTGGAGTTTTGTCAGGGGCGCGCACGTGACGATGTTTCCACCGGAGCAAGTGCTGATTATTCGGGATAAGGACAGCAATTCGCCGCGGTTTTCGACAAGTATGTCTTATGTGAACGATGGTCAACCCGGCTACAATGCAGTGATCACGAGTGAGGCATTGTGCTTTGATTGCAACGGCAGGAGCTATGAGCACAAGTGGCAGGAGTTTGTCACCTTTACTACATTCGAAGGTGCGTTAACGGCACATGACGCCGTCGATGCCGCCCCTTTTGCGGTGAACGGAGGGAGCGAAACCAGTCATAGCACCTACTTTGCGGCTCGCACGACGCGGGAGGACCCGGGACGGAATTACCTGTCATGGGATACCTTTATCGGGGGAATCCAACGGAATCGGAAGCTCACGATACGATTTACCAGCCAGCTTTTGGGAAAGAAGCCGGTAAGCTGCACTGCAGTGGTCGACATTAGTGACTATCTCATTTCACGATTAAAAGATAAAGGTTACTCTGCGCCTTCTTGCTGGCCGGTGAAGGAACGAAGCTGGTGGCCTTGGGCAAGCGCCGCGACGAGCTTTCCGATTCTTCAACCCTTACGTTATCAAAAGTCAATTTCTGTCCCGTATCAGTAAGAAAGCTATGCTCGCACATTTCATCACGGCCACGTTGTCTCAAAAAAGACCAAGGCTCGTTATTGTTGTAACCTTGCTGCTGGCCTGGTCCCTAATGGGGATGGCCGAAGATCAAAAACAGCCATTAGCTCCACCGGTAATTACGGAAGGCGAAGGCTTCATTGGCCTCGATCGAATGATTACACTTCACGGCAAAGGGTTGAAGGAATGGCAGCAACAAAATCCTCAAAAGGAATTGCAGGTGTATGTTGGCGGGATATTGATACCAGATGCTGAAATCATCCTAAGCAAGCTTGCGGATGATTGGATTAGCGTAATCCTTTCAAGAGATTCGACCAAAGCGGATAGTCGGGATGCGTGGAACCGAGTATTGTGCCCAACGCTTCAGTTTCTCGGGAAAGACTGGCCCAAAGTGGATGTTACACTTGGCCGTAAAGGGGAGCTACCACTAATTACCAATGTAAAATTGGAGATGCGCGTTATCTACCGCGGATGGTTATGGGGGTGGTTTTGGTCAATGATAGCCCTTGCAATATTATTGTTTTTGATGGGATGGAAAACGGATTTACTGAGGGACGATGGCGCCTGTCTGCCTGAAGGAAACAAACCTTTTAGCTTGGCTCGCACGCAAATGGCATTTTGGCTGTTTATTACCATTGCAGCCTACCTTTTCATTTTCATGGTCACCGGAGATACAGATACAGTCACGGAGTCTGTATTGGGTTTGATAGGGATTAGTGCCGCAACGGGCTTTGCCGCCGTCATGGTGGATGCGGCTAAGAACACCGGTGCTAGACTCAAAAGGGACGAATTTACAAGAATAAGCAAAACCTTGAACGCAAGTAATAATCGGACTCCAGAGGAGCAAGCGAAGCTTGAGGAAGCAAACGAGGAAATAGCGCGACTAAATGAATTACTTCAACCATCGGCAAGCCGTGGATTTTTGTGGGACTTGGTTAGTGATGGTGGTGGTATCAGCTTTCACCGATTCCAAATCGCGGCGTGGACCCTGATTGTTGGGATAATATTCGTGCATAGCGTATATCATTCATTGGCCATGCCTGAAATCTCGGCGACAATGTTGGGACTCATGGGTATTAGCGGTGGAACCTATATCGGTTTTAAGGTCCCGGAAAAAACCAACTAGGCATAATATTGCAAATGCAATCTTAACACAAAACACATTAAACAAAATCACTATAAACTATGAGCAGAATCCTAACTATCGGAACAAAGGGCGGTGATGTTGCCGCATGGCAACAATTCTTAAGCGAACAGGGTTTTAATCCTGGTCCCGTTGACGGCGATTTTGAGCTCGGGACACAACAGGCAACCATTCAGTTTCAACGTCGTGAAGGGCTTGGAGACGACGGTGTTGTCGGACCAAATACCTATGCTGCGGCGGGTAAGTTCAGTTTTGCGATTCCAGAAGATGTGCCTCCAATGGGGGATGGAGCCCTTGACCACATCGGCGACTCTACAATTTTTCAAACAGCAGATGGAAGAGTGATTTATTATACGGCTGGTATGGAAATCGATGCCGATGGGGCTTTCCGTGCTTACAAAGATGGTAATGATGGATTGGATTATGATCAGAACGGGAAGGATCAAAATGGCAACTGGGTCGGAGTGTTGACCGATGGAAATGGAAAACCAATCGAGCAAAAGGATGGTGATCCTGCACCGGGTTATTACATTTCAACAACGTCGCTTCAGGATTTAACGCGTCCGAAAACGGATCCGCGGCGTTACGTGGATGCCGAGTCGATTCCCTACATCGTTCTTCCTGGTGGACACCTCGGTAATGCCAGCTTGGGAGATTATGCGATAGTAATTAACACTCGCACGGGTAAACGTATCGCTGCAATTGTTGCAGATGCGGGACCGAAACACAAAATCGGCGAAGCTTCGATTGCAACAGCGCGTGAGTTGCTTGGGAATGACCATTGCAGTCCGCGCAACGGCGGAACGGAGAAAGCCTATATTCGCTATATCGTGTTTCCAAATTCGCGAGATGGAGTGTTTCCTGCTTCGTTCGAAGGTATCAGTGGGCGGACCGAAAAGTTACTTGCTGGACTGGAACCTGAAACTGTGCAATCGCTAGCGATAGCTTAATAGGCATGCCACTATCTATAGCGATCGAATACAATGCCAGTTGAGTGGATGCAATAAGGATCGCTAGACTGCGTAAAAACTCAACCCGATTGTAGTAAAAGCTGTAAGAATGCGAGCATGGAAACAATTGATCTAAAAGCTACACTGCAGATTCGGCTGGATGGTATTAAAGACTGTCTTACACGATCCCGGATTGCCTTTTTTGTCGCGACGGTAATTTCGGTGTCCATTATTCTCGGAATCGTTAATGCTTATTTTTCTTGGGATCGGGATTTTGGCAGATACCGCTTCTGGAATTCATCAATCCTTAATCAAGATGTGAAAGATAGAAATGGCTATCCGATTAACTACACAGCTGAGCGAAGCCTAGCAGAAAGTTATCCAATCACTTCATACTTACAGCAGCGTTGGCTGGATCAATGGGTGCAGAACCAGCAAATCTCTTCAAGTTTACTAGGTGTGAGAGTTAGCACCAGTGATGCGACATTGCTCGCGAGCTGTGCCCTCACGATTACTATGATCTGGTTCTTTTGGTGTTCTCGGCGTGAGAACCACAGTGTGCACTCTTTACTCCGAGATACTGCATCTTGTGATAAAGCAACAATACGTTTTGTTTTTCACGGGATCGCTGGAAACCTAGTTTTTACTCATTTGACGGACGATGATACGGCCTATAGCAGTTTCAACTATGACGAAAGTAATAAAGGACATGCTTTCCCTTTTATAAGAGTTGCTTACAAAGGGCTCGGTCTTTTACCTGTAGCAACAATCGCCTTTAGCGGCATCGTGCAGTTTTGTTTTTTGCAGTGGGGGTATTCGCCATTTCGTCCTCCTGGCTTCTCTCTAAAACACCCCACTGAAAATTACTATGTCTGGATTGTGCTAACAATTAGCGTAGTGGCACTTTTTTTGATAGGTGGAATTATACGTAAAATCGACGAATACCGGGATGGGGTTAAACGGATGCTCATCGAATACGAAAAACTCTTAAAGTAAAAGATAGAACTATCTTCAATGTTTAAGCCGTCTGCATCTCCCTTTGCGTCTATAGCCGCAACTGCCCGCAGGCGGCGTCGATGTCGTGTCCTTTTTCTCGGCAGATGGTGGCGATGACCACGCGCCGGATTTGAACTTCCAGAAAGCGAAGGCTGAGAGCAGCGACCAACAGGTAAAGCTACTATAGCTCGATCACTCCGGTGGAAGCCGCGGTGAGGCTGGATGGAGTGTCGCCCCGGCGGCCTCGGCTATGCAGGTGTGTCTTCGGGCGGGGTGCCGCGGAAGGTTTTTACGAGCCAGTCGCTTAAGAATTTGTCGGGGCTGTCGATGGCGTCGGCGGTGAGGATGAGTGTTTTGCCGCTGCCGCGGGCCAGCTTTAGGCCGAATTCGTAGTCTTTGAAAAGTCGCTCGCAGAGATCGAGCATTTCCACATTTTCCGAATCGGCGACGGCGACGAGGCGCGCGATGGCGTCGTCGCTGAACTTGATGCGGACGTCGTGTTTTTCCGTGAACTGCCGCGCGAAATCGCGCGCGACCGCGGCGTGCGCTTTCGTTTTTTCCGCGTGGCCGAGTGCGAGCAGTTTTTGCAGCGTCGCGTCGGGCTGTTCGATGAGGTCGGCATCGACGTTGAATCGTGTGACGCCGGAGCCGGGCAGCTCGTATTTGAACTGGCGGAGGATGCGCTCGCAGACGGTTAACAAACCGCGCGCCCCGGTTTTCTCCTCGGCGGCGAGCTGTGCGATGCGCCGCAGCGCTTCGTCCTCGAAGGCAACCTCGATGCCGTAAGCCTGAAACGCGCGCTCGTATTGCCGGATGATGCTGCCTTCGGAGCGCTTCATGATTTCGAAAAGGTCGGCGACGTTGAGTTCCTCGCAGACGACGCGGACGGGCAGGCGGCCGATGAATTCCGGCTCGAAACCGAAGTCGATGAAATCGCGCGTCGTGGCCCGGCGGAACAGGCCGGCGTCGTCAAGCGAGCCTGCGGGCTCCGCTGCGAAGCCGATGCGCGACTGTTTCACGCGTTGCAGGATGACGCCCTTGAGTTTGTCGAATGCGCCGCTGACGATGAACAGAATATGCCGCGTGTTGATGGTCTGGGGCTGCGGTCTTCCGCCCGATTTTTGAAACTCGAGCGCGGCCTGGAGCTGACCCTGCAGGTCCATCGGATTGCGCACCGGCACGTCGGTTTCCTCCATCAATTTCAGCAGCGCCGTCTGCACGCCGCGTCCGCTGACATCGCGCCCCGTCGGGTTTTGCATCGCCGCGATTTTGTCGATCTCGTCGATGTAAATGATGCCATATTGCGCGATCGCTATATCGCCGTCGGCCTGGCGAAGAAGCTCGCGCACGAGGTCATCGACATCGCCGCCGACGTAGCCGGTCTCGCTGAATTTCGTCGCGTCCGCTTTTGCAAAAGGGACGCCGATCAGGTCGGCGATGTGTTTGATGAGATAGGTTTTTCCGACGCCGGTGGGTCCGATGAGAATCACGTTTTGCTTCGCGTATTCGGTTTCATACGCCTTCTGCGCGCTCTCCTTTTTGAGCCGATGCATGTAATTCACGTTATTGTAGTGATCGCAGACGGCGATCGAGAGCACCTTCTTCGCCTCATCCTGCTTGATGACGAATCGGTCGAGATACGCCTTGATGTCGCGCGGCAGATAGTCGAACTCGAAAAAATCGTCGTCCATTTCGAAATCATAGGTCGGCGCGCCGTCCGGTTCCGTCGCGACGTGCGTGGAGACGGAAACGTTGCCGCCGAACTGTGTCTTCATAAATTCGGAAATCTTTTGCTGCAGTTCCTCGGGCGTCGGAAATTTCGGCTCACTCATTTAGGAAAAGCTAACATGGCAGCACAAATGCACAATGCAGCGCACAATTGTGACGACGCGGAAATGTTAAACATTGATGGCTTTTCAAAAAACGGTTAAGCGCAGCACATGAATCCAAGTTTCGGAAGTCTCTTTCTGCTCGCGATCGTCGGCATCGCGGCGTTGTTCGTCCTGATTTTTGTCGTGGTGATGTTTAACTTCATCGGCATCTGGATCCGCGCCCGCATCGCAAATGCGCCGGTCGGGTTGTTCACGATGGTCGCGATGCGGCTGCGGCGCGTGCCGGTCGGCGTGATCGTCGACACACGCATCACGGCGATGAAAGCGGGCATCGACATTCCGTCCGATTTGCTGGAAGCGCATTACCTCGCGGGTGGCGATGTGGGCCAGGTGGTGCTCGCGTTGATCGCTGCGGACAAAGCGGGAATCGCGCTCGATTACAACCGCGCCTGCGCAATCGATCTCGCGACGAAAGGCACGGGCAAAACAGTTCTCGAAGCGGTGCGCACGAGCATCAACCCGAAAGTAATCGACTGTCCGAACGCGGCGATGGGCCGCAGCACCATTGACGGCGTGGCGAAGGACGGTATCGGCGTGAAAGTCAAAGCGCGTGTCACCGTGCGTTCGCATCTCGACCGTTTCGTCGGCGGCGCAACCGAGGAAACGATCATCGCGCGCGTCGGCGAAGGCATCGTAACGGCAATCGGCTCCGCCGATTCCTACAAGGAAGTGCTCGAGAATCCCGATCGAATTTCCAAGACAGTCCTCGTGAAGGGACTCGACAGCGGAACGGCGTTCGAAATCGTTTCCATCGATATTGCCGACGTGGATGTAGGTGAAAACATCGGCGCGAAGCTGCAAGCCGAGCAGGCGGACGCGGACAAACGTGTCGCACAAGCGAAAGCGGAAGTGCGCCGCGCCGCGGCGGTCGCCGTCGAGCAGGAGATGCGCGCGAAGACGCAGGAACAGCGCGCAAAAGTCGTCGAGGCCGAGGCGCTCGTGCCGCAGGCAATGGCCGAGGCATTTCGCGCCGGCAATCTCGGCATCATGGATTACTACCGCATGAAAAACGTGCAGTCCGATACGAACATGCGCGAGTCGATTGCCGGCACGGACAAGCCGCGCGAAGAAGCGAAGTAATTCGCGATGGAACAGCTTTTCGTCTTCATCATCATCGGCGCGCTCGCGTTGATGAAATGGCTCATCAGCGACAAAGGCGGGAGCTCCAATGATGACGACGCGCCGCGCTCGCCGCGCGACGAGACGAGTGAAGAAGAGCGGATGCGGCGCTTCATGGAGGCGCTCGGTGTGCCGAAGGATTCGCCGCCGCCGCGCCCGCAGCGCAGGCAACTTTCGCGTCGCGAAGTCATCGAGCAGCAGCGCGTGCCGCGCGTGAAGCCGGTTCCGCCGATTATCGCGCCGCGTCCGGTTGCGTTTCCGCCGACTGTTTTTAAGCCGAAAAAGCGCGAGGTGATTCGCGAGCCAGAGCCGGAAATCCTGCAAACGCCGCAACCCGCGCCCGCATATTTTCCAGAGCCGAAAGTAGAATCGATTCCGGTCACCACACAAATCGCGCCGGAAGTTGTGCCGGAATTCATCGAGGGAAAAACCGCGCAACCAACCGCGCCGCGCGCGAGCTTTCGCGCGCTGCTGCAATCGCCCGCAACGCTGCGCGACGCGATGATTTTGCGCGAAATTCTCGGCCCGCCGCGCGCTTTGCAGGAGGGCTTGCAAACGAATTTTTAGCGGCTACCTTCGTCGCACGCTTTTGCCGGCGTGGCGGAATTGGCAGACGCGCTGGACTCAAAATCCAGTGCCCGCAAGGGCGTGTGGGTTCGACCCCCTCCGCCGGCATCTTTCGCGCGATTTAGACTCGCCATTTGCGACGCGCGCGGAAAAAAATCCGCGCCATGCAAATGCAACTGCTGGCCGGAACGAAAAAAGGTCTCTTCATTTTTTCGAGCAGCGATCGGAAGCGATGGGAAATGCACGGTGCATTCTTGAAGGGAAAGGAAATCAACCACGCGGTGCGGGATCCGCGCAGCGGAAGGATTTTTGCCACGGCGAACGATGCGTGGTTCGGCTGCGAGATTGTTTATAGCGACGATCTCGGGCAGACGTGGACGAGCGCGAAACGCGGTCCTGCCTTTGACGAAAAATCCGGGCTGAAACTCGAGCGCATCTGGCATATCGAGCCGGGTCGCGCGAACGAGCCGGGCGTGCTGTTTGCCGGCGTGGCGCCCGCCGCGCTGTTTCGCAGCGAAGATGCCGGCGAGACGTGGACCGAAGTCACGACGTTGAGCACGCATCCGACGCGGCCGTTTTGGCATCCGGGTGCGGGCGGTCTTTGCCTGCACTCGATCCAGCTCGATCACAAAAATCCGCAGCGGATGTTCGTCGGCATCTCGGCAGTCGGCGTGTTTCGCAGCGACGACGGGTGTCAAACATGGCACACAAAGAACCGCGGCACGCGCGCGGAGTTCATGCCGGAGAAATATCCGGAGTTCGGGCAGTGCGTTCACAAGCTGCTGATCTCGGCCGGCGACTCCGGTTTGCTGTTTCAACAAAATCACTGCGGCGTTTATCGCAGCGCGGATGCGGGCGACACGTGGGAGGAAATCACCGCGGGGCTGCCGTCGGATTTTGGTTTTCCGCTCGGAGTTCATCCGCGTGAGCCGGAGACGATTTACGTGCTGCCGCTGCAAGGCGCGGAGTTTCGCTGCCCGCCGGACGGGCAGTTGCGCGTGTTTCGCAGTCGCGATGGCGGGAAAACGTGGCAGCCGCTCGCGAAGGGTCTGCCGGAGGAAAAAGTTTTTGCGGGCGTGTTGCGCGAAGGCATGGCCGTGGACGACGCCGATCCGGCTGGAATTTATTTCGCGACGAACACCGGCAAAATTTTTGCGTCAAGTGACGAGGGCGACTCGTGGCAGGTGCTCGCCGACAACCTGCCGCCGATTTCGTCGGTCGAAGTTTCGCGTGTTTCCTAGCGTCCGATCTTCGGTTTGCCCACGTCGCAGCAACCGCTGCCGCACGATTTTTTTTTGCTGAAAAATCGGCGTGCGAAAAATGCGAGCGCACCAACGATGAGCAGCGCGACGAGGATGTGATCGACGAGCGGACTCATTGGAAACCGAGCAGGCGCCCGCCTTGGAAAACGGCAAATGCGCCGAGCCAGGCGAGCGCGGTCATGTAGCCGATTTGGAACAGCGGCCAGGTCCACGAGTTGGTCTCGCGTCGGACGACCGCGACGGTGCTGATGCATTGCATCGCGAGCACGTAAAAGACCATCAACCCGATGCAGACGAGCGGTGTGAAGACCTGCCTGCCGTCGGCGCGAAGTTCGTTGCGCATCGTGTCGCGGAGCGGCTCGATGTTCTCTTTGTCGCTGCTTTCGACGTTATAAACAATCGACATCGTGCTGACAAAAACCTCGCGCGCCGCGAACGAGCCGATGAGGCCGATGCCTATTTTCCAATCGAAACCGAGCGGGCGAATCGCGGGTTCGAGCGCGTGCCCCATTTTGCCGGCGATGCTGTGTGCAAGCGCATCGGCGGGCGACGCGTTGGGGTCGGACGGTTTTGGATAAGTGGCGAGCGCCCACAATAAAATCGAGAGCGCCAGAATGACCGTGCCGGCGCGACGAAGGAAAATTCCGGAGCGTTCCCACATGCGGAGCGCGACGGTTTGCAGTGACGGCATACGATACGGCGGCAATTCAAGCAGCAGCATCGGTGTTTCACTTTTCAGCAGCGTGCGCTTAAACAGCCACGCCATGACGAAAGCTGCGATGATGCCGAGCAGATACATGCAAAGCATGATACCGGCTTTTTGCAGTGCGTTCGCGGCGGGGATCAGGACGGCAATCATCAATGCGTAAACAGGCAGTCGCGCCGAGCAACTCATGAGCGGCGCGACGAGGATCGTCACGAGGCGATCTTTGCGGTTCTCGATCGTGCGCGTCGCCATCACGCCGGGAATCGCACATGCGAACGAACTGAGCAGCGGGATGAACGATTTCCCGTGCAGGCCGACGCGCGACATCAGCCGGTCCATGATGAACGCGGCGCGCGCCATGTAGCCGCTGTCCTCGAGCACTCCGAGGAAAAAATAGAGGATCAAAATTTGCGGCAAAAAGACGACGACGCGCCCGACACCGGCGATTGCACCGTCGGTGAGCAGGCTGCGCAGATCGCTCGCGGGCAGCTTGCTGCCGACCCAATTTGCGAGGCCGGTGCATGCGCCGTCGAGCCAGTCCATCGGATATTGCGCGACGGTGAAGATGCAGAAAAACATCAGTGCCATTGCGCCGAGAAATGCAGCCCAGCCCAAAAAGCGATGCGTTAACACCCCGTCAATACGGTCTGAAATCGACACGCTGTGATCGCCGGGCTTGCTGACAGCGGCGTGGCAGACCTTTTGGATCCACGCGTAGCGTGCATCGACCTGCGCGGACATCGGGTCGAGATCGACGTCGCGAATGCGGCGCTGCGCGGCGAGCGTCGCATCAATGATTTCGCGTTCGTGCGCGAGTTCTGCCAGCGCGCGGTCGTGCAGCGCGAGGAGCAGCAGCGCCTCGGGAAAAGCAATGTCGGATGAAATATCGAGTTTTTCGGCAAGAGCGCGCGCCTCGGTTTCGATCACTTCCGGCATCGGCACGCACACGGCGGGTTTCGGCAGCGGATCACAGGAAAGCGCTTGTTTTAACTCGATGAAACCAACGCCCTTTGTCGCGATCATCGGGATCACGGGCACTCCGAGTTTTTCGCGCAGCGCAGCGACATCGATGACGCAGCCGTTTTGTTCGGCCAAATCGACCATATTTAACGCGACGACGACGGGCAGTTGCAGGTCGAGCAGTTGCGCGACGAGATACAAATTGCGCTCGAGATTCGACGCATCAACGACCGCGATGATCACATCGGGCCGCGGCGTATCGGGCAGCCGGCCGAGCAACACGTCGCGCGCGACCGCCTCATCGGGCGAACGGACTTGCAGGCTGTAGCTGCCGGGCAAGTCGAGCAGCGACATCGTCTCGCCGTGACTGCCGAAAAAGCGGCCGGTTTTTTTCTCGACCGTCACGCCCGGATAGTTGCCGACCTTTTGTCGCATTCCCGTTAACGCATTAAAAATCGTGCTCTTGCCGCAGTTCGGATTGCCGGCGATGGCGACTTGACGGACGGTTTCCGCTTGTTGGACCAATGTTGTCATTGCTTACAGCCGTGCGACGCGGATGCAGCTGGCTTCGCGTTTGCGGATCGAAAGATGATAGCCGCGCACCTTGAGGTCGAGCGGATCGCCAAGCGGCGCGTAGCGGATGATTTGGAACTCGACGCCCGTTGTTAAACCCATTTCCAACAAGCGCTGTTGCTGTTCCGGAGGCAGATCGAAGCCGACGACGCGTCCGCGTTCGCCGGCCGCCAGCGAGCTGAGGACTTCGCCGCTCACAGCCGCTCGACCAAAATCCGCTCGCCGAGATCGCGCGCGATCGCAACGCGGATACCGCAGAGACGGCAGATCATCGCGCTGCCGTCTGCGAGTTTGCTGACGACGGCTTCCTCGCAAAAACCGAGTTCACGCAGGCGCTGCGAAGCCGGGCATTCGTTGCGCACGGACAAAATGCGGAGCGGCTCGCCGCAGCGGGCTTGCTTGAGACTGATTGGTTGTTCGAGAATGGCGGACATCTTTATTGAGACTCGGTTGCAACAATAGCATGCGCGTCAAGCGTGTCTTGTGGAATTTTGCTATTTTTTAACCGCTGCTTGTCGGCGCTCCTGATCGCGATCTCGATTTGATCTTGTTCCCAATCCTTTGCATGGCCAGCACGATCAAGCGGAAATCATGCGCAAATTCCATTGACGCCCTCGTGCGCGCCCCGCTAATTTGCCTGCCCTTTTCCTCATGGCAGAAGAACTCAGCTACGTCATCGTCACGCCTTATTCGATGCGCAAATCACGCACGGGCGGAATCATCGCCCGGCTCATTTCGCGCACCGGGCTCGATCTCGTGCGCGGTCGCATCTTCGCGCCGGGCAAGGAGCTGACGGAAAAGTTCGCCGACCAGGTCGTCACCGATCCCGATCCGCGCCATCGCAAGACGCAGGAGTTGCTCGGCAATTACATTTTGAAGAACTTCCAGCCGGACGGCACCGGCTATCGTCCGCGTGTGCTGCTGCTCGTGTTTCGCGGCGACGGAGCGATTGCGAAAATCCGAAACGTCGTTGGCCATATTGTTAACGAACGGACAAGCGGTGAGACGATCCGCGATACTTTCGGCGATTACATCACGGACAAAGACGGCAACGTGACTTACTTTGAGCCGGCGGTCATCGCGCCGCCGGATGCGCAGGCCGCCGAGCGTGACTTGCAGCTTTGGGCACATTATTCGGATAGCGATGGCGGATTGCTCGACGATGCGGTGCAATTCCCCGCAAGCGTGAATGTCCAAAAGACGCTCGTGCTCATCAAGCCCGACAATTTCCGTTTCCCGAACGCGCGTCCCGGCGGCGTCATCGACGTTTTCTCGCGCACCGGTCTTTACATCATCGGCTTCAAAGTTCACCGCATGAGCGTCGCGCAGGCCGAGGAATTTTACCGTCCCGTGCTCGATGTGCTCATGGATAAACTCAAAGATCCGACCGGCGCGCGTGTCCGGCTTTTGGTCGAGGACGAACTCGGCTGTCCGCTGAATGACGACGTGCAGCGCAAGCTCGGCGATTTGCTTGGGCCGATTGCCGGCCGCAACAACTGGGAATCGATCGTGCAATTCATGGCCGGCATGCGCCCGAGCGATTGTCCCGCTGATCGCCGCAGTGATCCCGGTTCGGAAAAGTGCATCGCCCTTGTTTACCAGGGCATCGACGCCGTCCGCAAAATCCGCGAGGTGCTCGGCCCGACCGATCCCTCGAAAGCGCCGCCCGGCTCGATCCGCCGCGAGTTTGGCCAGACGATCATGGTCAACGCCGCGCACGCATCCGACTCCGCCGAGAACGCCGAACGGGAAATGAAAATCGTCCAGATCGACGAGAACAATTTCAAGCCGCTGATCGACGTGCAATTTGCGTAACCAATCCTCTAAATCCTAAATCCTAATCCCATGTCCATCTCATCACGCGCCAATAGTCTCACCCCGTCCCTCACGCTTTCCATCGACAGCAAAGCCAAGGCGATGAAAGCCGAAGGCATCGATATCTGCGGTTTCGCCGCGGGCGAGCCCGACTTCGACACGCCCGATCACATCAAGGCCGCGTGCATCGAGGCGATCAACAGTGGTTTTACCAAATACACGCCCAGCTCCGGCATCCCCGAGTTGCGCACCGCGATTAGCGAGAAGTTTTCCACGGACAACAAACTCGACTACAAGGCGCACCAGATCATCGTCAGCAACGGCGCAAAGCAATCGTGCTACAACGCCATCCTCGCGACCTGCGAGCCGGGCGACGAAGTCATCATTCCGGCGCCGTATTGGCTGAGCTATCCGGAAATGGTCCGCCTCGCCGGAGCCGAGCCGGTGTTCGTGCCGACGACCGAGCAGAGCGGCTGGAAAATGAGCGCGGAGGATTTTGAAAACGCGATGACTCCGCGCACGAAGATGGTCATCCTCAATTCGCCCGGCAATCCGACCGGCGCCGTTTACACCCGCGAAGAGCTCGAGAAAATCGTCGAGGTCGCAGCCGAGGAAGACATCCTCATTCTCTCCGACGAGATTTACGAAAAGCTCACCTATGATGACGCGGAGCACGTCAGCGTCGCATCGCTTTCGCCGGAAGCTTACAATCTCACCATCACCGTCAATGGCTTCAGCAAAGCTTACGCGATGACCGGATGGCGCCTCGGCTATCTCGGCGCGCCGGATTCGATTGCGAAAGCCATCGATTCCATCCAGAGCCACAGCACGTCGAACCCGAATTCCTTTGCGCAAAAAGGCGCGCTCGCCGCGCTCAAGGGCGACCAGCAGCCGGTCTCCGACATGCGCGACGAGTTCAATCTCCGCCGCGATTACATGTTCGACCGTCTCTCGAAGATCCCGAACGTCACCGCCGTGAAGCCGCTCGGCGCATTCTACATCCTCGCAAACATCAGCCGCTTCTCGCTTACGTCGCAGAACTTCGCCGATCGCCTGTTGAGCAAGGCCAACGTCGCAGTCGTTCCCGGCATCGCCTTTGGCGATGACCGCACGGTGCGTTTCAGCTACGCCACGAGCATCGACATTATCAAGACAGGCCTCGACCGGTTCGAGGAGTTCTGCCGCTCGGTGTAAAGTCAGCGCAGTATCGCGAGGCCGAGCAGGCCGACGATGATCAGGTAAATCGCGACGATGTAGTTTAGCAAACGCGGCGCGATCAGGATCAGGATGCCCGCGATGAGCGCCACAAGCGGGCCAATGTGGACGACGTGGAATTGCATCTCATCATCCAATCGCGCGCTGCACTGGGCGTGGTCGCAAACGCTACCCGACGACGATGTTCACCAGCTTGCCGGGAACCACGATCACTTTCTTGATCTCCTTGCCGGCAGTCCACTCGGCGATCTTCGCGCTGTCGCGTGCGGCGGCTTCGACCTGTTCCTTGGTCGCGTCTTTCCGCACGACGATCTTATCGCGCAGCTTTCCGTTGATCTGCAGGACGATCTCGATCTCGTCCTCGACGAGATAGCTTTCGTCAAAGGACGGCCACGGCTGGTTCGCGATCGTGCTCGTCCCGCCGAGCGTCTCCCAGAGTTCCTCCGTCAGATGCGGCGCGAAGGGGTTCAGCAAAACCAGCAGCGTCCGCATCGCGGAAAGCGGCTTCACCTCGGCGTTCGTGAACGCATTGACAAACACCATCATCGCCGAGATTGCGGTGTTAAAGGAGAGCGTCTCGATGTCGCCGGTCACCTTTTTGATCGTCCCATGGATTACCTTGAGCTGCGCCTTGTCCGGCTCGGTCTCCTGCACGCCGGGCGAGAGCGCCCATGAGCCGTCCTGCTTTTCCTCCATGATCAGCCGCCAGACGCGCGCGAGAAACCGGGACACGCCTTCGACACCGGTCATCGACCACGGTTTCATCTGCTCCAGCGGCCCCATGAACATCTCGTAGCAGCGGAACGCATCGGCACCGTATTCGGCGATCACGTCGTCGGGATTCACCACGTTCCCGCGCGACTTCGACATCTTCTGCCCATCCTCGCCGAGCATCATCCCCTGGTTGACCAGCCGCTGGAACGGCTCCGGTGTGGAGAGATGGCCGAGGTCAAAGAGCACCTTGTGCCAAAAGCGGGCGTAAAGGAGATGCAGCACCGCGTGTTCGGTGCCGCCCACGTAGAGATCGACGCCGCCCGGCCGCATTCGCGAAGCCTCGGCAGGGGTGCCGGCGGATGTTTTCGGCGTTCCTGCATGGTCAGCGAAGCTGCCGACAATTGTATTTGCCGTTCCCGCAGGGTCGCCGGGGCCGTCGACAATTGTTTTTGCCGTTCCGGCTGGGTCGCCGGAGCTGCCGACAATTGTATTTGCCATTCCGGCAGGGTCGCCTGAGCTGCCGACAATGGTTTTTGCCGCTGTTCTCGACTCCGCGGAGGCGGAAACGTCTGGTTTTCCTCCCATCCAGTAGCGCTCGGCGGTCTCGCCAATGAACCGCGCCGCGTTGCCAGGGTCGCAATAGCGCAGGTAATACCAACACGAGCCCGCCCATTGCGGCATGGTGTTCGTCTCGCGGGTGGCGTTTTCGGAATAGCGAATCCACTCCGTCGCCTTCGCCAGCGGCGGCTCTCCGGTGCCGGTCGGCTTGAAGTCGTCCAAAGGCGGCGGGGTCAGGGGGAGCTCGTTTTCGGGTAAGGGCCGATGTTTCCCATGCTCCCAGACAATCGGGAACGGCTCGCCCCAGTAGCGCTGGCGGGAGAACAACCAGTCGCGCAGTTTGTAGTTAATGGTCTTTTTGCCGAGCCCGCGCTCCTCGAGCCACGCGGTAATCTTTACCTTCGCCTCAGCCGTCGGCAGGCCGTCGATGATCGCCGAATTGACGGCATAACCCTCGCCGGCGAAGCATTCCAGCAGCGGCATATCGCACGGGCTGGTGCCCCCGCCGCTCAAGCGCGGCTCGGGCGAGACGACCTCGCGGATCGGCAGCGCGTATTTTTGCGCAAACTCGAAATCCCGCTCGTCGTGCGCGGGCACGGCCATGATCGCGCCGGTGCCGTAACCGAGCAGGACGTAGTCCGCGATCCAGATCGGGATGCGCTCGCCGTTGACCGGATTGATGGCGTAAGCGCCGGTGAAGACGCCGGTCTTTTCCTTGGAAAGCTCCGTGCGCTCAAGATCGCTCTTGCGCGCAGTGCGCTCGCGGTAGTCGCGCACGGCGGGCCACTGCTCCTCGGTCGTGATGGCATCCACGAGTTTGTGCTCGGGCGCGAGCACCATGTAGGTGGCGCCGAAGAGCGTGTCGGGTCGTGTGGTGAAGACGGTGACGTGCGTGCCGCCGATGCGCATCCAGTTCATCGCGCCGCTGCTGGTGAGTTCTTCGGATCCCTCTGCTTGTGTCGCGGAGAGAATAGGGAAATGGACTTCCGCGCCTTCACTGCGCCCGATCCAGTTCCTTTGCAAAAGCTGGATGCTTTCCGGCCAGTCCAGGCCGTCGAGCTCGTCGATGAGCCGTTGCGCGTAAGCGGTGATGCGCAGCATCCATTGCCGCATCGGGCGGCGCTCGACGGGGTGCCCGCCGACTTCGCTTTTGCCATCGATGACTTCCTCGTTTGCCAGCACGGTGCCGAGCGCGGGACACCAGTTCACCGGCGCCTCGGAGACGTAGGCGAGGCGGACGCTGTCCACGTCTTCGCCGGTGTAGGTGCTGACTGGCTCAGCTTTGTTCGTCGCCGGATTGAACCAGGCGTTGTAGAGCTGGAGGAAAATCCACTGCGTCCATTTGTAATAGCCGGGATCGGTGGTGTTGATCTCGCGCTGCCAGTCGTAGCCGAGGCCGATGATCTCGAGCTGTTTCTTGAATCGCGCCACGTTTCGAGCTGTGGTGATCGCCGGATGCTGGCCAGTCTTGATCGCATATTGCTCGGCAGGCAGGCCGAAAGCATCCCAGCCCATCGGATGCAGGACGTTGAAGCCGCGCATGCGCTTGAAGCGCGCGATGATGTCGGTGGCAATGTAGCCGATGGGATGCCCGACGTGCAGGCCAGCGCCGCTCGGGTAGGGAAACATATCGAGCACGTAGTATTTCGGCTGGGCCGGATCGAAGCCCGGCTCGCCGGGATTCGGCACGTGAAAAGTGCGCGCGGCTTCCCAGGCGGCCTGCCATTTCGGCTCGATACGGTCAAAGGGATACGGCTTTCTCATTGGTCGATTTCAGATTGCAGACTGTCGTTCTGCACATCCAATCCGCAATCATCAATCTGAAATCTGCGCTGATTGAACATCCGTGAGCGCGGGCGCGTTCGTAACCAAAAAGAGGCGTGATCCACGTGGCGCGCCCCATTTGCATAAAGAAAGGAGCAAACATGAAACGCATTAACAAACTACTGCTAACCACAGTGCTATCGGGAGGCATCGGCCTGTGGGGAGCCGCCGCGCTGGCAGCCGATGAAGGGCTATCGCACAGCGACAAGGCATTCCTGAAAGATGCCGCGGAGATTAACCTCGGCGAGATCAAGGAAGGCGAAGCCGCCCAGCAAAAAGCGGTCGGATCGGAAGCCAAGATGATGGCTGAGCACATCATCAAGGATCACCAGGAAGCACAGGCGGACCTCGAGAAACTCGCGCAAAGCAAAAGCGTCGAGTTGCCGAAGGAGCCGAGCCTGACGCAGAAAGCCTCGCTGGCGCTGCTGGAGAAAAAGGAGGGCGAGAAGTTCGACAAGGACTTTCTCGATTCGCAGCTAAAGGGTCACAAGAAAGCGATCGCGCTTTTTGAAAAGACCGCCAAGGAGAGCAAGGACGCCGATATCAAGGCGTATGCGGAAAAGATGCTCCCCGGCTTGAAGTCGCACCTCGCGATGGCCGAGAAGAGCACCCCTGCGGCTGTGGGCGAAGCGCCGATGAAACACGCAAATCGCACACATAAATCGAATCAATAGATTGTTGGGTTAGGGGTAGAGAACGGACCCGTCGCACTCGCGTGCGGGTCCGTTTTCATTTTCTGTAGCTGCGCCCGCCGCGACAAGGCTAGGGGACGACGATGCGATAGAAGCGCTTCGCGGAAACGCCGCCGGTTTGCGAGCCGTCGTCCGTCCAACTTGCGACTGTGCCGTCGCCGGTGATGTCCGGTGAAATGTTTTGCCACGTGCCGTTCGCGAGATCGTTTCGCCATTGGATGCGATAGACGATGCCCGGCTGCGCTTGCCACGACACGACCGTGCCGCCCGGTTGCGGCGCGACGCTCTGCACGGCGAGCTTGCTCTGCGCGCTGTTCGGGTTTGTGCCGGCGCGATATTCCTGCGCGTTTGTGAAACCGTCGCCGTCGGCGTCCGCGTTGTCATCGCTGATGCCGTAAAACTGCCGCCACGAGTCCGGCACGCCGTCGCCGATCGAATCCGGCCCAAACGTCACCGCCGCGCTGCCGCCGGCGTGCGCGAATTTCACCAGCAAAAACGTGCCGTCGTGATACCAGCCGAGGCTCGCGCCATCGAATGCCGCCTGTGATGCGAGCGCAGGCAATCGGACGCCGTCGCGCTCGACCCCCGCGGGTGCGGTCGTGAGCACTTTGAAAATCACCGGACGCGCGCTGCCGCTGAGCGCAAGCGTTTTGACCGTGCCATTGGTCGTGCAGGTGACGCTGGTGCCGTCGTGCACGTTGAAGCTCGCCGCGCTCGCGCCGGGATAGACGAGGAACTGCAGCGCGCTGTCCATCGTGGTGATGCCGGCGTTGTTGACGTAATTGGCGCTGTTTAACGTCTGCGGCACGTTTGCTAACATCGGGACGATGGAACCTTCGCGCACGAAGAGCGGCATCTTCGTCGAGTCGGCGTTTGACCACGCGATCGTCTGCCCGCCCGTGTAGCGCGTGTTCGTCCACCAGTCATACCACGCGCCCGCAGGCAGATAGACACCGCGCGAAGTGGACGCCGGCGCGTTCATCGGAGCAACGAGCAATTCGTTTCCAAAATAAAACGCGTGCTTCACGCCGTAGGTGTTCGCGTCAGCCTGATTCAACAGCACGAGCGGACGGATGATCGGCAGCCCGTCTATGCTCGCTTCTTTCGCGTAGCTGTAGATGTAGGGGAAAAGCTGCGAGTGCAGTTTCGAGTAGGTGACGTAATTCGCGAGCGCGGTCGCGCCGTAGCCCCACGGATATTGCTGCAGGTTGTTCGGATCGACCTGCCGGTGCATCTGCATGATTGGCGAGAATGCGCCGAATTGCGCCCAGCGCATGAAAAGGTCCGCGGTGTTGCTTTCGAAATTCGTGTTTTGGTAACCACCGATGTCATGCGCCCACATCGCGTAACCGCTCATTGCGGCGCTCTGCCCGGCGATCATCACGCTATTCATGCCGTTGCCGCTTTTGTCGAAATTCGGCTCGTTGTCGCCGGCCCAGCCGCCGGGATATTGCTGCGTGCCGGTGAATCCGCTGCGCGCAAAAAGCACGCCGCTGCTGCCGAGCACGCTCGAGACGGTCTTGTGATATTCGATGCAAAAGCCGTTGCGCATTTCCACGCCGGTGCGTCCGTCGGCGTAAACCGCAGTCGTCGGGATGTAAGTATTCGTGCCGTTCGTCGTCTCACCGTCGTCGGTCTTGAATCCGCCGATCGCCGGTTCGCTCGTGCCGTTGAGCGTGGTGACGTTGCTTTGCGTGACGAGCGATTGCAGTTGCGATGTGAACCACGTCTTTGCCGCGACGTTGGTGAAATCGACGGGACTGCCCGTGCCTTTCCACCAGTTCACGACGAGCGGCGAGCCGTTCACGGAGCTACGCACAAAATAATTGTTCGCGCTGCCCGCAGCGTAATTGCTCGCCTGTCCCGTGTTTTGCCCGCCGACGCCATCGCTGACGGAGCTCGTGTTGATGAAAGGCGTCATCCAGCAGATGACTTTCAATCCGTTTGCGCGGAAGAAATTCATCATGTCGCTCACCGACGTGAAGCCGCTGTAATTCACGCCCTCGTAAGTGCCGCCGTTGCCGAACTGCGTCATGTTCCAGTTGAAATCGTTGTAGCCTGTTTCCCACGGCGAATCGAAAACGAACACGCTCGCGGGAATGCCCTGCGCGAGATGTTTCGTCACGGCGTAGCGCACTTCGCCGCCGGTGCGCCAGATGTCCGATGAAATCCATGTGCCGAAAACCCATTGCGGCGGCAGATACGGCCGGCCCGTGTAGCCGGTATAGCGCGTGAGCACGTCGGTGAGCTTCGGTCCCGACACGATGTTAAACTTTAGCGTGCCGAGCAGATTCTGAACGGTGTAGCGGTCGGACGCGCCGTTGCGCATGTCGAAGTAGCTCTCCGCCGTCGAATCTAGATGGAATCCATACCCGCGCGTGCTGATGAACCACGGCACCGGCTTGTAGCTCGCGTCGCCTTTCGTGCCCGGATTGTCGAGCGTGAGCATGTGAACTTTGTTTCCGGCTTGATCGAGCGCGTTGAATTTTTCGCCGAAGCCGAAGAAATGTTCGCTGCTGTCGGATGCCGCGCTGATGTCGGTTTCCGTCGGCGCGAGCCCGTTCCAGTTCACGACTTCGTAATGCATCACGCCGTCGCTCGGAAATGTAACCTGCGTGGTTACATTTGTGCCGGCGAGCGATTGCACGAGCTGCAATCCATTCGCGATGGTGCCGCTCGAAATGACGCGACCGAGATCGTAACTCGCGCCGCCGATCTTCACCGCGGGCGGCGCGAACGTGATGATATTCGCGAGCGCGTTGCCACTGAGATCCGGTTCGGCGATCGCGATGTGGCCGGTGTCGTCAAAAATGCGCGCCTGGAAATTTCCCGACGAAAACGAATCAAACGGCGCGTTCGCCGCGGGTGTGAGCGCGTAACCAAATGTCTGGTCCGCGCCGAATGTGGTGCCGCGACTGTTTTGCGCGACTGCGCGGAAATGATACGTGGTGTTCGCGGCGAGTCCGCTGATGTTCATGCTCGCCGATGCAGTGCTGGAGCCGTTTCCAGCCGATGCCGTGGTCGTGAGCGAGATGCTGTCAGCGATCAGGTTTTGGTTGTTTCCGGTGTTGAAATTGCCGAAGCCGAGATACGCCGCGGTCTGGCCGACGATTTTCAGCGGCCCGCTTACCGTCGTGTAGCTCGTGCTCGCGCGGAACTTCGCGCCGAGCGTGTAGGTGCCGGCAACGCAGTCATACGTCAGGTTGAAATCGATGACCGCGCCGCGAATGTCCGAGCCGAGATTGATCGTCTGCGCGCCGCCGTTCACCGCGATGCTGTTGTTGCCGTTGCCGGGGCGAATGCCGACGGAAATCAGTTCGCTCGTGCCGAAGGTCGTCCCCTCCGCGCTTTTCAAATTGAAGCCGGAAAACGCAACCGTGTTGGTGACATCGAAGCGCATCGACAGCGTCAGCGTGGCCGCCGGTTGTGCGTTGAGAATTTGCCGATCCATCGCCTGTGTGTTGTTGGTTCCGCCGCCCGCGAAAACGCCGAACGATTTCGCGCCATCGATCTGGCGATTTCCATTTCCCGAGTTCGCGAGGAACAAGCCGCCGCCGGTGCCTTCGAGATAATGCGCCGCGCCGAATCCGCTGCCGCCGTTGTTGCCGTAAGCCCAGCCGGAATAACTCTCCGCATCATCCGCCGCGCTCGTTTTCGTGTTGCTGCCGTAGCTCGCACTCGTGCCGTATTCGAACCAGACGCTCGTCGCGTCGCCATTCGGATTTACGTTTGCTGTCAGAGTCGAACTGCCGCTCGTGATCGTTGTCGCGTAAGCGGCGGAAATCGCCGGAGCGGCATCCGCGTTTGGAATCGCGCCGTTCACAAATAAATCGCCGAGATCATTCGCGTTTGTCGCATCGGCGAGATACGGCGTGATGCCGAAAATTTTCTGCAGCGTCCGCAGCGTCGAGCTGTGCGTGTAGCGGATCGCATTGTGATAACCACCGCCGCGCGCCTGCGGCGACAACAGCAAAAATGGAATCGGCCCGTCGCCACCGCCCTCCGCTTCGTCGAACGCGATTATGACGAGCCCGCCGTTTTGATACGCCTGCGAATTCAAGATCGCGGGCAGGTTTTGCGAAAGCCACGCGTCGCCCTGCTTCACCGTGTTGTTGAGCCCCGACGTGTTCGCGTCGTGCATGTCGTCATACACGTTTGGCGTGATGAAATTGTAGCGCGCGAGCGTGTTGTTCGCGAGGTCGGTCGCCAGCTCGGTGAATGGCCGGATGTGTGCGATCGCGTAGCTCGAGTCCGACGTTACGTCATCGAAAAAGACGAACGGATTGTGCCGCACCGCGTAGGGATAACTGTCCGTCGTCGGCACATTGCTGCCGCTGATATTTTCCT
The DNA here is from genome assembly GCA_021324395.1 of Spartobacteria bacterium. GTDB lineage: Bacteria > Verrucomicrobiota > Verrucomicrobiia > Chthoniobacterales > Chthoniobacteraceae > JAJPJG01. The sequence continues at coordinate 71,825 of JAJPJG010000011.1, read as the reverse complement.
GATACGTCTTCCACGAGATGTTTGCCGCGCGCAATTTCGTGACGAAATGATTCGTCGAGCTTTGGTGATTCGACGACGGCGCGTTGTCGTTCAAAACGCCGAAGTTGGTGCCGCTCTCGAGCCAGAGATAATTCGGCTCGCTCGGATGCAGCGCGTTCGGATTGTAATACTGCTCCGCATACGAACAGATCGGCAGCAGTGTGTTGTTGATGTAAGGCGCGTCAGCGCTGCCCTTGATGTCGGCCCACGTGTGGTTTTCAAAAAGGATGATGAAAACCGTGCTCGTCGCATCCAGCGCGCGCGCGTTGGCGACAGCGAAAAGGAGCGCGAGCAAAAGGATGCATGCGCGATGGACGCGGGGGGACATCGAGCCCCAATTTACCAGACCTGCAACAAACGGCGAACCGCAATAGTCGAACCGTTCAAGCCGGCCAGGCCGGTTTTTCGACGATTTAGATGAACCGAATGCTCATCGGATAGCGATACCGCACGCCTTCGTTCGCTTTCACCGCCGCTATGATCACCACGATGATGTCAAAAAACCAAAGCACGAACCCGAGCGGAATTGCGAGGACGATGCCCACGATCGTAAAGCAAAGCGCAATCAGGATCGCGGCGTAGATCGTCACGGCGATCTGGAAATTGAGCGCTTCCTTTCCTTGGTCATCGACCAGCGGCATCTGGTCTTTTTTCAAAATCCAGATGACCAGCGGCCCGATGATGTGGCCGAACGGAATGAAGTGTCCGATGAACGCACTCAAATGCGCGACCATCGACCAGGTGCGTTCTTCTTTTGTGGTAACGATTTCCATGGCGCGCCAGTGTGCGGAAATACCCGCGCGACGCAAGCAGCTTTGACACGCCGCGCGCATTGTTTAGTTTCCGGCGATGCCAATTTACGTTTACGAGACGACTGGAAAAAAGAAGCGCCGTTTCGAGATCAAGCAAAGCATGAACGACGCGCCACTCACACACGATCCCGAGACCGGCGAACCCGTGCAGCGCGTTATCAGCGGCGGCTACGGCCTCATGCAAAAAGGTGGCAAAAGCGCGCCAACCCAGCATTCATGCGGCTCCGGCGGCTGCGGGTGCCATTAAATTTTTCGGATGATTGTGAAAGCGGCGAACAACAAAAAATCCCATCTCGGCATCATCCTGCTGACGATTTTCATCGACATGATCGGCTTCGGCATCGTCATTCCCGTGCTGCCGCTCTATGCGCAACATTTCGGCGCATCATCCATCGCGAATGGTTTTCTCGTCGGCATTTATTCGGCGGTGCAATTCATCTTCTCGCCGATTATGGGAAAAATTTCCGACCGGCTCGGGCGGCGCCCGGTGCTGATTTATAGCGTGATCGGGACTGCGATCGGCTACTGGATCATGGGCGCGGCCGGCTCACTCATGTGGCTTTTCATCGCCCGCATCACAGCCGGAATCACCGGTGGCAACATCTCGACCGCGCAGGCTTACGTCGCCGACATTACGACGCCCGAAGAACGCTCCGGCGCGATGGGTTTGATCGGGGCCGCATTTGGCCTCGGCTTCATTGTCGGGCCGGCAATCGGCGGTGTGCTCAGCGGATTCTACAATTTCCGCGCGCCGTTTTATTTTGCCGCTGGTCTGGCAGTGGTCAACGCATTGTTCATCGCCTTGCGCCTGCCGGAAAGTCTCGACGCGGAGCATCGCGCGCATCCGGCGCACCGCCAGCCTTTCCGCGACGTGCTCCAGCACTCGAATCGCCAGATCCTCGTGACGACCATTGCGGTTTACTTTTTCCTCATTACCGGCTTTTCGATCATGACCGCGCTTTACGCGTTGTTCATGGATCATCGCTTCGGACTCGACGCAAAACACACCGGTTACATTTTTGCCTACATCGGCATCATCGGCGTGCTGATCCAGGGCGGCATGATCCGGCGCATGGTTCCGAAATACGGCGAACGGAAACTGGCGGCTTTTGGCGCCGTAGTGCTCGCAGCCAGTTTGTTCGCGCTGCCGTTTAGCCGCACGATGACGTTCCTGCTCGTCGCCAGCGGCGGCATTGCCATCGGTAACAGCTTTTTAACGCCAACCCTGAACGGCCTGCTCTCGCGCAGTGTGGACAAACGCTGGCAGGGCCGCGCGCTCGGCTTGCTGCAAAGCTCCGGCAGCCTCGGGCGCGCCGTCGGCCCCGCGTTTGCGGGCTGGCTTGCGGTGTTCGATTTTGTCGGCGGAAAACCGGGACCGAATTACGGAGTGACGCCGTTTGTCGTCGCCGGCATTTTGCTCGTTGTTGTGTTTGTTCTGCTGCTCTCGCTGTTTCGGACGGAGCCCGCGCCGCTCGATCAATCCTGCGAACTGGTCTAAAGAGTTCGCTCGCCGCCTCGGAAAATTTCTGCCATTCTCGGCTCGTAGTCTCCCCTTGAGCCATGCCGGAAGTCCGCTTTTTTGATTGCGCTTTGATCGAGCCGCTTGAAGCGCGCATCGCACCGGCGATTCTTTTTACTTACACTGACGTCGACGGCGATCTCGTCAGCGTTAAAATTTCCAAAGGTAACACCGGTGATGCGACATTCACGACGGCATCGGCGGGCACGCTCGGCGGGTTTCAACTCCAAACCATTGATCTAAACGGAAACCACCACTTCGACGGCGCAAACATCACCGTCACTGCAAAGCCGCAAACGATCGGCGGCATCAAGCACGGCGATGGTCTCGCGAATGTTGGTTTCATCGACGCTTCCGGCGGTGGCGGCATCAATCTTGGTTTGGTTTCCGTGAATGGCGATTTGCGAAAAATCAACGCGGGCAATGGTGCCGGTCTCGCGATCAATCAACTCAAGCTCGGCTCGATGGGCGAGCTTGGCGCCAGCACGATTGTTGGAACAATCGAAAGCAGCACAATTACGGGCAACGTGAAAAGCATCAGCATCCGCGGAAACATCGTCGGCGGCAGTTTTGGAACCAGCGGCAATGTGCAAAACTTTACCCTCGGCGGTTCGCTCATTGCCACCGATGCGGAGACGAACGGCCAGGTGACGATCGGCGGCACTGCGGGCGCGATTCTCATCAAAGGCGACATTCGCGGCGCAAACGGCGGCGACACGGGCATCTTTCATGTCGTTGGCAATGCCACTTCGATCGCCATCAACGGCTCCATCGTTGGCGGGCCCGATAGCGACAGCGGCCAGCTTGTTACCGACAACAACGTCAAGTCGCTCCGCATCGGCAGTGTCATCGGCGGCAGCGGCGTGGATGCGGGACGCGCGAATATCGGCGGCGGGGTCACCTCGCTCGTCATCAACGGCAGCATCGTCGGCAGCGACGAAGACGGCTCCGGAGTGGTGGATATCAACGACCCCGCCGGGAAGGTTGTGATTCGCGGCGATGTGCGCGGTGGAGCCGGGAAAAACAGCGGCGTCATCAGCAGCAACGGCTTTGCCGGGCTGAATCTCGCGGGCTCCATTCTCGGCGGCGATGGACAGGGCAGCGGCACCGCCGACTTCGGCCAAAGTGCTGTCGGAAATGTCGTCATCGCCGGCTCCATCGTTGGTGGCGTCGGCGACACGAGCGGGCATTTGACGATGGGCAGCGAAAACGCGACCACCGCCACCGTCATCATTCGTGGTGATGTGCGTGGCGGCGGGGGACCGAATTCCGGCCAAGTCGAAGCAAATCATGACGGCGTGACTTCGCTCACGATTCAAGGCTCCGTCATCGGCGCGGGGGGCACGATGAGCGGGTCCGTGCTGATGGACAAAAGCATGAAAACTTTACACATTGGCGACGACCTTCGCGCCGGCTCGGCGAACGCCGCCGGCTTCATCAAAGTCACCGGCGATCCGAAACTCATCTCCGTGGGCGGCTCCATTTTTGGTGGAGCGGTTGCCGAGGCTGGTGAGGTCGTTGTCGATGGCAAACTTGGTGAATTCCATGTCGGTGGCAGCATCGTCGGCCTGGCCTCGCGCTCCGCGCAGTTCGCATTTTTAGGCGACAACAGCGCGCCCGGCACCGACCACACTGCCGTCGGCAAAATCACCGTCGGCCACGATGTCCGTTTCGCGACTATCCTCGCCGGCTGGAAAGATCGGCCGCCGACGTTCGCCAATGAAGCCATCGATGCCGACGCGCAGATTGGCAGCGTCCAGGTAGGCGGTGACTGGATCGCGAGCAATCTCATCGCCGGCACCGTCGCGGGCGCTGATACGAAATTCGGCACTGTGGATGATGTGAAGATCACCGACGGCTCAGACGATCCGGCTGCGGCATCGCAGATCGGCAGCGTGGTCATCACCGGCCAAATCGCGGGGACCGTCGGTGGCAGCGACGCGTTTGGGTTTGTGTCACAAACAATTGTCAGCTTCAAAGTTGGCGGCGCCCAGCTCGGGCTGATCGCCGGCACGAGCAACGACGTGCAAGCACTCGGCGTCACCGGGGACGTGACATTGCGCGAAGTTTCGTAGACACGATGCTGAACCACGTCTTTGCCACGCCCGTGTGGCGCGCAAAAAGCGGCCTCACCGGCGAACAGCTTGGCGAGATTCGCGATTATCTCATTGGCGTGCGCGAGCAAAATCCAAGCGACGCAAAATCCAATCGCGGCGGCTGGCATTCGCAGGGCAATCTTTTCGAGGACGAGCACCGGCAGTTTCCATTTCTGCGCGATGTCATCACACGCGCGCTCTTTGCTTACATCGGCGAGGCGTTCGGCTATCGCGGCGAGATCGCGCTCGCGCTCACCGGCTGGGCTGTCATCAATCGCGCGGGCGATTACAACGTCCCGCACAATCACGCATCGAACCTCCTCAGCGGCGCGCTTTATATTGCGGTTCCGCCCGGCATGCGCGGCGGCGCGATCGTTTTCCAGGATCCCCGGCTAAACCTCAATGCGCATTACACTGAAAACATGCGCAGGCTCGGCATCCAGCCACCATGGGCAAACACCAGCATCAGCGTTACGCCCGAGGCGGGTGAAATTCTCGTGTTCCCGTCGTGGCTCATGCATTTCGTCGAGCCGTGCCAGAGCGAGGATTCCGATGCATTGCGAATCGTGATTTCATTCAACGCGACGATCTAAAAAATCACGCGGAAACAGTGCGCGGGCTTGCCTAGCCGGCGGCAAGCTTTTACAACCACGCGCATGTCGCGCGACGTCGTTTATTTTGATCTCGAAACGCAACGCACCGCCAATGACGCGGGCGGCTGGGACAAGAAGCGCGACATGGGCATGAGCATCGGCGTGACCTACAGCACGCGCACCGGCGAGTATCGGATTTATGATGAAAAACGCGTGAACGATTTGATCGACCAGCTTGTGCGCGCCGACCTCGTCGTCGGTTTCAACACGGTGAATTTCGATTACGAAGTGCTGATGGGCTACACCATTCTCGATCTCAAGCATCAGCTGCGCAGCTTCGACATTTTGCTCGATATCGAGCAACGCCTCGGCCATCGGCTCGCCCTCGACGCGCTCGCGACCGCCACGCTCGGCACCGGCAAAACCGCGGACGGCATCGACGCAATCAAATGGTGGCGCGAAGGCCGCGTGCTCGACATCGCGGAATATTGCTGTTTCGACGTGAAGGTGACGAAGCTGCTCCACGAATACGGCTGCAGGCATCGCCAGGTGTTTTACAACGATCGCTTCCAGCAAAAACGCAGCGTTTTAACGGAGTGGAACTAGGCGCGGTTTAAAAATTGACGCCGCGGTGCGCTGGCACGCATCTTTAGCGGCTCTATGAATTACGATCTCATCGTCATTGGTGGCGGGCCGGCCGGCTATGTCGGCGCGATTCGCGCGGCGCAACTCGGAAAAAAAGTCGCCTGCGTCGAAAAAGAGCGCGCAGGCGGCACCTGCCTCAACTGGGGCTGCATCCCGACCAAGTCGCTGCTGCGCAACGCCGAGCTTTACCATTTGATGAGCCATCGTGCGGCGGACTTCGGATTCAAATTCGACAACCTCAGTTTCGAGTGGAGCAAAATCATCAAGCGCAGCCGCACGGTCGCCGACAAGCTCGCGGGCGGCATCGAGTTTTTGTTCAAGAAAAACAAGATCGAATACGTGCGCGGCGAGGCTTCGATCAAAAAAGCCGGCGAGGTCATTGTCAAAGACAAGGACGGCAAGGAGCAAACGCTCAGCGCGCCGAAAATTCTCGTCTGCACCGGCGTGGTTACGCGCCAATTGCCCGGTCTCGATTTCAACGGCAAAACCGTTATCGGCAGTCGCGAGGCGATGGTGCTCGATCCGCAGCCGAAGTCGATGGTCATCATCGGCGCCGGCGCGATCGGCATCGAGTTCGCCTATTTTTACAATGCGTTCGGAACGAAAGTAACCGTCGTGGAAATGATGCCGAACATTCTGCCGGTCGAAGACACCGAGGTGAGCGTCGCGCTGGAAAAATCGCTGACGAAAGCCGGCATCAAGATTTTAACAAACACGAAAACAACGAAGACTGAGGCGACCGATAGCGGGGTGAAAATTTCCGTCGAGGGCAAAACATCGGAGACGATTGAAGCCGATGTCTGCCTCGTCGCGATCGGTGTCGCGCCGCTGCTGCCGGGCGGATTGAAGCTCGACCTGACCGAGCGCGGTTACATCAAAACGAACGATAAATACGAGACGAGCGTTCCGGGCGTTTACGCCGCGGGCGACATCATCGGACCGCCATGGCTCGCACACGTCGCGAGCTACGAGGCAGTGCAGGCGGTTGACGGAATGTTCGGCAAGCACGCGCCGAAAAAAGTGACGACGTTTCCCGGTTGCACGTATTGCCAGCCACAAGTCGCAAGCGTCGGGCTCACTGAGCGCGCGGCGAAGGAAAAAGGGCTGAAATTCAAAGTCGGCAAATTCCCATTCATGGCCAGCGGCAAAGCGCTCGCCGTCGGCGAGAGTGACGGTTTTGTGAAACTCATCATCGGCGAGCCGCACGGCGAAATCCTCGGCGCGCACATCATCGGCGCGGAAGCGACGGAGTTGATCGCAGAGCTGGGACTCGCGATCACACTCGAAGCCACGCACGAGGAAATCGAAGCGACGATCCACGCCCACCCGACCTTGAGCGAAGCCGTGAAAGAAGCGACCGAAGCTGCATTTGGCGCAGCGATTCACATCTAAAAACAACCTTTGCCCGCACTGAAACACGGGCGTAACTTTTCAAACCATGAGCACAGCAACAGCCGAACCCGCCACGAAACTCAATCAACTCGATCAACTCAAGCAATTCACCAAGGTCGTCGCCGATACGGGTGACTTTGAATCGATGCGCGAGTTCAAACCGCAGGACGCGACCACAAACCCGAGCCTGATCCTGCAGGCGACACAAAAACCGGAATACGGATATCTGTTAGATAAAGTCATCGCCGACAACAAAAACCTGCATCTTGCTGGCGCTGCGAAAATCGACCATGTCATTGATGACCTGCTCGTCGCGTTCGGGCAGGAAATCTTGAAAATCGTGCCCGGCCGCGTTTCGACCGAAGTTGATGCGCGCCTTTCGTTCAACAAGGAAGGCACGAAACAAAAAGCGCATCAGATCATCGCGCTTTACGAGGAAGCGGGCATTTCACGCGAGCGCATCTTGATTAAAGTTGCGTCGACATGGGAAGGCATTCGCGCGGCGGAGTTGCTGCAAAAGGAAGGCATCAATTGCAACCTCACGCTTCTCTTTTCGCTGCCGCAGGCGGTCGCGTGTGCGGAAGCAAAGGTAAAACTTATTTCGCCATTCGTTGGCCGCATTTACGACTGGTATAAAAACGCAAACAAGCGCGATTACACCGGCGCAGAGGATCCGGGCGTGCAATCGGTGACGACGATTTTCAACTACTACAAAAAATTCGGCCACAACACTGAAGTCATGGGCGCGAGCTTCCGCAATATCAGCCAGATCATCGAGCTCGCCGGCTGCGACCTGCTCACGATCAGCCCCGACCTCCTCGCGAAGCTCGCCGAGTCGAACGAGCCGCTCACGAAAAAACTCGACGCCGAAGCCGCGAAGAACAGCGACATCGAATGTCTGCCGCTCGATGAAAAAACGTTCCGCTGGCTGCTCAACGAAGACGCGATGGCGACGGAAAAAACCGCCGAAGGCATCCGTAAATTTGGCGCTGACATCGTGAAGCTCGAAAAGCTGATCGCGTCGAAAATCTAAATCCGCGCGAACCGCGAACAATTAAAAGCGAGGCTGGAAACGGTCTCGCTTTTATTTTACCGCCACGAATTTCCCGGGATTCAAAATGCCGTGCGGGTCGAGCGCTTGCTTCAGCGCGGCATGGACGTTGCGGCTCACCGGCGTTGTCGCTTGTTTCCACCAGCGTTGCTTCGCGATTCCGATGCCGTGTTCGCCGGTGATCACGCCGCCCCACGCGAGCACTTGCGCGAAAAGTTCATCGAGCGCGCGCTCGACTTTCGCGTGAACGGCACGGTCGGTGTGATAATTCGCGGCCATGATGTTGACGTGAATATTTCCGTCGCCCGCGTGACCGAAACACGCGACGGGATAACCGTATTTTTTTCGCAAACGCGCGGCGAATTCCGCCAGATCGACGAGCCGTCCGCGCGGCACGACGATGTCTTCGTTCAGCTTCGTCAGGCCGGTTGATTTCAGCGACTCGGAAAACTTCCGGCGCAGCTCCCAGAGCGCTTCGCACGCGGTTTCGCCCGATGCGGTCTGCAAATGCTGTGTGTCATTTTTTTTCAGCAAATCGGCGAGCGATTTCAACTCCGACTTCACCGACGCCGGCTGCCCGTCGAGGTCGATGAGCAAATGCCCTTCGCCTGCCGGCACGATTGCTTTGCCTAAAAATTTGCGCGCCGATTGCAGGGTAAAAGCATCCGCGACTTCGAGGGCCGACGGTAAAAAGCCAGCGTGAAACACCTCCTGCACTGCATTTGCGGCTTGCGCGAATTTCCTGAAACTCGCCGACAACGACGCGCGCGCCGGCGGCAGCGGGAGCAGGCGCAGCGTTGCTTCGGTGACGATGCCGAGAAGTCCTTCCGAGCCGACGAACATGCCGATCAGATCAAAGCCGGTTTTGTTTTTATGCGTGCGTCCGCCAGTGCGCAGCACGTCGCCATTTGCGAGCACGACTTCGAGACCGAGCACGTAGTTGCGCGTTACGCCGTATTTCAGGCACCGCGGACCGCCGGCGTTCGTCGCAATGTTTCCGCCGATGCTGCATTCCTTCAGGCTCGCCGGATCGGGCGGATAAAAGAGCCGCTGTGCGCGTGCTTGCGCCTGTAACACACCCGTGATCACTCCCGGCTCGACGACCGCGACCGCATCGGCGGCGTTGATTTCCTTGATGCGCGTCATGCGCGCAAGTGAAAGCGCGATTCCACCGCGCAATGGCACGCAACCGCCGACGTAGCCGACGCCCGCGCCGCGCGGTGTGACCGGGATTTTGTGACGGCTCGCAAATTTCATCAGCCGGCTGACGTGCTCCGTCGTTTTGGCAAAGACGACGACGTCCGGCGGATGCGCGGCGAACCATTTGTCGCCGCTATGTTTTGCGAGAATCTCAGCTTCGTCCGTGACGATGTCCGCGCCGAGGAGGCGGACGAGTTTGCTTTTAAGCGAGGTCAAAACGGCAGGAACTTGCGGATCGTTCTGCCGACGCTTTTCGCGGCGTTGCCGACGGGATTGCCGCCGCGATCATCGCCAGAGCGCCGGCGCGCTTGCTCATTCGTGTCGCCGGGTGCGGGCGATTGGGAAGGAACGTTCCGTGCAACCTGCGGCTCCACGTAAACGTCGAACTTCGGCTTTTTGTCCGCAGTCGCCTTTGGCGTAGTCGGAAAACCGTCGTGCGAAATCACGTTGCCTTTGCCCGCGGTGATCACGAGCTGGCCGACGCGCTTGTCGTTTTCATCGAGGCAGGAAATCTTCCAGACCGGCGCGGCATCGGCGCCTTCCTTTGTTAGCTCGTAATCGATTTTGCTGATCGCCGCGTTGTTCGCCAGCGCGTATTGCCGCGCGAGCTGCGCCGCCTGGTCGGAATCAATCTTCACGCCGTCGCTGCCGATCGCGTCCTCCGGTTTCAGCGAGTCGACAAATTGCGAGCTCGTCCGTGACGCGACCACTTCGTTGTTCGAGACGACAAATTCGCGCACACCATTTTCGCTCTGCGGATCGTTGATGAGCAGATACCAGCGATCCGGATTCGGGGTGCCGTCGCGCGCCTCGATGCGCACGAGCTTCGCGGCTTTGTCCTGCGGGATCAATTTCAGCGCGGAGAGCGCCGTCGAATCCGCCGCGGACAGTGAACTCGTCGCGGCGAGTGCGATGAAAAAATGCAAACGCATGGGCAAAAGCTAAATCGATTGCGCCAAATGAAAAGGATTGAAGTGCGTTGCGAATCGCTGATTTTCAGAGCGAACGGCGCCAGGTGTTGCGGCGCTGCTTTTTTCAATCAGCAATCCGCGATCGATTAAAATTCTCGACCGTCCGCGCCGCGTTTGCCCAAATGCCGGCATGATGACCATCAAGCCCAAGATTCGCGGATTCATTTGCACCACGGCGCATCCCGCCGGCTGCGCGGCGCACGTGCAGGAGCAGATCGATTACGTGCGGCGGCGCGGCCCGCTGAAAGACATGCCGAAGCGCGTCCTCGTCATCGGCGCATCGACCGGCTACGGCCTCGCGAGCCGCATCGTTCCTGCATTCGCAGGCGATGCCGCGACGATTGGCATTTTCTTCGAACGCGCATCGGAGAACGATCGTCCCGCGACGGCCGGCTGGTATAACACCGCTGCGTTTGAAAAAGCCGCCCATGCCGCCGGCCTTTACGCCAAGAGCATCAACGGCGACGCGTTTTCCGATGAAATCAAGCAGCAGACGATCGCCATGATCAAAGCCGATCTCGGCCAGGTCGATTGCGTCATCTACAGCCTCGCCTCGCCTCGCCGCACGCATCCCAAAACCGGCGTCACCTACAAATCCGCGCTCAAGCCGGTAGGTGCGCCATTCACCGCGAAGACGGTCGACACCGACAAAGGCACCGTCACCACCATCAGCATCGAGCCCGCGACCGAGCAGGACATCGCGGATACCGTCGCGGTCATGGGCGGAGAGGATTGGGAAATGTGGATCGACGAGCTCAATGCCGCCGGCGTGCTCGCCGAGGGTGCGACGACCGTTGCCTATTCCTACATCGGACCGGACCTCACGCACGCGATTTACCGCAACGGCACCATCGGCCGCGCGAAAGAGCATCTGGAAAAAACCGCCGCCAAGCTCGCTGCGAAGCTCGCGCCGCAAAACGGCCGCGCCTTCGTCTCCATCAACAAAGCACTCGTCACCCAGGCCAGCAGCGCCATCCCCGTCGTCCCGCTCTACATCTCGCTCCTCTACAAAATCATGAAAGAGCGCGGCCTGCACGAAGGCTGCATAGAGCAAATCTACCGCCTCTTCGCCGAGCGCCTCTACAACGGCACCATGGCGCAAGCCGACGCCGAAGGCCGCATCCGCATCGACGATTGGGAAATGCGCGAAGACGTCCAGCAAGCCGTCGCCGACCTCTGGCCGCAAGTCGCCACCGAAAACCTCGAAAGCCTCTCCGACATCAAAGGCTACCGCGCCGAATTCCTGAAACTCTTCGGCTTCGGTCTGCCCGGCATCGACTACGAGGCCGAAGTCGAGCCCGTCGTGCCGATCGAGAGCATCGGTTAAGCCCGGGCGAGTCGGGGCGCTCGATTTTTCATTGATGAATACCGTGACGCGATTCGGTTTCGCGTTTCGCGTTTTCGGCGGCTGCGCCTTTCTCGCGACGCTTTGTGCTAGCACGTTCGCCGCGGAACCGACGCAAGCGAATCCCACGGCGGCTCCCTCTGCTTTGCCTGCATCGACTCCGCAGAAATGGGAGTTTCGCAGCATCATGGTGCAGGTGCGGGATGAGCACGAGTATCCGGTGCGCGGCGCAAAGGTCGATGTGCGCGGGCTGGAGCGAGACGCGTTGGGGGCCGAGATCGATCAGGAAAACGAAAAACCGGACGTCGTGAAGAAAAAGTTTCCCGGCTGGCATTTCGTCACCGATAGCCAGGGAAAATTCACCGCGCGCTTTGGCAACTTTCGCCAATACGATTACCAGGAGGCGACCGGCATGGAAGTTCCCGCCTGGGGCTCTTTCTATTTCGTCGTCGAGGCGGACGGACTTGGCGGCGTGAGCGCGGAAATTCTCAATCCGCAGCCCGACGAGCTTGAGCAGATAGAAGCCCGACTGAAAGTGAACGACAACGGCGATGTCGGCGAAGCCAGCGAGTGGACAAAGAATCCAGTCCTTTTAAAAGATGGCAAAAACAGCACCGAGTTCGCGCTGGAGACTGGATTGGAGGTCGAAGGCCGGGTGCTCGACACCGCTGGAAAACCGGTGCCGGGCTTGCACATCGAGATTTTCCACGACCTGCACGCGGGCAGCCACACCGGACGCGGCGGCGAGATTTTCTCAAAGAGCATGGACACCGACGCAAAAGGCCGCTTCTGGTTCGAGCACGTTTACCCGAACACGTTTTATTTTGACCCGACTTTCGGCGAGGACGGCCGCTTCAACTGGGTGCGGACGCGTGTGCGCGAGCGCTGGGCGAACGAAATCCTCGACGAAATCCGCCTGCACGAATCCGAAACCGAGACGCACATCCCGATGGTCATCGTCGTCAGCACGAAGCCGATTTACCACTACTTCGGAAAGGTCACCGACCAGCACGGAAAACCCGTCGCCGGCGCGGAAGTGGACGCGCATTATTCGCTCCACCGCGTTTCGCGCACGTTCGAGGATGGCCGGTATCATCAAGCGGCCAAAACCGGGCGCGATGGCAGCTACGACCTCTGGCTCCCCGCGCAGTTCGTCGAGTTCTGGGACGTGAAGGCAAAAGACTGCACCTTCGACATGCGCGAGGCCGATTACGACGAACTCGATGAGCCCGGCGAATACGACCTGACCGTCAAGCGTCCGCATTGAAGTCGGCGCGTTGTCCACGGCACTTCACGGCGTTAAGATTTGTAACTTTTGAAAGACACCGTGCGTCTTCCAAAAGATCGCTATGTCAAAACATAAGCCGCTTCTTTATTTCCCGCTCCTGCTGTTTGTCGCAAATGTCGTCGCGGTTTGCGCGCCGGCGGATTACGCACCGCCGAAGCCGACGGCGAAGGTGGCGGTATTGCGCGATGTGTGGCACGACGCAGAGCGCGAGCGCGATGTGCCGGTGAAGGTTTACTATCCGGAAAAGAGCGATGGGCCTGTGCCGCTGATCATTTTCTCGCACGGGCTCGGCGGGACGCGCGAGGGCTACGAGTATCTCGGCGAGCATTGGGCAGGGTGCGGCTACGTGTCGGTGCATCTGCAGCACGCGGGCAGCGACGATGCGGTGTGGCGCAACGGAGGTATGGAGGGGATGCGCAAGGCGGTCGCGAATCCGCAGAACGCCATCAATCGCGTGAAAGACGTCCGCTTTGCCATCGACCGCGTGCTGGTGCTGAATGCGGACCCCGGTTCGCCATGGCACGGACGCATCGATCCGGCGCGCATCGGCATGGCGGGGCATTCGTTCGGCGCATGGACTACACTGGCGGCTGTCGGCGAGCGCATCGGGCCGTTTGGCGAGACGCTCGCTGATCGTCGCATCAAGGCGGCGATCCCGATGAGCCCAATCATACCGAACCCGACGACGGAGACATTGGCGGGCATCAAAGTCCCTGTGTTTGAAATGACCGGCACGCGCGACGAAAGCCCGATCACCAAATCGCCCGCGAGCGAGCGGCGGCTCGTCTTTGACAATCTCAGCGCGCCGGGCTCGCTGCTCGTCATTTTCAAAGACGTGGATCACATGACGTTTTCGGGCCACGTGTTGCGCAGCAACAATTCGCTCGACGTGAAATTCCAGCCGCTCATCGTCGACGCGTCGACGGCGTTCTGGGACGCGTGGCTGGGCGACAACGGCGCGGCGAAGGAGTGGCTCTATCGCGGCGGCTTCGCGAAGCGACTCGGCGCGGACGGGACGTTCGAGGAAAAGTAAGCGCAGATTGGGGCAATCCGCAGATTAACGCAGATTTTTTATAATCGATCTGCGTAAATCTGCGTCATCCGCGGATGAACCCACTACGCCTCTCAGTTCTCAATCCCGGCGGCAACGACCGCGAACAAGCCTTCGCCGATTTTGCCGGTGTGCCGGACGATCGCGTTCACGCGCCGGTGAATTATCACGCGTATGCGGCATGCACGGGCGGCGCGTTTTTTAAAAATGCGTCGGCGATTCCGACGGACCAGCGGCATGTGCTGATGCTGATCCGGCGCGACGTGAAGCATTGCCTGGAGACGCTGCGCGCTCTGAAAGCAGCGGGAAAAATCGTCGCTGTTTCGTTGAAGGAATCCGGCGCGCATCAAGTCGCAGAGCTGCTTTCCGACGCACGTCGGATCGAGCAATTCGGCGAAATCTGCGCGCTCGCCGACGCGGCGCTTGGCAGCACGTCCGATCTCATGCCGGTCTATCGCGGCGCGGGCGCCATGCGCGTCGAGTTCATCCCGACGCCGTATCCGGTCGACGATGCGCGCTGGGATTTTTCCGCGCCGGTCGCGGGACGTCGCGGCATTTTCATCGGCACGCGCGAGTTCGACGTGCCGTCGCGTAATCATCTCGCAGCGCTGCTAGCCGCGCGCGAGCTGGGCGGAGAGATCACCGTGTTTAACGCCGATGGCCGCGCCGGTGCGAAGAAGCTTTCCGCGCTCCGCATTCCGCAAATCGCAATCGTCGAAGGACGCCTGCCATATTCCGAATATCTTCGCATCGTCGCGCGGCATCGCATCGTCTTTCAACTCGACCGCAGCGCCGTGCCCGGCCAGGTCGCGGGCGATGCGTTGCTGTGCCGCGTTCCGTGCGTCGGCGGCGACGGCGCGATCGAGCGCATCGCGTTTGCGGATTTGTGCGGACACGGTCGCGACGCGCAACAGCTCGTGGAAATCGCAGCGAGGTTGCTGCGCGATGAAAGCGAGTATGCGCGCGCCTTGGAAAATTCCGCGCGCATCGCGAGCGAAACGCTTTCATTTCGCGCCGGGGCAAAAAAGCTCGCGGAATTTTTCTCTGCGCTCGGCTAATCCTTCGTCGCCGGAAACTCCAGCACGATGGCCGTGCCGGTGCCAAATGTGCTTTCCGCACGCACATTCCCGCCGTGCAGACCAACGATGTGTTTCACGATTGAGAGCCCAAGCCCCGTGCCGCCCGCCTCGCGGCTGCGCGCTTTTTCCACGCGATAAAATCGCTCGAAGATGTGCGGCAAATCGGCGGGCGGAATGCCGATGCCATTATCCTCGACGCGCACGATGACCGCGTCAGACTGCGACTCCGCGCGCATGCTGATCGTGCCGCCATCGCGACTGAACTTGATCGCGTTGTCCAAAAGATTTCCGAGCACCTGCTCGAGCCGGAACGCGTCAGCGCGCAGCTTCACGCTGTCAGGAACGTTAATCGTAACGCTCAAATTTTTCGTCGCAAATTTCTGCCGCCATTCCTGCGCGATCGTCTCCACCATCGGGCGCAACGGCAGCTCGGCGAGATCGATCCGGTCGCGGCGCGATTCGAGCCGCGCGAGCGTGAGCAGGTCTTCGAGCAGCGCATTAAGCCGGCGCGAGTGCTTGCTCAAGATTTTCAAAATCGCCGCGATGTCCGTGCGCGGCATCTTCGGATTTTCCATGAGGTTCTCGAGATAGCCGTGGAAAATCGAAAGCGGAGTGCGCAATTCGTGCGAGACGTTCGCGACAAATTCGCGGCGCACTTCCTCGAGCTGTCGCAGGCGCGAGATGTCGTGAAACACCACAACCGCATCGGTCGTGACGCCCGCGGGATTTTTCACCGGAACCGAGTTAACGCTGTAATGACGCGGCTCGCCTTGCATCGTCGCAATGGAAATTTCGCGCGCCACCACCTCGCCACGATCGAGTGTTTCGCCGATGATTTCGTCCACCGCCGCTTCGCGCACCGCGCGCAAAACCGTCTGCCCAAGCGCATCGGCGGGCACGTTGAACATTTTGCAGAAAGACTGGTTCACCACGCGAATCTCATGCGTTTTGCTCACGACAAGCACGCCTTCGATCATGCTCGAAAGAATCGCGTCGAGATTGAATGTCTTCTCGGCGAATTTTTGCTTCAGCAACTCGTGCTCCTCGCTCAAGTGCTCGACGCGCCAGGCGACGCCCGCAAAATCGCGATGCCGCCGGAGCGCAACCGTGGCCGGCTTTTTGCCCGCCGCAACTTCCTCGATGATGCGCTCGGCACTCCGGAGCTGGAGCAAAAAGCTGCGTCTTTGCAAAATCCACGCGCCGAAGACAACGACGAGCAGGATGAGGAGAAAAACGGTCACGCCGCGCTTATTTAACGTGTTGCGATTCGCCCGGCAAGCGCGGGACTATTCCTCCGCGATGCGATAGCCGAAGCCGCGCACCGTCTCAATGCAGTCGGAGCCGCCGCCGAGTTTTTCGCGCAGGCGGCGCATGTGTGTGTCGACCGTGCGCGTGTCGATCATGCTTTCGTAGCCCCACACATCGCGCAGTAATTGCTCGCGGCTTTGCACGCGGCCGCGGCGCTCGAACAGCAGCGTGAGGAGCTTGAATTCGGTTGCGGTTAAATCGATGAGCCGGTTCTTCACGCGCACCTGATGCCGCGCGCGATCGACCGTGACGTTGCCGACTTTGAGCTGGTCACCCGGATCGGAATCGCCCGTCAAACGGCGCAGCACCGATTTCACGCGCAGCACGAGTTCGCGCGGACTGAACGGCTTTGTAATGTAATCGTCCGCGCCAAGCTCCAGCCCGACGATGCGGTCCACTTCCTCGGCTTTCGCCGTGAGCATGATGATCGGTATCGCCGCGGTCGCGGGATCGCCCTTGAGCGCTTTGCAGACTTCGATGCCGCTCATTTCCGGCAGCATCAAATCGAGCACGAGCAGCGCCGGCAGTTCACGGCGCGCCTTCGCGATCGCCTCCGCGCCATCGGCAGCGCGAAGCACGGTGAAGCCGGCGGATTTAAGATTGGCACTGACGAGATCGAGCACGTCTTCCTCGTCATCAGCAACGAGCACTTTGCGGTTCATGAATCGGGGCCTCAGCCAAATACCCGACAAATCGCAAAACGGCAAGCCGTGGAAATGTTACGATTGCGTGACACCGCTGCGCGTGATCGCGCGGATACTGAAGCGGTATTACAAAGCGGCAACTTTCCGCCGCGTCGCATCGTCGTGAACATCGAGCTCCAGCGCGTGCTCGTAAGCGCGAAACGCGGAGTCGCGCATGCCCGCGTGCATCCAGAGATCGCCGAGCATGCTCCATGACTCGGCCCGCCACCATTGCGTTTGTAAAACACGCTGCAACTCCGCGATGGCGCGCGCTGTTTCGCCGCGTTCATCGAGATGGCCGATGTAGCGCTTTTGAATCGCCCAGTTTTTCGGCGCGGACTGCGCAGCCTGCGCGAGCAGATCGACACGATCCTTGCCGTTTTCCTTAAACTCGAGCACGGCAAGGTCCTGGATTGCCTCGGCGCGGACGAACGGGTTCTGCGCCGCTTTTTCAAACTGCTCGCGCGCGTGCGCAAAATCGCCCTCGCGCAAATACGCCGCGCCGAGCCCGATGAGCGCGAACGGCTGGTCGGGCGCAAGCTGGAGCGCGTTCTGGAAATGCCCGATCGCGATACGCTGATGTCCCTGCGCGGATTCGAGTCCGCCGAGATTCATCAGCATGCGCGCGCTGTTTCCTCCGTTAGCAATGGTGCGCTCGAAAAACGTGCGCGAATCGCTCCAGTCGCAATTCCGCGTGTAAGTGCGAACGCAGAGAAACAGCACCCACGGCGCGAGCAGCAGCGGTTTTGAAAAGCGCCGGTGCATCAGGCAGAGACCGGCGGCGGTGAAAAGAAATGCGCTCGGAAAATAGAGCCAGTGCTCGGCGACGGTTGCATTGAGCGGCAGCAAATTTGAGATCGGCAGATAAGCGGTCACGAACGCGACAAGACACGCGAATGCGGCGTGGTCATTCCGTTTCGTCCACCGCAACCAGATAACGAGCGCGATGATCAACAGCACGCCGAGGAGTGTTTGATATTCGCGAAAACGCGCCGCGCGGACTGTGGTCGCGAAATCACCGCGGCCAAACGGCAGCACCGTGCGCTCCATGTGCAGATTCACCGGCGCGATTAACAGTCCCGCGTATTCGGCAACTGCGCGCGCGGCGATAAGCGGACGCGCCTGCGCAGCGACCGGCTCGGATGGTGGCGGCGGTGGCTCGTGCTCGGCGGTAAAGCGCAACGCGCAATACACCGCGACCATCACGATGCCGGGCGCGAGCAATCGCCACGGATTGGCCCGTTTTATGAAAAGTAAAATCAAGGCAACAACCAGCGCCATCGCTCCGCTTTCCTTCGAAAGCAGCGCCGCAAAAAAACAGAGCACCGCGCCAGGCGCCGCTTTCCACGAGCGATCGAGCGCAAAGTAAAGCCCTGCGAACCCAAACAGCGCGGCAAGCAAATCCGCGCGTCCAGCCACGTAAATCACCGCTGACGTATGCAGCGGATGAATGGCCCAGACCAGGCTCGCGACGGCGGCGATTTCAAACCCGCGCGCGACCGCGAACTGCGCGAACAATTTTTCGAGAAACAAAAACAGCATCACCGCCGCGGCAGCGTGCAGCAGGATGTTTGACAAATGCCAGCCCCACGGCGCCAACCCGAACCACGCGTAATCCCACGTGTATGTCAGCCGCTGGAGCGGCCGGTAGAAATTCGACGCCGTCGCATCGGTAAACAAAAAATGGCGGAACCCTTCGGCGATCAGCCGCCAGCTTCGGATGAACGGATCGCGCAGGACGAGAGCCGTGTCGTCCCAAACAAAGCCGTTTTTCAGCGCCTGCGCATACACCGCGAACACCGCGGCGACGATTAACAAAATGATAACGGCTCGTTTTTTCAGAGACCGCATGATGTCGCGAAGCACGCGCGCCGCGCAACTGGAAATGTTGCCCCCGCGCAACGCGAACCGCTCGCGCGATGGGCCGACCGCCTCACACAACTTCTTGCCGCGCAACGCGGTCCCGTGCATTCTCCGCGGGCAACATTCCGATGAAGAAAGGCAGGAAACCGTTGCAGGTCATTCTCGCCGACGACCATCACGTGGTGCGCGCCGGCATCCGCAGCATCGTCGAGGGTTCCGGCGCGTGCATCATCGCCGAGACTGATGACTGCGAGGAAGCCATCCACCTCGTTTTGGCACAGCAGCCCGACATTGTGCTCATGGACATTCAGTTCCCGCACGGCTCCGGCATCGACGCCACCCGGCGCATCCTCAGCGCCGCCCCGCACATAAAGGTGCTCATCCTTTCCATGCACGACGGCGAACATTTCGTCACCGGCGCGCTCGAGGCCGGTGCGTCCGGCTACCTTCTGAAGAGCGTGCTCGCCCACGAGCTGGTCGCCGCGCTGCACGCCGTCGCGAAAGGCGAATGCTATCTCAGCTCCGGCATCACGAGGCCGCTCGTCGAGCGCGCATTGCGCACACCGAAGCGGCCACCCGAGGCGCTCACCGCCATGCAACGCCAGATCGTCGCCCTCAGCGGGCAGGGAATACACATGAAGGAAATCGGCGACCGCTTGAAACGCCATCCGAAGACCATCGCGAGACAACTCCGGCAAATCATGGACAAACTCGGCCTTCGCAACCCCGCCGACCTCCTCCGCTATGCGATGCGCGAAGGACTCGTGCCCCCGGAGCAGCCGCGGCGGGAGAAGGGATTCTAAACCGATACCTTCGACCGCGAATGTGCCTTGGCGCGGCGCTTATCGGCCGCGGATAGTGCTCTGCCGTCAACAAGATCAACCACTTTGTGAGACGTTTTCAACTTCCCTGGATAGCCATTTCTGCCAAACGGAAGGCTTTACCCAGTCCCAGCGTTTATCCGACAGTCTCGCGTAGCGAGCCTTCTCCTCATCAGTAAGCCAGAACGTTTCTCCAGGAGAGACGCATTTCATGGACATACCTGTCAGTTCCTTGTGCTTGGCGTCAATCTCCTCCAAGCTAATGGTTTCGCCGCGCGCCATTCTCTCAATGCAGGGTATGAACCATTCGGCTTTGGCATTGGTAAAGAAGAACCGTCTCCTAGGTTCCAGAGCTTCTTTCAAACTATGGTTACCGCCAGCAGATTCTTTAAAGTAGCCTTCCCACAGTTCAATAGGAGCTTCTGGGTTATAGGGGCAATAGGAGACACCGAATGGATAATGTTCCCACTCAAGAAATTGAATTCCTACTAAGTATTTGCAGCTATGTTCGTCGATCATGGATTCCAATTTAAAATGTCGCTGGGCAGACCTCCAGCAAATCACCTGATCCGCAAACGGTGGCGCACTTAAACGACACACAGCTCGCGAGCTATGGCGTGCTTTATCGTGAAGGCACTGGCAAAAAAGAATCGGGAGTGGAACTGCATCATCTGGTCAAAACCAAAAATCCAAAACTGGCGGTGACCTCGCTGCCGGCAATCAATCATCTTTGCGGAAGGTTTATTTATGACTCAATGGTAATGGGAAAACAGGATGATGATGAGGGCGAGAAGGAAGAGTGTCCATCCCCGGCCGTGACGCTGCGGTTTTAGCCCCTACCTCGGAGGTGGGGAGGGGGGGCTCGGAGGCACTCACCCCCACCTCGGAGGCACCCTCTCCGGGCTCGGAAGTCGGCCTTGGCAGGAAAAAGATGGCCGGCGGCATTTTTGAGGTCGGCCCTGGCATCGCAAAGATGCCTGCGGGGGGCAAAAAGACGCCCGTTGGCATCTAAAAGATGCGGCCCGGCATCTTAAAGATCCCCGTGTGGCATGTTTGAGGTCGGCCCTGGCATCTCGAAGATGCCATGCAGGGTGCAAAAAGATGCCCGTTGGCATCGAAAAGATGCGGTTTGGCACCTCAAAGATGCGTCGCCGCCGCTAAAGGATGCCCGCAGGCGGGCCGGAGATTCCCGCTTGGAACCAAAAATCGCCGCTGGCGGGCGCGAAGGGGTTAAGGTTTGGGCGGAGCCGGCGGCGTGGCAGGCTGGGCATTGCCACCGGGAAAACGTTGGCGCAAGTCGTCATAGATTCCCTGCGCGTCCTCGACACCGCGTTTGGCTCCTTGTTTCACGTTTTGATAAAACGCGAGGTCGGCATTGTAGATTTCGCTGCCGATGAGAATCGTGGTGTCGCTGACGGCCTGCGCCAGCGAGGCGAGCTCGCGGTCGATGTCGAGCATCGGGGCGAGCAATGCGCGGTCTTTTTTCACCTCGGGAACTTCGACGAAGGCCGGGACGAGCTTCGGGTTCGAGTCCATGTAGGTGTCGCATTTGTCGTCGAAGCCATCGTCGCTGAGCTTCGGGAGCTGGAGACGCTCTTTTGGCGTGAGGTTGATGAGGAATGGGAGCAGCGCGCGGATTTCGCCGAATTTTTGGATGACGGCGGCTTTGTCTGCGTCGCTGAGTGTGGATGAGATGCGGTTGTTATCTGGCATAGGGCGCCGAGGATTCGGGAATGCTCCGGGCAAAACAATCGCTCCACGCGCTCTTTTTTCGCGCTCGAAATGCTCCCTTTGGAGTGGTCTGGGTGCTCCCTTCACGCGCGTCGCATTGGTCGCGCAAGATTGCCGGTTTCACCGGATCACTGCCGTGGGACGATCGCGAGGTAGTTGCGGACGTTTACGTTTGCGCTGCCGATTTGCACGGGCGCTTCGTGGCCGCGCACCCACATGCCGGTCGAGGAGCCACCATCCAGGTTCAGCGCGCGTGAGACGGTGTGCGTGCCGGTGAGCAGGTTTTTGGAAAGCAGTTGCGCGAATTCGGCGAGCGTGACCGGCTCGCAAACGACCAGTCGCGTGATGTGCGCAATGTCACCCTCATTTCCGCTCGGCTCGTCGTCCTGGGTGACGGCCGTCCGATATGCGCGGCGGGTGGCTTCGAGTCCGGCGACCGGTTCTCCGTGATCGACTAAAAACGGCCCGGCTTGCAGCGCGGCGTCCCATTTTTTCTGCGGAGAAAATTCGCTGGTGCGCAGAATCCGGACGTTTGCGCCGGAGACGGCGATGACGCCGGTGAGCAGTTTTGCGCGCACGAACGGATGGATGATTTTTCCAAAACTGATTTCGAAGCCGAGCGGCGTCCAATCGGGATGAAAATAGCTGCCGTTCACACCGGCGATCGCGCCGATTTTTACCATCGTGTCGGCGAGCGTTTCGTTGCCGCGCGGATTGTCGATGACGGCGAGCCGGAGCTTTTGCGTGTCGGCGATTATGATCGAGCGCAGATGCACGAGGCGGCCGTCGGCGCATTGCACGGTCTGCGTGAGTGGCCAGACGCTGAGCGGATCGTGCGGCTTTTCGTCGAGGTCTTCAAATTTGTGCCCGCCCGGTTCGCGGAGCCACGCGTTCGCATCCTGCGCGTTCGCATTTGCGACCGAGAAAAACAGCGCGCAAAGAACGGTGAGGATTTGTCCGTTTCGCACTTGCCCGAAGCACATGCCGGTTTGATACTCACCGCCGCTATGATTGTCACGACCGCTGATCTTTACAAAGTCGCCTACGAAAAATTCGCCATCGGCGCCTACAACATCAACAACGCCGAGCAGACGATGGGGCTTTTCCGCGGCTGCATCCAGAGTAAGGCGCCGTTCATCATCCAGATTTCAAAAGGCGCGCGCAAATACACCGACAAGCGCATGCTCGAGGCAATTATTCGCTCGGCGGGGGAGATTTTTCCCGAGGCGATTTATGCAGTGCACCTCGATCATGGCGACGAGGAGACGTGCTACGATTGTATCGACAGCGGTTTTTACAGCTCGGTGATGATCGACGCGTCGCACGCGCCATTTGACGAAAATATCGCGATCACCAAACGTGTCGTCGATCGCGCGCATGCCAAAGGCATCAGCGTCGAGGCGGAACTCGGCCAGCTCGGCGGCGTCGAGGAAGACATCGTCGTCGCTGAAGGCCACGCATGCCTTACGAACCCGGACGAAGTCGTCGAGTTCATCCAACGCACCGGCTGCGATTCGCTCGCGGCGGCGATCGGCACGAGCCATGGCGCTTATAAATTCAAAGGCCAGCAGTCGCTCCATTTCGACGTAATCGAAAAAATTCGCGACAAAGTCAAAGCGGCCGGTTTGCCGCCGACGCCGATTGTCATGCACGGCAGCTCGAGCGTGCCGAAAAGCGAAGTCGAACGCATCAATGCCGCCGGCGGAAAGCTCGATCCGAGCGCTTGCGGCGTGAACGAAGATGAATACCTGCCCGCCGCAAAACTCGGCGTGACGAAAATCAACATCGATACCGATGGCCGTCTCGTCTGGACTCGCGTGCACCGCGAGTATTTCCGCGACAAACCGCAGGAATTCGATTTCCGTCCGCCGGGCAAAATCTTCATGGACGAATACGCGACATTCATCGCGCGCAAAAACGAGAAGCTCGGCTCAGCCGGCACGCTCGATGAAGTGCGCGAGTCGCTCGCAGTCGCCGTCTAGCCGACTCGCTGCAACGCCGCGATCCGCTGCAAAATCGGCGGATGCGAATGGTAGAGCGCGACATAGAGCGGATGCGGCGCGAGATTCGCGAGATTTGTGCGCGAGAGTTTTTTCAGCGCGTCGATCATCGTTTGCGGTTCACTGGTCGTTGTGGCGGCGAAAGAATCGGCGGCAAATTCGTGCCGGCGCGATTGCCACAAACGCGCGATCGAGAGCAAGCGGCTCAGCGGATTGTATAGCACTAGAAAAAGCGCGAGCCCGGCGTAAACCGACGTATGCGAAATGCCGAACGCATCGAAAAGTCCGCGGCTGTGCATGAAGAACTCAGCGAGCAAAAGAAAGATGCCGATATTCGCAATCGCGACAATGAGGTGCTGCAGCACGTGCCGCAGTTTGTAGTGGCCGATCTCGTGAGCAAGGACGGCGACGAGCTCGGCGACCGAGTGGTTCGCGATGAGCGTGTCGAACAGCGCGATCTTTTTCGTTTTGCCAAAGCCGGTAAAAAACGCGTTCGATTTCGTCGAGCGCCGCGAGCCATCCATCACAAAGATGCCGCCTATCGGAAAATTTTGCGCACGGCCGTAATCGAGAATTGCGCGTTTCAACTCACCATCTTCGAGCGGTGTGAATTTGTTAAACAACGGCAAAATTATCGCCGGAGCGATGTAGACGAACACGAAGAGCAGCGCTGAAACTGCGATCCACGCGTGCAGCCACGCGCGCGCTCCGCCTTTTTCAAAAAGCGTCAGCACGAGCGCGAGCAACGCGCCGCCTAGGATGATTGTCAGTAGGAGCGATTTGATTTGATCAGCGACGAATGTGCGCGGCGTTGTTTTGTTGAAGCCGAATTGCTGTTCGATACGGAATGTTGAATAAATGTCAAACGGCAGGTTGATGAGCCAATGGCCGAACCAGAGAGCGCCAATGAAAGACAGGCCGCACGCGATTGGGCCGATGTTCGCGTGGCGCACGATGCGATCGAGTATTTCGAATCCGCCGCAAAACCAGAACACGAGCAGCACGGCCAGGTTGAATGTGGAATCGACAAAATCGAAACGCGCCGTTGCGGCGTTGTAGCGCAGCAGCTTGCGGTATTCGTTTTCGTCGTAAACGCCGCGGAATTCCGGCGGCAGCTCAGGCCGCAGCGCGCGGACGTTAAGCCGGTTTGCGATCGCGTCGACCGTGTAAAACCCCAGCAGCGCAATGAGCGTCAGCCAGAAAAACAGGTTCGCGCTCACGGCTCACACCAGTTCGGCGATGATTCGCTCCGCTGCTTCGCGGGGATTTGGCTGTGCGGTGATTGGGCGGCCGATGACGAGAAAATCCGCGCCGGCGTCGACGGCTTCGCGTGGCGTGAGCACGCGCTGCTGGTCGTTTGCTTCGCTCCAGCCCGGACGAACACCCGGTGTTACAATCGTGAGCTCTTTGCCAAAAATTTGCCGAAGCAGCGAAACTTCCTGCGGGCTTGCGACAATGCCGCGCACACCGTTTTCCCGCGCGAGTTTCGCGAGACGAAGCACTTGGTCTTCGACCGCGCAATCAATCGCGATTTCGCGCAACGTTTCGCGCGTGCTGCTCGTGAGCACGCTTACGCCGAGCACGAGCGTGTCGCCCGCTGCGTCAGCGGCGGCGCGGATCATTTGCGAGCCGCCACAGAGATGGATCGTCAGCATGTCCACGCCAAGAGCACACGAGGACTCGACTGCATGTCGCACAGTGTTCGGGATATCGTGGAATTTGAGATCGAGAAAAACTTTCGCGCCGGTTTGTTTGACGCGTTGCACGATCGATGGCCCGCTTTTCGTGAAAAGCTGAAGCCCGATTTTATAAAAATGAATGCTCGTGCCGAGTTGCTCGATGAGCCGAAACGCGGTGTCTTCCGTGGGAACGTCGAGTGCGACGATGATTTTTTCTGCGGGCGTTTTCAACCGCGCCAAGTTTTCATCGCGAGCGCGCAAAGACAAGCGCGTTGGTGTAGCGTCGTGCATGCAACTAAACGAAATCCAGCGCGCATCGCAGGAACAATTCGCCAGACAAAGTAAACGTTACGCGCAGGGACACATTTTGGAAAACGTCGAGGATGTGCGCGAAGCGTTGAAACAAATCACGCTGCCGCCGCACGCGCGCGTGCTCGATGTCGCGACCGGCGCGGGGCACACGGCGCTTTGTCTGGCGAGCCTTGGTCATGACGTGATCGCCGCCGATATCGCCGCGCCAATGCTCGAGCGCGTGCGCGAAGGCGCTGCGAAGCGCGGGCTGTCGGTGGAGACGCGTCAGCACGCAGCGGAGAAATTTCCTTACGGCGATGCGGAGTTCGATTTGGTGACGTGCCGGGTTGCGGCGCATCATTTCAGTTCGCCGCCGGATTTTGTTCGCGAAGCTGCGCGCGTTTTAAAACCCGGCGGTTATTTTCTGCTCATCGACGGATCGGTCGCGGACGATCATCCCGAAGCCGAGGAGTGGTTGCACCAGGTCGAAAAGCTGCGCGATCCGAGTCACAATCGCCTCGGCACTCCGCGCATGTGGTCGCGCCTGTGTGAATCCAATGGCATGCGCGTTGAATTTACGGAATTGACGCCGTTTAAACAGCCTGACGTGCAGTGGTATTTCGAAACGGCGGCGACTTCGCCGGAAAATCGCGAGCGCGTTTTGCAATTGATCGCCGATGCACCGCAGCAGGCGCGCGAGCTTTTTCACCTCGGCGAGGAGGACGGGAGAATCGTCTGGTGGTGGCAGCGACTGACGTTGATCGCGCGAAAGAGTTAGCTTTTCTTCGTTCCGGAGACGAGCAGCACGATTCCGCCAACGACTGCAACGACACCGATGATCGGCGGGATCGGGATCGTTCGTTCCTTTTCCGCAGTCGCATGAATCGGCCCGATGTCGAGCACGGTTTCGCGCTGTCGATACGTGATGCCTTGGTATGCGAGCGCCGCGACGCCGACGATGATGAGGATTATGCCGACAATGCCTGCAGGTTTCATAGGACCATTGCTAAACGTGTCGTCCGCGTCCCGGCAACAATTTTAAAACGAGCACCGCCAGCGCAACCAGCAGCAGCAGATGAATCGCGAGGCTGACGGTCTTCAAGACGATGACGCAAATGAGCCATGCAAGCAGCAGCACAATGAAAAGAGTCCAAAGCATGTGTATTCTCCGCACTCATAATCGGAATGCGGCGGCGGCTTACACGTATGCCGGGGCGAATTTTTCAGCTCTGCGCGAGCGGCAGCGCGACGTAGGGATCTTCACGCAAAACGGGCTGCTCCTCACGCGCGAGCAATTTCCACCAAACGCGCGCCGACGCGGCGACGACGAGCAATACGAGGATTAAAAATGCGCCGGTTACGGCCGCGTCTACCTGATTGTTTAACAATTGCGTTTTCCACACGGCGAGTTGATCGGTGGTTCCGCCGCTCAGGATTTTTGCGCGGAAACCGTCAGCCGCGCTCAAGAATCCGAGCCGCGGATCGGCGCTGAAAATTTTCATCCATCCGGCAGTCGTCGTTACCGCGAGCAGCCACACGAGCGGCGCGAGCGGCACCCAGAGATAACGCGTGCGCTCCATTTTGATAAGCACCGTCACGCCGAGTGATAATGCGATCACGGCGAGCAATTGATTCGCGACGCCGAAGATCGGCCAAAGCGAATTGATGCCGCCGAACGGATCGATGACGCCTTGATACAAAAACCAGCCCCACGCGGAGACGAACAGCACGCTCGCGAGCCAGTTTCCGAATGCCGAATCGGTGCGTCCAAGCGGCTTCCAGACGGAGGCGAAAATATCCTGCACGAGGAATCGGCCGACGCGCGTGCCGGCATCAATCGTAGTCAGAATGAACATCGCCTCGAACATGATCGCGAAGTGATACCAGAGCGCGAGCGCCGCCGGGCTTCGAAACACCTTGCTAAACATGTGAGCCATGCCGAGCGCGAACGTCGGCGCGCCACCGGTGCGGCCGATCATTGTTTTTTCGCCGACGCTCGCGGCGAGATCCGCCATCTCAGTTTCCGTCACCGGAAAACCGAGCGCGCTGACTTTCGTCACGACTTCGCTGGGTGTGCCTTTCATGTTTACGGCGAAATATTCGCCTGGTTGCATCACGCACGCGGCGATCAGCGCCATGATGCCGACGAGCATCTCGGTGACCATCGCGCCGTAGCCGACGATGCGAATGTCTTTTTCGCGCGCGAGCATTTTCGGAGTCGTGCCGGATGAAATCAGCGCGTGAAAGCCGGACACGGCGGCGCACGCGATCGTGATGAAACAAAATGGAAAAACCGGGCCGGCGAAAACAGGGCCGCTGCCGTCGATGAATTTTGTGAGTGCTGGCATCTGCAGTTTCGGCGCGAGAATGACGATGGCGACTCCGAGCAAAGCGACCGCGCCGATTTTCATGTAAGAGCTAAGATAATCGCGCGGCGCGAGCAGCAACCACACGGGTAAAACGGAAGCCAGCAATCCATAAGCCATGATTCCCCACGCGAGCGCGCGGCCATCGAGCGTGAGCCAATGCTCGAGCATCGTGCCGTGAAGCCATTGTCCGCCGACGACGGACGCGAGCAGCGCGATGACTCCGAGCGCGCTGATGATGCCGATATGAATTTTTCCGTGACGAATCGCGACACCCATCGTCATCGCGATCGGGATCGATGCGAGAATTGTCGACAAGCCCCATGGACTTTCCGCGAGCGCTTTCACCACGACCAGCGCAAGCACCGCGAGCAGGATGATCAAAATCGCCACGATGCTGATCAGCGCTAGCGCGCCGGCGAATGGCCCGACTTCCTCGCGCACCATTTGGCCGAGCGATTTGCCGCGGCGGCGCGTTGAGCAAAGCATCACGATGCAGTCATGCACCGTGCCGCCAAGCGTCGCGCCGACCAGCATCCAGAGCAGTCCGGGCAGAAAACCAAATTGCGCTGCCAGCACCGGCCCGACCAGCGGGCCCGGCCCTGCAATTGCAGCAAAGTGATGCCCGAACACGACCCATTTATTCGTCGGCACAAAATCTTTTCCGTCCTCGTGCACGACCGCTGGAGTCGCGCGCACTTCATCGAGCGTCAGCACCTTTGCCATCAGCCACGCGGAGTGAAAGCGATACGCAATTGCGAACACGCAAACCGACGCGACAACGATCCAAAGCGCACTCACCGGTTCGCCGCGCGACATCGCGAGAACGGCCAATGCGGACGCACCGAGCAACGCGACAACGATCCAAAAAACGACGCGCAAAAATCGGAAATGCATCACTATCCAATCGCTGAAGTCGCTCTTTGCTGCAAGCCGGTGCAGCGCGGCGAATTGCTAACGCATTTTCGACAAACGCGTTTTTGCGTCGGTCGAAAGCGGCGAGTTTGCAATCCACGCAAGCGCGGCGTCGCGGTCGTAGCGTATCCAGTTTTGCGCGAAATTTTCGTATTGCTGCGTGCGCATTTTGTCGTCGCCGATCTGGCCGATGAACCGCAGTGCGGTGTTCGGGTCGCTTTGCATGAACTGATAGCTCGCGCTGCGCAATGCGTTGTCGCGTGTGTCGCCGACCGGCAGGGCCTCGATCCAGCGCTCGGCTCCGGCGGGATCATTGCGGGCCCAACTGCCAACGACGTTGTTAATCGAATCGTTTTTTTGCGAGCCATCCGTCATCTGGCTGGCGATCCAATTCAACGCGGAGACGGGATCGTTTTCGCCCCAGTTGGAAAGCACGTTGTTTGTCGCGTTATCACGCTCCTGGCCCGCGTTGAGCGATTGCACGATTTTCATCGCCGCCGCGGGATCGGTTTGCGCGAGTCCGCCGGCGATCGACGGCCAGATCATCCGCCGCACGTGCTCGTCGGTCTGCTGCTGCGCCCATGCGAGCGCGCCGGTCGGGTCGTTTTGTATCCAGCTGTTCGCGATGTTGCGCAGCACGTTGTCCTGCGGATCGCCGGCGGGCATGAGCTGGACGATCTGAAGCGCTCGCTCGGGATCCTGCCACATTCCGCGGTAACTCATCTGTTGTAAAACGCGCGTTTTTTCCGGGCTGTCGCTCATTTGGCTAATCCAATCGAGCGCGCCGCTCATGTCGGAATCCGCCCAGGTGCTGAGCGCGTTGGAGAGCGTTTGCGCGCGATTTCCGGGCGGCAGTGTCGAGGCGAAATCGGCCGCGGCCTTTGGATCGATCTGCGCCCATTGCTGCGCGATCGAATCGAGCGCGTTACGTCGCGAATTGCCGTCGGTCAGCGCCTGCGCCCAAGTGAGCGCGGCCGTGACGTCGGTGCTGGCCCATGTGCTCGCGATGGCGTTGAGCGCGCTGCGGCGCATGTTGGGATTGGAAATTTGCGCCGCGCGCATTGCCGCGCTTTGCGGATCACGGCCCGCCCATTGATTAAAAATCGAATACGCGCTCATCTGCCCGACGCGCGGTGAAACGCTTTGTGCGAGCTGTAGCGCCTGCTCGGGATCCGAGCCGGCGATTGTGCCGATGAGCGATTGATACACGGCATCTTTCAACGGTCCCGCCGGCAGTTTCGACGCGTAATCTTTTGCAGTTTGCGGATCTTTGTCGGCCCAGCCGCCAACAGCCGCGGCGAGCGCCTGCTGGCGTTCGCTGTTTTTTTTCAGGCCGTTCGCGTATTCGACTGCGGATTTTGGATCCTGCTCCGCCCAGCGCTCGAGCAACTGCGCGAGAATCATCGGGCGTTCGCGCATGTGCAACTTGTCTATTTCCGCGAGCGCGGCACGGATTTGCGCGGGATCAAGATCCTCGGCAATCGAGTTGATCGCGCGCCAGCGTTTGCGATCGGAGCCGGAACTGAGCGCCTCGTGCAAACGCGTCGGAAAATCGTGCGTCGACCACATGCTGTGAGCGGCGCTGGAACCGTCGCCGCTCGAATTTGCGGCGCTCTCGGATTTTTCCTGCGAAGAACCGGACGCGCTCCTTTTCTCGGATGTGCCGGACGACGTGAATAAACAGCCGAACGCGATGCCGACGGCGAATGCGCCGGCTGCGCTGATAAGCAGCGGTTTGTTTAAGTTAAATCCAGGTGCCGGATGGGATGACTGCATTTTTGGGAACGATCACGATACCGTCGCGGACGTAGAAATTTTCGCCATCAAAATTCTCCGGCTTCGCCTCCGGTGAAATGACGACGCCATCGCCGATGCGGGCATTTTTGTCGATGATCGCGTGGTCGATCACGCAATTTTTGCCGATGCCGAGCGGCGGCACGCCTCCATCTATTTCCTTCGACGCCAAATCGGCTTCGTAAAAATCGCAGCCCATCACGATCGATTGGCGGATGGTTGTGCCGCTGCCGACGTAACTGCGAATGCCGATAACGCAGCGCTCGATGTGCGAGTCGGAAATAATGCAACCGTCGGAAATAATCGCCTGCTTCACCGTGGCGCCATCGATTTTGCTCGCCGGCAAAAAGCGTGCGTGTGTGTAAACAGGCGCGATCGTATCGAAAAACGAATACGGCGGCGCCAAATTCGTAAGATTCAGGTTTGCATCGAAAAACGCGCGGATCGTTCCGATGTCCTCCCAATAACCCTGGAAAATATACGCATGCACCGCGTAGCGCTTGATTGCAGCGGGAATGATGTGTTTGCCGAAATCGACGAAGTCGTTGTCCAGCGACTCGACGAGTGCGTCGCGATTGAAAATGTAAATGCCCATCGACGCCTGGTAGAGTTCTTCGTTTTCCTCTTTTTCCAGCTCACGCAAAAGCGGCGCGGGAATTTTTAACTCGTCGAGCATCGCGGCATCTTTCGGTTTTTCTTCAAAGCGAATGATCTTCCGCTCCGGATCGGTGTGCATGATGCCGAAGTCCGGCGCGGACCGGCGATCAACCGGAATCGTCGCGATGGTGATGTCGCTTTTTTTCTCGATGTGCTGCTGGAGCACCAGCCGGTAATCCATGCGATAAAGCTGATCGCCGCTGAGAATGATGAAATACTCGTAAGGCCGCTGGAGAAAATCGCTCAAGTTTTGGCGGACGGCATCGGCGGTGCCTTGATACCAATGCGCGCCGCTCGGTCGCTGCTGCGCCGCGAGCACCTCGACGAAACTGCGCGAGAAGTGGTCGAATTTGTAACTCGCCGCGATGTGACGGATGAGCGACGTGCTGTTAAACTGCGTCAACACATACATGTGGCGCAGCCCGGAGTTGATGCAATTGCTGATCGGAATGTCGACGATGCGATATTTGCCACCGAGCGGCACCGCCGGCTTCGAGCGGTCCTTGGTCAGCGGAAACAGACGTGTGCCTGCGCCGCCGCCCATGATGATTGCGAGAGATTGTTTAGCCAGAGCGGAGAGATTGGTCGGAGTCATAAAGGGGATACGACGCACGCATGTTGAGGTGGCGTCTTCGTTTTGTCAGCAGCGAAAAGGCGGCGTTTCTTGCATCGCAAATTTTCGACGTTAAAAGTGCAGGCGGCGTCATGATCCCCAACGAAACCATTGAGCAAATCGCGGCCGCGAATGACATCGTGGATGTGATCGGCGCCTATTTTCCGCTGAAACGCGCGGGCACCGTTTACAAGGCGCTCTGCCCTTTTCACCAGGAAAAATCGCCGTCGTTCACGGTGAATCCACAGCGGCAGATTTTTAAATGCTTCGGCTGCGGCGCTGGCGGGAGCGTGTTCCGGTTCGTGATGAGTTATGAGAATATCGATTTTCCGACCGCGGCAAAACGGCTCGCCGAGCGCGCGGGAATCCAGATCGTCGAGGAACAACTCAGCGCCGAGGACGATCGCCGCTTTAAAATGCGCAAGCGTCTGCTCGCCTTGCACGCGCAAGCCGCGGATTGGTTTCATCAAAATTTACTGGATAGCGACGACGCGAAACGCGCTCGCAATTATTTAAAAGGCCGCGGCATTCGCAGCGAAATCGCGAAAGCATGGAGAATCGGCTACGCGCCCGACGCGTGGGACGCGCTCGGCAATTGGGCGCGCGCCGAAGGATTCAACGCGGACGAATTGATCGCGAGCGGCCTCGTAAAATTGCGCGACGAAGAAAAACCGGACGGCGAGTTTTACGACCGTTTTCGCGATCGCGTGATGTTTCCAATCTGCAACGACCTCGGCGAAGTGATTGCTTTTAGCGGACGCGTTTTGCAGAGCGATTCGCAGGCGGCGAAATATGTGAACTCGCCCGAGACGATGCTTTTTACGAAAGGCAATGTGCTTTTCGGTTTGCACAAATCGAAGCGCGCGCTCGTGGACAAAGACTCGGCGATCGTGCTCGAGGGACAGCTCGATTTGATCAGCGCGTTCGAGTCCGGCGTGCAAAACGTCGTCGCGCCGCAAGGCACGGCGTTCACCGAAAAGCAGGCGCGGACGCTGAAGCGTTTCGTCGATGAAGTTGTGCTTTGTTTCGATTCCGACAGCGCCGGCGCAAAAGCAACGGAGCGCTCGCTCGCGGCGTTGCTCGACGCAAATCTAGTCGTGCGCGTCGCGACGATGCCGGAAGGCCACGATCCCGACTCGCTGATCCGCGCGGAAGGTGCGGATGCGTTCGTTAAACAAATTGCGGATGCGCGCGATTTTTTCGATTTTCAAATCGACCGCGCGGCGAACACGGCGGAATTTCCGACACCGCGGGGCAAAATGCAGTTCGCGAGAAAAATGGCGGAATCGGTGAAGCTGATCACCGACGCCGTGCTGCGCGAAAGCGTCGCAAACAAAGTCGCGACGCGACTGGAAATTTCGCTCAAAGATTTTTGGTCGCTGCTCGGCAAAACGGCGAAACCGTCCGCAGACGAGCCGCAGCAAAAAGCGCGTCCGCTTTTTTCGAAAACAACGATCGGCGCGCTATCGCTGCTAGCGTTGCGCCATGACGATGCGCGGTGCTGGATTCTGGAGCAGCCGTGGAACGAACTTCTGCCGGAGATTCCGCAAAGCGAACTGCTCGTTAAAATTTTGCAGGCGAATCTGCGGCCCGGCGAACCGGCGTCGATCTCTGCCTTTTCGTCGCGGCTCGAGCCGGAGGAGGAAATCGTCGTAAACGCGTTGCTCGACGAAAAGCTGCCGGAGGATGCGCTCGCCGCGGCGCGGGATTGCTGGCGCGATCTGGAGCGGCGCGAGATGGAGCATCGGCGCGACGCGGTTTTGGCGCGTTTGCGGGCGCCGAATCTGCCGGTTTCCGAGGTCGCAAAATTGCAGAAACAAATCCTTGACCTTCAAAAACGCATCACTGATATTGCGCGGCCTTTCTCCTAAACCGGCGCGTTTTTGCGCTGGAGGGGATTCCGTGCGCAGAATCGGACAAGGTATGCCTAAACCAGCCAAGAAACACGCCATCAAAGCTTCCGCAAAAAAATCGAGCAAAGCTAAACTAAAACCGAAACCCCGGAAAACAGCGAAAGCCGCAAAGAGCCGTCCGGTCGCACGGGCAGCAAAGCCCGCGAAAACAAAGCCAGCGAAGGTCAAAGCAAAGGCTGAAAAAGCCGCGAAGCCCCGCTCCAACGGCAGCGAGCCGCATCAAAACGGCAACTCGCATCCGATTCCCGCAAAAGCGGCAAAGGCCGAGAAAGTTTCGAAAAAGGCAAAAGCTTCACGCATTGCAGCGATTCAGCCGCAACCGACTGCCGCGCGTGGCGCAGTGAATCTGGATGCGCCCGATATTCAGGACAAACTTCGCGAACTGGTGAAGCTGGCCAAAGAGCAGGGCTACATCACTTTCGACGACCTCAACGAAGCCCTGCCGGACAGCCTCAACGATCCTGACGAGATGGAGACGATCATGATGCGTCTTCGCACGATGGAAATCGACATCATCGATGCGTCGGAAGTTGACCGTTACAAAGACGGCCAGAAAGCGCAGGACGAGGAGGATGAGGAAAAAGCCGATACAAAACTCGACGTGCTCGATGATCCGGTGCGGATGTATTTAAAGCAGATGGGCCAGGTGCCGCTGCTCACGCGCGAGCAGGAAGTGGAAATCTCCAAGCGCATCGAGGATGCGGAACTGATGGTGCAAAAACACATCAACCGTTTCGGCTTCACCTCGCGCGCGCATCTCGACCTCGCGCGCAAATTGATCGAAGGCCGCGAGCGTTTCGATCGCGTGATTCTCGACAAGAAAATCGAGAGCCGCGAGCGTTACATGAAAGCGCTGCCGCGCTTGTGCGATCATCTCGAAAGATCCACGGATGCGGTTTTGCGCGCTTACAAGCATCTCGTCGCAAGCGGCACGAAAAATCCGGAAACGAAAAGCGCGAAGCAATTCAAAAAAGCGCTCGATTCGCTGCAGAAGCTTTATCCAAAATTTTACTTCAAACAAAAAGTTACCGAGGAATTCGTGCATCTTGCGGACGAGACTTTTCGCCGCATCACGAACATGCAGGCCGAGCTGGCGCACAAAAAGAAGGGCAAAGGACAGGACGGCGCGAAAAACCACGTCGAGGAACTGAAAAAAGAGCAGTCGCGGATGTGGCTCAGCCCGGAAGAATTCATCCACGAATACAACGAGCTGAAATCGTGGTTTAGAAAAGCCTTGAAAGCGAAAACCGAGATGGTCGAGGCCAACCTGCGCCTCGTCATTTCCATCGCGAAAAAATACACGAATCGCGGCCTCTCGTTCCTCGATCTCATCCAGGAAGGCAACATGGGCCTGATGAAAGCGGTCGAGAAATTCGAGTATCGCCGCGGCTATAAATTTTCGACTTACGCGACGTGGTGGATTCGCCAGGCGATCACGCGTTCGATTGCCGATCAGGCACGCACGATCCGCATTCCCGTGCACATGATCGAGACGATCAACAAGCTCATGCGCGTGCAAAAACAGCTCGTGCATGACTACGGCCGCGAGCCCACCCCGGAGGAAGTCGCGGACGAAATTCAGCTCCCTGTCGAGCGCGTTCGCGCTGTTTTGAAAATGGCGCAGCAGCCGATCTCGCTGCAATCGCCCGTTGGCGAGAGCGACGACACGAGCTTTGGCGATTTCATTGAGGACAAAGGCGCGGAAAACCCGAGCGACATGACCGCGGCGGTGCTGCTGAAAGAGAAAATCAAGGACGTTCTCGAGACGTTAACGGAACGTGAACGCCAGGTTCTTGAACAGCGCTTCGGCCTCGTTGATGGCTACAGCCGCACGCTCGAGGAAGTGGGCCGGCAATTCAAAGTCACGCGCGAACGCATCCGCCAGATTGAGGCGAAAGCGCTCCGCAAAATGCGTCACCCGACGCGCATCCGGCAGCTCGAAGGTTTCCTCGAGGCGACGGACCTGGTGTAAGCGCGCGAATTTCCGCGCAACTTTCGCCGAGGATACGTGTTTCATTTTTGATGAAAACGGACGAACACGATCCACTTTGGGATTTGCTCGGCAAAGCAAAGCAGCCGGGCGTGTCTCCGTTTTTTGCGCGGAATGTCCTGCGCGAAATCCGGCAGACGCAACAGGAACGCGTCGGATTTTTCACGTGGGTGCGCCGTTCCTGGCGTGTCGCCGTGCCCGTCGGCGCTGCGGCTATGGTTGCGCTAATGAGCACGAGCGTATTTCATCAGCATCCGCAAAAACAGGAGCATTCGCCCGTGCTCGCGCAGATCGTCGGCAATCCTGACTATGAAGTCATCAACCACCTTGACGAACTCCTCGCGTCCGAGGAAAACGCCGTATGGACCGACGATTCCGTCAACTGATTTTCTCCGCTGCGCTTTCCGCGAGCACGGCGTTTGCGCAGAATAATTCGCCGGCGCCGAATCCCGCGCCGAGTGCTCCGCCGAAACCTCCGCCGCCCGCAATGAAACCGCCGGGCGATCAGCGCAAGCCGGACGAATTCGAAGACGCGCGCCGTGTTTTCGAGAAGCTCCCGCCGGAACAGCGCGAGCATTTTCGTGAAAACTTCCAGCGATGGAAAGAGATGCCCTCGCCGGAAAAGGAAGCGTTGCGCGATCGCGAGCAATTCCGCCGTGAGCGCATGGCGCAGGAAATCGACGAATCGATCCGCAAATCGGGCCTGCAACTCGATCCCGATCACCGCGAAGTTTACGCGCTGCGTTACGCGCAGGAACGGCGGAAAATCGAGGAAAAGCTACGCAAGGAGATGGAGGAAAAGCGCAAGCCGCTGCTCGATGATATGATGAAGCGGCTGAAAGCCGAGTTCGGCGCGATGTCATCCGCATCGCCAAGCCCGACCGCGAGCCCGAAGTAAACTACGCCGCCGCCGAATCGCGGTAGCGCGACATCAGTTTAAAAAACCGGATCGTGTCGCGCACCGGGTGAATCTTGCTTTTCTCCTCGCCGTAAACCGTGCTCACCGGCACCGCCGCGATGCGAAAACCGGCGCGCGCCGTGATGAGCAGCATCTCGGTTTCGTAGTCGTAGTTGTTGCTCTCGCAAAACAAATGCGGAATCACGTCGCGATGAATCATGCGGAATCCACATTGCGTATCGGGAATCCATTGGCCGCACGCGCGACTGATGCGCCACGACATGTAGCGGTTCGTCATCTTGCGCACGAATGGCATTTTCTTCACGTCGCTCATGCGGGTGCCGACGATGAACGGTGTGCGCGAAGCGTTCGCTTCTGTTAAAAAGTGCGGGATTTCCTCGGGCAGATGCTGCCCGTCGGCGTCGAGGATCAGCACGTATTCAAAATTGCGCGCGAGCAATTCGCGAAAGCCTGTTTTGATCGCAGCGCCCTTGCCGCGATTCACTTCGTGGACGATTACCTGTGCCCCGGTTTTGCGCGCCTGTTCCGCGGTCGTGTCGGATGAGCCGTCGTCGATCACCAGCACGGTGTCCAACATTTGCAAAGAACGCCGCGCCACGTCTGCGATGTGACGTTCCTCGCGAAAAGCGGGAATCAGTGCGGCGACATTCGTTCGGTCAACTCGTGTCATCGCGGCACGGGATGAAAATCCGCCGCGTGATACGAGCTGCGGACGAGCGGCCCGGACGAAACATGCTCGAACCCTTTGCCGTAGGCGATCTCCGCGTATTGCCGGAATTGATCCGGATGAATGTAAGCGATGACCGGCAAATGCTGCGGTGTCGGTCGCAAATACTGCCCGAGCGTCAATACCTGCACGCCCGCTTCGCGCAAATCATCCATCGTCTGAAACAACTCCGTCTCCGTCTCCCCGAGCCCGAGCATCACGCCGCTTTTCGTCACGATGTGCGGCGCGATTTCCTTCGCGCGTTTCAGCACCGCGAGTGACACGCGATATTTTGCGCGCGAGCGCACCAGCGGCGTCAGGCGTTCGCACGTCTCGACGTTGTGATTGAAAATATGCGGCTCCGCGTCGAGCACCGTTCGCACTGCTTCCTCGCGATTGTGAAAATCGGGCACGAGCACTTCGATGATGATTTGCGGATCGGCCTCGCGAATCGCCTCGATCGTTCGCGCAAAATGTTCCGCGCCTCCGTCGGCGAGATCGTCGCGCGCGACCGCCGTCACGACGACGTGCTTTAAATTCATCCGCTTCACTGCAGTCGCCACACGCTGCGGCTCGTCCACTTCGAGCGCAAACGGCTTCGCCGTCGTCACCGCGCAAAACCCGCACGCACGCGTGCAGCGTTCGCCTGCGATCATGAAAGTTGCCGTCCCACCGCTCCAGCATTCCCAGCGGTTCGGGCATTGCGCTTCTTCGCACACCGTATGCAGCCGCAGGTCCGAGATGAGCGCCTTTGTCGAAAAGAAAACCGGATTGGTCGGCAGCCGCACCTTGATCCAATCGGGCTTGCGCGCCTGGTGGAGCGAAGGATCGATTTTAGTGCAGGACATGGAGTGTGAGACGTTAGGTAATTTGCCGCCGTCCTGCAAGTGCGCGGCTTCCAAATCCTGCGCCAATCGAATATTTCGCGCTAAATCGAAGCGGCCATTTGGCGTCGCACTGCCCTTTATCCGAATGGCTGACGGTCAGGTCGTATTCGCCGGGCTCATCACTGCAGCAATCAAAAGCTTTCCACGCCTTCGCGCGCGAGAAAGGCGAGCAGCGCATCGTGATTATTGAAGTCGTATTGGAATGCGCGGAAACCTAGCTGGAGAGCGGTTTCCACGTTCGGCGCGAGGTCGTCGATGTAGATGGTTTCCGATGGCGTGACGGCGAGCTTCTCGATCGCGATCTCGAAAATTTCGCGGCCGGGTTTGGAGCATTTCGCGCTAAACGAATAGACCGCGTCTTTAAACAAGCGGAACACCGGATACGTCTCGAAAATGTAATCCATGTGCAGGTCGCTTGTGTTTGACAAAAGAAAAAGCGGATATATCCCGTGCAGTTTGCGCACGAGTTCGGTCATCGCGTGATTTTCAAAAAAGATCTCCTGCCATGCCGAGACGAATTCGCGCTCCGTGCCGGCGAATTGCAGCACTTCCATCACGCGCCGTTGAAATTCCGCGCGGACGATCTCGCCGTTTTCATACGCGATTTTGATCGGCTCCCACGCGTGCGCGATTGCCTCGGAAGGCAGATCGGAGCTTGCTTGCAGCCGTTTCAGCGCGATCGAAAAATCGAAACGCAGCAGCACATTTCCAATATCGAAAACGAATGCGCGGATCATTTTTCCGTGGCTAGAATGAATTTCGCAATATCGAGCGCCGCCGCGGGCCGGCTGAGCTGTGTGATGTTCGCCTGCCATTCGCGCCAGAGCGCCGCGTCGTCCGCGAATGCGCGTCCGACTGCGGCGACGATGTCGGCGTGGGTCTCGGCGACCACGCCGCAGTTGCGTTTCACAATCAACTGCGCGTTGCCCTCCTCCTGTCCCGGCACGACCTGGCTGATGATCATCGGCGTCCGCGCAGCGATTGCTTCCTGCGTGGTCGCGCCGCCGGCTTTGCTGATCAGCACGTGGCTGCGCATCAGCAGGTCGGGCAACTGCGGCGTCCAGCCAAAGACCTCGATGTCGCGGCCCGATGCGCGCACGACTTCATCCACGCGTGCGCGCAATTCTTCGTCGCGCCCGACGGTGATCGTCAGCTCGATTCCGCGAATGGCCAACAACTCGCGCACTAAGTCGGGGGCTTCGCGTTTTCCGAAATTGATCATGTAAAGCACGCGCGGCGTGACTTCACCCGGCCCGGGACGCGAACCGTTGTTCAATGCGAAATGCGGCAGCACCGGAAAGCCGAGCACGCGGATTTTATCGTCGGGCACTTTTACGCTGCGTAAAACGTCCGCAGTGTCTTCGTTTGGCACCATAAACACGTCGCTCGCCGCACGATACCAGACGGAATTCACCGTGATCGAATCCGTGATGATCGTGATGTGCGCGAATGGCGGCGCGCCTTGGTAGATTTGTTCGATCAGAAAATTGTAAACCGGATACGTGATCACGACTGCGTCCGGCTTTTCTTGCGCGAGCAAATCGGCGAGCGCTTTGCGCAGTTGCCACATCGCGGGAAGGTTCAGCTCGAGGATTTTCGTCGTGTCGAGCAGGTCGTAGATTTTTTCCCAGATCACCGGCGCGTTATTGATCACGCCGAGATACGCCTTTTTTGCCATCTCGTTGACGCGCCCGTAGCACGTCTCGAAAAGATCGAGCATGCGCGCGTCCACTGCGCCCGGCGCAACCTGCTCCAACGCTAATTTAACACTGCGTGCAGCGCTGTTGTGTCCTTCGCCAAAGCCCGCGGTGAGGATCAGGATTTTCATGAGTGACGGATGTTGAATGAGGAATGATGAATTTGAAAAGCGCCGAAGCCGCGCACGAATTCTTCATTCATAATTCTTCATTCGGCATTTTTCTTTGTTAGCATCCGCGCGTGCGCAGATTTTTCCTCGTGTTCGCGATGATCAGCGTCGGGCTTTTGCCTTTGCTGCCGCGCAGCTCCGCGATGACCGAAGAAGAGGCGAAGAAAGCTTTTCTCAGGGCGCGTGAGGAAATGCAGACTGTGCCCGCCGAAGAGCAGGCGACGCCCGCGCCAAAGCCAAAACCGAAGCCGCGCAAAATTTCACCGACGTCCGCGCCAAAACCTTCTGCGAAGCCGACTGAAGCCGAAGAGGAAACGCCGAAGCCCGTTCACAAAACGACCCCGGAGGAAACTCCCAAGCCTAAAAAAAAGAAAAAACACAAGCCGGAGCCGACGCCGGAAGAGACGCCAAAAAGAGAAATCGAGCGCGCTTTGCCCGCAGTCACGCCGCGTCCGACTCCAGCGCCGACTCCGCCGCCGCGCGCTCAGGCCGTCCCCTCCGCGCCGGTCACGATTGAAAAATCCGGTATCGATGAAACCGCCGGGCTCGAGCCTCCGCCGCCGAGCGCACCGAAGCGCCACTGGTGGCAGTTCGGCGGCGACAACACGCAATACAAATACCTCACGCGCGCCGTGCGCGACGCGATCGACCGCGCGCCGGTCGTGCGGCATCGCTGGCGTTACATCGTCGTGCACAACAGCGGCACGCGTCAGGGCAATGCGAAGATTTTCGACTACTACCACCGCCACACCCGCAAGATGCCCAACGGCCTCGCATATCATTTCGTCATCGGCAACGGCACGTCCTCGGGCAATGGCCAGATCGAGATCGGCGACCGCTGGCGCCGGCAAATCAATGGCGGACACGTGCACAGCGATTATTTAAACAACATTGCGCTCGGCATTTGTCTCGTCGGCGATTTCAACCGCGACCTGCCGACACGCCAGCAGCTGGAGGCGCTCGACGAATTGATCCGCTATCTGCGCAAACGCGTTGGCACGATTGATCGCAAGGAAGCGATCGTCAAAGCGCACCGCGACATCAATCCGCCGCAATGGCCGACCGATTGCCCCGGCGACAAATTTCCGTATCGCTGGCTTTACGGGCGCTTTTAGCGATTTTTAAAAATGAACATCGGCATCACCGGCGCGAGCGGGTTCATCGGCTCGCGTATTGTCGAGCTCGTGAATGAGCGCGGGCATCGCGTGATCGGTTTCTCGCGAAATCCGAATCGGCTCATTCGCAACTGCGCGGAAACGCGCGTTTTTTCACCGGATAGAAGTGTGGACGTCAGCGGCTGCGATGCGCTGATTCATCTCGCGGGCGAAAACATTTTCGGGATTTGGACGAAGGAAAAAAAACGGCGCATTCGAGAGAGCCGGGTGCGCGGGACGCGGCGAATTATCGAGTCAATCCTCGCGGGCCCGCATCCGCCGCGCGTGCTGGTGAGCGGCTCGGCGATTGGTTTTTACGGCGACACCGGCGAAAGCATCGCGGATGAAAGCGCCCCCGCGGGCGACGGTTTTCTCGCGGAAGTGACACAAGCGTGGGAAGCCGAAGCGTTGCGCGCACGTGAACGCGGCGTGCGTGTCGTGCTGCTGCGAACCGGTGTTGTGCTCGGCAAAAACGGCGGCGCGCTGCGCGTGATGAGCCCGATTTTCCGCGCCGGGCTCGGCGGAAAAATCGGCGACGGAACACAATGGATGTCCTGGATTCATCTCGACGACGAAGCCGCGCTTACACTGTTCGCAATCGAGAACGAAACCGTCAGCGGTCCGCTCAACGCCGTCGCGCCGGAGCCGGTGCGGAATGTGGATTTCACGCGCGACGTTGCGCGCACATTGCACCGGCCCGCAATTTTCACCGTGTCCGCATTTGTTTTAAAAACAATCGCAGGCGAACCTTCGCGCGAATTGCTCGACAGCAAACGCATTGTTCCCCGCGCCGCGACCGCAGCCGGCTTCCGTTTTCATTTTCCGAACCTCACCGATGCGCTCGCGGCACTTTTTCCCATCGAAAATCCCAAATCCTAAAACTAAATTTCCACATGTCCTCACCGCAAAACATCATCGCGATCGTTTACGACTACGACCAGACGCTGAGCCCGACTTACATGCAGGAGGAAGTGCTGTTTCCGCGCTTCGGCATCGACTCGCGAAAATTCTGGCAGCGCTGCGGCGAGCTGGTGAAGGAGCAGGGCTTCGACAACGAGCTCGCCTACATGAAAGCGATGCTCGACTACCTCGGCATGGATCGGCCGACGAACGCAGAGCTGCGCGAACTCGGCAAGGACATGACGTTTTATCCCGGGCTGCCGGAGATGTTCGAGGAGTTCCGCAGCGGTCTGCTCAATGCGGAACATGAGGCGCACGGCATTCGCGTCGAGCACTACATCATTTCGTCGGGCTTGAAAGTGATGATCGAGGGGTCGCGGCTCGCGCCGTTTGTGCGCGCGATTTTCGGCTGCGAATTCGCCGAGGAAAATGATGGTCGCATCAGTTTTCCGAAACGCGTGATCAGCCACACCACCAAGACGCAGTTTCTTTTCCGCATCAACAAAGGGCTGCTCGACATGTCGCAGGACGTGAACGACCACATGCCGCCGGAAATCCGGCCGGTGCCGTTCCCGCACATGATCTACGTCGGCGACGGCCCGACCGACGTGCCCTGTTTTACCGTGATGCGCAAAAACGGCGGGCAGGCGCTTGCGGTTTACAATCCCGACGACCCGACGCGCGGCAGTTTCAAGAAATGCTACCAGCTCTCCACGCACGCCGACCGTGTGAAGCACATCGCGCCATCCGACTACCGCCGCGGCTCACATTTGCGGCTGCTGCTCGAGCAAATGGTCGAGGAAATCGCCGACAACATTGTCGAGGAACGCCGCCGCGTCGCGGAGGAAGGCGTCGTCAGCGCGCCAAAACACTAGCTACTCGACCGTCACCGATTTCGCCAGATTGCGCGGCTTGTCCACATCGCAGCCGAGTTTGACGGCGAGATGATACGCCAGGAGTTGCAGCGGGACGACGGTGAGGATCGGCGACAAATAATCCGCGCACTTCGGAATGTAGATCACGTCATCGGCGACCTTCTCGAGTTGGGTGCAGCCTTCGGTGCCGATGGCAATGACCGGGCCTTTGCGCGCTTTGACTTCCTCGATGTTGCTGATGTTTTTGTCGAAAACGGAATCCTCGGGCGCGATGAAAACGCTCGGCAGTTCCGGCGTGATGAGCGCGATGACGCCGTGTTTGAGTTCCGCGCTCGGATGGCCGGCGGCGTGAATGTAGCTGATCTCTTTCATCTTCAGCGCGCCTTCCATCGCGACCGGGAAGTTGAACTGCCGGCCCAAAAACATCATCGCCTTTGCATCGGAATATTTGTGCGCCACGTCGCGGATCTGGTCGTTGAGTTTTAAAATCGTGCGCAATTTTTCCGGCAACTCCTCGAGTTCCTCGATGACGCGGATGCCTTCGCTGGTCGATTGATGCCGAATCCGGCCGAGCAGCAGTGAAATCAGCGTCAGGATCACGAGCTGCGAAGTGAACGACTTCGT
Source organism: Spartobacteria bacterium (assembly GCA_021324395.1). Classification (GTDB taxonomy): domain Bacteria; phylum Verrucomicrobiota; class Verrucomicrobiia; order Chthoniobacterales; family Chthoniobacteraceae; genus JAJPJG01. Next base: position 28,188 of record JAJPJG010000011.1, on the reverse strand, counting down.
CGCCGCGACGCCGATCTCCGGCCCGGCGTGCATGTAAACGCCGCCGTCGCTCTCCCGTGCGATCGTGCTCGCGACATTGTTGCAAATGCCGAGCGTGCGATGGCCTTTGCGCTGGCTCTCGCGCAAAGCGGCCAGCGTATCGGCGGTCTCGCCGCTCTGGCTGATCACAAACACGAGCGTGTCCTTCGTCATCGGCATATTGCGATAGCGAAACTCGCTCGCGAACTCGCACTCGGTCGGAATGTGCGCGAGCGTCTCGAGCAGATACTCGCCGATCATCGCCGCGTGAAAAGCCGTGCCGCAACCGCTGAGCACGATGCGCTCGATGCCGCGCAATTCCGCGGCGGTCATTTCGAGCCCGCCGAGTTTCGCCGTCGCTTCCTCGAGCGAAAGACGGCCGCGCATCGCGTCGCGCACGGTCTCCGGCTGCTCGAAGATTTCCTTGAGCATGTAGTGCGGGAATTCGCCTTTATCGACGTCCTTTTCGCTGAATTCGACTTTGCTCACTTCGTAGCCGCTTCTCCCGCCGAGCAGACTGGTGATCTCGAAATTTTCGCGGTCGATGCACGCGATGTCGTAGTCGTTGAGATAAACCGCGTCGCGGGTGTGCGCCACGATCGCGCTTACGTCGCTCGCGAGAAAGTTTTCGCCTTTGCCGATGCCGAGCACGAGCGGACTGCCGCGCCGCGCGCCGACGATGAAATCGGGCAGATCGCTGTGGATCATCGCAATGCCATAGGTGCCGATCACCTGTTTCAGCGCCGCCCGCAGCGCATCGATCAGCCGCGCCTTCGAAGGCTCGCCCTTGGCGGCGTCGTAGTGTTTGCCGACCAGATGCGCGAGCACTTCGGTGTCGGTCTGGCTTTTAAAAGTGTGCCCTTCGCGGATCAGCTCGTCGCGCAGCGTCTGGTAGTTCTCGATCACGCCATTGTGGACGAGCGCGAGCTTTCCGCTCTGGTCAAAGTGCGGGTGCGCGTTTTCGTCCGTCACCCCGCCGTGGGTCGCCCAGCGCGTGTGGCAGATGCCGACCGAGCCGTGCGGCGGATCGCGCTGGATCAGCTCGGAAAGATTGCTGATGCGGCCGACGCACTTGCGGACGACGAGGCCGCCGTCATTGATGATCGCGACGCCGGCGGAGTCGTAGCCGCGGTATTCGAGCCGTCGCAGGCCGTCGAGAAGGATGGGCGTAGCGTCTGATTTGCCAATGTAAGCGACAATTCCACACATAAAGTTAGCGCGACACCGTGCCAGAGTTGGTCGCGCAGCGCAACTGGGGCTTCGTTTCGTTTTTGTAAGCTATTGCGCGTTTTTCACCGGCACGTGCCGCCGTTTTCTCCGCAACCGCAGCCAGTTGTTCCAGGTTTTGCGCAGGCTGTCCTTCGGGCTCATGTATTTTTGGTTCAACTCGTTGCTTTTTAAAATCTGCGCGAGGATGCCTTTGAGGGAAAAATCGTCGGTGTTTAAAATCGTGTAAGCCGTGCCGATCGCAGCTTCGTGATGCGCATCGCTGCCGGCGGTCATCGGCAGGCCGCGCATCTGTGCGTATTCAAACGCCTGGCGGTTGTAGCGCTTGAATGTCGTCGCGGCGTTGAAAACTTCGATCGCGTCGATGTCGATCAGCTCGAGCGTCGATTGCCGGATGCCCGCGCGGAACAAATCATACGGATGCGGCGGAATCGCGAGCCCGCCGTGTTCGTGGATGATTTTGCAGACGTCGATCGCGGGCGTCCCTTTGAGGTTCGGCAAAGTGGCGCCGATGCAAAGCAGGTGGCCATCGGCGGTGGTAACTTCCACGCCGGGCAAAATGAGAAAGCCATCCACCGGCAAGCCGTCGGCGCGCATCAATCCTTTGTCGAGCAGGTAGCTGACGCAATCGCACGTGTTGTGGTCGGTGATCGCGAAACCGTTCAGGCCTTTCGCCTTCGCCGCCGCGATCAATTGCTCGGGACTGCTCACGCCGTCGCCGGAGAAAAACGAATGACAATGCAGGTCGATATTCAGCGGCATGATTTAAAAGGATGAGCGATGAGCGATGAGGGATGAAGTAAAAATGTGCGGCTTGATTTCACGAGTTCCTCGCGCATCCTTCCACGCTCTTCATTTATGAGTATCGCATTTAAAGAATGGGCGCTCGTGTGCGAGGCGCTCGGCCGCGGCCGGCAGTCGATCATTTTGCGCAAAGGTGGCATCGCAGAAGGGCGCGATGGCTTTCGCTTCAAACACGACGAGTTCTTTTTGTTTCCAACGCTTTTTCACGAGCAAGTCGCGAAGCTAAAGTTACCGCCGGAAACGCCGCTGCCGCAACTGGAGCAGGGGACGATGCGGATCGATTTTTTTGCGCGTGTGGAATGGACGGCTTCGCTGACCGATTTATCCGTTGCGCATCAACTCGCGCCATTTCACGTCTGGCGAGATGAAGTCATCGAGGAGCGTTTTCACTACGACGACAAAGACGAGCTTTTCCTCGCGTTCGTGCGTGTTTACCGGCTTGTGCCGGAATGGAAATTTCCCGACTCACCGAAATACGGCGGCTGCCGTTCGTGGGTGACGATTCCCGATTTGCCGGAGCATCTCGTGATGCAGCCCGTGCTCAGCGAAGCTGAAAACACCGCGCGCTCCGGCGAGGTTCGGGAACTCGCCGGAGCCGTGGTTTGATTGCGGCTCTCCTTGGCGGGATTAAGCTGCGGAATGGCTCAGCGTCATCGTGTTCACATCCGCAAATGTGTGCGATGTGAACGTGCCGATGCCGTCGAAATGCGTCTGCAACCGCACGAGCTGCTCGTTGAGGAAATGGTCGATCGAGCCGGTCAGCGAATCGACGACGCGGGCGAGCGCGTTTTTGAGCTGATAATCGATTGTTAAAACAATCTCGGTCAGATTTTCGCGAACCTCGTAAAATTCAACCACGCCTGCGACATCGATATTGCCGCTAATCGAGCCGAAAAGCAGGCGCTCCTGCGTGCTGTTCGGCAGTTCGATGAGATCGGCGACGACGTCGTAGCCAAAGCTCGGTTCGATTTGGAAATGCGCGATGCCGTCGGCGGTGATCATCGCTTTCTCAACGCCCTCGAGCTGGCGTCGATACGAAGCGATATTGTAGAGGCGATAGCGCGTTTCACTGAGTGGCTTGTGCACATGGAATATTTTCTGGATTAGCATGGTGTTCCCTCGCGTTTTGAGTTGCAGCCGCATTTTGAGCACCGCATGTGCCAGCGCGCTTTTACAGAGAAGCGCGCGATTTTTTGCGAAAAACAGTGTCGCGAATGTGGACAAATGTGTCGCTGATTGAACGCGCAATCACGCGACACCCATCCGCAGTTCCGACTGATTCCTTTGAACCTCAAATAGAATCGGAACTTCCAACAATGTTTCGAGCACGGAGCGGTTCGTGGTCGTGGCGATGTCGGAATCGGGCTCGACGTTGTTTAGAATCACGCCGGCGCAGTTGAGCCCGCGCGCCTGAATGTCGCGAACGGTGAGCAGCGTGTGATTGATCGCGCCGAGTTTATTGTTCGCGACGACGACGATCGGCAGTTTCATTTCCGCCGCGAGATCGCTCACGAAAAATTCGCGCGTGATCGGCACGAGCCAGCCGCCGGCGCCTTCGATAATGAGCGACCGATGCTCGCGCCGCACTCGCGCGAAGGTTTCGCGTATTGCGTCGAGATCGATCAGGCGATTTTCAATGACGCACGCTGTGTAAGGCGCGGCGGGCGTTCGCAGCCAGATCGGATTCACGTCGTTGAGCGGAATCGAAAAATCGCAAGCCGCATGCAAAAGCTCCGCGTCTTCGCGTCCGCCGCAACAAATCGGTTTCATGCCGACCGTATCAAGTCCCGCCGCGCGCAAACCGCGGATCAGTAAATTGCTGACGAATGTTTTCCCGACATCCGTATCGGTGCCGGTAACGAAATAATTCATTCGCCGATCGACTCGGCGATGGCGGCAGCGATTTTGTCGGCTTGCACGTTGATTTGATCGGCATTGCGGCCTTCGATGAGCAGACGAATTTTCGGCTCGGTGCCGGAATAGCGCAGCAGCACGCGACCAGCGCCGGCGAGCTCCCGCTCGACCTCGTCGCGCAATTTCAGCACGTCGGGCAATTCCTCGATCGGCGGCTTTGATTTCACGCGAAGATTGCGCTGTGCCTGCGGAAATTTTGTCAGGCAGCGCTTCAATTCGCTCAGCGGGTTTCCGGATTCCATCATGATTCGCAAAATCTGCAACGCGCTGATGATGCCATCGCCGGTCGTCGTGAAATCGTGGAAAATCATGTGTCCGCTTTGCTCGCCCCCGACGTTCAGATTGTTTTTCATCATCTCGGCGATGACGTAGCGGTCGCCAACTTTTGTCCGCGTGACTTTGCCGCCGAATGGCGCGAGCGCGTCCTCGAGTCCGAAATTGCTCATGACCGTTGCGACGAGCGTGTTTTGGGTCAGCCGATTGCTTTTTAAAAAATCGATTGCCGCAATCGCCATGATTTCGTCGCCATCGACGATCTCGCCGGTCTCATCACAGAGCAGCGCGCGGTCGGCATCGCCATCGTGCGTGATGCCGACATGCGCTCCCGTTTCGTTAACGATGCGTTGAATCTCCTCCGGATGCGTGCTGCCGCAGTCTTTGTTGATATTGCGGCCATTCGGCGTGTTGTGCGAGACGATCACCGTCGCGCCAAGTTCGCGCAAAATGCACGGCGTTGATTTGTAAGCAGCGCCGTTGCCGACATCGACGGCGATGCGCATGCCCTCGAGTGTGAGATTGCGCGGGAAGCTGCGTTTTACGAATTCGACGTAACGCCCCAGGGCATCATCGATACGTGTCGCACGACCGATTTTTCCAGCGGTCGGGCGAATGTTTTCGATCTCGCCGCTGAAAACGAGGTTCTCAATTTTTAGCTCGATTTCATCATCGAGCTTGTAGCCGTCGTGACGAAAAAATTTGATACCGTTGTCTTCGTAAGGATTGTGCGAAGCGCTGAGCACGATGCCCGCGTCGGCACGCAGCGAACGCGTGATGTAAGCCACGCCAGGCGTCGGCAGCGGACCTATCAACAGCACATCGACGCCAAGCGACATGATGCCGGCGGCGAGCGCGTTTTCGAGCATGTAACCGGAAAGGCGCGTATCTTTGCCGATGACAATTTGTGCGCGGTGATGCGCGCCGCTGCGTTTGCCGGCGAGTTGCGTAATGATGTGTGCGGCTGCGCGGCCCAGCTTTAATGCGGTCTCCGCGGTGACGGGCTCGATATTCGCGACGCCGCGGACGCCGTCGGTGCCGAAAATTTTGCGCGCCGGCGCGCCGCCATTTTTCACTGCTGCAGGGGACTTAGCGGTTTTTAGTTCCATGTTTGGAATCGATCTTTAGTTGCGGCTGCAGCGGTCGGAATTCAAGCCGCGAACTCGTCGTTTCGACGTTCTTTTTGATGAGAAACCAGAGCACGCTCGCGAGCACGAGCGACACGATCTTCGCCGCCCAGTTGTTCAGAATCAGACTTTTCATATTTCTCGTGCAAGAGCAGGTCGGACAAGCGGCGCTTGAAGCTCTCGGGATCGAAATCGCGTTCGATTTTACCGCGATGGCAAATGGAAACAATCCCTGTTTCCTCCGACACCACGAGCGCGAGCGCATCGGATTCCTCGGTCAGGCCGAGCGCGGCGCGATGGCGCAAGCCGAGATTGCGATCGAGATCCTCGCGCTGGCTCACGGGAAAAATGCACGCGGCAGCAACAATGCGGTCGTTACGCAAAATCAATCCGCCATCGTGCAGCGGTGTTTTCGGCTGAAAAATCGTGATCACCAACTCCGGCGAAATCTCGCAATCGATCGGCACGCCGCTTTCCGAAAACGCGCTGAGATTGATATCACCCTCAATCGCGATCAGTGCGCCGAACTGCCGGTTCGACAATTCGAAAATCGTCTCCGTGATCACCTCGATCGTCTCGCGACTTTGGCTCGCTGTCGAAAAAACGCGATGACTGCCGAGCGCCGCGAGCGCGCGCCGAAGCTCCGGTTGAAAAATCACGACGAGCGCAATCGCTAAAAACGCGGTCAGGCTGCGGATCAGCCAACTGATGACAACGAGTTGCAGCAGTTGTGAAACAAGAATCAGCGTCAAAAAAATCAGCGCCAGCCCGGTCAACACCTTCGCGCCGCGCGTGCCGCGGAAATACAGATAGCCGTAGTAAATGACGACCCAGAGAATCACGATCTCGATTCCCGACCGCCAGTTTTCCTGCGCGAAATCGATGAGCGATTTCATCCCAAAATCGCCTCCGTCATGCGTAGCGCCTCGGCGTTTGGTTTTACATCGTGCACGCGGATTACGTTCGCGCCGCATTCGCGCAGATAACTCGTGAGCGCAACCGTTGGCCAAAAGCGCGCGCTCATTTCCATGTCGCCGACAATTTTTCCAATGAATGATTTGCGTGAAACGCCAACGACGAGCGGACGATTTTTCACGCGCAATGCGGCGAGATTTTTCAGCAGCGCCAGATTGTGCTCGATTGTTTTTCCAAAACCAATTCCGGGATCGAATGCGATGTTCATCGGGGCGATTCCGCAGGTTACGGCACGTTGAAAAGTATGTCTAAAAAATTCCCCGATTTCCGCGACGACATCGTTGTAGTGCGGAGCGCGTTGCATCGTTTGCGGCGTGCCTTGCATGTGCATCGCGATCACGCCCGCGCCGGTTTCGCGCGCGACTTCGAGCATCTGCGGATCGCGCAAACCGGTGACGTCATTGATGATGCTTGCGCCGCGTTCGATCGCCGCGCGGGCGACTTCCGGTTTGTAAGTGTCGATGGAAACTTCGCAGCGAACTTCCGGCGCAATCGCCTCGATCACCGGCAGCACGCGCCGCATTTCCTCCTGCGCCGACACCGGCTCGGCGCCGGGGCGCGTCGATTCGCCGCCTACGTCGATAATGTCCGCACCCTCCTCGCGCATTGCGAGTGCGTGCGCGACCGCGCTCCCGGGCGAAGCAAACTTGCCGCCATCGGAAAATGAATCTAGCGTCACATTCAAAATTCCCATGACGAGCGCGCGCCGCGAGAGATCGAGTTCGCCGTTTTTCGTTCGCCAGATCATTACGGATTAAGCCGCTGACGTTCAAATTTCACACATGCAAGCAACAACGAACCCACCCGCCACTCAATTCAAATTCCCGCCGTTTAGCCTCGCGCGCCTGTTGCGCACGACGTTCATGCCGAATCCGGGTGAGCGCATTTGCATTCTCATTGACCTCGAGGAGCCGCGTGACGTGAAGGATTTTGCGTTTTTGAAAAATCCGGCGCTCACGATCCAGCGCAATGCTTACGAACACTTTTTTAAAGCATTGCACAATGGTGTGATGGACGAACTGCAACTCAAAGGCGGCGACTTTTTCGCCTACAAAATCACCGGCGGCAGCAACCTCGATCTGCCCGACGAAGCCTTCGCAGCCGATGGCCGGCAACTCAGTCTCTCGCGCGACATTTATCCAAACTACGACCTGATCCTCTGCATCTCGACCTACTCCGCGACCGCGCCGTTGACGGCTTTCGCGAAGCAATTCGGTTTCCGCGGCGCGACGTTACACGGTGTGAACGACATTATCCTGAACTCCGGTCTCGCCGTGGATTACAACGAAGTCAGCGCGAATGCGGAAAAGCTGCGGCTCGGCATGACGCGCGCCGATTGGGTTGAGATCGATTTCGAGGCGCTCGGCAAAAAACACACGCTCCGGCTCGATCTCGGAAAACAGGAAGCGCAAAAAAGCCACGGCCTTTGCCGCGGTGGCCCGGACGTGGCGAATTTGCCGGCGGGCGAAATTTACTTCGTCCCGACCGGCGCGGAAGGCGCGTTCCCGATGAAATACGAGGACGGCACGATTGGCCTTATGCACGTTACCGCCGGGCGCGTTAAACAAGCGACGCTCCTTCGCGGAAATCAGGAAACCATCGACGCGCACAACCAAAAACTCGCCAGCGATCCAGTCACCGGCGAACTCGGAGAACTCGGCTTTGGCACGCAGGAATTGCCACCGAGCGGACGCGACATCCAGGACGAAAAAATCCTCGGCACAATCCACGTTGCCACGGGACGCAGCGACCATCTCGGCGGTCATCTTACGCCTGAGAAATTCGCAAACGCGAAAAATGCGACCCACGACGACATTCTTTTTTCGCCGACGAAAACGCCCGAGATCAACGTCCCGCAGGCGCGCATTCATCGCGACGGCGAGACAAAGGTGCTGCTCGAAAATTTCGTCCCAAAATACATGCGTGAATTGCTCAACGCGTGAATGCGATGACGGTCAATGTTTATGAGACCGACCGCGCGCTGAGCGAGTATCTGCTTTTTCACTACGGCGAAGCTTCCGATGTTTTGCCGTTTGATTTTGGGCCGCGCGACGCCGTCGGTTTTCCTGCGCGGTGCGTGAACGTGTGTCTCGACACGTCGCTGTTGCCGGCGAAAGCGCGCGCACTCGATCTCGGCTGCGCGGTGGGACGCGCGAGTTTTGAGCTGGCGCGTTACTGCACAGAAGTCGTCGGCATCGATTACTCGCAGCATTTTATTCGCGCCGCGGCGCAGTTGAAAAAGATGGGCCGTCTTGGTTTCGATCGCATCGACGAAGGGCTGCTCACGTCGCGGTGCGTTGCCGAAGTTGCACCCGACATCGATCGCATGCGCGTGCATTTTGAAGTCGGTGATGCAATGCGGCTGCGCTCGACGCTCGGTAATTTCGACGTGGTGCTCGCGGCTAATCTGCTCTGCCGGGTCGAGGAGCCGCTGAAGCTCGTGCTGAAATTTCCCGAGCTTGTCCGGCCCGGCGGACAGCTCGTCATCACGACGCCATGCACGTGGACGCGCGAGTTCACGCCGTCCGCAAACTGGCTCGGCGGTTACGAGCGCGACGGGCGGCGTTTCGACACATTCGAGACGCTGAATAAATTTCTCGCGAGCGATTTCACGCTGCTGCGCACGCGCGACCTGCCGTTTTTGCTGCGTGAACACGCGCGCAAATATCAGTGGTGCGTCGCGCAGGCGAGCGTCTGGCAACGCAAATAACGCGCGATGTCTGTCGATTGGGAGCAGCGTTATCAGCTCGGCGACACGCCGTGGGACAAAGGTGCCGCGCATCCGGCGCTCGTCGATTTTTTGCGCGAGCAACCGCTCGATGGCGCGATTCTCGTGCCGGGTTGCGGCTTCGGTTTCGATGTGCGGGCGATTGCGCGCGTGGAAAACGACGTGCTCGGAATCGATATCGCGCCGAGCGCGATTTGCGGGGCGGAATCGGCAGCGAAAATCGCGCACGAGCATTACGAATTGGTCGATCTCTTCGCGCTGCCGCAGCGCTTGCGCGGGAAATTCGATTGGGTTTTTGAACACACCTGTTTTTGCGCAATCGATCTGTCGCGGCGCGCCGATTACGTTGACGGTGTCGCGTCCGCGCTGAAACCACGCGGAAAATTGCTCGCGATTTTTTACCTCGATCCGGGCAGGGATCCCGGCCCTCCATTTGGCGTCACCACTTCAGAACTCGATCGCCTGTTTAACTCACAGTTTGAGCTGCTCCGCGAGTGGATTCCGGCTCGAACTTACGACGGACGCGAGGGGCGCGAGCTGATGCGCATTTTGCAAAAGCGCTCGTAAGCCGCTGCGGATTGTTTTGTCAAAGTGCGTGCGGAGGTTTACCAAAGCCGCATGAAATTCCTCACGCTCCTCGCTTTCATCTGCATGCAACTCGCCGCGCGCGCCGACATGGTCATCGTCCAAAAAGTCGAAGGCACCGGACAGGCCGGCGAGATGACGATGAAGTTCAAGGACAACAAAATTCGCACCGATGTTTCGCCGCAAGTCAGCACGATTACCGACTCCGCGAGCGGTGACGTGACGACACTTTTGCACACGCAAAAAAGCTACATGAACATTCCCGCGAGCAGCACGAAGGCGCTCATGGCGCAAATGCAGGCGCAGATGCAAAAGCAGATGAACGGCTCGCCCGCGCCGACGCCGAAATTGCAGGCGACCGGACGCAAAGACAAAATCAACGGCTACGACGCGCAGGAATACACGTGTGAAATTGGCGGCATGAAAGCGACGTATTGGATCGCGCCGAATTTCCCGAACTGGTCGGGTGTGCTCGCAGCGATGATGAAATTCCAGCAAGGCGGACTCGCCGCGATGGCAAAAGGATTAATGCCGGACATCGCTGACTTTTCCGGCATGCCGGTGAAAACGGAAGTCGACATGAACGGCCAAAAAATCACCACGACGCTCGTTTCCGTAGAGGAAAAGGCGGTCGATGCAAAAGATTTCGAAATTCCCGTCGGCTACACGGAAATGAAAATGCCGTCATTCAACGTGCCGCCGCAGCCACAGCAGCAGCATTAGTTTGTCGCGCGTGAGCAAAAAATCGCGCGCATCTTTTTCCCAGCCAATCGTGCTCGCGTCATCGTCGCCGCGACGGCGCGAGCTGCTCACGGAATATGGCTATCGTTTTGAAACGGTGATGGCCGAGGTGAGCGAAATCGCGCCGCCGCATCTCACCGTCGCGGAGATGACGTTGTTCAACGCAAAGCTCAAAGCGGAGGCCGTCGCCATCTCGCGTCCGAATGAAATTGTTCTCGGCGCCGACACGCTCGTCGCAGTGGACGGACAACCGGTCGGCAAACCGCGCGACGAAAAGCAAGCATTCGCGATGCTGTCGTGTTTGAGCGGGCGCACGCATGAAGTTTATTCCGGTGTCTGGCTCACGCGCGCCGCACGCCGGCAATCGCGCGGTTTTATCGAAGTGTCGCAGGTCCGTTTCCGTCAATTAACGCCCGCGGAAATCCGTGAATACATGCGCCGCATCCACGTGCTCGATAAAGCGGGCGCTTACGCCGCGCAGGAAGATCCGATGCGCATCATCGCGGAAATCCGCGGCTCGCGCACAAACGTGATCGGCCTGCCGATGAAAGGGCTCGCGCGGGCGCTGCGTTTTTTTCGCTAATCACCACGCGTAGCTGCTCTCCGCGCCGGTTCGCTCGAGAAATTTCGACGTCTGCGCGAGCGTCAGGTTCGTGATCGTCTTTGCAATCGCTCGGGCCGATTCCTTCGGCGAGAGCGGTGCGTTCGAGCCGCCCATGTCAGTGCGCACCCATCCGGGCGTAATCGCGACGACGCATGTTTTCCGAAACTCCGCAGCCATCGCTCGTGTCACCATGTTTAACGCAGCTTTCGATGTCGAATATGCGATGTAAGCATTGTCGTCCTTCGCTGAAATCGAGCCGGCACCCGATGAAATGTTAACGATGCGCGGATTCTTTGCTTTTTGCAGCAGCGGCAAAAATGCACGCGTCGCGCGAATCACGCCGAGCACATTCGTCTCGAATGCATCGCGAAAATGCTGCAGCTCGATTTCCAAGATCGACTCGTCGCCATCCTCCGGAAAAATCGCGGCGTTGTTCACGAGCACGTCGAGCGCATCGATTTCCTCCTCGAGCAATTCCGCCGCGCCATTCACCGACTCGCTCGAGTTCACGTCCAGCTTCACCGCAAAAAAATGCTCCGCGTATTTCAACTCGAGCTCCTGCAATGCGCGCGAGTCTTCCGGCTGGCGCGCGGCGGCGATGACAGTGTGATTGCCGGCGAGCAGCTCGCGCGCGAGCGCCAGCCCGATCCCGCGGTTCGCGCCGGTTACGAGAATGGTTTGTGACATGCCTTGATTACGCACAGCGCGACCGGCGCGGACGCAATGCAAAAAGCGCGATTGCGTTCTCGCGCTTCACCGCGGGTTCGCTACACAATTTGCGCATGTTTTTCGCCCGGCCAAACATTCGTCGCGCATGAGAGTCGTCGCTGGATCGGCCGGCGGCATCCCGCTGCTGACGCCGCGCACGGATGTTCGCCCGACGATGGATCGCGTGAAAGCGGCCATTTTTTCGAGCCTCGGCGAAAGCGTTCCCGGCGCGCGCGTGCTTGATCTGTTTGCCGGCTCCGGCGCGCTCGGCATTGAGGCACTCAGCCGCGGCGCGGCCTCGGCGACGTTCGTCGAAAACAACGCGCTCGCAGTCGGAACAATCCGCCGCAATCTGGAAAAAACGCGGCTCGCCGGCACCGTGCATCAGCTCGATGTATTTTCGTTTCTCGATCGCATGGCCGCGCCCGAATCGTTCGACATCGTCTTCGCCGATCCGCCGTATGCGAAGCAACCGGGCGAGCGCGATTTCACGCCGGAACTGCTCGGCTCCGCGTCACTCGCTAGCGCGCTGACGTCCGGGGGAATTTTCGTGTTGGAAAAATTGCCCGGCATTGCATTGCCCGCGCATGCAGGCTGGGAGCTGGTTCGCGGCAAAACCTACGGCGCGACCGAGGTTGTTTTTCTTCGTCCGCCAAAATCGTGCGCATGAAAAAATCGATTCCGCCCGCGCTGCGTTTGCGGCTGTTTTTTTACAATATCGTCTTTCCGTTCGTGCTCGTTTTCATGCTGCCGGGACTCATCTCGCGCATGATCCGGCGAGGACAATACCGCCGCAAATTCGCGCAGCGTTTCGGCCGCTACGATCGCGAAGTCAGCGCGCGGCTCGCGGTGAAAAACTGGACATGGATTCACTCGATCAGCGTCGGCGAAACCATGCTCGCGCTGAAGCTCGCGCGGAAAATGAAAGAGCTCGATCCGTCGCTGAACATCGTGCTTTCAGTCACCACTTCGACCGGATTCGCGGTGGCCGAAAAGGCAGCGGCGGACTGGCTGGAGCCGGTTTACAATCCGCTGGACGCACCGGTGTTTGTCCATCGCGCATTGCGCGCGATCCGGCCTCAGCGCTTGATTTTCATCGAAGCGATCTGGCCGAACCTGCTCGCACTCGCGAAAGAATACGGCGCGTCCGTTTCGCTCATCGCGCGCCTCTCTCCGCGCTCGGAAGTGCGCTTTCGCCACTTCCGTTTTTTTACCGCGCCGATGTTCGCCGCTCTCGATTTTGTCTGCGTGCAGGAGATCGAGGACGTGCCGCGCTGGCACATGCTCGGCGTCGGTTTTAATAACATCTACGTCACCGGCAGCATCAAGTTCGACGAGGCTGAAACCGCGCCCGCGCGCACTGCGGAATTCCGCGCGCTGCTCGCGCAACTCGGCGTAAAGGAAAACGCGCCGGTGCTGCTCGCCGGCAGCACTTTTCCAGGCGAGGAAAAAATCATCGCGACGGTTTTTCGCGAACTGCGTCGCGATTTTCCCGAGCTGTTTTTGATCATCGTCCCGCGCCACGTCGAGCGCACTGACGAAGCCATTGCCGACATTATTAAGGCGGGTGTCAGTTTTGCGTTGCGCACCGCGTCCGTCGCGCGCCACGCCGATTGCCTGGTCGTTAACACCACCGGCGAACTGCGCGATTGGTATCACCTCAGCACCGTCGTTTTCATCGGCAAAAGCCTCACCTCGATCGGCGGCCAGAATCCCGTGGAGCCAGTGCTCGCCGGCAAACCCGTCGTCTTCGGCCCGCACATGGAAAACTTCCGCGCCATCGTCGCGCAATGGCTTGCGCAAAACGCCGCCATTCAGGTCGCAGATGCTGGCGCACTAAAAAACGCGCTGCAGCGTTTGTTGGCCGACCCGTTTCTCCGCGAAGACCTCGCCCGCCGCGCCCGCGAAATCGTGGCCGTGCATCAAGGCGCCACCGAGCGCACCGCGCGCTTGCTGCTCGGATTTTAACTTGCCAAACCTGCGTCTCCCTCCCATATTGCGCGGCTCGTTTTCCAGAACGACCCTATCGTCCAGTGGCCTAGGACACCGCCCTTTCACGGCGGTAACACGGGTTCGAATCCCGTTAGGGTCGCCAGTATTCGTGCGAGTTGCGGGGGACTGAGCCAAACCATGTTCATCGCGGAGATTTTTCATTCCATCCAGGGCGAAGGTGAACTGACGGGTGTGCCGTCTGTTTTTGTCCGCACATCCGGGTGCAATCTCCGCTGCAGTTGGTGCGACACAAAATACGCGTCGTGGCAGTCGGAGGGCGCGGAGATGAGCGTGGAAGCGGTGGTGGAAAAGGTTCTCGAATACCCGGCGGGTCATTGCGTGCTCACCGGCGGCGAGCCGATGATCGCCAAGGGCATTCATGAACTGGCGGCAAAGCTGCGCGCCCGCGGGAAACACATCACCATTGAAACAGCGGCGACTGTTCCGCCCGGCGGCATCGCGTGCGATCTGGCATCGCTCAGCCCGAAGTTGAGTAACTCGACGCCTGATCCGGTTTCAGCAAACGGCTGGCGCGAGCGCCATGAGCGCACACGTCTCCAGCCGGCGACGATCGCAGAGTGGATTGACGCTTACGATTTCCAGCTAAAGTTCGTCGTCGCCTCCGGGCAAGACCTGCAGGAGATCGACGCGCTGATTGCCGGTATCCAGCGGCCGATCCCGCGATCCAAAATTCTGCTGATGCCCGAGGGCACTGACATTGCGACCATTCGCGGACGCGACGAAACGTTGATCGAGGTGTGCAAGCGCGAAGGCTACCGCTATTGCAACCGGCTCCACATCGAGCTTTTTGGCAACACCAAGGGAACCTGATCGCTTCTGTCCGTCGTGATGTTTCGACGAAACGTTCGGGACGATCACCCTAAGCGGCTTGCTTGTTATCCATCGGCAGGCGGATAATCGCCCGCATGAAAACACAACGTTCCCTCCCACTAATACTCGGCGCGATGCTTCTGCTTTTTGCAGGGTGCGCGCTGATGACTCCGACCACTGGCCAGAAGGCTCTCGTCGGCAACTGGCGCAATGACCTCGGCACGGTCTGGATGGTGCATCCCGACGGCACGTTTGACGTGGACTTGAACAAGGATGGCAAACGCGATGCGTGGGGCCATTACACCGTATCCGGCAACACGATCTCGATCTTTGAAGCCGGCGGCATGGTGCCGAAGAATTGCCATGGCAAAGCCGTGTATCACTTCACGCGCTCGGGCGATTCGCTGAGCTTCCAGCTCGTGAGCGACAAGTGCAAGCTGCGCATCAAGAATGTGCTGATGGCCTGGCACAAAGCCTAGCACGTCCGCAGGCGGCGGGCCGGATATTTACGCATCCGATTTCGCCCAAAACTTCGCGAACGCCGCGCTCCAGTCGCGATCGGCAACGGCGCGGCGCGCGTTCTCGCGCATCGCGTTGCGCAGTTTTGGATCGCCAACGAGCCGCTCGGTCGCGGTCGTAAAATCATTCACGTCGAGACTGCGCGTGATGAAACCGGTCACGCCGTTTTGGATCAATTCGCGCGGCCCGCCGGTATCGGAAACGACTGTCGGCAGACCCGACGCAAGCGCCTCGAGCACGACATTGCCGAACGTGTCGGTCGTGCTCGGAAAGACAAAGACATCGGCCGATGCGAACGCTTTGGCGAGGTCGAGTCCCGTGAGATAGCCGGTGAAAATCGCGTCGGGCAAAGTCTCGCGCAGCTCTTTTGAATACGGGCCGTCGCCGACGAGCACGAGCCGCGCGCGCGGATTGCGTTCGCGCAATTTGCGATAAGAAGCGGCGAGCACATCGAGGTCTTTTTCCTTCGAGATGCGGCCAACGTAAAGCAGCACGACTTCGCCATTTTGAGCGCCGAATTTTTTACGCAGATTTTCATCACGGCGAATTGGGTTAAACAGCGTGTTGTCCAGCCCACGCGGCAGGATTTCGATGCGTTCCGCCGGGATGCCGCGTTCGATCCAGCACTGGCGGTAGTGCTCCGAATTGACGTAAATCAAATCGAGTTGGGAGTAGAACCACTTCATGTAATTCCACGTCAGCGTCTCCAGGAAACTGTCGTCGGTGAGGATGCGGACGTATTGCGGAAAATCCGTATGATAAATACCGCTCGTGCGCAGTCCGAGCATTTTGGCCGCGAATAAAGCGGTGATGCCGATCGGGCCGGGCGTGCTGATGATCAGCTCGGTGAATTTTTCGCGCTGAATGTAATCGAGGATCGGCAAAATCGGCGGGAAGCTGAGTTTTTGCAGCTCGTATTCGGGCAGTTCGAATTCGCCGACCGGCGCGAAGTTCTTGATCGGAATATCGTTGATGTGAATCGCCGAGCGCGACGTGACGACGACGAGATCTCTGCCGGCGGCGATGCCCGCGGCGGTCATTTTGCGAATCGTGTTCGCAACGCCGTTGACGTCCTCGAGCGTGTCGGTAAACCATGCGCGCTTCGTGTTGCGTAACTGCGGCGCGGGCTCGCCGGCTAGTCCGTCACAAATTTCGCGCAGCCATTTGCGCGACGGGGACTGGCTCTGGAACGCGTAAATGTAAGGCGCGAGCATCAGCAAAATCGGCGCGAGCGTGCTCATCTCCGAGATGCTTTCGATGAGATTCCCCGACGAAACTTCCTTCACGAACTTCGTGAAAAAACGAAACGCGAGCTGGTTTGCGAATGTGTTCGCAATGATAAACGCGCGTCGCTCCGGCTCGGCGACGCCTTCGGTTTCTTTTGCGAGGATATTTTTAACGTCCGCTTGCGAGAAATAAGACGAGAGTTGCTTCCACAACGATGCGTTCGCGGGTTTCGCGAGCTCGAAGATTTTTCCCGAGGCAATGCCTTGTGCGAGGAATCCGATTTTTTCCGCCAGCGAAAATTCCGTCGGATCGCGACCTTCCATGAACCGCGAAAACATCTTCTCGGCGAGATTGAAATTCTGCGCGCTCGTCTTAAAAATTTTCTCAGTGACAAAGCTGTAAATCGATTTGTAAAGCCCGTGCGAAAGCGCCAGCGGCGTGCCGCTCGCACCGCCCGCGAAGCAGCTTCCCGCCTTGATTTGCGCGAGAAACCCGGCGGCATCCGAAACGAGTTTCGTTTCCGTCCACGCGCTCGCAGGGAAGATGCCGCTGTGGTCATCGGAGCCGCCAATGAACGCCTTTTTCCACGGTTCGTCGTGCGTCGGATCGATGCCGTGCGTGTTCGCAAACTGCGCGATTTTTTCCGGCGTCAGTTTCGCAAAAACGAATTGCGCAACATCGCTGAGCAAACCGTCGCGCAGTCCATTAACGCCTTCGAAGCAGCGGAAAAGAAGCACGAGCTTCTCGATGTGCCGCAGTGAAAATTTTTCATCGAGCCGGTAGAGTGGATGCGCGACAGCGTGCGCCAGATTTTGCGCGGCGAGATATTTTTGCAGCTCGTAGATGTTTTCGTGCAGCGCCTGGATTTCGCGATGCTGCGTTTCGTCGATTCCCCACACGAGCAGATGCACCGGGCAGCGATCCTCGGGAAAATGCGTCGTGATTTGCTCGCTAATAAATGTGCCGGGCAGGTCGACGATTTCGAGGCAACCGTCGATGCGGTTGTGGTCCGTGATCGTGACGAAATCCATGTCGCGCTCGCGCAATTTCGCGTAAAGCTCGCGCGGATCGGAAAAGCTATCGGGAAATTCAAAGCGGCGCAGCAGCCATTCCGCCGAGCGGTCGCTGTAGCGCGAGTGAATGTGGAGATCGGCTTTGCTCATGACGCGGAGCGACGGATGTCGATCCAGTTTTGATAAGTAATCGGTGCGCGCTCTTCAAGCGCACGGGAAATCAGTGTCCGCACTTGTAGCCAGATTTTAGCGTGCTGCAAGTCGGTCGGGTGAATGCTCACGCGCATCAGCGGATTTGTGCGCAGCCGCTCGAACAGCGATGCATTCCACGCGAGACTCACGCTGCGCCGCCAGCGACTGCGCACGCTCCAGACAAGCGATTGCGAGCGATGTGTGCGGCTGTTTTTTAAATCGAGAATTGTTGCGAGCCTCGTCGTGTAGTCGATGCCGAGCGCGTGCAGCGCGCGTTCCGCGGCGACGCTCAGCAGCCACGCGGGCGCAATGAAGCCGGAGGGATGCAGGCCGATTTGCGCAAATTCGTAGCGCGCTTTTTTCACCAGTTCGCGCGCCTGCACTTCGTCGATGTCGTAAAATTCGCCTTCGTCCGCGGTGTAAAAACGCGTTATGAATTTTGAGCGCGACGATTCGCCATGACGCCGCGCGCGTTGATGAAAATAGCCGTGAATGACCGCTTCGTGTCCATCGTGAGATTGCGCGGTGAGCCATTTGCAAAAATCGGGCTGATGCAAAAAATGCACGCGATGGTGATGGTCGGGCACCACGAGCAGCGACATGTGTGGAACGCCGAGAGCGTGCAGATCGTCGAGGATTTGCGCGGTCGTCTCCTGCGTGAGCGGTGAAACATCATGAATGGAAACGACGAGATGTTTCATCGGAATTTCAGCCGCAAAATCAAGACAACGCACGTGACGATGACGCACGCGACCGTGAAAACGTCGCCGTATTTTGTATAAAATGTCGGCGGCGCGTTAGCGGAAATTTTAATTTCGCGCGCGGCGAAGCCTTGCTCAAACGGCTTCAGCCATGCATCGACGCGTCCGAACGGATCGACGGCGCAAGTTACGCCTGTGTTTGCGCAGCGAATCAGCGGAAGGCGAGTCTCGACCGTGCGAAAAAGCGCATTCGCGAGATGCTGCTCCGCGCCCGCCGAGCGCAGAAACCAGCCGTCGTTCGTGATGTTTACAAGCAACTGCGCGCCGTTTTTCGCGAAGCGCCGCGTCAGATCGCCGAGTGTGTCTTCAAAGCATATCAGCGCGGCGATTTTTAGCGAAGGCTGCGGCAGTTGCAGCAGCGTGAACTCGCGACCGGGTGCGAAATCGCCCGGCACGAGTTCGCCCGCGATCATCGCGAAAAGCGGGAAGCTGTGCCGCAGTGGCATGTATTCGCCGAACGGCACGAGATGCATTTTACGATACGTCTGCATGTGCTGTCCGCGATCGGTGAGCAGCGTCGCGACATTGTAATCCTCGTGCCGCTGGATGTCGGAATCGAGCGTGCCGATGAGCATCGCAAAATCGCCGCGCCGGGCCTGGTTTAGCACGAACCGGTAATTCACTTCGTCGGCAAACATGCCCTGCGGCGTTGCGGCTTCCGGCCAGAGCAAAAGCTGCGGCCGCGACGCGGCGGCGAGTGTGGTGAGCGTGTCGAGTTGCTGGAAAATTTTCTCTTCGGACTGCGGATCGAATTTCTCCGACTGCGGAATGTTCGGCTGGATCGCCGCGACGTGGAGCGAAACCAATTCGCCTTCGCGTTTGTGCAGCAATGTGCGGATGCCGTAGCCAAACACAACCGTGATTAGCGCGACCGAGACGCTGAATTCCCAGCGGATGCGCTTGAGAAAAACCGGGCCGATTTCGCCGGCGATTCGGCGCACGATGATCACAACCATCAAATTTGAAAACGCGACGAGAAACGAAAGCCCGGCGACGCCGGTGAATTCCGCGATTTGGATCATCGGCAAATCGCCGTGAAGTGCCACGCCAAGCCCGTTCCAGCCAAATCCGCTGAAGAGCCAGCCGCGCACCCATTCGAGCGTCACCCACGCACACGCACCGAAAATACCGGTGCGCAAATTTTTCAGCGAACTACGAAAATCGCCGCCGTCAAGCAGTCCGATGAACCAGCTCCAGAATGCAAAATAAAGACCGAGATAAAGCGAGAGCAGCAGCGGCAGCGCGTGGAGCCACGCACTTCCGAAGAGCGTGCCGAGCGAGCCGAGCCAGCTAAATGCGCCGGTGAAAAAAACAATCCCGGCGACGTAGCCGAGCGCGGCGTTGCGCAGCCATCTGCGGCGCGCTGGCGGATGCGAAAACCAGACGGCGCAAATCAGCGGCGTGAGTGCGAGCCAGCAGAGCCATTCCTGGTCGAATCGCGGAAAGCAGAGCGTGAGCAGCGCGCCGCTCGCCGCAGCCGCGAGCCACGGCCAGACACGGCTCATTCGCGGCGAACGCGACGGCTCTTTTTCTGCGGACGAAAACGCGGATCGACAGCTTCTTTGAGCGCCTTTGCGTAGCCGGAGTTGACGTGAAATTCCGCGCGCTTCACGTCTTCGAAATTGTGCATCGATTGCTTATCAGACATGACGTAGCCCATCGTGATGAGCCCTTTCAGCGTGTCGAGAAACTCGGCTTCCTCCATGCCGTTCACGCGTTCGAGCAGCGCTTCGCCGGAAATATTCGAGCCGCCGATGCCGATCGCCTTGATCATTTGAGTTTCGCCGCCGTCGAGATGAATTTCGAGTGACATATTGTGTGTTACGGAATTAACCGGCTAGTCGCTCGTCTGCGTCACGCTGGATTGCGCTCCAGAGCGAGTCGAGCGACTTCTGCACTTGCGATTTGATTTCGGCAAGTTCCGCCGATGCGAACTTTTTGCCCGCGGCCGGATCGCGATGCGCAAAAAGGTAAAACTTGATCTTCGGTTCGGTGCCGGACGGACGCACCGCGACGCGCCGGCCATCCTCGAGCTCGATCATCAGCATTTTTTCCGACGGAATCGCGTCGCCTTCGATGTCGGTGAATTTCTCCGTCGCGAAATTTTTCAAGCCGCGCACATTTGCGCCGTCGAGTTTTTGCGGCGGATTCGCGGCATACGATTGCACGAGCTGCTGGATTTTCGCCGCTCCCTCTGCGCCTTCGAATGTGAGCGAGCCGTTTTTCTCCGCGTAAAAACCGAACTCGGCGAACACCTCGTCGAGCAACTGATCAAGCGTCAGCCCGCGAGATTTCGCGTAAGCCGCGACCTCGGCGAACATCACCGCCGCGCCGTTGCCGTCCTTGTCGCGCACGAAATCCGCACCGCTGTAGCCGTAGCTTTCCTCGCCGCCGAACACGTAAAAGCTCGATTGCGCGAGGCGTGCTTTGCGGGTTTCGGTTTCGGTTTTGGTGCGGTAGCCCTCGCAGCTTCCAGCCGGCAAAGCCGCTTCGTATTTGCCGAGTTTTTCGCCGATGTATTTAAAACCGGTGAGTGTCTCGACGCAGCGCAGACCGAATTTTTGTGCGATCGCTTTTTGCAGATCGGTGGTAACGAATGTCTTGATGATGACGCCGCGCGTTGCGTTTTCCTTTGTCAAAACGCCCTGCTCAAACAGCGTTTTCGCGCGGTAGTAAGCCATCAGAGAGCCGATCTGGTTTCCGCTGAAAAGCTTCATCTCGCCATCGGCAGAACGCGCGGCGACGCCCATGCGGTCGCAGTCCGGGTCGGTCGCGATGACGAGATCCGCGTCTTCTTTTTTCGCGAGATCGATCGCCATTTGCAGCGCCTCGGCGTTTTCCGGGTTCGGCGATTTAACGGTCGGGAAACGTCCATCGAATTCGTTCTGCTCCGGCACGAGCGAAAAATGAAAGCCGAGCCGTTTCAGCATCGGCTCGATGATGACGCCACCCGTGCCGTGAATCGGCGTGTAAACGATGCGCAGCCCGCTTTGCGCTTTCACCATCGCGGGATCGAGGATCAGCGTCTCGAGCCGCATCATGTAAGCTTCGTCGATTTCGCTGCCGATGGCTTGCAGCCGGCCCTGTTCGCCCTCGTGCAGGGGCTTGTAAACGTCGCTCTCGACCGCATTCACCTTCGCGATGATGCCGCTCGCGTGCGGCTCGACGACTTGCGCGCCGTCGGCAAAGTAGCATTTAAAGCCGTTATCGTGCGGCGGATTGTGGCTCGCGGTGAGCACCACGCCCGCGTCGGCGTTTGTATAACGCACCGCGAACGACAGCTCGGGCGTCGAGCGCGGCGCTTCAAAGAGAAACGCATCGCAGCCGTTCTCGACCGCGACCTTCGCCGCCAGCTCCGCAAAATCGCGCGAGAAATGCCGCGTGTCATGCGCGATGACCAGTTTCGGTTTGCCGGCGCGATTTTCGCGCGCAAACCATTCTTTTAAATAAGCGACCAATCCCTGCGTGGCGCGGCTGATGTTGTAAAAATTCATCGCGTTCGTTCCGACGCACGGGAACTGTGGGCGGCCAAGTTCCGTCAGTGTGCCGCGCTCGGCCTGCGTGACGATTTTGCCGATCGTCCGTCCGCGCAATCCGCCGGTGCCAAACGCGAGCGTGCGGAAAAAGCGGTCGTTGAGTTCCGCCCATTCGCTCGCGTTGACGAGTTCGGCGATGCTATCGTGCACGATCGGCGCGCTGCTCTGCGCGAGAAGCTGCGAAATATTCTTTGCGCTGCTGGCGAGTAGCTTGCCTGCGGCGACTGCGCGGTCTAAATCCAACTTTAAATCGCTCATGAAAATCGAATTCTAAAAGGTGACGGAAAGATTGCAATCCATGTTAGAAAAACTCGCCCGCGCGCTCGCAAAACGCGAGCCGTTGCGCGCGAACGGCACCGATGCGCTGCGAATCGTCGATGGACGCGGCGATGGTTTTGACGATTTGGAGATCGAGGATTTCGCGGGCAACTGGCTCGTGCAAACGCGCGGTGAGAGTTTCGCGGAATGGCTGCGCGATGCGAAAGAGCCGCGCTCGATTTACCGGAAAAAGCTCGGCGACAAAACCGCGCCGGTCTGGTTCTCGGGCGAAAAAGTCGATGCGCCGTTTGTTGTTCACGAAAACGGCGTGCGCTACGAAATCGATTTTAGCGCCGGATATTCGCAGGGCATTTTTCTCGACCAGCGCGACAATCGCCGCGCATTGCGCGAAATGGCGCGCGGCAAGACGGTGCTCAATTGTTTCGCCTACACGTGCGCATTCGGTACGAGCGCGGCGCTCGGTGGTGCTGCGACGGTGAACCTCGATTTATCGAAGCATTATCTCGACTGGGGCCGGCGCAACTACGCGTTAAACAACGTCGATCTCGCTGCGCACGACTTTATTTTCGGCGATGTCGCGAACTGGCTGGAGCGCTTCGCGCGCAAACGGCGCACGTTCGACATCGTCATTCTCGATCCGCCGACTTTTTCGCGAAATGACAAAGGGCGCGTGTTCACGATCGAGTCCGGTTTTGCCGAGCTCGTCCGCGCCGCCGCAAAACTCCTCGCGCCGAGCGGCACGCTTTTTTGCTCCACGAACCAGCGCAGCCTTTCGCCCGCCGCATTTCGCAATTTGATTTTCGCCGGACTCGATTCGCCGGAGCGCTGGCGCGTTATGCATGCGCCGATGCCGCCCGATTTTCGCGGCGAGCAATACCTGAAATCATTCTGGTTGCGGCGCTAAAACAGCGACGCCTGAATGGTCGAGCTTTTGCGACGGTAACCTTGGATTCGCCATTCGGGGCCGCGCAGGTAGAGGTCTTTCACGTCGCCGAGCTTCATGAGAATCCACGGGGTCAGCGCGTTTTCGCCGTTTTTCGTAAACACGATGTCGTCCGCGATGAAGACGCACGAGTGAATAACCTGTGAATCGTCATTTTGGAAAAAAAGCACATCGCCGTAATGATACGGTGGCTGGACCGGAGAGTAATCGGCGATCACGTGGCTCGATGCCAGACGCGTATCGAGGAAGTAATCCTGGCGTGTCAGGTTAAAAAAATTCAGCGACGTCCAGTGGCAATCGGGCATGCGTCCGCGCGCGGCGAGCTCGGCGGTCGGATATGTGTAAAGCCGGCGGCGCGCGAGCGGTGGGAGCACGTGCAGGATGTCTATCGACGTGACGTTTTCGCGCTCCACGGCGGACTCGAGCATCGGGATGATGTCGCTGTTCGGATTGCCCGCGCTCCAATAATCGACCAGCGGTTTCGGATCGGCGTGTGGTGACAGTTTCAACTCGACCAGTAACGTGCGCACACGCGTTGCCGTTTTGAAAATCTCCAGCAACTCGGCATCAGACTGCGCGTGGCTCATCAACACGCGAATGTCGCTAAACGCGAGCGCGTGCCCGCAATGCCACGTCAGCTTGCGGATCAAATCCTGAATCTCCGGGCGCAGCCCCGTTTCGCGCAGCCAGTCGTCGACATTGCCGTCGGGAATGAAAACCGGATCTTTTTTAAATTCGTTCAGGGATGACTTCGAGAGTTCGCTGTAAATGATATCGCGCTGTTCGATCGTCATCGCTTCGAGACGCGCCGTGGATGGAAGAACAGCAAGCACTCCGTCCTGCCTCGTCATTCGTTTCGGATCGAGCAACTCCTGCTGAAACACCTCGTCGAGCTTTGCGCGGTCGAAGAGCTGTTTGAGCGACGCCGGTGTCGCGCCGGGAAACATCCATGACACGACGGTGTTCGGCTTCGGCACGGTCGCGATGAGCGAATCGGGTGCCTCGAGATACATCGCGCGGACCTCGAGATCGCCCCACGGTCCGGGCTTCGAGTTCCAGACCGGCTCGGGACTGGGATTCGCGCGCGTCGAAAGCGCGATGACGCAATTTAAAAAAATGGCGGAAATCGACAGGCGGAGTTTCGAAACGGTTCGGGTCATCGTGAAAACGAGCGACAAGATGCCCGATAACATGACGCGCGCACCTCTTTTCTTGTCATTTCTGCAAAACGCGTTGCGCAGCTACGGATGATATTCCTGCAGCGGCTTCACCGTGATGCCGTGCTTTTGCAGCGAGCGGATGCCTTGCAGGCTCGCTTTCGCGCCGCGCAGCGTGGTCATGATCGGGATGCGCGCCGCAGTCGCGGTGCTGCGGATTTTCACCTCGTCCTGGCGCGGCGTCTTGCCGGCGGGTGTGTTGATGATGAAATCGATCTCGCCGTTTTTGATCATGTCGAGCACGTGCGGACGGCCTTCGGCGAGCTTGAACAATTTCGTCACCGGCGTTCCGCAAGCTGCGATCGCAGCAGCGGTCCCGCTCGTCGCGTAAATTTTAAAACCGAGCTCCGCGAACTCGCGCGCGAGCGTGGCGACTTCGTCTTTTTGCGAATCTTTGACGCTGATGAAAAGGTTGCCTTTCAACGGCAGCGGCGGCTGCGCGGCCATTTGCGCTTTCGCATAGGCGATGCCGAGATCGGCGTCGATGCCCATGACTTCGCCGGTCGATTTCATTTCCGGCCCGAGCGCGATATCGACGCCGGGGAAACGGATGAACGGAAACACGGCTTCCTTTACCGAATAATGCGGCGGCACGATTTCGCTCGTGAAGCCGAGTTCGCGCAATGTTTGGCCGGCCATGATTTTTGCGGCAAATTTCGCGAGCGGTTTGCCGATGGCTTTGCTGACGAATGGCACGGTGCGAGACGCTCGCGGGTTGACTTCGAGCACGTAAACGCGCTCGTCTTTCACGGCAAATTGCACGTTCATCAGGCCGCGCACGTTCAGCTCGCGCGCCATTGCTTTCGTCGCTTCGGCGATCGTGCGCTTCACGTTTTCGCTCAGGGAAAAAGCGGGAATCACGCACGCGCTGTCGCCGCTGTGAATGCCCGCCTGCTCGATGTGCTCCATGATCGCGCCGATGACGACCGTCTCGCCGTCGGCAATGCAATCGACATCTACCTCGGCGGCGTCTTCCAAAAAACGGTCCACTAAAATTGGCCGCTCGGGCGAAGCCTCGACGGCGTTGCGGATGTAACGGCGCAGGTCGTCCTCGTTGTAAACGATCTCCATCGCGCGACCGCCGAGCACGAACGACGGACGCACCAAAACCGGGTAACCGATTTTATTCGCGACCGCGACGGCTTCGCTTTCGTTCGTGGCGGTGCCGCTCGGCGTTTGCAGCAGCCCGAGCTTGTCGAGCATCGCCGAGAAAAGTTTGCGGTCCTCGGCGATCTCGATGGATTTCGGCGAAGTGCCGATGATCGGCACACATGCTTCGGCGAGTCCGTTCGCGAGATTGAGCGGCGTCTGGCCACCGAATTGCACGATGACACCGTGCAGGTTTTCGCTTTCCTGGTCGCAAATATTCAGCACGTCCTCGAGCGTGAGCGGCTCGAAGTAGAGCTTGTCGCTCGTGTCGTAATCGGTCGAGACAGTCTCGGGATTGGAGTTAACCATGATCGCCTCAAAACCGAGTTCCTTCAGCGCAAACGCGGCGTGGACACAGCAGTAATCGAACTCGATTCCTTGCCCGATGCGGTTTGGCCCACCACCAAGGATGATGACTTTCTTTTTCCCCGAATCGCGCCGCTCATTCTCGTCGCCGTAAGTCGAATAATAATAAGGCGTGTAAGCCTCGAACTCGGCGGCGCAGGTATCGACGAGGCGATACGTCGGCGTGACGCCGAAGCGCTGACGGCCATCGCGGATGTGCTGCGGCTTGACGCCAAAAAGGTGACCGAGCTGCACATCGGAAAATCCGTGCTTTTTCCAAACGCGCATCGGCGGCGCGAGCCGTTCCGCGCGTTGCGCGTCAGTTGCGTCTGCGGGCAATCCGGCGAGAAGCTTTTGCGCGCTGTTTTTCGGAATCTCAACCGATTTTTCGACAATCTCATGGATGTTCTGAAGGAACCAGCGGTCGATTTTCGTCAGCTCGAAAATCTCCTCGACGCTCCAGCCGCGCTGGAAGGCTTGCGCCAAAAAGAAAATCCGTTCCGCGTTCGGCACGGTGAGTTTCGTCCGCAGCGTGTCATCGTCGACTTCCTTGTCCGCGCCGTCGCCGATTAGGCCGAAGCGTTTTATTTCCAAACTCCGCAGCGCTTTTTGCAGCGCCTCCTTGAACGTCCGCCCGATCGCCATCGCTTCGCCGACGCTTTTCATCTGCGTCGTCAGCGTCGCGTCGGCTTGCGGGAATTTTTCAAACGTGAACCGCGGCACTTTCACGACGACGTAATCAATCGTCGGCTCGAAGCTCGCGGGTGTCTCGCGCGTGATGTCGTTGCGGACTTCGTCCAGCGTGTAACCGACGGCGAGTTTCGCGGCGATTTTTGCGATGGGAAAACCGGTCGCCTTCGATGCCAGCGCGCTCGAACGCGACACGCGCGGGTTCATCTCGATCACGATCATGCGCCCGTTGTTCGGGTTGACGGCAAACTGGATATTCGAGCCTCCGGTCTCGACGCCGATCTCGCGGATGACTGCGAAGCTCGCGTCGCGCATGAGTTGGTATTCCTTATCCGTCAGCGTCTGCGCGGGCGCGACGGTGATCGAGTCGCCGGTGTGCACGCCCATCGGGTCGAGGTTTTCGATGGAGCAAACGATCACGCAGTTGTCGTTGCGGTCACGCATGACTTCCATCTCGAATTCCTTCCAGCCGAGCAGGGATTCCTCGATGAGCACTTCGCTGACGGGCGAAAGATCGAGTCCGCGCGTGACAATAGTTTCAAATTCCTCGCGGTTGTAAGCGATGCCGCCGCCGCTGCCGCCGAGCGTAAACGCCGGGCGAATGATCAGCGGAAAGTTGCCGATTTCCGCGGCGACTTTGCGCGCTTCGTCCATCGTGTGCGCGACTCCGGAGCGGGCGCAGTCGAGGCCGATTTTCAACATCGCGTCTTTAAAAAGCTGCCGGTCCTCGCCTTTCGCGATTGCCTCGGCGTTTGCACCGATGAGTTTGACGCCGTGCCGCTCCAATGCGCCGTTTTCGACCAAATCCATCGCGCAGTTGAGCGCCGTCTGGCCGCCGAGCGTCGGCAAAAGCGCGTCCGGTTTTTCACGCTCGATGATTTTTTCCACCACCTCCGGCGTGATCGGCTCGATATAAGTGCGGTCGGCAAACTCCGGATCGGTCATGATCGTCGCCGGATTCGAATTCACGAGCACGACCTCGTAGCCTTCCTCGCGGAGCGCTTTGCAGGCTTGCACGCCGGAGTAGTCAAACTCGCAGCCCTGGCCGATCACGATCGGGCCGGAGCCGATAAGGAGGATTTTGTGGAGCTCGGTGTTTTTCGGCATCGGAGAAAAAGGTGAAGGCTTTTAGCAGAGCAAAACCGCGCGGGCAACCGTCACCGCAAAATTTATTTGCTATGTCTTCCTTCTGCCGTTCTATATGTTTTTAGCCCTTATATGATCGAACTCGAAGTTTACGCCGCCGGAGTGCGCAATTTGGACAAAATCCTGGAGCTCGATCACGAGTTCGAGGCGGTGCCCGGCATGCGTTACAAAGTCGATAGCAATCATGACATTGTCTATCTCGAGTTCGACGAGCCGACGTTCACAATCCAGGAAATCCGCCAGATTTTCCGCAAGCTCGGGCTTGAGGCGCGGATCGTCGGTTCTGTCCCGCCGGAACTGAACCCGAAGAGCAAAACGCAGCTCATCCGTCCGCAAGGCTGATTTCCGTGGCTTGCGCGGCGTCACCGTCGCCGCTTAATTTGCCGTTCGCATGACGGTTTTCCTCGCCTATTTCGGTCGCAGCGCGCTCTCGTTCGTCGCATATCTCGGCGAACTGCTGCTGCTCGCGACGGACACATTTAAAGCGATGTTCGTCGCGCCGATTCGCTGGCGACTTTTCTTTATACAAATGCTGGAAGTCGGCTTCCGCTCGCAGCTGGTCGTCATCGTCACCGGCGGATTCACCGGTGCGGTGTTCGCGGCGCAGACTTATTTTCAATTTCACCGGCTCGGTATGGATTCGG
>JAJPJG010000035.1 GCA_021324395.1 Spartobacteria bacterium | reverse complement strand
CGGCGCCACGCTGTATTTGAGCGGTGGCGCGAGCTTCACGCTCACCGGCAGCTACGGTGACACCGGCTCGCACGATGGGCAGGTTCTTTTCGACAACGGCACGCTGACGGCGGGCGTTGGTGGCGTGACGTTTAATTTTCCGAGCGGCTATTTCAACTGGAGCAGCAACGCCGCAACGATGGCCGGTGGCACGTTCAACAACGCGGCGACAGGTTTCATCCAAATCACGGGAGGCGATCCGAACCTCGGCGACAACGTCTCGACAACTACGTTGAACAACTCCGGCACGATTATCGACAGCGGAGCGCGGTTGGATTTTAACGGCAAGGCCACCTTGAACAACAGTGGGGTGTTCGACGTTACCTTCGACGGCAGCTCAGATTTCACTGACAATTTCAACAGCGGAAATTTGTTTCACAACAGCGGCACACTGCAGCGTGAGGGAACGAGTCCGGGCACGGCAACATTCGATCATGTGCCATTCCAAAACGATGCGAGCGGAATTATCAACGTCGTCAAAGGCACGCTTGAACTCAACACGAACGGCACGATGGGGGGCGGTGATTTTCAGGCGGCCAGTGGCGCCACGTTATATTTGAGCGGCGGGGCGAGCTTCACGTTGACGGGCAGCTACGGCGACACCGGCTCACACGACGGGCAGGTTCTTTTCGACAACGGCACGCTGACGGCGGGCGTGGGTGGCGCGACGTTTAATTTTCCGAGCGGCTATTTCAACTGGAGCAGCAACGCCGCAACGATGACCGGCGGCACGTTCAACAACGCGGCGACAGGTTTCATCCAAATCACCGGTGGCGACCCGAACCTCGGCGATAATGTTGCGATCACTACGCTGAACAATGCCGGCACGATTGTGAACAGCGGAGCACGGCTCGATTTCGACGGCAAGGCGACCTTGAACAACAGCGGAGTGTTCGACATCACCTTCGACGGCAGCGGGGATTTCACCGACAATTTCAACAGCGGAAATTTGTTTCATAACAGCGGCACGTTGCGGCGCGAGGGAACGAGTCCGGGCACGGCGACTTTCGACCAGGTGCCATTTCAAAACGATGCTGACGCAATCATCGACGTGGTCAAAGGCACGCTGGAACTCAATACCAGCGGCACAATGGCCGGCGGTGATTTCCACGCAGCCGCGGGCGCGACGTTGTATTTGAGCGGTGGCGCGAGCTTCACGCTCACTGGCAGCTACGGCGACACCGGCTCGCACGCAGGGCAGATTCTGTTCGACAACGGCACGTTGACGCCCAACAACGCGACGTTTGATTTTCCGAGCGGCTATTTCAACTGGAGCAGCAACGCGGCGACTATCGCGAACGGAACCTTAAACAATATTGGATTCATTCAGATCGTCGGCGGCGACCCGAACCTGGGCGACAATGTCTCGACAACCACGCTGGACAATACCGGCACAATCGTGAATAGCGGCGCACGGCTCGATTTCAACGGCAAGGCGACGTTGAACAATTTGAGCGGCGCGCTGTTTGACATCACCTTCGACGGCAGTGGGGATTTCACTGACAATTTCAATAGCGGAAATTTGTTTCATAACAGCGGCACATTGCGGCGCGAGGGAGCAAGTCCTGGCACGGCGACATTCGACCATGTGCCATTTCAAAACGACGCGACCGGGATCATCGACGTCGTCAAAGGCACGCTCGAACTCAACACCAACGGCACGATGGCGGGCGGCGATTTTCATGCGGCCAGCGGCGCCACGCTGTATTTGAGTGGTGGCGCGAGCTTCACGCTCACCGGCAATTACGGCGACACCGGCTCGCACGACGGGCAGATTGTTTTTGACTCGGGCACGCTGGTGCCAAACAACGCGACGTTCAATTTCCCGAGCGGCTTTTTCAATTGGAACAGCAACGCCGCAGCGATTGCCGGCGGCACGCTTAACAATGCGGCGACCGGTTTCATTCAAATTACCGGGGGTGATCCGAACCTCGGCGACAATGTTACCATCACGACGCTGAACAATGCGGGCACGATCGTGAACAGCGGCGCGCGGCTCGATTTTAACGGCAAGGCGACGTTGAATAATCTGAGCGGCGCACTCTTCGACGTAAGCTTCGACGGCTCCGGCGACTTCATCGACAATTTCAACAGCGGTAATCTTTTTAACAACGCCGGCACGCTGCGGCGTGATGGCACTGCTCCGGGCACGGCGACTTTCGATGGCGTGCCATTTGCCAATACGGGCACAGTCGAAGTGGATGCGGGCGCATTTCTCGTCAACACCTCGATTGCTCAACTCAGCGGCAATACGCTCACGGGCGGCACTTGGGACGTGCACTCCGGCGCGGCGCTCAACCTCAATGTTTCATTCATCACGAGCAATGCGGGCACGGTGATTTTGCGCGGGGCGTCGCCGAGTTTCACCGGCCTCGGCTCGCTTGCGACGAACAGCGGCGCGTTCGAGTTGCTCGACGGCGCGAGTTTCGGCACGACCAGTGATTTTACAAACACCGGGTCGGTCGTGCTCGGCCCAGACAGCACGTTCACGGTCAACGGCGATCTCAATGAAGGCTCGAGTTCGCGAATCGAGTTCCAACTGGGCGGCACGCCGGCGAGCGGGCATTTCGGAAAACTCGCCGTCACCGGCGGTGCAATGCTCAATGGCACGGCGGCGTTCAGTTTCACTAGTTACGGGCCGCTGACCGGCGACATCTTCACGGTCGCGACATTCGCCTCGCACACCGGCGCATTCAGCGCGTATGACGGCACGTTTTTCCAAAAAACAAAAGTGCTCGATCCGGTGCTCAACAGCGGATCACTCGTCGTCAATGCCGTGGCCGATGGCGCCGATCTCGCGGTCAGTAACGTGTCCAGCGTCCCGAGCGCCCTCATCGGACAAGACGTCACCATCAATTGGCACGTCACCAATATCGCCTCCTCCGCGACTTTCACGAGTTTGTGGACGGACTCGGTCTATATCTCGAACAGAGATAGCTACGACTCGTCCGCCGTTCTCGTCGGGCGCGTCGTTCACAACGGAACGGTGACCGGTGGCGGTTCCTATAACGGCAGCCTGACCGCGCCGCTGCCAGGCGTGCTGCCGGGGCAATATCATTTCCTCGTCATTTCCGACAGCCAGGGACAAATGCCCGACAAAGACCGCACGAATAACTCTGCGGAGTCCGCCGCCGCGATAACAACCGACGTGACTGCACTAACGCCTGGCGTGTCGCTCGGCAGCACGATCAAGGCAGGACAGGATTTGTGGTTTCAAGTCAACGTGCCGTTCGGCGAAACGCCGAATTTCAAGACCACTTATGCGGTCGCAGGCGAGGCGGCGCTTTACGTGCGGCAGATTGTTCTGCCAACGACCGGTGCCTTCGATGCGCAGGATTTCTCGCCGACGAAAACCGGAAGCGACGTCACGCTCTACAGCGCGAAAGCCGGCACTTATTACGTGTTGCTGCACGGCAGCGATGCGGCGGGCGCGGGGCAATCGTTCAGCGTCGAGACCGATGCGCTGGCATTTGGGCCGGAATCGCTTTCGATCAAACACGGCGCAAATGTGGGGCAGGTAACGACGGTCGTTCATGGCTCGCTTTTCACGCCATCCACAACATTCAGCCTCGTGCCATCCGTCGGCTCGCCGGTCTCGGCGGCGAAAACAATCTTCGTCGATTCGAGCACGGAATGGGTGACATTCGATCTCACCGGACTGGCTACCGGCGACTACGGCGTCCGTTCTACCGATAACGGCAGCGCCACGCTCAGCAATGCTTTCCACGTCGAAACCGGACAGGCCGGACAATTTTCGTTCAACCTCACCAGCCCGTCGTTTGTGCGTCCGCCATTCAACGGCGCATTCGTTACGCTGACGTATCAAAACACCGGCGACACCGATTTGAACGCGCCGATCGTGTTCATCGACGGCAATAATGCGCAACTACGATTGCCGACGCAGAGCAGTTTTGGCGGCAGTTACATGGAAGTGCTCGCGATCAACCAGAGCGGCGGCCCTGCCGGCGTGCTGCCGCCCGGTGCGAGCGGCACGATCCAGCTCGCGTATCAACCGGCAATCGTCGGAGCGCATTTCGTCACGAACTTTTCGGCCGTGGTCGCGAGCGGAAACCTTGCGCTCGATTGGGACGAGTTCAAGACGAGCATGCAACCGCAAGGTGTCGCAAACGATGCGTGGGATGCGATCTTCGCGAACTTCAAGTCGCAAGTCGGCAGCACTTACTCGACCTACACTGCGGCGCTCGATGCCGACGCGACGCATCTCAGCGCGCTGGAAGCGGTCACGCCAGATCCCGGTCAATATGTCGCCTTTGAACTGCAAAAAGCGGGTGACTTCGGCCAGATCGCCGGACGTTATTACCTCGGCGCACTCGGGCGCGGGCAGGTTGATACCTTTGACGAAATGGCGAAGACCGATTCGCTCGGCAACGTAACCATCCAGAACGGGCCGGATGTGCGTGCATTCGCAAAGCTATCCAACGGGTCTTATCAAGCAATGCCCGGCGATACCGGAACGCTTGCTCTTGTCGGCGGAATCTATCATCTAACCGAGATCAACGGCACGGTTACCGTCTTTCTTGCGAACGGCAGGCTTAACTATACCCAGGATGCAACCGGCAATAAGATCACTGCGCATTACAATGCATCAAACCAGGTCACGAGCCTTGTCTCAACGAATGGCGATACGCTTGGTTTTAGTTACAACGCGCAAGGATTGGTTAGTCAATCAACCGATGCAGTAGGACGGACTACCAACTACACTTATGATTCGTCGGGCCAGCTTTTGAGTGTTACCAACGCTGCCGGCACGACGGGCTATACCTATACCAATGGATCGAATGCAGCGAGTAAGTTTGCGCCGGCTTCCGTAACGAACCCGGACGGCACCCATCTCTTTTTCCAATACGATTCACAAGGCCGCATGACATCGCAGATGCACGATAACAGCGCGCTGCCGCTTACGTTTGCATACGATGGCTTCGGCACGACGACGGTTACTGATGCGCAGAATCATGTGACGACGCTTTATTATGGTGACAATAATCAGGTGGCACGCACGGTGGATCCATTGGGCCACGTTTCATCCGTGCAATTCAACGCGGCGGGATTGCTGACCGGCGCGAGCGCTCCGTCCGGCGCCGCGGTCGGTGTGAAGATGGGCGCCAATGGATTTGCCAGCAGTCTTACCGACCAGTTGGGTAACCAAACTAATCTGAAATTCGGCGGCACCTTTTCAAAGCTCCAGTCGCTGATTGATCCGAACGGCAACACAACCCAGTTTGGTTACGACACTGTCGGAAATCTCAGCGTTCTCACGAATCCAGACGGCTCGCAGGCGCACTACAGCTATGATGCGAATGGCAACTTGATCGCAACGACCGACGAAAACGGAGAGACGATCACTTACACTTTCAATTCGCACAATTTGCTTACCGCAAAAATTCTGCCGGGTGGAAATGAAACGGATTACACCTACGATTCGCATCGCAATCTCCACACGATCACCGATAGCTCCGGGACGACAACCTTTGCCTATGACTCTGCCGACAGATTGCATAGTGTAACTTATCCGGGTGGAAAGTCGCTGACTTATACCTACGACAGCAATGGACGGAAAACTTCGGTGACCGATCAGGATGGTTACAAGACGAACTTTCAATACGATTCACTGGGACGACTTTCACAGGTTACGGATGGAAACAGTAACGTCATCGCAAGCTATACTTACGATAGCATCGGAGAGCTCGATACCGAGACTCACGGCAACGGCACGAAAACGAGTTATGTTTACGATGCAAACGGGCACATCGTCAGCATTACCGACCGGCAGTCGAACAACACGGTTATCGATCAATTCATTTACAGCTATGACGCAGCGGGACGAGTAACACAGGTAAACGACTCAACAAATGGAATCACGACTTATGGCTACGATCTTGCGGGCCAGCTTACCAGTGTTCACCTGCAAAGCGGCGAAACGATCACTTACAAATACGATGGAGCAGGGAATCGAACCGCGGTAATCGACAGTATTTCGGGCACGACGAATTACTCAACGAACAAGGTCAACGAATATACGTCCGCCGGCGGTGCTACTTTTCAATATGATGCGGATGGCCATCTGGTAAGACAGGATAACGACGGGACGACCAGTTACAGTTATGATGCGGAAGGGAGAGTGATCGGAGTCGTTTCGCCGACGGATACTTTTACTTACCAATACAACGCACTCGGCGGACTTAGCGCAGTGACGCATAACGGAGTTACCACGAGCTACCTTGTCGATCCTACAAGCAGCGAGCAGCCCTTTGCGGAATACAATCAAAACGGATTGGTCGCGCATTACGTGCAGGGTATCGGTCTCGAAAGCCGTGTGGATGCCGGGAGCAATGCGGCGTTTTATGGTCACGACGTTACCGGCAATGTCACGCTGCTGACCGGTTCGTCGGGGACAGTGCTCAACACTTATAGCTATCTGCCTTTCGGCGAAAAATTGAGTTCCGCCGGCTCGACGCCAAATCCGTTTACTTACAATGGCCAGTTCGGCGTTCTGGATTCCGGCAGCGGCCTCTACTCGATGGGTGGGCGTGCTTACAATCCGATTCTCGGACGGTTCATGCAGAACGATCCGGTAGGATTGCAAGGCGGTGACACCAACACTTATCGCTTCGTCGAAAACAATCCGGTGGGATTCAATGACCCGGGCGGTCTGGTCGTGCCGGCAGCGCCTGCTGCGGTGATCTCCGGCTTAGGAAGCGGCGTGCCTGCGACTGTCAGCAGCTTTGTGAATGGTTTGCGTGTTGCGGGCCTTTTCAGTGCAAGCGGTGCGACGGGCGGCGCGGTTAGTGCCGGTGGAGGGGCCGAATTAGCGACTGCCGGCGGGGCGTGGGTTTGCAGCACTGTATCGAATCCCACGCCATGGCTTTTCACCGGCTCCACAAGTAGTGGCACCGGCGCTGTTGGCTATGCGGCTTGTTATAACGGCGCAGTGCCGCTAACCACTGCGCTAAATGCGAACATCGCCTCGCTGAGCGCCGGTTCAGTGATTCTACCGGCCGCGGTCGCGGCGACGGGCGGTTATGTGGTCGGCACGGTCGCGGATCGAGCCTGGCAGAACATTTCGCCCGGATCGCATCAGGCTTTTGTGAACGGATTGCAAAGCGCGGGCACATCGCTCGGGGTTATCCCGGGACCGAATAACGCATTTACAAATCAAGGCGGTTTCAACGATCTGAACTACGGTCAAAGTGCGCGCAATGTGATGAACTCGCCCGGCGTGCGACACTATCTCGATCTCACCGCGAACCATCATCCGCCGGACGTGGATGACGTTAATAACGCGATCAAACTCTACAAGCAGCAGACTCAACTCGAGCGCTACGATGAGTTGAGAACTCTGCACAATCTTTTCCCGAGCACCTATCCCGATCCCGGTCCGCCGCCGAACCCGACGTCGCGCACGGAAACCATCCTGCCCGGCGATCCGAACAACATTCTAGGGCCCGGCGGATTTGGTGCCGATCCGGTGAGCGATGTCGAAGGCCAGACCACGCGCTTTGATGGTTTTGTGCCCGATGGCGGCGATTTCGGTTACAGTGTTTTGTTTGAAAACAAACCCGACGCGAGCGCGCCGGCGCAGCAGGTCGTCATCACGGAGCAGCTCGATTCCAACCTCGACTGGAACACATTCGAACTCGGCCATTTTGGATTTGGAAATTTCGACATCACCGTGCCGGCGGGCCTTTCGTCTTACACCACGCGTATTGATGCTACGGGCACGCTGGGCATTTTCGTTGATTTCAGCGCGGGCATCAATTTCACGACGGGCCTGGTCACGTGGACATTCTCATCAATCGATCCGAAAACAGGCGATCTGCCGCTCGATCCGTTCAGCGGATTTTTGCCGGCAAACATCACCGCGCCCGAAGGCGATGGCTTTGTGAGCTATCACATCCAGCCGAAATCAAATATCGCCAGTGGCACGAACATCAATGCGCAGGCAACGGTTGTCTTTGACACGAACGATCCGATCAACACGCCGCTGATTAACGAGACCATCGATACGCTGGCACCGTCGAGCGCCGTCACTCCATTCGCATTTTCCACGAGCGAACGCACGGCATTCACTGTGAAATGGAGCGGCTCGGATGAAGTCAGCGGATCAGGGCTTGCGAAGCACAATATTTTCTACAGCGACAACGGCGGGCCGCTGCAAGCTTTCGTCCTCAACACGCCGCTGACCGCCGCTAAATTCACCGGCGTCGTTGGTCATACTTATCAATTTTTCAGTCAGGCCGTGGACAACGTAGGCAATACCGAGACGGTCGCGAACACGCCTGACGCCACGATCCAGGTCGTCGCGCCGAATTTTGTAACGGTGAGCAAAAAGCAAAGCTTCACCGACAGCGATGGCGATATTTACACGGTCTCGATCAACGGCCCGGGCACGCTGAAAGTCGCACAGTTCGATCCCGACGCTGACGGTAAAGGCCCGATCGACTTTTTGCAGGTGGATGGATCGACATCGAAGACGAGCGTTTCCGTGGCGGTGAAGAAAAACAAAATTGGCGGTGACGGCATCGTGACGATTGGAGATGTGACAATTAACGGTGCGCTCGGCAGTTTTACGGCGAAGGCATCCGACTTTGTCGTCGATGGATTGACTGCAACCGGCGCAGTGAAATCCATCTCCGTCCACGATCTGCTGGAGCCTGACGCGGTGCTGACGCATCCGCTGATCAAAACGGGCGGAGCAGTGAAAGATAAACTCACGGTGAGTGCGCACAATCTCGTGAACGACTCTGAAATCGATACAACAGCGACACTCAGTGCTGTCACGGCTGCATCAATCGGCGACGGCAGTATCACCGCCGCAGCGCTCACGAAATTAGTAACGACGACAGGCGCGATGAATGCGGACCTTTCAATTACAGGACCTGCCGGTTCCATTGCGGTCAAAACCGGTGTGAACGCCGGCAATTGGACGGCGGCGAGTTTTAATTCCATCACGGTAAGTGGCGGAGCGATGGACGCCGATGTTACAACCGCCGGTGCGATTGGAAAAATGACTGTGAAAGGCGGCGCTCTCGGCGGCGATATTGCTGCAAGGAATATTGGACCGGTTTCCATTACTGGCGGCAATTTTACCGGCACGATCACTTCACTTACATCCGCCGCAACATTGAAGAAAACTCCCGCGCTCGCTTCTCTCATCGTGAATAGTGGCGATGTCGATGGGGACATTCGAGTCCTTGGCGCGATCGGGGCCATCGCTGCAAACGTTCATAAAAACGGCATCGGCGGCAACATCGATGGAGCAGTCGTCAACGCCGCAAAAATCGCAGCGATTACCGCTGCAAAAAACTTCAGCGATTCCGTCTTTCTCGCTGGCGCCGATTTGGGTGCCGACTATGCACTCGGCGGGACGAGTGCGGATGCGGACACATTTGGAGCTGGAACGATTGGCAAAATAAAAATCGGCGGGAATGTAACCACAAACAGCGTAATTGCCGCAGGTGTTTCAACAACCCAGTCCAGTTTCGACAACGCGAATAAGGCAATCGACACGATTATCGGTGGCATCGCGAGCTCGATCGCCAAGTTCACGATTGCAGGCACCGCGGCTTCCGACAGTTATTTTGCCGCCGGAAAATTCGTGAGCCCGCCGACGATCGGCAAAGTCAAAATCGATCCGTTGAACGATCCGCGTTTTATCACGTGAACGAACTGAGCGGGTGCGCGTGTAACTGCCCGCGGAATTAGTCGGCGTTGAGACGGCGCGGCTTGTGGACGCGGGAGGGCGCGTGTCCGTTTTCGGAAAAGTAGATGTGCAGATGGTAGATGCCATCCTCGAGCTTCGAGTCGATGTGCGAGGCGACTTTGTGAAAGACTTTCAGCATCGCGTGGTTGTCGTGCAGGACGTCGGCGGTGAAAGCTCCGATGCCGTGCTCGCGCGCGATCGCGATGAGTTTGCGCAGCGCAAAAGTGCCGATGCCGCGCGCGTGGAAATCGTCGTGGACGGTGACGGCGACTTCGGCGGTGTTCGTGCCTTCGTTGCGATAATAGCGCGCAACACAGATCATGCGTTCGCGTCCCTGGAATGGCACGAAGCCGACGAGCGCGAAGTCGTTGCGGTAATCGAGCACGACGAAGCGCTGCAACTGCGCGGGCGAAAGGTCGCGGAGGTGGCTGAAGTAGCGCTGAAAAATCGTCTCGGGCGAATGGGAGTAAAACAGCTCCTTGAGTAAAGGTTCGTCGGCGGGCGTGATCGGGCGAAACTTCACGTCGAGTTCGCGACCAAAGCGGTGCTGAAATTCGTAGCGGCGCGGCCATGCCGGCGGCGCATTCGACGGCACGATTTGCAGCGGCTCGGTTTTCACTACCTCAGCATGCGCTGTGTAAAGCGATTCTGCTATGCGGCAGTTGCGATTTCGCGCGCGTCTTTTGTTCACCCTATTTTGCGCAGCGAATAATGCGCGTGTGCAAAATCGGTGTGGTGCTGGGCAAGGCGCGGTGAGCGTTGCGCGGGTCGCGGTGAGATGTTCGCGCCCGTGATTTCACCCTCTGCTCATCCATTTCTCAACGCGGGAGCGCCGTCATGGTCGTGATCGCGCTCACGTCTTTTGTCGGGCTCGCGCTCGTGACTTTTTTTGTCGTCTGTTTTGTCTGCTACATGAGCAGCAACACGGGCGGGATCGATCACGAGGCGTTGCTGCCGCTCGAGGAGGAATCTTCGCGCACGGTGAACTAAACGCGTTTTTGACTCATGCACTTCACAGCGAAACAACCAGTCGGTTCCAAAACCACGATCGAGTTTGATGACGGGATCGTGCGGCAGTTCACCATCGCAGCGATCTTTTGGGGCATCGTCGCGATGGCCGTCGGCGTGCTCGTCGCGACACAGCTCGCGTTCTGGCAGGTGAATTTCAACATCCCGTGGCTGACGTTCGGCCGGCTCCGCCCGCTGCATACCAACGCGGCGATTTTCGCCTTCGTCGGCAACATGATGTTTGCCGGCATTTACTACTCCACGCAGCGCCTGGTGAAGGCGCGGCTGGCATCGCGCTTTCTCTCGCAGCTTCATTTCTGGGGATGGCAGGCGATCATCGTCGCCGCGGCAATCACGCTGCCGCTCGGTTTTTCGCGAGGCAAGGAATACGCCGAATTGATCTGGCCGATCAACATCGCGGTCGCGGTGATCTGGCTGGTGTTTGCGGCGAATTTCTTTTGGACGCTCGCGCGGCGAAACGAGAAATCACTTTACGTCGCGATCTGGTTTTACATCGCCACGGTCGTGACGGTGACGGTGCTCTACGTCGTCAATCACCTGCAGATTCCGACGAGCTGGACGCATAGCTATCCGATCTTCGGCGGAGTGCAGGACGCGCTGGTGCAATGGTGGTATGGCCATAATGCGGTCGCGTTCTTCCTCACCACGCCGATTCTCGGCATCATGTATTACTTCGTGCCGAAAGCGGCGGGGCGTCCGGTTTATTCATACCGGCTTTCGGTCATTCACTTCTGGTCGCTGGTGTTCATTTACATCTGGGCCGGGCCGCATCATTTGTTGAACACTTCGCTGCCGGTGTGGCTGCAATCACTCGGGATGCTTTTTTCGCTGATGCTCTGGGCACCGAGCTGGGGCGGCATGCTGAACGGCCTGCTCACGCTGCGTGGCGCGTGGCACAAACTCCGCACCGATCCCGTGCTCAAGTTCTTCGCCGGGGGCGTGACGTTTTACGGAATGGCGACGTTCGAGGGGCCGCTGCTTTCGATCAAGTCAATGAACGCGCTGTCGCATTACACCGACTGGACGATCGGGCACGTGCATAGCGGCACGCTCGGCTGGAACGGCTTCATGGCGGCGGGCATGTTTTACTACCTCGCGCCACGGCTCTGGAATCGCAAGCTGCACTCGGTGCCGCTCGCGAATATGCACTTCTGGCTCGGGCTCGTGGGCATTCTGCTTTACATCTCGTCGATGTGGGTGAGCGGCATCACGCAAGGCCTGATGCTCAGCGCAACGCACGAAAACGGCACGGTGCTCGCCTATCCGAATTTCATCGACGCCGTCACCGCGAGCAAAGCGATGATGTATACCCGAGCCTTCGGCGGCACGCTCTACCTCGCGGGATTTTTCATGCTCGCCTTTAACGTGCTGATGACGGCACGCGGCGCGCAGCCTGTGAACGGCACGATTGAAGTTTACGTCGAGGAAAAAGATCCGGCGATGGGATTGCTGCGCGGGTTTTTCAATGCGCCGGTGGTTTTCTCCGCGTTGTTCGTGATCTTCGCGACAGGCTGGGCGGCC
This sequence comes from Spartobacteria bacterium, assembly GCA_021324395.1. Taxonomy (GTDB): domain Bacteria; phylum Verrucomicrobiota; class Verrucomicrobiia; order Chthoniobacterales; family Chthoniobacteraceae; genus JAJPJG01. The sequence continues at coordinate 11,962 of JAJPJG010000035.1, read as the reverse complement.
TTCAAGGGCATCGCCGGCGGCATGTGCATCGCGGGCCTGCTCGCGACGGCGCTTGCGGCGCTGATCCACGTCGAGGCGCGCGGCATTACCTGGACGCAATGGTATGAGACGCTGTTGGAAAATTCGCTGCCGTTTACGGCGCTGACGATCCTCGCGGTGCTCGTCGGCGGAATGGTGCAGATCATTCCCACGATCATCATCAACAAGGCCGAAAATATCGAAGGCGTGCGACAGATTCCTTACACACCCCTCGAGCTTGCGGGTCGCGACATTTACATCCGCGAAGGCTGCTACAACTGCCATTCGCAGATGATCCGCACGCTTGTCGGCGACGTATTGCGCTACGGCGATTACTCGAAGCTCGGCGAGTCGATTTACGATCATCCGTTCCAATGGGGCTCGAAACGCACCGGTCCGGACCTGGCGCGTGAAGGCGGGAGATATCCGAATCTTTGGCATTTCAAACACATGGCCGACCCGCGCGAAGTAACGCCGGGTTCGCTCATGCCGAATTACCCGTGGCTTTACACCGATAAAACGGATGTCAACGCATTGCCAAACAAGCTCGCCGTGCAACGCAAGCTCGGCGTGCCGTATGGAAAAATGAGCGAAGAGGAAATCCAGCAGTCGGTCACCACGCAGGAGCAAACAATCGTCAGCGACCTGCAACAAGGCGGCGCCAGCGTGCAAGCCGACCGCGAAATCGTCGCGCTTATTGCTTATCTGCAAAAGCTCGGCAAAGCCGAAAAGGTCGTCACGACCCAAAACGTCGAAACCCATCCCACCGCCGCGAAGTAATTATGTTTCACCGCATCAATGTCGAAGAGTGGCAATCCACGCTCACGATCATCAGCTTCATGTTGTTTTTCTCCACGTTCGCAATCGCGTTTCTGCGCGTCGCGGCGATGAAAAAACATGAACTCGGTCATCTCGAAAATCTGCCGCTGCAAGCCGACGAGGGAGACGCTCATGAATAACGAACCGGCGGAAAAATCACACGCGCCGCAGGTGCAATACGACGCGCCGCTCGATGACGCGCTGCGCCCACACGTTTACGACGGCGACATCCAGGAATACGACAAGCGCCTGCCGAACTGGTGGCTCTGGACGCTCTACGGCGCGATCGCATTCGCGTTTGGCTACTGGAGTTTGTTTCATCACTGGCACATCGCCGACGAGCCGGGCACCGCGCTCGACGCCGAGATGAAAGCAAACGCGCTCGCCGCCGCTGCGGATTCCGGCGTGCTGGACGACGCGCAGATGTGGCTGATGAGCCGCGATCCGGCGGTCGTCGCCGCGGGGCAATCGACTTTCAGCAGCACGTGCGCGTCGTGTCACAATACCGATGCGAGTGGAAAAATCGGGCCGAATTTGCGCGACGAGGTCTGGATTCACGGCGGCTCGCCGCACGAGATCGTTTCCACGATCACGACGGGTGTCGCGGTGAAAGGCATGCCGACGTGGGGACCGGTGCTTGGCAAAAAGAAAATCAACGAAGTCGCCGCGTTCATTTTGAGCCTGCACAAGGAAGGCGAGCCGGTCATTCCCGCGGCGCAAGCGGCGGCGTCGCCTAAAACAGCGCAAAACTGATGCGCGCCTTTTCGAATGTCGATTGCACTTCCCACGCGTGAAACCGTCACGACGATCAACGCGGACGGCTCGCGGCGTTTCATTCACGCGGCGACTGCGCGCGGATGGTTCACGACGCTGCGCACGCTCGCGAGCATCGTCCTGATCGCAGTTTACGCGGGACTGCCGTGGATCAACATCAACGGCAACCCCGCGATGTTTTTCGACATCGCAAACCAGCAGTTCCATTTGTTCGGGCTGACGCTTGTGACACAGGATTTGTGGCTCGCATTTTTCATCATCAGTGGCGCGGGCTTCGGATTGTTTTTCACCACCGCGCTGCTTGGCCGCGTCTGGTGCGGCTGGGCTTGTCCGCAGACTGTTTTTCTCGACATCGTGCGTCGTATCGAGCGCTGGGTCGAAGGCGATGCACCGCAGCGCCGACATCTCGATCGCGAGCCGTGGACGCTTGGAAAAACGCTGAAGCGCGGCGTTAAAAACGCGCTTTATGCCGTGTTCGCGCTGCTGCTCGCGCACGTTTTCATTTCCTACTTTGTTTCGCTTCCGCGCTTGTGGCGGATGATGGCCGCCGCGCCATTTGAAAACTGGAGCGCGTTCCTTTTCGTCTTCGCGATGGCCGGCGCGCTCTGGTTCAATTTCGCGTGGTTTCGCGAGCAGTTCTGCATCGTCCTTTGCCCGTATGGCCGCCTGCAATCCGCGCTCATCGATAACGACTCGGTCATCATCGGCTACGACACGAAACGCGGCGAACCGCGCGGGAAAAAGGGGACATTCGGCGCGGGCGACTGCGTCGATTGCCGGCGTTGCGTGCAGGTTTGCCCGACCGGCATCGACATCCGCCAGGGCTTGCAGCTCGAATGCATCGCGTGCGCTGCGTGCATCGACGCGTGCGACACGGTCATGGAAAAAATCGATCGCCCGCGCGGACTCGTGCGCTACGGATCGGTGAATGGTTTTGCCGGAAAGAAGACGCGCTACATTCGGCCGCGCATCATTCTTTACACCGTGCTGATGCTCATCGGCGCGACCGTGATGAGCTTCTCGATCTCCACGTTCAAGCCCGCGACGATCAGCCTGCTGCGCATGTCCGGCGCGCCGTATTTTTTGGCCGATGGAAATGTGCGAAACCAGTTTCTACTGCGCATCATCAACAAGCAAAATCGTCCGGAGGTCTTTCAAATCCGTATCAGCGGCGACACGCCTGAACTCAAGTCTAGCGGCACCGAGGAACTCGTCCAAACCGCCGCGCTCGGCGAGCAGATGCGCCCGCTCGTTGTGATGATTCCGCGCGAGAAATTTCACGGTTTCGCGTCGGTCAAAGTGCAGATCGTTTCCGCCGACGGAAAATTCAACGCGGAGCAAACGCTGCCGTTTCTCGGCCCGACAAAATGACCATGAAAAAAGCCATCTCCGATCGTCCGTGGATTTGGATCGTGCTCGGCTATCTCGCGATGGTCGCGGTGATGATCGCCGCGCTCGTCATTGCGATCAAACATGCGCCCGCCGAAATCGCGGTGCCGCATACGCAACATGCACCTTAACCTCGGCGACACGACAACGCCGCTCGCCGCATTTTGCGCCGGGTTGATCACGAGCGTGCATTGCGCCGGCATGTGCGGGCTGCTCACGTGCGCGATGTTTGGCGCATGCGCGAAAAGCGAGACGGCTGTTTATCAAGGCGCGCGTGTCCTCGCGTATTCCGTGCTCGGCGGAATGCTCGCAGTCGCCGGCTATCCCGCCGCGCGGCTTTTTACCAGCAGCCCCGCGAGGTTGATGCCATGGGCTTTCGCGCTGGTTTTCATCGCCCTCGCGTTCGGTTTGGAAAAACGGATTCAGCAGCCCGCGTTTATCTCGCGCATTTTTCTCAAGCTGCGATTCGGCTCAAAAAACAGAACGCAATTTGCCGCCCTGCTCGGAGCGGTAACGCCATTGTTTCCATGCGGTCCGCTCTACCTCCTGCTCGGCATCGCGCTTGTCTCCGGCTCGTTTTTCGCCGGCGCGACGCTCATGGCGAGCTTCGCGCTCGGCACGCTGCCGCTCTACTGGCTGGTGCAAATGCAATGGTTTAAACTGCAGTCGCGCTTCTCGCCGGCGAGCCTGCAATGGACCCGCCGCGGTCTTTCGTGCGCATCGGCGGCGTTGCTCATCTGGCGCGCATTCGCAAACGGCGGTCTCGGTCTCGCGCAGACGTTATGTCACTAGCAGCAACCCTGGATGCGAGGCCGCGCGTCGATGAAATCTCGTCGTGCATTCACTGCGGAACGAGATTCCGCGCAACGGCGCAGCGTCCAAACTTCTGCTGCGCCGGCTGCGAATTCGTCCACAATCTCATCGCGAAAAACGGCCTCGATCGGTTCTACGATTTGCGCGATGGCGCGACCGCTCCGGTTAAATCACTGGTCTTTCAGAAACGCGATTACGACTGGCTTGCTGAACTGGTAAAAACAGCCGAGGCCGACCGCAAACCCGCATTAACACTGGATCTGCAAGGCATCTCGTGCATCGGCTGCGTCTGGTTGATCGAGAAATTATTTCGGCGAAAAACCGGCGCCCTTTTTGTGGAAGTAAATTCCGCGCTCGGCCGCATCACACTGCGCTGGATTGCCGGCGAGTGCGACATCGTCGCGTTCGCGGCTGAGTTGCAAAGCTTCGGCTATCTCGTCGGTCCACCCGGCAAACAAGCAACGCAGCGCGCGAGCACACTCGTCCGGCGCATCGGTGTCTGCGGCGCATTCGCGATGAACGCGATGCTCTTTTCCATTCCGCGCTATCTCGGCATGGACGCGAGTTTCGAATACGCGGCTCTTTTCGACCGGCTCGCGCTCTTTTTTGCGACGCTGAGTTTCCTCGCGGGCGGCACTTATTTTTTCGTGCGCACGTGGAGCAGCCTGCGCAATCGCGTGCTGCACATCGACCTGCCAATCTCGCTCGGCCTCATCGCCGCATATGGCGGTTCCGTTTACGCATGGCACGAGGGAGCGATGAATTTCGCCTATTTCGATTTCGTCTCGACGTTCACGTTCCTGATGCTCGTCGGACGCTGGACGCAGCAGACGGCGGTCGAGCGAAACCGCAACCGGCTCCTTGCGAATGAGGAAATGCTCAGCGTCACATCGTTAAGCGACGAGAAAATCGCGGCGAACGCGTTGCAACCCGAAATGCGCTATCGCATCAACGCCGGGCACGTGGTGCCGGTGCGCTCGAAACTTTCCTCCGATGGCGCCACGCTCGGGCTCGAATGGATCAATGGCGAGTCGGAGGCATGCGCCGCGCGGCGGGGACAGATCGTTTCCGCCGGCGCAATCAACTACAGCCAGTCGCCGATCGAACTGGAGGCGGTCGAAAGCTGGAGCGACTCGATTTTAGCCTCGCTGCTGCAAATCACCCCGCACACCGCACGCAATCACGACGGCACCGAACGCTTCATGAAAGGCTACATCATCGCGATCCTCGGCATCGCGGGAATCGGCTTCACTACATGGTTTGCAGCCGGTCACGCGCTGATGCCCGCGCTCCAGGTCTTGATTTCGATTCTCGTCGTTTCGTGTCCGTGCGCATCCGGCGTCGCGCTGCCGCTCGCGGACGAACTGGCGATTTCCGCGCTGCGAAAAAGCGGATTATTCGTGCGCGAGCAAAGTCTCTGGTCGCGCATCAATCGCGTGCGAAAAATCATCTTCGACAAAACCGGCACACTCACGCTCGAGACGATGGCGCTGCAAAATCCCGCCGCGCTCGATGATCTGGCCATTGATGAAAAACGCGTGCTGCTGCGGATGGTCGTAAGCAATTTGCACCCGGTAAGCTGCTGCCTGCGCGAGACTTTGCTCGCGAGCGGAATCGAGCCGGTGCGCGGCGATTTCGAGGTGGAGGAAATCGTCGGCTTCGGCTTGCGGCTTCGCGATGAATCGAACCGTGAATGGCGTCTCGGCCGACCCGGGTGGATGGCGAACTCGTCCGCATTCGGGCCGGGCGATTGCATCTTCAGTCTCGATGGAATGCCGGTCGCGCAGTTTTCATTTCGCGATCAAATCCGCCACGACGCAGTGAATGAAATCGCGCTGCTGCAATCACGCGGTTATCGCGTTCACATCCTCAGCGGCGACCGTGCACACAAAGTCGCGAAGATGGCCGCGCAGCTCAATCTTCCGCTCGCGCAATGCCACGGCGAACTCTCGCCGGCCGAAAAAGCCGAATGGCTCCGCCAGCACGATGCGCACGACACGCTGATGATCGGCGACGGCGCAAATGACAGCCTAGCGTTTAACGAAGCATTCTGCACCGGCACCCCCGCGATCGACCGCGGATTGCTCGAAAAGAAGGCCGATTTCTATTTCCTCGGCCGCGGTCTGAATTGCGTGCGCCAGTTGCTCGACGCCGGCCGCCGCCGCCGCACCACCATTCATCGCGTGCTCACCTTCACGATCAGCTACAACGTCATCGCGGTCGTCATCTCGCTCGCCGGAAAAATGAGCCCCGTCGCCGCCGCAGTGCTCATGCCTCTCTCATCGCTCGTCTCGCTCGCGATCGTCTTCGTGAGTTCAAGACGAACGGCGTAGCTCGTCCAGCGCATCATAAAACCTCCGAACTGAAAAGCGTGGCGGCTGTTGCCGGCAGCGATTGGTTAGGCCGCATCGTCAGGACTCTGCTCAAGTAAAAGGTCAGCGCGGGCATTGTGACGGGCGGTGACCCGAAGGTGGCCGCATTTGCCAGCATTTGATCGTGGATAATTTGCCCCACCGGCGCGAGGTCAGCCGCAGAATAGCCGTTGAAATCAATAACTGCCTTTATTTTACTCATGTTATTTGGATTTCCTTCTGTTTTTGGCTGAAAAAGCCGAAAGCTTTTCCGAAAACGATCAATCGCTTCCAAAATCGGATCGAACGTTTGCTAAAAACCATCGAACGTTTCCGGAATTCCATCAATCCTTTCCGGAATCGGATCGAACGTCCGCTGAAAACATTCGATCCTTTTCCAAATTCCATCGAACGTTTTGGCGAAAGGATCGAACGTTTGCCGATTTCCTTCGATCCTTTTGCGAATTCCATCGAAGGTTTTTGCAAAACGATCGATCCATTTTTGGAAACCATCGAACGTTTCCGCCAAACCCTCGAAAGTCCGGCCAGAACCTTCGAGCAATTCCTGCCGCTGCTTCGGACAATAAAAAAGTCCCGGAACGCTGGGCTGAAAGGCATCATGGGCGCATGGAGCGACCCGGCGAAGATCATCGTGGTGTGAGGATGTGTCGCTCACCTTCCATGCTAAATGCCTTCCCCATACCACGAAGCACGGCTTCTCCGCTCAAGGATTGCGTTACCAAGTCCTCAACTTGGTAACGAGGACGAAAATCGGGAGTGGGCGAAAGCGTGGGCGCGGGTGGCGAGGGGCGAGAAATGGGGGCAGGCGATTTTTTGATTTTCCCTCCCTGTCGCCAGTCATTATTATTTACATCCACCCATGCGTGCCCTGCCCTTCCTCGCTCTGATCCTGTTTGTGACCGCTGCCGCCCGCGCTGAGCCGGGGCCGGTGAAGCTGAAGGCGGAGCCGTTTCCGCTGACGGAGGTGCGGCTGCGGGCGAGTCCTTTCCAGGAAAACATGCTGCGGGACAAGGCGTATCTGCTAAGCCTGGATGCCGACCGGCTGCTGCATAATTTCCGCGTGACGGCGGGCCTGCCGAGCCGCGCCGAGCCGCTGGGCGGCTGGGAGAAACCGAACTGTGAATTGCGCGGGCACAGCGTCGGGCATTATCTCTCGGCGGTTTCGCTGATGTATGCGAGCACGGGGGATGAGGCGTTGAAGCAGCGCGCGGATTACCTGGTGGCGGAGCTGGCGAAATGCCAGGAGGCGATGCCGTCGAAGGGGTATAACAAAGGGTTCCTGTCGGCTTATCCGGAGGAGTTCTTTGATCGCGTGGATGCGGGGAAGAAGGTGTGGGCGCCCTATTACACGCTGCATAAAATCATGGCGGGCTTGTTCGATGCGAATCAGCTCTGCGGCAATGCGCAGGCGCTCGCGGTGCTGGAGAAAATGGCGGACTGGCTGAAGTTCCGGGTGGATCGTTTGTCACACGAACAGATGCAAAAGGCGCTCAACGAAGAACACGGCGGCATGAATGAGGTGCTGGCGAATCTTTATGCGCTCACGGGAAAGCCGGATCATCTGAAGCTGGCACAGGCTTTCAACCACGAGGCGGTGCTCGATCCGCTCGCGCAAGGCGTGGACAAGCTCGACGGTCTCCATGCGAACACGCAAATCCCGAAGGTGATCGGCGCGGCACGCCAGTATGAACTCGACGGCGACACGCGCCTGCGGGACATCGCGAAGTTTTTCTGGCAGCGCGTGGCGCTGGCGCGCTCATGGGTGATCGGGGGCAACAGCGACGCCGAGCATTTTTTTCCGATCGCCAAAACCGCACAGCATCTCAGCCCGGTCACGGCGGAGACGTGCAACACCTACAACATGCTGAAGCTGACGCGGCATCTGTTCGCGTGGGAGCCGTCCGGGCAGGCGATGGATTTCTATGAGCGCGGGCTTTACAACCAGATTCTCGCCTCGCAGGCGCCGGACTCCGGCATGATGACTTATTTCGTCTCGCTGAAGCCGGCGCACTTCAAGGTTTACTCCACGCCGCTGGATTCGTTCTGGTGCTGCGTCGGCACAGGCATGGAAAACCACGCGAAATACGGCGACACGATTTACTTCCACAGCGGCGCGGACTCGCTCTACGTGAATCTTTTCATCCCCTCCGAGCTGACGTGGAAAGAGCGCGGCGTGACGGTGCGGCAGGAAACGAAATTCCCGGATGAAGGCGCGACGATGCTCACGATGAATTGCGCGCGGCCCGCGTTGTTCGCACTGAAAATCCGCCAGCCGGCGTGGGCGCCCGGGGCGACGATTTCCGTAAACGGCCAGGCCGCCGCCGCACGCGAGGAAAACGGTTATCTCACGATCAATCGCATTTGGAGAACCGGCGACCGCGTCTCGGTGACGCTGCCGATGCACCTGCACCTCGAGCCGTTGCCCGACGATCCGAACACCGTCGCGGTCCTTTACGGCCCGCTCGTTCTCGCCGCCAAGCTCGTCGGCGAAGGATTGCCGCCGAATGGACAGGAAGCGAAGGATCAACAAGACCTGAACAAGGTCGCCGATCCCGCGCCGCCCGTGCTCAGCGGCGCGCCAGGCGATCTGCTCGCGCACATCGCGCCAGCCGCAGGCGGGGCCCCGAATACCTTTCGCATCACGCAGGTCGCGCAACCCGGCGACGTGACGCTCGTGCCGTTCCATCGCATCCATCACGAGCGCTACGTGGTTTACTGGAAGCTCGCCGCGCCGCAACAGGCGCAGAACGCGCCATAGGATTGAGCGGACAACCAACCCGCACTTCGGCTACGGCACAGGGAGGCCGGCGAAGATTTTCTCGATGATGCTTTCGCTGGTGACGTTTTCCGCTTCGGCTTCGTAGCTGACGATGATGCGGTGGCGGAGGACGTCGGCGCCGACGCTCTTTACATCCTGAGGAGTAACGTAGCCGCGGCCCTGGATGAAGGCGCGGGCCCTGGCGGCGAGGGTGAGGTTGATGGTTGCACGCGGGCTGCCGCCGTAGCGGATCATGCCGTCGAGTTGCAGTTTGTATTTCGCCGGCTCGCGCGTGGCCCAGACGACGTCCACGATGTAATCCTTCACGCGGTCGTCGATGTAGATTTCGTTCACGATGCCGCGGGCGTGGATGATGTCCTGGGGCTGCACGACTGGCTCGACGTCGAGGCGCGGCGCGCTGGTGCCCATCAGGTCGAGGATCTGGCGTTCCTCGGTTTTCGTCGGGTAGCCGACGTTGAGTTTGAGCATGAAGCGGTCAACCTGCGCCTCGGGGAGCTGGTAGGTGCCTTCCTGCTCGATCGGGTTTTGCGTGGCGAGGACGAGGAACGGATCGGGGAGCTTAAACGTCGCTTCGCCGATGGTGACCTGGCGTTCCTGCATCGCCTCGAGCAGCGCGCTCTGCACTTTCGCGGGTGCGCGGTTGATTTCGTCGGCGAGGATAAGATTGGAGAAAAGCGGGCCGTGCTTTGTCGTGAATTCGCCGGAGCGCGGGTTGTAGATCAACGTGCCGATCAAGTCAGCCGGCAGCAGGTCGGGCGTGAACTGGATGCGCTGGAAGCCGGTCTGGATGCACGCCGCGAGCGTTTTTACCGTGAGCGTTTTCGCCAGGCCAGGCACGCCTTCGAGCAAAACGTGGCCGTTCGTGAGCAGGCCGGTGAGGAGTCCCTCGACGAGATATTTTTGGCCGACCACCACGCGCGACATTTCGCGCTGGAGCGGTTCGATCCATTGTCCGGCCTGTTTGACGTGCTGGGTGAGTTCTTGTGTGGTCGCCATGTGGTGAGATTTTCAGACAAATGCGCGAGGAGTTCGTTCAGCGAAACGTCAGCCGGCGCTCGGGAGCACGCGGCGCAAAATGCCGACGGCTTCGTCAATTTCAGCGCGCGTGACATTCAGCGGAGGCAGCCAGCGAATCGCGTGCGTGCCGCTCGGAACGGCGAGCAAATGCGCCTCGTGCAGGCGATCGACGAGCCAGAGACTCGGCGCGCGGTCGCCGGTGTTTGCTTTTTCGGCAAAGTCCGGCGCGAGTTCGATGCCGAACATCAGGCCGACGCCGCGGATTTCGCTGATCAATGGCGAATCGATTTGCGCGATGGCGCTTCTAGCGTAATCGCCTAGCGTGCGCGCATTTTCGAGCAGGCCTTCGCTTTCGATGACGTTGAGCACCTCGAGCGCGCCGCTGCAGACGAGCGGAGTGCCGCCGAAGGTCGTGCCGTGCGAACCGGGGCCGAGGAGATTCGCGAGCGAAATGTCGCCGCCGGACTTGAGCGAAACGCTTTTGTCGCGCACCCAGATCGCGCCGAGCGGAAAACCGCCGGCGATGCCCTTGGCCCAGCTCACGGCGTCGGGTATCACGTCGGGCGCGATGCTCCGCCAGCCGCACCAGTCGCCGGTGCGACCGAGCCCGCACTGGATTTCGTCGAAGAGCAGCAGCAGGCCGTAGTCGTCGCAAATGCTGCGGACGGTTTTTAGGAATTGTTGCGTCGCCGGACGAATGCCGATCTCGCCCTGGATCGGCTCCAGCAGCACGGCGGCAGTGTCCGGGCGAATCGCGGCGAGCAGGGCCGGCGCGTCATTGAAGGGCACTTGCGAGAAGCCCTCGACCATCGGCTCAAAGCCGCGCTTCACTTTTTCCTGACCCGTCGCGGCGATACCGGCGAGGGTGCGGCCATGAAAGGAACCATCAAACGTGATGATGCCGAAGCGATTTTGTTCCGGCGCGATTTCCTCGCCGGTCGTGTGCGTCGGCGGAGGCGGCTCGCAGTCGTTGCCAAACTTGCGCGCGAGCTTGTAGAGCGCTTCGTTGGCTTCCGCGCCGCTGTTGCAGAAAAAGACTTTGCCCGGCTCGCCGACCAGCTCCACAAGCCGCTTAGCGAGCAATCCCTGCGGGCGGGTGTAGTATAAATTCGATGTGTGGACGAGCGTGCCGAGTTGCTTCGTCATCACGTCGATCACGCGCGGATGACAATGGCCGATCGAGCAAACGGCGATGCCCGCGCCGAAATCGAGATACTCGTTGCCGTCCTCGTCCCAGACGCGCGAGCCCTGTCCGCGCGAGAGTCGCAGCGGAAAGCGTCCATAGTTCGGGACGACGTAGCGGTCGAAGAGTTCACGGGTGTCGGTGGAGTGGAGGGCGAGGGACATTTACGATCTATGATTTACGATTGATGATTTTGATTTTACGCGCGTTTTGCGCGCCACTCTTTCAAATCATCAGTCATCAATCAGCAATCACAAATTTCATCACGCGGTGATTTCCGTGCCGATGCCGGCGTTCGTGAAAATCTCGACGAGCAGGGAGTGCGGAACGCGTCCGTCGATGAGATGCACCTTCGTCACACCTTGCTCGATCGCGTTTAACGCAGAGCGAACCTTCGGCACCATGCCGCCCTCGATCACCTCGTCCTCGATCAGCGTCTCGATCATGTCGCGATTCACCGATGGAATCAGTGAGTCTTTCTCGCCAGGCGTGCGCATGATGCCGGGCACGTCGCTCAGATAAACGAGCTTCGCGGCCTTGAGCGCGCCGGCGATCGCTCCCGCGGCGACATCGGCGTTCACGTTGTAAGCGTGGCCGTCGCTGCCTTGGGAGATCGGCGAAATAACCGGCACGTGTTCTTTCGCGAGCACGGCGGTGACTTCATCGAGCGTCAATCCGACGACTTCGCCGGCAAAACCCACATCGACCGCGACGTTGTGCGCGTCGGTTTGCGGCGGCAGTTTTTTTGCACGGAAAACGCGCTTGCCGGAAATGCCGACGGCGCGTCCGCCGAACTCG
>JAJPJG010000026.1 GCA_021324395.1 Spartobacteria bacterium | reverse complement strand
TCCAATATTGCCGCCGGAGCGTAAAATACCCCGCTGAAAATGTGCCGGACTGAACCGTCAGGCATCTTTCCTGAGGCTAACCCCGTGAAATCAATCTTCCGTCCCGGACTATTCCGACTTTTTCTCGCCGTGCTCGTCGTGCTACAGCACAGCGGCATCCTTGAAATCGGAGTGACTGCAGTGAATGTGTTTTTTCTTCTGAGCGGATTCTGGATCAGTTCAATGTGGCAAAGCCAATACCGTGCATGTCGCTTACCGTATTCGTCATTTGTAATCAGCCGATTCTGGCGTTTGGCGCCGCTTTACTGGTGTTGCTGGCTCATGAGTGGTGTTCTGTTTTTTCTTTTTCCGATTCGTTGGGCGGATGTTCAGACCTATGCCAACCTGACCTGGGTGGTTCGATCACTCGCGATCGTGAGTTCGGCGGGCCAACCCCAGTGGCTGCCTCAAGGTTGGTCGTTGGACATTGAGATGCAGTTTTACCTCATCGCGCCTATGCTTCTGACGGTATTGCTTACTCTTCAGCAAAGGGGAAATCGCATTTTTGTTAGTAGTGTATTCTTCGCGGTAGCTGGATCTGTTGTCTTGCTGTTTGCGACTCCCCTCTGCTGGATATCGCGTGATATTCTCTTCTTTTTGGCAGGTGTTTTGGTGCAGTTGAGTGGCTGGCAATCATCACGCAGATTTGCGCTGCTCTCTCTGGCAGTCTCGGTCGCGGTGTGTGGGCTCATGGTTTATTATCCGCCTCTCGGCAAAGCAGCGGGTTGGGCGAAATATCTGCCCGCGCTAGCCGCTATGGTTGCGCTGCCGTTCGTTGCCTGGAATGTCCGACAACCGTCTCCGGCGTTTGATCGGCATCTCGGCAATCTCTCATACTCGGTTTACGTTTTTCACAGGATTCCCGTGCTGGCGCTGAACAATACGACCGCTTTTGGCATTGGAACCATTGGCCGCACGCGTTTTTTACTGCTCTCGTGGTTATTAATTGCAGTCGGCTCACTGTTGCTCTACCTGTTGGTTGATCGTCCTATCGAAGCATGGCGACATCGGTTCGTAAAAGCGCGGCAAGCGATGGGAAAACGTGCCGCAGCCATTGCTACGGTTCAAGAAATTGCCACGGCAACGTAGGAACTCGTCCGGTTCTGTAACAAAGTGCCTGGCTCTAGACCCAGCCATCTCTGGAAACGTCTGCGCGCCGGACTGAGCTGGCGTTTTAAGGCATTCCGCGATGGGTTGAACAAACGATTGGTGCTGCACGGGCCTGATGCATTCATTCGGGCGCACTGGCCGTGGCCGTTGAGCAAACCCTACGAGCGACGTGCGCTGCGCATCGCCGCGCCGGGCGGCGGCATTGGCGACGAACTGATGTGCACTCCGATTTTTGCCGAAATCAAACGAAGGAATCCTCATTGTCACATCACCTTCATTTGCCGCCATCCCGAGTTCTTCAAAGGACACCCTTTCGTCGACGAAGTGGAATCGGATAAAAAGAACCGCCGTCGTTCACTGCGGCTTGCCTACAATTATGCAGTTCCGCCCCCTCGACCGCTGATGACTTTGATGGCTGAGTGCGTGGGATTGAAAATGGATTTCAATGAAATTGTTCCGCCTCCGCTCGAGCCGGGAACCGAGATCCATGATGCGATCGCTGCGATAACCCGTCCACGTGTGGTGATTCAGCCGTTGTCGAGCCGTTGGACTCCAAATAAAAACTGGCCCGTTGAGTATTGGCGTGAGTTGATCAAGCTCCTTCGAGCGGAGTATTCCGTGATTGAAGTCGGAACCGAGTCTCCTTTTCCAGCCGGTGAATTCGGTGCGCGATTTTATTCCTTTGCTGGGCAAACAGATCTCTCCGGGTTCGCGCACATCATCAGTCAAGCGGATGTATTCATCGGGCCGAGTTCCGGCGGAATGCATCTGGCAAATGCTTACAAAATCAAATCCGTCATTCTGTTCGGTGGCTATGAATCGCCGGAAGGTTACCGCTATCCACGAACGGAAACATTTTACACGCCCGTGCCCTGTGCTCCGTGTTGGCTAACGAGCGATTGCCCTTACGCATTGAAGTGTCTGAGAGCGATAGAACCACCGGCTGTATTCAAAGCCGTGCAGCGGATGCTTATAAGTTCCGAATGAAAGTTTGCCGCCCTGCTTCGCATTCACTATTCAGAGCGGCATGACTTTCACCCTTGGCCACTCTCCTGATCCGGATGACGCGTTTATGTTTTATGCGCTCGCGGAGCACAAAATCGATACGCGCGGTTATCGGTTCGAGCACATTTTACAGGATATTCAGACATTAAACGAGCGTGCGACACGTGGCGAACTGCACATCTCGGCAATCTCGATTCATGCTTACGCTTACGTGCTCGACAAATATGCGCTGCTGCCGTGTGGCGCGAGCATGGGCGATGATTACGGGCCTTTGCTGGTGGCGAAAAATCGTGCCGGGCTTCCGGACAATCCGCGTCTCGGCGAAGTCCGCGAATGGCTCCTGCAGCGGCGCATCGCGGTGCCGGGCACTATGACGAGCGCTTATCTCGCGTTGCGTCTGGCGATCGGCGACTGTGACACGGTCGTCGTGCCGTTTGATGAAATTTTCGACGCGGTGAAAAATGGGCAGGCGGACGTCGGGCTCATCATTCACGAAGGCCAGCTCACGTATCAGGACGAGCAACTCGTCGATATTTTGGATCTCGGTATTTGGTGGAAAATCAAAACCGGTCTGCCGCTGCCGCTTGGCGGCAACGTCATTCGCAAGGATATTCCGCCGGAAGTGCGGCGCGAAATTTCCGATATTTTGCACGAAAGCATTCGCTACGGCCTCGAGCATCGCGCGCCGGCGGTGCAGCACTCGATGCCACTCGCGCGCGGCATGAACACAGCGCTCGCGGACAAATTCATCGGCATGTATGTGAACGAACTCACGCTTGATTACGGCGAGCGCGGTCGGCTTGCGATTCACGAATTCCTCAAGCAGGCGCACGAGGCCGGGCTGATTCCCGCGCCGGTGGAGCTCGAGTTTGTGCAATGAAAGCAATCCGCGTTGAAGAATTTGGCGAGCCGGAAGTGATGCGGATGGTCGACGTGCCGGAGCCGCAACCGGCCGCGAATCAAGTGCTGGTGCGGATCCGCGCGGCGGGCGTGAATCCGGTGGACACTTACATTCGCAGCGGAAAATACGCTGCAAAGCCATCGCTGCCATTCACGCCGGGCAATGATGGTGCGGGTATCGTGGAAAAATCGGCGGCGGATTTTGAAAAAGGCGAACGCGTTTTTGTCTCGCGGTCGATTAGCGGCACATATGCGGAGCTTGCGTTGTGCGATGTGGCCGATGTGCATCGATTGCCGGAAAAAATTTCATTCGAACAAGGCGCGGGCATCGGCGTTCCGTTCGGCACGGCGCATCGAGCGTTGTTTGGCCGCGGCCACGCCCGCGCGGGTGAAACGCTGCTAGTCCATGGCGCGAGCGGCGGTGTTGGAACGGCCGCAGTGCAGCTCGCGCACGCGGCGGGACTGCACGTATTCGGAACCGCGAGCACCGACAGGGGCCGCGAGCTCGTGCGCGAGAATGGCGCGGACGAAGTGTTCGATCATCACGCGGGCGATTACCTCGATCAGATTGTCGCGGCGACGAATGAACGCGGCGTGGATTTGATTTTGGAAATGCTAGCGAACGTAAATCTCGGCAAAGACCTGACGATTCTCGCAAAGAGTGGGCGCGTCGTCGTGATCGGCAGTCGAGGGCCGGTTGAGATCGATCCGCGCAATTTGATGGCGCGCGACGCGGACATCCGCGGAATGATGCTCGGGCATGCGACGAGTGCGGAGCTCGCGCAAATTTACGAAGAGATTTCCGAGGGCCTCGAACGGGGCGCGCTGCGTCCGATCATCGGTAAAACGCTTCCTCTCGCGCAAGCGCCTGACGCGCATCGCGCGGTGCTCGAACCAGGTGCTTACGGCAAAATCGTGCTGATTCCGTAACTGCGCTTGTCAAACAAACGCGTTGCCTTTCGCGCGCATTTTCTTCAGCGTCGTGAGATGGAAATCCAGGTCGCTGCACTTTGCGATTCCGCCGTCGATTACGAAGGCAAGCTCTGCCTGCTCGGTGCCTTTGACACGATCGTCGCAGCGGAAGTTCCCGCCATTCATCCGCAGTGCTCGGTGGCGCTGCGGCTAGTCTTTCGCAAGGAAGAGGAGGGGACGCATGCGGTGCGCGTGAATTTTGTCGATGAAGATGGCCGTTCGATTGTGCCGCCGCTCGAGACGGTTTTCGACGTGGAATTGCCGGACGATTTCTTTTTCGCGACGCGCAATTTGATTTTAAATATTCAGCAACTCCCGTTCGAGCGTGAAGGTTTATATGCCGTGGACGTAAACGTAGACGAAAAACAGGCCGCAAGCATCCCGTTACAGGTGGTGTATATGCCTGCATCGAGTATGTAAAATGAAACGTGAGCACATGAAAGTAGCGTCGCTCGCAGATATCGACGCGCTGGTGGCCGAGTATGTGACTCACGAGCAGCCGGAGGTGCACTGGGAGGATTCGCATGCGCTGTTTCGGTTTGCGACGGAGGAGGAGGCGTTGAATGCGATCCGCGATCCGTATTATCAGCTCTTTTTGCCGAACGTCGACTGGTCGATGACGAAAGTGGTGAAGGTGCAAATCTATCGCCCGTATTCGACCGATCTCGATACAGCGTGGCGAATTGTCGAGCAGATCAGTGATTTAAAAAATGGTCTACAAATGCAGCGGCACATGGGCCGGTGGATTGCGTGTTTCGGCAATGCCATGCCGAGCGTCGCACGCACGGCGCCGCTCGCGATTTGTCTCGCCGGCCTGCGCTGTTGCGGCGTGGAGATTGATATCGATACGGATCAGCTTTTGTAGTCCGCGTTTTTTTGCGATTGCCACACGTGGCAAGTTATGTAACTTCGATAGTTACATAAATTATGAACGCAAAAGACCTCATCAAAGAACCTCCTCGCAGTCCGCGAATCCGCATCGGTGGATATGCAATTCTCGGACGCACCATCGACAAATGCCGCGCGCTGCTCGCGGGCAACATCGGCGAATATCACTTTGATTGTCCGCTCGACAATTTTCTCTTCGGTTTCAAAGGCATCACTGGCGACGATTTCAAAACGCAGGTCGCGAACGGACTGAACGATGATGCGCTAGCGCAATGGGTCGATCGCAACGGTTTGCCGAAGACGCCGGAGGAAATCAAAGAGTGGAGCGAAGGCGTCGAAGCCGCGCGTCCGCATGACGATCCCGAGCGCCGCGAATGGTTTGCCGAGCAGTGCAAACCGCTCGGTCTCGATCCTGCAAAGACGACGCTTTTCGATTGGCTCGAAGCTGACGACAAGGCGAGCTACGCGAAATAATGCGGCGCTTGCGATCGGTTACTGACCGGTCGTCGTCGTTGTCGTGCTCGATTTTTCCTCCGTCTTCGGCGGATTGACGATTGTCGTGTTTGTTTCCGATTTCTTTTCCGAAACCGGCGGCTGCACGATAGTCGTGCTTTTCTCCTCGGTTTTTTCCGCAGGCTGTGACGACGGAGTTTCGATGCGTTGTTCGCACGCGGTGAACGCGAGCGCGGTGGAGAGAAGCAGGATTGTTTTCATGAATGAGCTTTAACAACCCATTCGGAAACCGGCTCTGTTTTGGGCCTATTGCGCGCGCGCGAGCAGCGTGTCGAGAGCGTCGACGCAAATCTGCGACCAAGTCTCCATCGCGTCGCGTTTCGCGCGTAATTCGTCCGCGGACAAAAACGCGAGATTCGTGATCATCGACTCGCGCTTTTGCACGTTGTCGCTTTCGAGCTGAAAAATGTGCACGACGCCGAGATGGACTTTGCCAACCTCATTCGAATCATCATTCAGCAGCGCGACGATCTTGTTTTGAAAATTTGTCTGCACGTTGAGTTCCTCGCAGACTTCGCGCTTCACGCCTTCGAGATAAGCCGCTTTATCGAGCGCGAAAAGATGCTCGTCGTTGTCGTTCATGTGGCCGCCGATGCCGATCGAGCCTTTTGCCACGAGCCGCTGCTCGCCTGCCTTTTTCCCGCGCACGTAATGCAGCACACGACCGTCGTGCACAAGTAAAACATACGGGATGATCTGCTTGAACGTCGGATCCGTCTCCGCCTGCGAGCGAGGCATGAAGAAATTGTTTTCGCGGGCGAGCAAAGCGGGCAGATATTTTTCCACTTCGAAGTTCAAGCCCTGGAACATTCCGAGCTGCTCCAGCAGCGCGCGCCGCAGGACGAGGATCATTTCTTCTTTCATCGGCGCGGAGTTTTCATGCGCAGCGGGCGCTTGTCGAGTCCACGCGCAGGTCGACAGCGCGAGCCGATGCGATTAACCTTTTGAAGCGATGCGAAATTCCCATTGCTTCTTCGCGCTGACCTTTCTCGCCTGCATCGTCTTCGCCGATTCCGCCGTCGCGCAAAAAAAGACGCGGTTGCGCCACACGCCGGGAAAAAATGCGGATCGCACGCTCACCTACGCAATCGAAGCGGCGCAGCCGTTTGTGCAAAACGGTTTCACGGTGCGCGAGGAATACTGGGGCGGCACGTTGCCGCCGCAAACGCAGAAAATAATCGTGCACCAGCTTTTCAAGGGCAATGAATACTGGTTTCTTGCCGCGACCGATGCCGATGGCGCGGTGGTTTCCGTGCATGCTTACGACGAAAACGGCAATCTCGCGGAAACGGAATATTTCAAAAAAGCGCATGCTGCCGGCACACACATTGTACCGCGCAAATCGGCGATGTATTACATCATGCTCGAAATCGAAAAATCGCCGGAGCTGCAAACGCGCTGGGCGCTCGTGTTCGGTTTTCGCTAAGCGTCGAGATATTTCCGCAGCTTCTCGCGCAGCTCGGCGCGGGCGCGGAAGAGCACACTTTTCACCGCCGGAACAGACAGGCCTAGCACTTCGCCGATTTCCTCATACGGCATGTCTTCGTAGCGCCGCAGCACGACCGCCATGCGTTGCGCTTCGGGCAGCGAATCGATCGCCGCCTGGATCGCATTTTGCATTTC
Organism: Spartobacteria bacterium; assembly: GCA_021324395.1. Lineage (GTDB taxonomy): Bacteria > Verrucomicrobiota > Verrucomicrobiia > Chthoniobacterales > Chthoniobacteraceae > JAJPJG01. The sequence goes on along the minus strand of JAJPJG010000026.1, from coordinate 54,020 downwards.
CGCATCGAGCATCGAAGCATCCGGAGCCATCGTGCTTTGATCCGCCGCCTGGAAATGGTGTTCCTCCTCTTCGTGCTCGAGCGGTGTCGCAGGATGGCGTTTGCGCCGCCGCAATTCGTTAAAAACAAGATTGCGCGTAATTTTAAACAACCATGTCGTGAACTTGGCTGTCGGCTGATAACGCGCCGCCGATTTCCACACGCGGATAAACACCTGCTGTGCGATGTCCTCCGCGTCCGTGTCGTCGCCGAGCATTTTCGCGACCGTGCCTACGACGCGCGTCTGGTGCGCCTCGACCAGGCTTTCAAAAGCGCGCATGTCGCCCTGCGCTACGCGGCGCATCCATTCGATGTCCTGCGCATCAGGGGAAAATTCGGCGTCGCGCGGAGTCTCTTCGCTCATGAATTCGGAACAGGGTAGGAAAGCAGCGGCGGCGGGATAGGGGAAAGCCATTCTCAATTGAACCGACAATCTTGCAATTCGTTTCGTGCGTCCTGATCATCGAAAAAATGTCTGAACCCGCTTCGCGATCTTTTCGTCAGCTCCTGCGCGATTTGCAGGGACCCTACGGCGCGTTGCGGACTTTTTTAAAACCATATCGACGGCGCTTCGCATTCGGGATCATCTGCGGCGCATGTTTTGGCTTTGTAAACGGTTCGTTGCCATGGGTGATCCAGCAAGTGAGCAGCATCATTTTTTACGAACGCATCGACAATCCGCTGCTCGCACGGTTCATGAAAAACGGTGGGCCGCCGCCATTTCCGCTCGTCTTTTTTTCGTGCGTCGCCATTCCGGCGGTCATGGTTTTGCGCGGCGTTTTTTCATTCGGCAACTCGTATCTCGTCGAATGGGTGAGCGGACGTGTGCTGATGGATTTGCGCTGTCAATTGCTGCGGCAGATCACGAGTCAGTCGATCGATTTTTTCAATCACTCGCGCAGTGGACAGCTCATCTCGCGCATCGCGAATGACACGCGCGAGGCGCAGACCGCGCTTACGACGATGAGCACCGATTTGATCGCGCAACCGATCAGTCTCATCACGGGGCTGTTCGTTTTGTTTAGCATCGACTGGCGTTTCATGTTTGCCGCGCTGGTGCTGTTTCCGCTTTGCATTGTGCCGGCGCGTCAAATTGGCCGGCGGATTCGTTCGTCCTCGATTCGCGAGGAGCAGGAAAAAGGCGACATGATGGTGATCCTCCACGAGATTTTTGCAGGCATCAAAGTCATCAAATCATTCTCGCGCACGAATGCCGAAATCGACCGTTTCCACGCGTCGAGCGAAGCGCAATTTCACCACGCGATGCGCGTGCGACGGGCGATGGAAACGCACGCGCCGATCGTCGAGGGACTCGCAGCGGCTGGCATCGCCCTCGCGTTTGGTTACGTCTGGCTGGCGCATTTGCCCGGGAATAAATTCGTCGCCCTTTGCGCCGGAATTTTCCTGCTTTATCAGCCGATCAAAACGCTGACGCGATTGCACCTGTTGTTGCAGCGCTGCCATGCGGCGACGGCGAGCATCATGGAATTTTTCCAAATCGTGCCGAGCGTGCAGGACCGTCCGGAAGCAATCGTGCTTCGCGAATCGCGTGGCGAAGTCATTTTTGAAAACGTGACGTTCGCATATCGGCCGGGCATTCCGGCATTGAGCGACGTGAGCCTGCGTTTTGAACCGGGAAAATTCTATGCGCTGGTCGGGCCGAGCGGAGCAGGGAAGAGCACGCTGCTCTCGCTGATTTTGCGTTTTTACGATCCGTTAACGGGACGCGTTTTGCTGGACCGACAGAATCTTCGCGACGTGACGCAAAATTCGTTGCGCGACCAAATCGGCGTCGTAGCGCAGGAGACGTTTTTGTTTCACGATACCATTGCGAAAAATATCGCTTACGGGCGGCCCGGCGCATCGCGCGAGGAAGTCATCGCCGCCGCGCACCAGGCGCACGCGCATGAGTTCATCCTCGCACAGCACAACGGCTACGAGACGATCGTCGGCGATAAAGGCTGCATGCTGAGCGGCGGCCAGCAACAGCGCATTGCGATTGCGCGCGCGTTGCTAAAAGACGCGCCGATTTTACTGCTCGATGAAGCGACGTCCTCGCTCGATTCCGAGTCGGAAGTGCAAATTCAATCCGCGATCGAAACGCTCGCGGCGGGCCGCACGGTGATCGCGATCGCGCATCGGCTCTCGACGATTTTGCAGGCAGATCAAATCATTGTGTTCGAGGAAGGGCGCGTCATCGAAAGCGGCACACATCGTGAGCTCGCGCAGAAATCGGGCGTTTATCGCAGGCTTTACGATCTGCAATTCAACCGCAGCGAGAGTGAACTCGTGCCGGCTTAATTTGCCGAGCTGAGGCTGAAGTAGCCGGTCTCGTTGATGCCGCGGAAATAGCCGAACACCGCGTTTTGTTTTTGCAGCACCACGCCGCGGACACCGCGTGTCACTTTGCTGCCCGGATGAACGAACGAGCCTGAGAGAGCGCCATTGCCGCGCGCGATCGTCGCGGCGAAGTTGAGCGATCCGGGCGTCGCCATCGCTACTTTATTGGTCGTTGTTACGGTGACGGGAACATCCAGCTCCGGCTCGATATTTCCATCGCCGAGCGCCGCTGTGCCGCTGGTGAATGCGATTGGCGGGCTGTTTTTCGCCGGTGCAACGTAACGTGAGCCGACTGCGTAAAGCTGGGTGCTGAAGCCGTTCGGGTAGAAGACATCCACTGGATTTGCTGCTTTGCTCCAATTTAACGAACCGTCAACGTCGCTTACGTCTGTATCACGCAATGTTACCGTTCCGGAAACGCTGCCTTTTTCTCCGGTCAGCGTGAGATAAAGCGGCAATGTGCCATTCGGCGAGACCATGCTACTTTGCGAGACAATCGTGTTGTCGGCGAGGCGTCCGCTGATTGTCGTTACGCCATTCGGAGCGACGAGAACGACCGCGTAGCCGCTGCCGGTCGGTGCGACCGAGCAATCGGTGCCGGACGCGGCGAGCACCATGGTGTAACGTCCGGCCTGCGGTGCAACCGACGTCAAACCGTCATACGCCGCATGATCGGCGGAAATATTCGCGGTGAAAACCCCATCGGACAGCGTGCCGGTGATTTCACCGGTTTGGCCGGTGAGATCCAGTTGGAGATTGAGTGTGAGCGCGGTGTTATTTTTGCGCGGAATCGTAACCGTCGCCGCACCATTGATATCGAATTTTCCAGTCACCGCGTAATTCGAGCCGTTGATCGTCACGCGGCCGGTGAACGTGCCGGTTGGTGTGAGCGCGAGGCGAACGAAACCTGGGTGCGTATCGGAATCGACCAGGCCGTAATAGCCGCCTTTGAGCGGGATGAACGAATTTACGATAAAATTGGCCGTGAGATTGAGGCTGTTCGGCATCGTGAACGTCAGCGTTGCAGCGCTTGATGTGATATCACCGCTCCAGCCGCTGAACAAAAAGCCGGTCGCAGGAGTCGCGGTGATTGTGTAGCTCTTTCCGACTTCGCGCGTCGTTGTGCCATCGAAACCCGCGGTTACCGATCCGCTGCCGCTGATCGCAATGGTGAGCGGACCTGTTTGCACATAGGTAACGGTGCGTGTGAGCTCGGCGATGACGTTGCTGTTTGCGTCGAGGCTGCGCACGCGAATCGTGTTTGTGCCGGAAACCAGGCCGGTTGCCGTGTCAGACCAAGTCGCGACGCCGCTTGCGGTTTTGAATGTGCCGGTGCCGCTCGCATTTTCAACGCGGTAAACAACCGATGTTGCTCCGGAATTCGAAGCTGTGGTTCCTGCGACTGCGATTGAAGTGTCCGTCACGCGTGCACCCGCGGCGGGCGAGGTGATCGCGAGCTTCGGTGCCGGTTGCGGCGGCGCGGTGATGATGACCCAGTAGTATTTGTAAGTGCTGTTCGGATCGTAATAGTAGCCGACACCGTAGTAAGTCTCCGACGCGTAAAACGAATTGAGCCCGAGAATATGTGTGCGGTGGTCCGGCGAATTCATCCAGCCGTTCCACGTTGCCTGCGGCGTCGAATAACCGGCCGCAATCGATTCGATGTAATTTGCCGCCGGATCATTTCCCCACCAACTCGGAAGCTGATAACCGGCCTGTTGCACGAGATAATTCGCCGCATGTCCATCCGGATTCACGTGAGCGAAATAATTGCGCTTCGCCATATCCTCGGCTCGTGAGCGGGCGACGCTCGCGAGAATCGGGTCAAGCGTCAGCGATGGCCGGCCTTGATTCGGATCGTTGATCATGTAATTCGCGATCGCTTGTTCCTGCGAGTTGAGCACCGATGCGAAGGCCGGCGCGGCGAGCGCGATGAGTGCGCAAAACAGTGCGAGCGTTTGTGCTAAACGGATTCGACTATTTGGAAATGAGGGGCGCAATTCTCTGATCAAGTTTTTCTCCTACGGAATGACGTTTTGATGTCGAGAATTTTTAAAGCTTTTTGCGTGCCAAATTATAGTGGTTACAATTTATCCGTAAAAATCGGTAGTTTCGGCGCGCGAACGCACTTTTCCCGTGTCTTTAACAGCTCGTGCTACACTGCTTTCTCATGCTCTGGAAAAAGTTTGAAGCGCATTGTGTTTTGCCGCTAACCAAGCCGGATGCACCGAGTCATTACGACCGCCATTCTCTCGCTATGCCTTGTTTTTTCAGCATTCGCGGAGGAGCAAACGGAGCCGTTTCACGCGGTGATCGTCGGCGGCGGACCGAACATTCAGAACAACGTGCTGCAAATCGAAAGCCACACTCGTTTCATCATCAGCCTGCTGCCTCCGGAGACGAAGCGCACCATTTTGTTTGCGGACGGAAGCACGACGAAAGCGACCGTTTCTTGCGAAGTAATGGACGCATCTGGCGATGCGCAGCGGGCATTCGAGGTGCTGTTTTCCGATTACCAACTCGATCCGCCGACGCAAGTTCGTGTGGAAAATCTCGGCGTGCCGATCGATGGGCCGTCAAGTCGCGCTGCGTTGCATCGTGCCGTGAGCAAGCTTGCAGTTTCGCTCGCGCAAAAACCGGCACCGATTCTTTTTTACTTCGCCGGCCATGGCGATCAGGACGAGGAAAAAGAAAGCGAAACCCGCTACAACATGTGGAATAACGAAGACCTGACCGTGCGCGAACTCGCGACGGAGCTATCGCGCTTGCCGTCGGAAGCGCCGGTCGTGCTGGTGATGGCGCAGTGTTACAGCGGCGCGTTTGCGAATGTGCTCTTCCGAGATGGCAACGCAAAGGAACCGCAGCAGTCGCAGGATATCGCCGGCTTTTTCGCGTCGGCGAAAGATCGTGAAGCGGCGGGTTGCGGGCTTCGCACGGATGAGGAGGAGTATCAAGACTTTTCATCCTATTTCTTCGGCGCGCTCAGCGGGCACGATCGGCTAAATCATCCGGTCGACGGCGCCGATTACGACAGCGATGGCCGTGTGAGCTTTCACGAGGCATTTTGTTACGCGCTCATCCACGATCCGACGACCGACACGCCGACGTGCACCAGCGATGCTTTTCTCGTGCGATTTGCTCACGTTAAAAACTCGGAAATCTACAGCACGAGCTTTGAAAAAATCCGCGCTGCTGCTACGCCCGCCCAAAGTGCCGCGCTCGATGCGCTATCCGAAAAACTCGAACTCACAGGCGACGCTCGCTTGCTTGCCGCATACGATCGTTTGCATTTGAGCGATCCGATCGGTCGTTCAACGCAAATCGAGGCGTATCGCCACGAGCAGGACAAACTTTGCGCGTTGAGAAAATCCGGGCTGGCAACCGTGCTCTCGCGCTGGCCCGCATTGCGCTGGCCCAAAGAATCAAAGTTCCGCGACGTGCTCGCCGACGCGATGAAAAAAACCGGCGAAGATTCCGATTTCTGCCGAAAACTTATCGAGACTGAAAAGGAATTCGAGAGCGCCGACGACGCGCTGGAAGTCGAGGAAGCGATGCTCGTCCGTTTCACTAAACTGTGCGAAAGCATTGTCCGCGCACAACACGTCCGCGACAGCAGCGACACCGCCCTCAAAGCTCGTTTTGAGCATCTCTGGCGTGCCGAGCAGCGCTCATTGCCTCTTGTTCACGGCGCGTGAAGGAATTGTGGATTGCCCGGGAAATGACATGGTGTTGTAGTCGTGGATCTGGCTTTTCCGAATCTTCCCCTCCTAGCTGAAGGCTTTCGCTGGTTCGGCCCGAACGATCCGGTGCCGCTGGCTTACGTTCGCCAAACCGGCGCGACAGACGTTTTTAGTTCGCTGCATCAGATTCCCTACGGCGAGCTCTGGTCGCGTGAAGCGATTCGCACACGAAGAGAAATGATCGCAGCCGCGGGTTTGCGCTGGAGTGTAGTCGAGTCGGTGCCGGTGCATGAAGACATCAAGATTGGCTGCGGCGATTTGAAGCAGCTCTTTGAAAACTACACGCAAACGCTGCACAATCTGGCGGCGGAAGGCATCACACAGGTCATCTATAATTTCATGCCTGTGCTCGACTGGGTGCGCACGGAAATGCGTTCGGTCTTGCCCGATGGCTCCGAATGTTTGCATTTTGATCCGGTGCGTTTTGCGGCATTTGAAATTTACGGGCTGAAACGTGCGGGAGCGGAAGCTGATTATACGAGTGAACAACGCGAGCGCGCAGCAGCTTGGTGGAAAAGTCTCGATGACACCGCTCGCGATGCATTTGTCCAAAGCATCATCGATGTCTTTCCCGGCGTGAAATGGGCACTGAGTCTCGACGACATTCGCGCAATGCTCGCGCGCTACGAGCGAATGAATGACGCTGCCTTAAGTGCAAATCTTGCGCGCTTTTTAGAAGCGGTGATTCCAGCCGCTGAAGAAGCCGGCGTGCTGCTCGCGATACATCCCGATGACCCTCCTTTTTCGGTGCTAGGTCTGCCGCGCATTGTGAGCAAAGCTGCGGATATTGAAGCTATTTTTAAAATAGCCGATAGTCCTGCAAATGGCCTCTGCTTTTGCACCGGCTCATTCAGCGCCCGTGCCGATAATGACCTTCCCGCGATGCTGAAGCAGTTCGCATCGCGCATTCACGCCATGCATTTGCGTAGCACGCAGCGATTGCCCGATGGCTCTTTTTACGAGGCAAATCATCTGGAAGGTTCCGTGAACATGCCGGTCATAGTCAAAACTCTACTCGACGAACAAGATCGTCGCCGCGCCGCAGGTCGTGCTGATTGGCAGTTACCTTTCCGTCCCGACCACGGTCACACGATGATGGACGACCTTATGAAACCGGCCGGCATTACGCCCGGCTACTCATGCATCGGTCGCATGCGCGGACTCGCGGAATTGCGTGGATTGATGCTAGGTCTACGATATCAGAGCGAATAGATATCCCAAATGAACACCACTGATTCCCCCCGGATCCCCAATGGCAACTACCGCTGGGTAGTTTGTGCGCTACTTTTTTTTGCCACCACCATTAACTATGTGGACCGGCAAATTCTATCGCTGCTGAAACCGATCCTTGATACGCAGCTAGGCTGGAGCAGCACACAATTTGGCGCGATTAACTCAGCGTTTCAAGCGGCTTACGGGATAAGTCTGTTTATCTTTGGCTGGTTTATTGATCGCTACGGCACAAAACTTGGTTACGCCGTTTCGATTCTGGCATGGAGCCTTGCAGCGATAGGTCACTCGCTCGTCTTTACTATCACAGGATTTTTGATCGCGCGCATCGCGTTAGGTCTCGGCGAAGGCGGTAACTTTCCCGCGGCAATCAAAGCTACCGCACAATGGTTTCCGAAAAAGGAGCGCGCACTAGCGACGAGCTTATTCAACTCAGGTGCAAACGTTGGCGCAATCCTAGCGCCTGCGGTTGTGCCCGCGATAGCTTTCGCGCTCGGCTGGCACTGGGCTTTCATCTTTGCCGGCATTGCCGGGCTTGTCTGGCTCTTTCTTTGGTGGCCGCTATTCGATTATCCGGAGCACTCAAAGCGCGTTACCGCGGGCGAGCTGGCTTATATCGAATACGACGCGCCGGACCCGAGTGAGGGCAAAGCCTCATGGAGTGCGGTGCTGCGCCATCGTGAAGCATGGTCATTTATTGTCGCAAAATTTCTAACCGATCCAGTCTGGTGGTTCTTTCTTATTTGGCTGCCTGACTTTTTCAAAAAAACACGACACCTGGATATTAAGAATAGCTGGCTGCTGCTGGTTAGCATCTATGCGATTATTACTGTGCTCAGTATCTTCGGCGGCTGGGTAACCGGCTTTCTAGCAAGCCGCGGATGGACCATTACTCGTGCACGTAAGACAGGAATGTTTATTTTCGCGCTGGCGGTCTTGCCTATGGCTATTGTTACGCAGGTGAGTGACTGGACTGCGGTGCTTCTGATAGGTCTCGCGGGAGCCGCTCATCAGGCATGGTCTGCAAACCTCTACAGCACTGTTTCCGATATGTTTCCAAAACGATCAGTCGCGAGCCTTACCGGCATCGGCGGCACCGCAGGTTCGTTAGGTGGAATGGCCTTCCCAATTATAACCGGACTTATGCTGGACCGTTTTGCAAATGGCTACGCGATTATCTTCGGCTTTTGTTCCGTGGCATATCTGCTCGCTTTCACCGTAAATCATTTGCTCGCTCCAAGATTTGAGAGGGTCGCTCTCGAGCCATCAGTGGATTTAGCATGAAGCCCCTAGTTGTAATCGCGGGTATTGTTTTCAGTTTGAGTTTCAAAGCGTCGGCTTTGGAAATTGTAAGCTCATCGGCTGCTGGTGCGAATGACCTCACTTTAGTCCAAGGTAAGATCGCTGCTGCAGTTGTAGTCGATAGCAATGACTATCCGGTCGTTAAGCTAGCCGCCGGCTTGTTTGCAGATGATGTCCAGCGGGTGACCGGGCTGCGACCGGCGATAACTGAAAAGCCCGGTAAAGAATCAGAGATGATTATTGCCGGCACTCTAGGTCATAGTTCGCTCATTGATGAGTTAGCCAGCAGTGGCAAACTGAAAGACGCAGTAAAGATTAAGAATCAATGGGAAGGAACACTGCTGCAATTGGTCGACAAACCTTTTCCGGGAGTCGATCGCGCGCTGATCGTCGCAGGTAGCGACAGACGCGGCACGGCTTACGGACTAATGCAGCTTTCAGAGAAAATCGGCGTATCCCCATGGTATTGGTGGGCCGACGTTCCTGTAAAGCATCGTGATGAGATCGGGATAAGACTTTCTAAATCGGAAACTGACGCTCCCGCCGTAAAATATCGCGGCTTTTTCATCAATGATGAAGATTGGGGAATCCAGCCTTGGGCCGCGAAAACCTTCGAAAAGGAGTTCGGCAACATAGGTCCAAAAACCTACGAAAAAGTTTTTGAACTCATGCTACGTCTCCGGCTGAACTATATCTGGCCGGCCATGCACGGATGCACTGTCGAGTTTGGTGCAATGCCGGAAAACGTCGCGCTCGCCGATAAGTATGCAATCGTCGCCGGTTCTTCCCATTGCGAGCCGATGCTCTGCAACAACGTCCATTGGAATCAAAGCGAAAAAGGCCCTTGGAACTATCTCACTAATCACGACGCGATTCATTCCTACTGGGAGGATAATGTCAAAGCTCGGAGCACTGAGGAAGCTGTGTGGACGCTTGGCATTCGTGGTATTCACGATGCGGGAATGCAACCGCCTCCGAATGACATGCCGGGAAAGATCAACCTTTTGACAGAGGTATTTCGCGACCAACGTGCTTTACTCAATGAATACGTCACGAAGCAATGGGGGTCGATCTCACAATGCTTTGTCCCTTACAAGGAAGTATTGCCAATCTATGACGCCGGATTAGCTGTGCCGGATGATGTTACTATAGTTTGGGTTGACGATAACTTCGGCTACATCCGCCGTCTTGGTGCACCGCAGGAACGGAAGCGCTCGGGCGGCGCGGGCATCTACTGGCATTTGTCCTACTATGGCGCGCCGCACTCCTATACATGGATCAACACCACAGCTCCCGCTTTGCTATGGGAGGAGTTGCACAAAGCATGGGAAAACGATGCCCGCAAGTTATGGGTGATTAATGTTGGCGACATAAAGCCGATGGAGATTGGACTAAGCTATTTTTCGAGACTTGCCTGGAATCCAGAAGCGGTCGGGCCTGACTCCCAACCACTTTTTCTCCGCGATTTTGTGCGACAGAACTTCGGCGAAAACCTCGCGGAGCCGGTCGCAAATGAGTTAATGGAATTTTACCGGCTAGGAACAATTCACAAACCTGAGTTGATGTGCCGTGCATGGGCGCTATCGCTTTCGCAAGAAGCAGCGATAGAACTTGAGAAGCGATACAAGGAGTTACTGCAAGCCGACGAGAAAATTTCTTCAATCGCTCCTATGCAAGCCCGTGATGCTTACACGGAACTTATCAGCTTTCCAACACATGTTCTCTGCAAGGCAGGATTGATCTTTCTGGCGGATAGAAAGGTTCAAGCCGGCGAAAATACCGCCGCCGATGAAATGGAAATCACACGTCTTCGTGGTGAACTCGAGGCAGAGGTGGAGAATTTCAATACCAAGATTGCAGGAGGAAAATGGGATCACATGATGCCCGGCCTCGTTACAGGAAAGGACCTTACACGATGGAGCAGTCAGGTCCGATGGCCTTGGGGGGAGAAAGCTACTGCTACGTCGCAGCCTTATCAGTCTGCGCGCACTTGGCTGGATGCAGCTTCTGCCGAGCGACAATCAGTCAACTCTAAGGCGCACTGGGTTACTGTTGCAGGGCTTGGTGCTAGTGGACGAGCGGTAACAGTCAAACCGGCGAACCTGCAGTCTACGTGGAAAGAAGACGATGCCGGCGCGCCAACACTCGAATATGAATTCCAGGCGAAAGGCGGCGAAGCGGAAGCGCTCATCGACTTTATGCCGACCTTTCGCATCTATCCTGGCATGAAACTATGCATCTCAGTCAATATCGATGATATGCCAATAACAGTCGTCGAAGTGCCCGGCTCCAGTGGTGCTGAAAACGAGAACGGTTCAGTGCGCAGCGAAGCCATTCAGAATAATTGCGCGAGAGCTCACGTGCCGCTACAAGGCTTAGTTCCTGGAAAACATATCTTCAAAATCCACGCAATGGATCCGGGTGTAGTAATCGACAAACTTTCGTTCGAATAAGTCTGCGACTGGCTTAAAAGCCTTGCCAGTTATGCCCTACAACATCTTCAACGATGCTTTCACCATCGTCGCCGGCGGATGGAAAGGACTTGCCGGAGTTGTGATGTCGGCGCGCTAGAAGATAGCCTCCTAGAAGCGAGGCAAAGATGAAACCAATCGTAGCGGTGATCAATGCGGTTTGTGCGTTTTGGGATAAGTAGATGCGTTTCATGATTTCGAGAAGCTCTCTGTGTGTATCGAATTGGCGCCCAGTTTTAGTTGCTTGCTAAATCATTACATCTACTGTTGCGATGGCCTGTGTAGTGCGCCTGTCATTTTCGGCAACATGCTCAGCCGGGTGCAGGCGAGAGATGCGCATGCAGTAGAACGAGCGATAGACGAAGACGACTCCGACAAGCAGAAATGCCATACCTAGTCCAAGCGAAAGATTGCGTGGCAACGTAATAGCAATCTCGACTGCGAGCAATCCGAACAGTGTTGTGAACTTGATAATCGGGTTTAAAGCGACGGACGAAGTATCTTTGAAAGGATCGCCGACGATGTCGCCGATGACCGTAGCTGCATGAAGATCGCTGCCTTTGCGATGGAGTTCTACTTCCACGATCTTCTTTGCGTTGTCCCAGCAACCGCCGGCATTAGCCATGTTAATGGCCATAAAAAGGCCGAACATAGCGATGGAGATAAGATATCCGACGAAGAAGATCGGATCGAAACAGGCAAACGCGAGTGCCAACGAGAAGACAACGACGAAGATATTCACCATGCCGAACTGCGCATAGCGCGTGCAGATGCGGACGACTTCATTACTATCGCTCGCTGAGGCTTTGGTGCGTCCGTCGAGCTTAATGTTCTGTTTGATATAATCCACGGCGCGATAAGCGCCGGTAGTTACTGCCTGACGTGACGCACCGGCAAACCAATATACAACTGATCCGCCCATCAGCAGACCTAAGATGATTCGCGCATCGACAATGCTGAGTTCCGACAAGTCTGCCCACCCGAAGTGATGCTTCAACATTAGAATAAGAGAGAAGATCATTGTCGTAGCGCCCACGACTGCGGTGCCAATAAGCATCGGTTTTGCCGTAGCCTTGAAGGTATTCCCGGCGCCGTCGTTATCTTCAAGCAGGAGTTTGCCGGTTTCGAAATCGGGTGTGAAACCAAATTGAGCTTCGATTTCCCTCGCTGACTCATCGTTTTCCACGGTGGATAGCTCAAAGACGGATTGCGCATTATCGGCGACCGGCCCATAACTATCGACCGCGATGGTAACCGGGCCCATGCCAAGCATTCCAAAGGCAACAAGGCCGAAGGCGAATACAGAAGGGTAGGCCATGTAGTCACCAAGGACCGCACCGCTGGTGATATAGGCGATGAGCATCAGACCGGAGATGGTGAGTCCTTTCCAGAAGCAAGAGAAGTTTCCCGCGACGAGGCCGGACAGAATGGTAAGCCCGGCACCGCCTTCAGTAGTAGCATTCACTACCTCATGGCAATGAGCACTCCGCGTGCTGGTAAAGACACGAGTAAGCTCCGGAATGATCGCTGCGGCGATGGTTCCACAGCTAATGATTGTGGCCAATTTCAAAGAGAGCGCAGCGAAGTGACCGTGCAACATAAAATAGCTTACGACAAAGCTAACAGCAACACAGAGCAATGAAGTCAACCATACCAATGACGTAAGCGGATGCTCAAAGTTAAAATGCTTATCCTCTTTAACCACAGCTCGAGTAAGCCATGTATTAAGCTTCCACGCGCAAACCGCAGCCGGAATCATTACGATGCGCATCGCAAAGATCCAAATGATGAAAGTCCATTGGTATTCGGGTTTGACTGCCAGGACGATGAAGGTAATCAACGCGACGCCGGTTACGCCATAGGTTTCAAATCCGTCCGCTGTTGGTCCAACGCTATCTCCCGCGTTGTCGCCCGCGCAGTCGGCGATCACGCCGGGATTGCGCGCATCGTCTTCCTTGATGCGGAAAACGATCTTCATCATGTCGCTGCCAATATCTGCAATCTTCGTGAAGATACCGCCGCAGATACGAAGCACGCTTGCACCGAGTGATTCGCCAATCGCAAAGCCAATGAAGCACGAGCCTGCCAAAGCCGGTGGAACGAACTTCAACACTGAAAGCATCAACAGCAACTCTACGCTGATCAACAACACGCCGATGCTCATGCCGGAGCGCGTTGGAATTTCGGAAACCAGCAGCGGACGTCCGCGCAACGCGGCAAAGGCCATACGGCTATTCGCGACATTGTTGATAAGCATGCCGAACCACGCGACAAAGAATGAGCCGGCGATACCTATCAGCGACCAAGCGAGGATAAGGGCTACAGTCGGAGCATTAGTATGTTTTAAGTAGCCGAAGTAGTAGGTCATTGTTCCACCGACTAATACTTCCAGTAACAGAAGCAACTTTCCCTGCTGCAGGAGATAGGTCTTGCACGTGCCGTAGATGAGTTTCGAGACTTCCAACATGTTTCGATGTGCCGGCAGCTTGCAGAGCTTGCGATATTCGATGATACCGAAGGCGATGCCGCAAAGGCCGACCAGGAGTCCGATCCAAAGGATTGAGCTGCTGGATAGCGTGATGCCGGGAAACTGGAATATCGCGCTTCGATCCGCCGGCAGGGCAAGATCGGACTCACTCGCATGGGCAGTTGTGACTAAGCCGATGAAGATCGCGATGAAGCAATGAAGCAGGTATGAGGCATGTTTTTTCATATTGGGCAAAAGCTTTGGTTTTCGCGTTGCATCATCGCCCGATCAAAGTTACGCGCTAACCTTCCGTTGCTCTTTTGCTTTCAAGATTTGTAGATCGCAAAGTGCGAAACCAGTCGGGCAGTTATCGTCAGCATTGCGCAACGCAGTGCAAAAAAGGGTTAGCTTGCGGCTAGCTTTGCAAAGCTTTGTTTCGGCGCCAGGCAAACAATGCGCTGTAAACAACAAACGTGGAAAATCGAACAATAGCCGACGAGACCATCTTTGTGAATAGCGCAGGAAGTTGTGTGAGTCGCGATCATTGCCGCGTGCTGCTGGCGACGATCACCGAAGGCTTTGCTTATGGTAGGATTGTTTGCGATGACGCTGGCAGGCCTTCCGATTTCGTCTTTTTACAGGTCAATGAGGCTTTTGAAGAAATCAGCAGCCATCGCGAACTTGATGTTGTCGGGAAGAGTGCGCGCGAAGTAGCTCCGGAGCTTGCAAAGCTATGGACGGAGCTTTGCGGGAATGTAGCTCTTAGCGGCAAACCGGCGCGGTTAGAATGCGAGCTGGTCTCGCGGCACAAGCATTTGGAAGTGCGTGTTTTTAGTCCGGGGAAAGGGGAATTCGCGGCTGTGCTAACCGACGCCACCAGCCGCAAGCAGATGGAAAATGATCTGCGAGAAAAGGTGGAGCGCTATCGTTTGATCGTGGAAAATTCGCATGATCTTGTTTGTGAGCTCGATCGCAATGGGTGTTTTCTTTACCTTAGTCCGAACTATCCAAAGGTGCTGGGCTACGACTGCGAAGAGCTGCTAGGCATGAATGCCTTTTTACTAGTCCATTCCGATGATCTTGCAAAAGTGCAGGCGCGGTTTGCATTGCCGGAAGGACAGGAGGCGTTTCGTTACAAGCACAAGAATGGTTCGTGGCTTTGGCTTGAATCCACCGGGCGCTTTTTTACTACTGCAGACGGCGAACCCCGAGCAGTCATCATGTCCCGCGACATTACAGAACGTGTCGCTGCGGACGAACGGCTGCGGCAGCTCTCGCGGGCTGTTGAGCAGAGTCCGGCATCGGTAGTCATTACGGACATCACCGGCAGGATCGAATATGTGAATCCCAGGTTTAGCGCAATGACGGGTTACAGTCGCGACGAGGCGATTGGACAAAACCCGCGCATGTTAAAATCGGGCGAGCACCCGCCGGAAAAATACAAGCAGCTTTGGGAAACCATCAGCACAGGCCGCGAATGGCGCGGCGAGTTTCACAACAAAAAGAAAAACGGAGAGCTGTATTGGGAATCGGCGTCGATCTCTCCGCTCCACGACGCCGGTGGAAAGATCACGCATTTCATCGGCGTGAAAGAAGACATCACCCAGCGCAAACGCGCCGAGGAAGCGCTGCACGAGAGCGAGGCGCGCTTTCGCACGATCTGCGAAGCATCGCCGCTCGGCATTGTCCTGGCGGATTGCGATGGAAATACGATTTACGCAAACGACGCGACCTGCCGGATCGCCGGTGCGGCCGCCGGGGAACTCGCCGGTCGCGGGTGGGAGCAAGCTCTCCATTCCGGCGACCGTGAACGTGTCATCTCGGAATGGCGGCGGATCCAGCAGACGAACGAGCCGTTTCAAAGCGAGCGTCGTTATTTACACAAGGACGGAAAGGTCATTTGGGCGCGGCTGACTTGTGCGCCGGTGATCGATCATGGAAAAGTGCGCGGCTACATGGGACTGGTCGAAGACATCACCGAGCGCAAGCAGATGGACGAGCAGCTTCGCCGGTCGCAGAGAATCGAGAGCATCGGCACCCTCGCCGGCGGCGTCGCGCACGACTTGAATAACATTCTCACGCCGATCCTGATGGCCGCGCCTATTTTAATAGAAATGCTGCCGCCGGGCGGTCGCGACCTCATGCTGACGGTCGAGGAGGCGGCGCAACGCGGCGCGGACATCGTGAAGCAAGTGCTCACCTTTGCGCGCGGCATCGAAGGCGAGCGAATCAGCCTGCAGTTGCGTCACATCGTTAAGGAAGTGCAAAAAATCACGCACGAGACTTTCCCGCGTTCGATCGTCATTCGCGACGAAATTCCGCGCGATCTCTGGATGGTTACAGGCGACTCGACGCAGTTGCACCAGGTGCTGCTCAACCTCGCCATCAACGCCCGCGACGCGATGCCGGATGGCGGCACCATCACGATCTCGTGCGAAAATGCGGACGTGGATGAAAATTACGCCGCGATGGTAGCGGGCACGAAGCCCGGCCGTTACGTGATATTGAGCGTCACCGATACCGGAACCGGCATCGCGCCGGAAAATCTCGAGCACATTTTCGAGCCGTTCTTTACGACCAAAGGCGTTGGCAAAGGAACCGGGCTCGGCCTTTCCACAGTGCTCGGCATTGTCAAAAGCCACGGCGGCTGCGTCAAAGTTTACTCCGAACCGGGACTCGGCTCGACCTTCAAACTCTATCTGCCCGCTTCGCTCAAGAACGTATCCAGCACGCGTTCGCGACAGCCGCAGACGGCGCTTGCGCGCGGCAACGGCGAATGGATTTTGCTCGTCGACGACGAAGCCGCCGTGCGCAAAGTGACCGAAGCGCTGCTTCAACGCTACGGTTACAACGTGCTCGCCGCCGCCGATGGCATCGAGGCGCTATCGCTTTACGCAAAACACAGGCACGAAATTCAGCTCGTGCTCACGGATATCATGATGCCCGACCTTGACGGTGTCGCGCTCGTGCGTGCTTTGCGGAAAATGAGCCCGCGCATGTTGATCATCTCCTCCACAGGACAGGCCGACGAAGCGCGGCAGATGGAGCTGACGCAACTCGGCGTGCGCGCCTTTTTGCGCAAGCCATATCCGACCGGGGAATTGCTGCGCGTGGTCGACGAGACGCTGTCCGCATCGCGCCACTAAGTTCGCTCGCGGGCACAGTCGTCGTGTCGAATCGTTTTGCTTTCCTGTAAAATCGCTGCACACATTTCCGGCATCTAAATGCCATTCCGTATTTGTAAGACCTTTGAAATCGAAAGCGGCCACATGCTTTCCAAGCATCCCGAAAAGTGCCGCTTTCCGCATGGGCACACGCGAAAGATCGAGCTCACGGTCGAGGCCGATCAACTCGACCAGAACGACATGGTCTGCGATTTCAAAGTGATGAAAGAATTGATGCAGGACTTTCTCGAGACGCTCGATCACTCGATGTGCATCAACACTGCCGACCCGAAATACAGCGATCTTAAAACCGCCTACGGCGAGCGCGTGATTGGCTTTAAAGATGTCGATCCCACCACGGAAGTAATGGCGAAATACGTCTACGACTTTTTTAACAAAGCGCTCGGCGGTGCGAAATCCGCGAGCGGCGCGAAGTTTCCGGTTCAAAAAAGTGTGCGCGTCGTGAAGGTGCGGCTTTGGGAAACGAGTAACTCGTGGGCCGAATACGAGCAGCGATGAAAGTCGCGGTATTTAGCACGAAGTCTTACGATCGCGAGTTTCTCTCCGCAGGAAATTCGGACGGGCACGAACTGCATTTTTTCGAACCGCATCTGAATAACGAAACCGTGCCGCTGGCGATTGGATTCGATGCAGTTTGCGCGTTTGTGAACGACGCGCTGGATGGCGAAATTCTGACGCGGCTTGCAGCGGGCGGAACGCGGCTCATCGCGCTGCGTTGCGCAGGTTTTAACAACGTCGACCTCTGCGCTGCAGAGCGGCAAAACATCACGGTTACGCGTGTGCCCGCGTATTCGCCGCATGCAGTCGCAGAGCACGCCGTCGGGATGATGCTGACGTTGAATCGAAAATTTCACCGTGCTTTTAATCGCATTCGCGAAGGCAATTTCTCTCTCGATGGACTGCTCGGTTTTGATTTTTTCGGCAAGACCGCCGGACTGATTGGCACCGGCAAAATCGGCGCAGTCGTCGCGCGCATTTTAAAAGGCTTCGGCTGTGAAGTGCTCGCGTTCGATCCATTTGAAAATGCCGAGTGCCGCGAACTCGGCGTGCGTTACGTCAGTCTCGAAGAACTGCTCGCGGCCAGCGACATTATCACCTTGCACTGTCCGCTGACGGCGGAAAACCGGCACATCGTCAATCCCGCCTCGATCGCAAAAATGCGCGATGGCGTGATGCTGATCAATACGAGCCGCGGCGGATTGATCGACACGCTCGCGGTGATCGACGGACTCAAAAGCGGCCGCATCGGATATCTCGGCCTCGATGTTTACGAAGAAGAAACCGAGATGTTTTTCGAGGATCTGTCGAACTTCATCATACGTGACGATGTGTTTACGCGCCTTTTAACTTTTCCAAACGTGATCATCACCGGTCACCAAGCGTTTTTCACGAGGAACGCGCTCGAGAAAATTTCCGCGACCACATTGCAAAATATCAGCGAGTTTGAGCGCACCGGACGATGCTCAAATGCAGTGCGCGCGGCTTGAACGAAACAATTTTCTTTCGCCGAGGGCTCGACAACCTGCACAGCCCAAATTATTTTGCTGCAAAGTTCCACCCACTCGTGACCCTCCACTATGCCAAGATTTAATTACGTGGCCCTCGATGCACGCGGCCAGGAATCCGTCGGCGTGCTCGAAGCCGGCTCCGCAAACGATGTTGTAGCGCACCTGCGGCAATCCGGTTTTTTCCCGACAAGCGTCGTGGAGGAAGGCAAGGGCGGCGCACCGAAAGCTGCGAAAAAAGCGATTAAAAAAGCGGCAACCTCCGCGCCGGCGACAACGAAAAAAGGCGGCAAACAGCTTTTCCAAAAAAAGACGGTCAAAGGCAAAACGCTGATGATTTTCACACGCCAGCTCGCAACACTGATCGATGCAGGTTTGCCGCTGCTGCGTGGTCTGACCGTGCTCGCGAAGCAGGAAAAAGATCTCGTGCTGAAAGGCACGATCAATCACCTCGCCGACGCGGTGCAGGGCGGCAGCACATTTTCCGAGAGTCTCGCGCAGCATCCAAAGATTTTTAACAAACTGTATATTAACATGGTGAAAGCCGGTGAACTCGGCGGCGTGCTGGAACTCGTGCTGAACCGCCTCGCGGAGTTCCAGGAAAAAGCGCAGAAGATCAAAAACAAGGTTGTCTCCGCGATGTTCTATCCGGTGGTCGTGCTGTTCATCGCGATCGCGATCATGGCGTTTTTGCTCGTGTTTATCGTTCCGAAATTTGAGCAGATTTTCCATGACATGCTCGGCGGACGTCCGCTGCCGGCGCTGACGCAATTCGTCATCGACACGAGCAACATTCTCAAAAACCACATCTTCTCCGTGGTCGGAGTCGTGATCGTGATTGTAGTTGGCTACAATCTTTTCGCGCGCACTGCATCGGGGCGTGTCGTTATCGACAAAGTCAAGCTGCGCATGCCGCTCTTCGGTGACTTGATCCGCAAAAGCTCGATCTCGCGCTTCTCACGCACGCTCGGCACGCTTGTCACCAGCGGCGTTCCGATTTTACAAGCACTGAACATCACTCGCGATACAGCGGGAAACTCGGTCATCGCCGACGCGATCACGAAAGTCCACGACAGCGTGAAAGAAGGTGAATCGATCGTGCATCCGCTCGAAGCGAGCGGCGTGTTTCCGCCGATGGTCATCAGCATGATCGATGTCGGCGAGGAAACCGGTCAATTGCCAGAGATGCTTTTGAAAATCGCCGAGGTTTACGACGACGAAGTCGATAACGCTGTCAGCGGCCTTACGTCACTGCTCGAGCCGATCATGATTGTGTTTCTCGCGGTCATTGTCGGCACGATCGTCATCGCGCTCTTCATGCCACTCATCACAATTATCCAGGGCATGCAAGGTGGCGGCGCAGGTGGTTAAACGAAAGAAAACGTATGATCTTTTCCCCCCGAACCACAAACAACAGCGATAGCTTTACGCTGGTTGAGTTGCTGACCGTCATGGCGATCATCGCGATCCTTGCGGCGCTGGTGCTATCGATTTCCGGCTACGCGCAAAAGAAAGGTGCGATGGCGCGCGCGGACGCTGAGATTCATGCGCTGGAAGCCGCGTGCGAAGGCTATAAGAGCGATAACGGTATTTATCCACGCGGGCCTGGCTCCCAAACGACGATCGGCAGCACGAACGTGTCCGGAAGCGCCACAGATCTTCTCGATGCGCGTGTTTCGGGAAATCCTTCCAACTACGCACAAGCGAGTGTTTACCTTTATTCCCAGCTCAGCGGCGACACCAATGGCAACGGCATTATTGAAAGCAGTGAGGTTTCCAACAAACGCTATTTTGAATTTAAACCTACGATGCTGAGTGGAACCGTCAGCTACATCGCAGATCCGTGGGGAAACAGCTACGGCTATTCCACTGCTTACCAGGGATGGGTCGACAAGGGCAGCACTGGCGCCCAGAAAGGCTACAACCCGACGTTCGACCTATGGAGCACGACAGGGAAAACCACGACGCCCGCTCCTGGGAACGCAACTGACGTGACCCAGCAGTGGATTAAAAACTGGTAGTCGCTGGTTTAACTCAAGTGCGCGAGGGACGCGCCGATGAAACCGCGGAACATCGGATGCGGCTGATTCGGCTTCGATTTGAATTCCGGATGAAACTGGCACGCGAGGAACCACGGATGATTACGCAGCTCAATCAGCTCGACGAGTGTGCCGTCAGGTGAAGTGCCTCCGATCACGAACCCGTTCGAGATGAATTGATCGTGATAGCACATATTGAATTCGTAGCGGTGCCGGTGCCGCTCGAAAATTTCATTCGTGCCATAAACCTGCCGCGCCAGCGTGCCGTCGCGAATCACCGTCGGCCATGTGCCGAGCCGCATCGATGCACCTTTATTCGTCACTTCGCGCTGTTCCTCGAGCAGGCAAATCACCGGATGCGGAGTTTCGAGATCGAACTCCGTGCTGTTAGCGCCTTCGAATCCGCAGACGTGGCGCGCAAATTCAATCGTCGCAACCTGCATGCCGAGACAAAGCCCGAGATAGGGCACGCCCTGCTCGCGTGCAAAACGTGCCGCGGCGATTTTGCCTTCGACACCGCGATCGCCGAAGCCACCCGGCACGACGACGCCCGCAGAGTGTTTTAGAAATTTTTCCGCACCTTCCGATTCGATTTCTTGCGCATCGACGCGTTCGAGATCGATTCCGCAATCGTGCGACGCCGCAGCGTGTGTGATCGATTCGTAGATGCTTTTGTAGGCGTCCTGAAGGTCGATGTATTTGCCGACGACGGCGATTTTGACACGCTTTTTCGGGCTGACAATGCGTTTAACGAAACGTTGCCAGTCTGTCGTGTCCGGCTGCGGCGTTTTCAGGTTCAAAATTTTGCAGACCGTTTCGTCGAGCTTTTCCTTTTGCAGCACGAGCGGCATTTCGTAGATCGTGTTATCGACGTCCCGAGCCTCAATAACAGCGTTCAACGGAACGTTGCAAAATAACGAAAGCTTCTGGCGGACGTCCTCCTCCAGCGGATGTTCGCAGCGGCAAATAAGCACCTGCGGTTGAATGCCGATTTCGCGCAGTTTAGCGATGCTTTGCTGCGTCGGTTTTGTCTTCAATTCGCCCGCTGCTTTTAAAAATGGCACCAGCGTGACGTGCATGAACAGCACGTTTTCCGCGCCGACTTCGTGAGTGAATTGCCGGATCGCTTCGAGGAACGGCAACCCCTCGATGTCGCCGGTCGTTCCGCCGATTTCGGTAATCAGCACGTCCGCGGGTTGTTCTTTTTCCAGCTTGTAAATGCGCGATTTGATTTCATCGGTGACGTGCGGAATTACCTGCACGGTTTTGCCCAAATAATCGCCGCGGCGCTCTTTCGCCAGGACGGTTTCGTAGATTTGTCCACTCGTGGAATTGTTCGAGCGCGTGAGCACGCAATTTGTAAAACGCTCGTAGTGGCCGAGGTCGAGGTCCGTTTCCGCGCCGTCATTGAGCACATAAACTTCGCCGTGCTGGAACGGGTTCATCGTGCCCGGATCGACATTTAAATATGGGTCGAATTTTTGCAGAACGACCTTAAGGCCGCGATGTTCGAGCAGCGTGCCGAGTGCAGCCGCGGCTAGCCCTTTGCCAAGTGAACTGACAACGCCGCCGGTGACAAAAATGTATTTCATCGTGTGTTTAGCAGTTTGCTTACAAATTGCACATCTTGCGGGCTATCCACGCCGATCGACGCATGCTTCGTGATGAGCACGCGAATTTTCGCGCCGTGCTCCAGTGCGCGGAGTTGCTCGAGTTGTTCGGTTTGTTCGAGTGCGGTCGGTTTCCATTTCACAAATTGCTGCAAAAAGCTCGCAGAATAGCCGTAAATTCCCTGATGTCGATACCACGACGCGCGGCTTTTTCCGTCGCGCGCGAACGGAATTGGGCTGCGCGAGAAATAAAGCGCGTTTGAGTCGCGATCGAGCACGACTTTCACCGCGTTTGGATTGTCGACCGGGTCGTCCGCCGCGAACGAATTTGCCGCGGTAATCATTTGCAATTTTTCATGCACAAGCATGGAAGCGAGTTTGTCGATCAGCTTTGGATCGATCAGCGGTTCGTCTCCTTGCACGTTGATAACGTGCGTTAAACTCCCGATGTTTTTTGCAACTTCCGCGATGCGGTCGGTTCCGCTGCGATGCTTCGGTGACGTCAGCGAAACTTCCGCGCCGAATGCAAACGCTGCTTCCGCGATTCGCATGTCGTCGGTCGCGATGATTACATCGTCAACGCTGCGCGCGCGCTGCACGCGTTCCCAAACATGCTGAATGAGCGGTTTGCCCGCTATGATGTGGAGCGGTTTTCCGGGGAATCGTGTCGAGCCCCAACGCGCGGGGAGGATGGCGACGACTCGTTTATGCTGGCTCGACACGCGCGTTGTCTAAAATGTAGTCCGCAGCCGCGGCAAGGTCTTTCGCCACAAAATCGGGATGGCACTCCTCGGGCAGATCATAGCCGGTGTTGACAAAAACCGTGCGCACGCCTGCGTTGCGACCGCACTCGATGTCACTCGCTTTGTCGCCGACGAAAAAGGATCGCGACAAATCGATGTCGAAATCGCGCGCAGCTTCGAAAACCATTTCGGGCGAAGGTTTCCGACGCGCTCCGAAATCCGGGCACATGTAAATGCCGTCTATTTTGTCCGCCCCAATCCTTCGCAGCAGCTCGCCTTGCACTGCTTCATAGCCGACGGGCGTGACGAGCCCGCGCGCAAAGCCGCTTTGATTCGTAACGATGACGTTTTTAAAACCGGCAGCTTTCAGGCGCGCGAGCGCTTCGGGCACGCGCGGAAATACGTGCACGTCGCGGGGATCGTTCGGGTAATCCACGTTTTTCATCAGCGTTCCGTCGCGGTCGAGAAAAACGGCGGCATGCTTACCCATTCGCGTGCTTTTCGAAACTCTGGAGCAGCTCGGACGGTGTCACCGTTGCGGTGCCGAGTTTGCCGACGACGATGCCGCTCGCGTGATTGGAAATCTCCGCAGCTTCCGCGGGTGTCGCGCCCGCGCTAAGCGCGAGCGTGAACAGCGCTATCGCCGTGTCGCCCGCGCCGGAAACATCGAACACTTCCTGCGCGCGCGTCGGCGTATGATACGGCTCAGCGTCATGCTGGAAGAGCAGCATGCCGTATTCGCCGAGTGTAATGAGCAGGTTTTGGGCGTTCCATTTTTTTAACAAAATGTCGCCAACCTCGAGCAGGTGCGGATCGCGCTCGATCGGCTCCATGGGATCAACGAGCGGCTTGCCGGCGGTCGCGAAAGCCTCGGGACGATTCGGCTTTATAACCGTCGCGCCATTCCAGCAGAGGATGTTGTTCGGGTTCGGATCGACCGCGAGCAGCTTGCCCGATTTTTTTGCGAGCGCGGAAACGGCGTCGGCGAATTCCTGCTGAACGAGTCCTTTCGCGTAGTCCTCGATGATGATGGCATCCAGCCGTGGAAGCATCGATTCGAGCTGGCGCACTGCTTCATTCATCAGCAGTGGCGAGAGCCGGGCCTTGCGTTCACGATCGACGCGGACGACCTGCTGATGCTTCGCGATGATGCGCGTTTTAACGATTGTTTGATAGTCAGCATCCTGTTGCACACCCGTAATGTCGATGCCTTCCTCCGCGAGTAGCTTTTTCAACTGCTCCGCATGTGTCCCGGTGCCGACGAGACCCATCACCGACACGTGCGGCGTGAATTCGCGCAGATTTCGCGCGACGTTTGCCGCGCCGCCGGGATAGTAAGTTTCGCGATCGACTTCCACGACTGGCACCGGCGCTTCCGGCGAAATGCGGCTAACGCGACCCCAGATGAATTCGTCCAAAATCAAATCGCCGATCACGAGGATGCGCTTCGATTCGAAAGCGGGAAGCAGTTGCTGAAAACGAGCGAGATTCATGGCTGGAGCGTCTCGGTGACTGCTGCGAAGAGCAGGGGAATCATGATTTCGTGATGTCCCACAATGTAAAAACCTTGTCCACCAAGATGCGTCGGGCGACGGACGACGTTTTCTGTCGGACGATAGTGGCGAATCATGTCAAAAGTCGCCGTGGTGAACTGCTCGACTTTGTGTCCGAGATTGCGCGCGATGGTGAGCGCTTTGAGAAAAACTTCCGGCATGATCACTGCGCTGCCGATGTTTAACACAACGCCGCCTTCGAGTTTCGCAACGACCGACGCGAACCGCTGAAAATCGCGATAGCTCGCCTCGCCGAGCACTGCGCCATCAGTCGTCGGATGTTGATGAATGATGTCGGTGCCGATTGCGACGTGCACCGTCACGGGAATGTCGCGCTCGAATCCGGTGTGCAGCATGCTCAAATGTCGGTTCGGAAACTTGCCGTCGGCAATCGCACGCCCGAGCGCGCTGCCCGCGCCTTCGCCTCGTTTAACGCCGGCTGCGAGCGCGGCATTCATCAATCGCGGCGTTTCATCGACCATTCCGAAACTGCCGTCGTCGAGTCCGCGCTGCACGTCTTCACTTGTTTCGCCTTGATAAGCCGTTTCGAAATCGTGAATCGCGCCCGCCCCGTTAAACGCAACCGCCGAAATCACGCCCCGCTGCATCATCTCGACGATGATCGAGTTGAGTCCGCACTTGATCGGATGAGCGCCCATCATCAGCAACACCGGACGTTCGTTTTTGACGGCATTCGCGATTGCGGCGACTACTTTCCGAAAATCATTCGCGACTAAAAAGCGCGGCAGTTTTTCCAAAAACGCGCCGAAGCTTTCGCCTTTGTTAAATACGCCGGCAAAGTCTTCGACCGACACTTTGTTTGCGCGTTCGGCCAGCGCATAGGTTTTGATTTTGGAAAAATCGAGGGGCTCGAATTTCATGCGAATCGCCGCTCACGACAGCCGGAAATACACCGCCGAAGCGTGCGCGGATTGCGAATGAAAGCGGAAATTGTGTCAACCCAATTTCCTGTCACCGCTTGCATTCCAGGCGACGAGAAGTCACGCACGCGAACTAGCTCGCCAGAACGGGTTCACTTTTCCGTTTAGGCGCGACGAGGCCGGCGGAGACGATCATCTTTGTCGCTTCCTCGATGGTGAGTGAGCTGTCGATGACCTTGTGGCTGGGGACGACTACGACGAGGCCGGTCATGGGATTGGGCGCGGTGGGGATGACGACGCTGGTCATTTCGATGCTGAGCCGTTCATCGTAAAATTGCCCGGTGACGAAGCCGATGAGTTTGCAGCCTTCGCTCGGGTATTCGATGTAGGCGACGCGCTTGAAGTTGGAGACGTTGTTAAACGATTTGATGGAGTCAATGACTTGTTTTACGCCCGTGTAAATCGTGGCGACGAGCGGGATGCGCAGGAGCAGGCGCTCGAACCAATCGAGAATGCGCTGGCCGAGGACGTTGGTGGCCATGAAGCCGAGGGCGATAAGCATGATGAGGGTGACGAGGAAGCTCAGGCCGGCAAAGTCGATGCCGAGCTTGTGCAGCAATGGTTCGCTGATGCCGGTGATGAAGCCGTAGGCGAGGTTGAGGACCCAGACGGTGACGATGATGGGGATCGCGACGACGATGCCGGTGAAGAATTTGTTCCGAAGCAGGGCGAGCGTCTGTCGCCAATCGCGCACTGCGCCGATGGTGCTGTTGCGGATATTTTGGAACCTGGAGATCATGGGGAAGGGGAGAATGAATGAAGAATATTGAATGATGAATGAAAAATCGGCGTCGGAGCAGACTTTCTGATTCTTAATTCGTAATTCTTAATCCTTAATTTCCCCGATGTTCGTTTACCGTCGCACGCTCGCTTATTTCCGGCCGTTTTTCGGCCAGTCGATTTTCGCGACGGCGCTGACGCTTTTGCTGATGCCGTTCAATCTGCTGAAGCCATGGCCGTTTGCTTTCATCGTGGCGAAAGTGCTGCCGTCGGCGCTGAAGGGCGAGCGCGTGCCGGACATTTTCGGGTTTAGTTTAGCGGGCTGGAGTGTGACGAAGGTGATCGGATTGCTTTGTCTCGCTATGGTGGTGTTGCAGCTCATGTCGGGCTGGCTGAACCTGATCGCAACGATGATTTATGTGCGCGTCGGACTGCAGGGCCTGCTGCGTTTGCGCACGGAACTTTACGCGTATCTGCACGCGCTGCCTTTGAAATTTCACGATCAGCGCCGCAGCACGGACTCCAGCTTCCGGGTGGCTTACGATTCACAGGCGCTGCAGACGTTTTACAGCCGTGCGACTTTTATTTTCCAGACGTTCGTGACGGTTGCCAGCACGCTGGCGGCGATGTGGTGGCTCGACTGGCAGCTCACGCTTTTGTCGCTGCTCGTCGTGCCGCTGATGATCGCGACCTTCCGCCTTTTCGCGCATCGGATTCGCAGCGAAAGCACGACGATTGCGGAGCGTGAAAGCGCGTTGCTAGCGACGGTGCAGGAGGGGCTGAGCAGCATTAAAATGGTGCAGGCGTTCGGACGCGAGGAGCACGAAGTAGCGCAGTTCCAATCGAGCGCGCGCGGCAGTCTCGAGGCGAACATCAAGCTGCAAGGCACATCGATGCAAAGCGCACTCGTTGTCAGCACGCTCATGGCGATCGCGACGGCGGCGCTCTATTTTCTCGGCTCTTATCACGTGCTGCACGGCGTGTTGCCGCTGGCGAGCTTGATCGCGATTTCGACTTATCTGCTCACGCTCTACCAGCCGCTCGAGGCGCTGACGCAAGTCGGCTGGGTGCTCGAAGGCGCGGCGGCGGGCGCGACGCGCTGCTTCGAGGTGCTCGACCGTCAGGATGACGTGCCCGACGCTGCGAACGCGGAAGTGTTACAGACGACGAACGGTGCGATTGCGTTTGAAAACGTGAGTTTCGGCTACGACGAATCGCGGCTTATTTTAAAAAACGTCAACGTGCAGATCGCGCCGGGACAGACTGTGGCGTTCGTCGGCGGAACCGGCGCGGGCAAGACGACGCTGCTCTCGCTGGTGCCGCGCTTCTACGATCCGACTGCGGGACGCGTGTTGATCGACGGAAAAGAGCTGCGCGCGCTGACGAAAAAGTCGCTCCGCAACCAGATAAGTATTGTTTTACAAGACACGCTTCTTTTTTCCACAACAATCCGCGAAAACATCGCCTACGGTCGCCCCGACGCGACCGAGGAGGAAATCGTGCAAGCCGCAACGCGCGCGCAGGCGCACGAGTTCATCATGGCGATGCGCGACGGCTACAAATCGCAAGTCGGCGAGCGTGGCGGACACTTGAGCGTCGGCCAGCGGCAGCGCATCGGCATCGCGCGCGCTTTTTTAAAAAATGCGCCGATTCTTTTGCTCGACGAGCCGACGAGCGCGCTCGATCCGACGACCGAAGCGGCGATCATGGAAACGATCAAGGAACTGATGCGCGGCCGCACCACCCTCATCATCACGCATCGCATCGCGACCGTGCACGACATGGAAAAAATCGTCGTGTTGCGGCACGGCGAAATCGCCGAGATCGGCGCAGGTGCGGAGCTTGTCGCGAAGAAGGGCGTTTACGCGGGGCTATATCGCTCGGCAAACTTGGGCTAGCGCATGAGTGCGTCTTTTCCAAAACAAACTGTGCCCGCCTGAAAAAACTCATGAGCAACGTCAATTCAGATCGCCGCGTCGAACATGACTGGTGGGATCAGCCAATTCCGCCGAACGTCACGTGGGGCGAAGGTCTTTACTGCGAGACAGCGCAGATTTTTCGTTTCGACAAAAGCGCGAAAAATCCTGCGATCGAATTGGGCAATCACGTTTCGTGTTATTCCGGTTGTTCTTTTTCGATTGGTAAGAATGGTTCGTGCAAAGTAGGTGATTTTACTCTTTTAAACGGAGCGTTAATCATGGCCGAGGAGCGCGTCGAGATCGGCTCATATTGTTTGATTTCATGGAATGTCGGCATTGCCGATTCCGATTTTCATCCGCTCGATCCCGAGGCGCGCAGGCAGGACGCACTCGCGCTCGCGCCGTATTATTCGAAGCAGCCGCCGCGACCGGCGATTCGCACGAAACCGGTGCGCATTGCCGACAACGTCTGGATCGGCATGGGCGCAGTGATTTTGAAAGGGGTGACGATCGGCGAAAATTCCGTGGTCGCCGCCGGCGCGATCGTTACGAAAGATGTGCCGCCGAATTGCGTCGTCGCGGGTAATCCGGCAACCATTGTGAAACATCTGTGAAAAAGAAAAAAATCGTCGTGATGGGCTTCATGGCTGGGTGTCCGATCGCGGGCGTTGTGTGGCAGCATGTGCATTACATCGTCGGCCTGCAACGGCTGGGACATGACGTTTACTACATCGAAGACTCGGCGCGCCTGCCTTACAACCCGGTGACTTACGAGGTTTCGGAGGATTTTTCCTACGCTTCGCAGATTCTGGCGAAACTCGCCGCGCAATTTGGATTCGAGGGCCGCTGGAGTTATTGCGCGCGTTATTTGCCGGAGCACGATTGCGCCGGATTGCCGAAAACGAAAATCATCGAGCTTTATCGTGATGCTGATGCAATTTTAAACGTCTGCGGCTCGCAGGAATTCAACGAAGATCTGCTGCAAAGCAACCGCATTCTTTACGTCGAGAGCGATCCGGGCGTGGAGCAAATCAAAATCGACAAAGGCGTGCAGAGCACGCGCGATTACCTCGGCATGCATCGCGCGCTTTTTACGTTCGGCGAGGACATCGGCACGCCGCATTTTCCGGTGCCGCTGCACGGCGTGAAGTGGCTGCCGACGCGCCAGCCGGTGGTGACTGATTTTTGGAAAAGCGACGCGCCGCCGCCTGCGGGTGCGGTGTTCACATCGGTCGCAAACTGGAACACGAGCGGCAAAAAAGACATCGAATGGCGGGAAGAGACTTATCTCTGGAGCAAGTCGCTCGAGTTTTTGAAATTCGTCGAGGCGCCGATGCGCGCGTGCGAGGATTTTGAGCTCGCGACGAATATAAATGATTCGGCGACGCGCGAGCTTTTTTTAAACAACCACTGGCGCTTGAGTGGGCCGGATGAAATCAGTATCGACTACGATCTCTACAAAAGGTTTCTGCAGGATTCGAAAGGTGAATTCACAGTCGCGAAGGATCAATACGTGCGTTTAAACACCGGCTGGTTCAGCGATCGCAGCGCTTGCTATCTCGCGTGCGGCCGGCCGGTGATTACGCAGGAAACCGGCTTCACGCGGCATTATGGCGCGCAGCGCGGATTGTTCGCGTTCAAAACGCTCGACGAAATCGCGGAAGCGGTGCGCGAGATCAACGCGGATTACAAAGCGCATTGCCGCGCCGCGTTCGAAGTCGCAGCGGAATTCTTCGAGGCGGAAAAAGTGCTCGCGTCGCTGCTCGATCGCGCTGGAGTTTAACGCATGGATATTTTGCTTCACACCATTGCGCTTGAACCGGCGCGCTGGACACCGCAACGGGTTTCGCAACCGATCGTTGATCTATTGCCGCAAATCGCAGACAAAACGCCGTTTAAAAAACTCGAAATCTTCGAGCCGCATCTGACCTACGCTGCGGACGAAAATGCGGTCCGCGAGGTCTTCGCCGAGCACCAACTCGAGCCCGTGATTTTGAGTTCGTATTTCGACCTGGCCAAAGCAGCGCCCGATGTTTTTGAGCACGAATCGGCCGAGCTTTTACGGCGCGTGCGGACCTTTGGTTTTAAAAAAGTGCGTCTCTTTCCCGGTCCTGGCATTCCGCTTGACGACAAGGCGCGAATCGAAAGCTTCGTCGAACGCGTTCGCAACCTCGTAAGCAGCGCGCCGGACATCGAGTTTTTGCTCGAAACCCACGACGGTTCGCTCGCCGATGAGCCGGAAGTCGTCGTCGCCGCGCTCAATTCCATCGCCTGCGAAAATGTGGGGCTACTTTTTCAGCCGACATTTTTCGAGGACGAAAAGACGAAACGCCAATTCGTGATTCAGCGTCCATTCATCCGGCATTTGCACCTGCAAAATCGCGCGCCAAATGACGTGGCAACATTTACGAGATTGGCCGACGGCGTGATTCGCTGGCGTGAAATCATCGGCGCGCTGCCGCTTATGAGCGCGTCGATCGAATTTGTCCCGGCCGGCATTTGCAAAGTCGATGAGTTTGACCTCGCACAAGCGCTCGACGAGGCGATCGGCGAAGCCGCGTTTGCACAAAGCTGCGCGCACTGAGCGACGTTCCACAATGTGGAGCGGGCGAGAAATTGTGGTATTTTTCTTATAGCGGAGCATTGACGGCACAATATATTGTGGTTAAAAGCTGTGATTTAGAAATTATAACCCCATGCGCTGTCCCAAGTGTGGTGGGATCGAAGACAAAGTAATCGATTCCCGATTATCCAAAGATGGCTACTCCATACGCCGTCGTCGGGAGTGCATCGTCTGCGAATTCCGCTTCACGACCTACGAGCAAATCGAGCGAGCGGACATCCGTGTCATCAAACGCGACGGACGCGGCGAGCCGTTTGACCGGCACAAGCTCCTCAGCGGCGTCAGCAAAGCGTGCGAGAAGCGACCGATTTCAATGGAGCAACTCGAAAAAATCGTCGAGGAAATCATCCACGATCTGGAGACCAACTACCCGCGCGAAATTCCATCGAGCGTTATAGGCGCAAAGGTCATGGAAAAATTGCACGAGCTCGATGAAGTCGCATACGTCCGCTACGCCTCCGTCTATCGCCATTTCCAAGACATCGGTGAATTCATCGATGAAATCCAGTCGCTGGAAAAGCGCCCAAAATCGAATGTGTTGCAACCGGAGCTATTCAAATGATTGCCTTTCGTGACGATCTGCCACTCGTAAAATTCAACTGCGGCGCGGTCGCCGCTTTCGAGCGCGGCTGGCTGGTGCGTTCGCTCGTGCAGGCCGCGCACAAAGCCGGTTATCCGCAGTGGTGGCTCGCCGAACACGTCGCCGAGAGCGTGACGAGTTATTTGCGCCAGCGGTTCGATGCGCCGGTCGTTGCCGTGCCGCGTTTGTCAAAAGCAGTGCAAGCTGTTTTACAAGTAATCGGTTACGCGGAAGTCGCTACGCATTTTGTGCCCGAACCACCGCCAGTGAAAATTTCGCTGCCGGAACTCGTTCACGCCGCGGGGTTTGGTTACGAGTTGGCATTCTTTGAGCTACTCGGTCGCACAATGAATTCCGCCATCGCCGCAAAAACGACCTACTGCGAAATTTTCGGCTTGGAACGCTGCGTTAAACAATTGCGCGGAAAGAAAGTCTGGAGCCGCGACTGCGATGTGCTGCGTAGTGAAATCGTCACGTTCGTCCGCGAACAGATGAGCGCCAATCCGAATGATCAACTGATCTGTTCGCTTTCCTGAAACATGACGATTTTCGAGAAAATCATTCATCGCGAAATTCCGGCAAAAATCGTCCACGAGACCGACGACTTTATCGCGTTTCACGACGCCAACCCACAAGCGCCGGTTCACGTGCTGATCGTTCCGAAACGCGCGATTCCGCGGATTGGCGAGACATCGGAAGCCGACGCGGAGTTGCTCGGTCGAATGCTACTCGCGTCAAAAGAAATAGCGCGCAAGCTCAGCGTATTTGAAAGCGGCTATCGACTTGTCATCAATCATGGCCCGGACGCCGGCGAATCGGTGCCGCATTTGCACATTCATTTGCTGGGTCAGCGCCAGTTGCAATGGCCACCCGGCTAGTATGAATTTCTATTCCGACCAAAGGCGCGTGGTCATTACCGGTATGGGAGTGATCGCGCCGAACGGGCTCGATTTGGATAGCTTTTGGAAGTCGGTGCGCGATGGGCAAAGCGCCGCGGACTACGTGACGCGCTTCGATGTGAAGCCGATCCCAAGCAAGTTCGCCTGCGAAATCAAAAATTTCGACGCAAAGGACTATATGGACGTAAAAGCCGCGAAGCGGCTCGAGCGTTCGTTGCAATATAGCGTCGCAGCAGCGCGACTCGCTATGTCCGATGCGAGTATCGACTTTTCGTTGATCGATCCGGATCGCACCGGAGTGGTCGAAGGTTCGTCGCTGAGCAATGTCGAGTCGGCTTACAAAGGCAAGGATGCAATCATTGCGAAAGGTTATAGGTCGATAAGTCCATCATTCATGATTAGTGGCTATGTCGGCAGTGGCAGTGCGGAGATTGCGAATACTCTCGGCATCAAAGGGCATGCGATTACCTGCAGTTCCAGCAGCGCGTCCGGCAATGACGTCATGGGTTATGCAAAAAGCATGATCCAAAACGAAGATGTCGATGTGATGCTGGCCGGTGGCTCGGAAGCTCCGCTGGTGGACACGATTTTTTATGGCTTCAGCCAAAGCCGCGCGATGACGAGAGCTACCGGCGACCCCAAGAAAGCGATGAAGCCATTTGATGTAGAAGCCGATGGCTTTGTGATGGGTGAAGGCGGAGCTTTTGTAGTTCTCGAAGAGCTAACCCATGCTTTACATCGCGGCGCTAAAATCTACGC
This sequence comes from Spartobacteria bacterium, assembly GCA_021324395.1. GTDB lineage: Bacteria > Verrucomicrobiota > Verrucomicrobiia > Chthoniobacterales > Chthoniobacteraceae > JAJPJG01. Next base: position 21,356 of record JAJPJG010000026.1, on the reverse strand, counting down.
AGAAGTTTCAGGCCATGGCCGAAGCTGCGAGGCTTATCATCCGATGGCTCCGCATCCGGACGGAATTGGAATCAAGCGCGCGATGGAAAAGTGTTTGCGCCAGGCCCGGCTCGAAGCTTCGCGTGTGCAATATGTTAACGTCCACGGCACCGCGAATGAACCGAATGACCTGGCTGAAGTAAGAGCTATCAAGAATTTCTTCGGCAATCACGTGCGGCAACTGGCTGTCAGTTCTACAAAGCCGGTCACCGGACATCCCTTGGCCGCGGCCGGAGCAATGGAAACCGTGATCTGCGCGCTTGCTATCAAGAATGAAGCGATTCCGATGACTTTGAACCTCACGCGCCCTCGTCCGGAGTGCGATCTGGACTTTGTCACGGGCTCATCGCGTCATTATCCAGTCGATAGCGTGATGAGCCTTAACAGTGGTTTCGGGGGCAAAACATCCTGCCTCCTTTTGCGAAAGTATCCGGCATGAACTTCGCGTCGTTCATTCCGCTTATGGGTTGCATTTGTAACCTGTTTCTCGCGATTTTTGTTCTTAGCTGCAATGTCCGCTCTCGCGCAAACCGCGTCTACTTCTTTCTAGGCATCTCCATCGCAAACTGGAATCTCGGGTCGTTCTATCTCTTTGTAGTTAAAGATGCGCCGATGGCTCTGTTCTGGGCGCGCGAGTTGCACTTTGGGCTTTGCTTTGGGATAGCTCTATTTTTCCACCTATCGCTCATCATTGCCGGCATCCGCTTCGGTAAATGGATCTACAGTCTTTACGTTATCCAAGGGTTGCTGGCGCTAAGTGACCTGACTCCTTACTTCGTTAAGGACGTTCAATATCTCGGCAGCGCGGGTTGGTATGCAGTCGCGGGGCCTATTTACTATCTCTTTGCAGCCTCATTTGGGCTCGCGTTTGCGTCTTTGTATATCCTTTTTAGAAAACGCCGGCAGCTAGGTATGCTGCACCGTCGCCGTATCGATATGATGATCCTTGCGCAGTCGATGCTGGCTGTGCTCGGCAATAACGACATCCTGCCGATCATGGGAATCGTTCATTATCCTTTCACTAACGTAAACGTCTACCCATACGGCAGCCTTGCGGCGAATTTCTACGGAATCATGGTCGCTTACAGTGTGCTGCAACACCAGTTGCTTGATGTCCACGTCGCAGTCAGCAAAATTGTCGCGCACGGTATACGACTTGGTTTTCTGTTTCTTATTGGCCTGAGTTTGTTGCTCGGAGTTACTCTCTTTGCGCCCAGTCAATACAACGCCGTCTCGTTTTTTAGCACGTTAGTTATCCTGCTTTTGAGCGGACTTATCGCTTCAGTTTTCTTTCCGAGATTGTTCGGTTCCGGCGGGGAAGGTGTGGAAAAGCGCATCCTTGGAGACAAGCTCGAATATCAGGACCAAATCAGCAGCTTCATTAACTCGATGCAGTGGTATACCGACACCGACTTACTCATGAGCGACCTGCATGAGATGATGACGAAGACTCTCAAGCTGCGTAGCTATGAGATCATTCTCTTTGATGAAACGACCCGCGTATTTAGCTTGTTTCATTCTCATCCGGAACGTCCGCAGGAGCAATTTCCGGAACTGCGCGTCGATTCGCCCGTCTTCGAGTTCTTTCAATCCACGGGCGCGGAGTATCTCGCATTTAATTTCCTCTATAGCACTCGCACGACTGCACACATCGAGCAGGCAGCCCGTGAATCGCTCAAGCGTTTCGATGCCGAGTTTTGCTTTCCTTTCGTGTGGGAGGACGAGCCATTTGGGCTAATGCTTATCGGCTCGAAGACAAGCGGCGATCCTTACACTGCGACCGACATTAGCTTGATGGTGTTGTTGGTCAAAAACCTTAGCCTGGTCATCAACCAGATTCGTCTTAAGAACCAAATCCAGCATCAGCAGGAATTGGAATTACTAGGTCGTATGTCCCGCGGAATGGCCCATGATCTTAACAACCTTCTCACACCCATCTGGACATTGCTGCAACTCGTCAGCGAAGGTGTCTCGACTGAAGATTTAACCGACGAGTTATTGCCGGTAGCTCTACGCAACATCAAAACAATGCGCGCCTATGTGCGCGAGTCGCTTTTCTTTTCCGAAAATCTGCGGCCTGATTTTCAACTCGGCCGGCTCGACATGCAGATCGCGCAAGCAGTCGATCTCACCGCTGCGCGTCGCGCGAAAAAGCAAATCAATGTCGTTTCCGATACGCCCGGCGAAGTCCTCGTCGAAATGGACGAAGTGCTTATCCAACGTTTGATCGCAAACATCATTGCGAACGCCATCGACGCGTCACCGGAAGGGTCGACCATTCGTGTCGAGCTTGTGAAGCTCGTGAAGACCGAAGCTACTCGCGACTGGTTGCGCGTGCGGGTAGTCGACCGGGGCGAAGGTATTAAAAAAGAAAATCTCGACCGCATTTTTACACCGTATTTTACGACCAAGGACCGGGGAGATCGTGGTGATCACGAGCGCGGATTCGGCCTCGGTCTCGCCATCTGCCGCAAAATCGTAAACCTGCACAGCGGCAATCTGAATGTTTTCAGCCAACTGGGCAAAGGCACGACGGTTCAGATTGATTTACCGAGCAGACAAGTTAAACAGGTCACGCCCGCCGTAATAGCTCAATGAGAACAGTTTTAATTCTTACCAAGCTACCGCCTTTTGCCTCGGCGATCGAAGCCTCGCTCGATCCGTCGCAGTATCAGCTCATCGCAAAAGAAGATATTTGGGAAGCCGAGTCGCTGCTTTCGCGCGGCGCGATAGACGCGGTGATTCTCGATGTCGAACTCACCGACGTGCGCGCGATTCGCGCAATCGAGCAGGTGCGCCAGGCTGCACCCAATGCGCCGGTTATTGTTTATACCGGCGCAAAGCAATGGGAGTGGGAGGAAGACGCTTACATGCTCGGCATCTCGCACGTGATTGCAAAGCCGGTGCGAGCAAAACTGTTAAACACATTACTGGAGCGCTCGTTTGCCGAGCAGGATCAAAAATCGCGCTCCTCTGCGATTACGCCGCAAGCGACGCAATCGTCGCGACCGATGCCGACACAATCTGATCACTTCCGCGCGCTGGAAGCATTGCGGAATTTTTCCGGCGTCTTGATTCACTCGCTAAATCCGGAGGCGCTGTTGAAGCAATTTTTGCTGCTGCTCCGCGAAATCATCGGCGTAAACCGTGCGGTGATTTTTTTGCGCAAACCGGCGAGTTTGTTGAGCGAGAGCGCGCATGCGCAGGAGGATCGCTGGCTGCGCTCGGCGTGCGCGATCGGGCTCGAGCAATCGTTTCTCGAGCATTTCGCATTGTCGCTCGGTGCGGGCATCGGCGCGTGTTTGCGAAGGCAGGGACGCATTTTGAAAGCGACGAGTCCCGAAGCGCAATCCAACCGCGAGATCATCAAGGAATTTCAATTGCTCGGCGCGCAGGTCGCGATTCCGATTCTCGATCGCGAAACGCTGATCGGCGTCGCAGTGTTCGATGAACGTTTAACAGGCGAGCCTTATGCAAACGAAGAGCTCGCGCTCATTTTCCACATGCTGGAGGAGGTTGGCCTTGCGATCCGCAATTCATGGTTGCACGACCAGCTTGTCGCGAATCACGGCATGGTCGCAGACATTCTCGGCACGCTCGGCAGCGGCTGCATCGTCGTCAGCTCGGCGCTTGCGATGCTGCACGCGAACGTATCGGCACGGCGAATTTTCCTGGCGGGAAAAAGCGGCAAACTGCAGCTCGAGTTTGCCGATTTGCCGCAGGAACTCGGCAGCAAGGTGTTTACGGTGATGAAAACCGGCACAGGGCTTTTGCCATTCAAATATCAACTGTCCGCGGTGCCCGAGATCACGTTTCAGGTTACGATTTCGCCATTCCGCACACAAAATTCCGCGAACCCGAATGCGGCGCTGCTCATCATCGAAGACATCACGCAGATGGAAAAAGCGCAGCGTCTCGAAATCGAAGCGTCGAACCTGCGCTTGATCACGGCGATGGCCGAACATCTCGCGCATGAGATCGGAAATTCTGTAGTGCCGATTTCCACGCATCAGCAATTGCTTTTGGAAAAAGGCGACGATCCTGAATTCCAGCAATCGCTTTCCATCGCGCTGTCGAGTGGAGTGAAACGCATTTCGCGGCTTGCGAACCAAATGATGTTTCTCGCGCGCGACAAAACCGATTTTGCAGATCAAATACGTGTGTCCGATTTAATTTCGGAAGCATTCCGCGACGCGTATTCCTATCACACCGGCAAATCTCCGGAACGCGAGCCTGCGAAAACATCCGAAAACTGGATGATAGCCGGTGACAAAAAAGCGTTACGGCATGCATTTTCGGAAGTGATCCTCAACGCGCTGCAGGCAAATCCGAAGGACCCGAACGTCTCGGTGCGAATCCTGGAGGAGGGGATGACCAGTTCGCCAAGCCTGCAGGTGGAAGTGCACGACACCGGCAATGGCTTTACGCGCGAGACAGCGCAAAAAGCGCAGGAGCCATTTTTCTCCACGCGTAATGTCGGCCTCGGTCTCGGCCTCACCGTGACGCGAAAAATCATCGAGGATCATCGCGGCAGAATTGAAATCGAGCCGAGCGAACGCGGGCCCGGCGTCGTGAAAATCTCCCTGCCACTCAGCGAACACAATTGATTAACGACATTAATCAAAAATTATCTTTTTCTTTTGCCATGCATTGTTTAGCACGCGTTGTGCTGCTTAAAAACTCTCATTTATGAAAATCCGCCTCCTCCCAATCATTACTGCTGCCGCTCTGACACCGTCGATGGGCTTCGCGCTTGGCGTTCGTCTGCTCGACCAGGACGCCGCCGCGACCGCGCGTGCTGACGCATTCGTCGCGACCGCTGACAATCCGTCAGCGATTTATTACAACCCTGCGGGCATCACTCAGCTCGACAATTTGACTGCGCGACTCGGCGTTTACTCGGTAAATCTCGACGTCGATTATTACCCGGAAAAGGGGGGCGACTCGTTTGACGCGCACCACAAATGGTCATTCGTGCCGCAAAGCTTTTATACGATGCGCCCAAAAGACTGGCCCTTCACATTCGGTCTCGGCTTTTACTCACCATTCGGACTCGAAATGAAGTGGCCTGAAAACGGCCCGTTCCGGCAGATCACTACATATGGCAAGCTCGAAACGATCACTGCGAATCCTGTCATCGCGCTGCAAGTCACGCGCACACTTTCCGTCGCTTTTGGCGCGACGATCAACTACGGCGAACTCGATTTGCGGCAGGGCATCCTTGGACCGGAATTCGGCGGCGGCGACCAATTCCGTTTTAAAGGTTCGGGGCTTTCCGGTGGATTCAACGCGGGCATTTTGTGGAAACCGACAGCGCAGCACTCGTTCGGCATCACGTATCGCAGCGGCGTTTCGATCGATTTCGAAGGCCACACGAAAGCGATACTTTCCGACAAGGAACGCCATGCCGCGCATGCGGGCAATCAGCAAGTTGCCGCGGCGCGCGCAAAAGTGGACGCGATCGAACAGCAGATTAACAGCGCGCCTTTGCCGCCGGCGATCAAAGCACAATTGATTGCGAAAGCGGAAGCGCAGTTCGCCGCCGGGCTCGCAGCCGCGGGCGTTCCGCCGGGCGGTTTCGTCGAGGACCTCGGACCAATGCAGGAGGCCGACGCGAAATTCCGCATGCCGCAGGTCGTCACGTTCGGCTATTCGTTCCGGCCTACACCGCAGTGGAACCTCGAGGTCGATGCCGATTACACTGATTGGGATTCGTTAAACACAGTAAAACTGCACCAGAAAGATGGCCAGACGTTCGACCTTCCTTTCAACTGGCGCAGCTCGTGGATTTTTGAGTTTGGCGCCACGCGCAAATTCGACAACGGCTTCCGCCTGAGCGGCGGCTACGGCTACGCGCAAAACTCGGTGCCGAACGAAAGCTTCCAGCCATCCGTGCCGGACTCAAATCACCACTTCTTCAGCCTCGGCATTGGCCAGAGCATGAGCAACAAGATCGACTGGGATGTCGCGTATCAACTTACCTACGGACCGAAGCGCACGATCGACAACGATACACTTGCAGATGGACGGTATCGCTTTATAAGTCATGCCATCACCTTCTCCGTTGGATACCATTTCTAAACCGCAAAAAGAAACCCGCACCGGGCCGAAGCCGACGCTGCTCGTGGTTGATGACGAGGAAGGCCCGCGGCAGTCTGTCAAAATCATCTTCAAGGACGAATACAACGTCCTGCTCGCGAGCGACGGTCCGCAAGCTGTTGAGCACGCGAAAAACAACCAAATCGATGTCGCGATCCTCGACATTTTGATGCCCGGAATGTCCGGCGTCGAAGTGCTGCGCAAGATCAAGGAACTGAACCCGACGATCGAGGTGATCATGCTCACCGCGTATGAAACGATCGAGACCGCGCGACAGGCTCTGCGATACGGTGCTTGCGATTATTTAAATAAGCCGTTTGACATTCCGACTATGCGCGCGGCGGTGGCACGTGCGCGCGAGAAGCATCAGGTCGCGATGAATCTGCAGAGCACAAACCAGACTCTGCACGCGTTGCAGCGCGAGATCGAAGACCAGAAATTGAAGGAGGAAATGAGCCGCACGAAAGGCGAGATTTACGCGAGCGTGCTGCACGATATCAACGGCCCGTTGACGGTAATTTCCGGCTTCATCGAGATGATCAATCGCGCGATCGAAAACGCCGCGAGTGTCGACGGCGAGAAGCTCGAGACGATCAAGGGCGATCTTAACAAACTGACAAATCAAGTGGGACGCTGTTTTGAAATTTCGCGGCGTTATCTCTCGTTTTTACGTGAAGGCGCAGTCGAGCCGACGCGCGTTAGCGTGAATCAGATTTTGAGCGATTTGAAAGAACTGCTCGTCCGGCATCCTAGCACGCGCGGACATCAGCTTGCGATTCACGAGATGGCGGAGGATGTCGTCGCCGAGATCAATGGCACCGATCTTTTGCAAATTCTGCTGAACCTCACGATCAACGCGCTGCAAAGCAGCGACAAAGCGCATCGCGTCGAGATTCGCGCGCAACGGCTCGTTTATCCGCTCGATCTAAATCAATTCAAGGACAGCAGCGAAGAGCGGTTCATCAACCGCGAAGGTTTTCTCAATCGCGCGCCGATCCTCGCGATTTCCGTGCAGGACAATGGCCCGGGCATTCCGCCGGAGATTCTCGGCAAAATGTTCGAGACCCAATTCACGACCAAGGCCGCCGACAAAGGCACAGGACTCGGTCTTTCGATCGTTAAACGGCTTGTTCGTGAAGCGAACGGCGCGATTCACCTGCACACAAAACACGGCGCGGGTTCGACCTTCACCATTTGCGTGCAAACGCGGCCGTAGCGTTTACGGCAGCGGGCTTTCCGGCGGTGTCGCCGTCGGCAGCATCCCTTCTTTTTCCGCAGCTTCCTGCAAGCGGCGCGGCGCGACATTCGTGCTCGGAACGAACAGCGTAACGATCGCGGCAACGATCATGCAAAAGCCGCCAAAAACAACCGCGCTCAATCTGTTAACCTGCGGAAAATGCTCCATCACGCGACTGATGATGATCGCGACGAGGATTTGCGGGATGACTATGAAGAAATTGAAAATGCCCATGTAAACGCCCATGCGCTCCGGCGGCAGCGCACTCGAGAGCATTGCGTAAGGCATGGACAAGATTGACGCCCATGCAATACCGACGCCGACGAACGCAGTCAGTAGCATCCACGGCTCGCGAATGACTCCGATGCTCGCAAGGCCGATCCCGCCAAGCAGCAGTGAAATCACGTGAATCCATTTCGCGCTCATCACGCGGCCGAGCCAGAGAAAACCCATCGCCGCGATAAACGCGACGAAGTTGTATTGCGCGAAGCAATCGCGCGCCAGGTTGATGCCGCGCTCGTAAAGCTCCGAATGCGTGTCGGTCGCGCCCATGATGTTTCGCGCGACGGCGACGCTGAAAAAAATCCACATGCAAAACAGCGCCATCCACGTGAAAAATTGCACCACAGCGAGCTGCTTCATTCGCGTCGGCATTTCGCGAACGGCCGTCCAGATTTCGCCGAAGCCTTCGGCTTGTTTTTGTTTTAAAATATCCATGTCTTCCGGCGGATATTCCTTCGTCGTGGCGATCGTCCAGAGCACCGCGAGAAAAAAGACGAATGCGCCGACCGTAAACGCCGTGATAACGGTCTGCGGAATCGGATGCGCCGCGGTTGTCTTGATGCTGATGCCCCAATCGTGCAGCCAGCCGGGCAGCTTCGATGCGAGCACCGCGCCCGCGCCGATGAACACGCTTTGCATCGCGAAGCCGACCGTGCGTTGCTCATCCGGCAGCAAATCGGCGACGAACGCGCGGAACGGCTCCATGCTCACATTCACCGACGCATCGAGAATCCAGAGCAAACCCGCGGCCATCCACAACACGCCGCTGTGCGGCATCGCAAGCAGCGCGAGCGATGCGAGGATCGCGCCGCTTAAAAAATACGGACGCCTGCGGCCGAGCCGTCCCCACGTGCGATCACTCATGTGCCCGATGATTGGCTGAATGATCAAGCCGGTGAGCGGCGCGGCGAGCCAGAGCAGCGGCAGCGCGCTTTCGCTCGCGCCGAGATATTCATAGATCGCCGACATGTTTCCCATTTGCAGGCCCCAGCCGAATTGAATGCCGAAAAAGCCGAAGCTCATGTTCCAGATTTGCCAAAAGGAGAGACGTGGTTTGTTCATGGTGGGAATGCTTTGAACGGATTTACTGACCGCCGGCCATTTTCAATTTGCCGCGGACAACGGAATCTCCGATGTAGTTAACAAAATGAAACTGTCCTCGCACATAGTTTTCGCGTCGCTGTTGTTGAACGGTTTCGTGCTCTTCGCACAAGACGACGAAACCGCGGCGAAATTCGCGCCCGATTGGGCGCGCGACGCGATTTGGTATCAAATTTTTCCCGAGCGATTCCGCAACGGCGATCCGAAGAATGATCCAACGCGCGAGTCGCTGGAGTGGCCGATCACGCCATCGGAAAAGTGGCACGTGACGAGATGGACCGGCGACTGGTATGCGCGCGATGATTGGGAGACCGAGCAGGACAAGCCGAACGATCCCGATCCCGCGCCGAATTTTTACAGGCACGGCGTGTTTGACCGGCGTTACGGTGGCGACTTGCAGGGCGTGCTCGACAAGCTCGATTACCTCGCGGACCTCGGCATCAACGCGATCTATTTCAACCCGCTATTCTACTCGCGCTCGCTGCACAAATACGACGGCAACACGTATCACCACATCGATCCGTTTTTCGGTCCCGATCCGCGCAGCGATCTCGCTTTGATGGAAAAGGAAACGGCCGATCCGAAGACGTGGCAGTGGACCGCGGCGGACAAATTGTTTTTAGAGATTGTAAAACAAGCGCACAAACGCGGCATGCACGTTATCCTCGACGGCGTCTTCAATCACACCGGTCGCGATTTTTTTGCATTCAAGGATCTGCGTATCAACCAACAGAACTCGCCCTACAAAGACTGGTATGTCATCACGTCGTTCGACGATCCCGCGACGAAGCGCAACGAGTTCGACTACAAAGGCTGGTGGGGACACAAAACGCTTCCCGTTTTCGCCGCGAACGCCGACCGCACCGACATGGCGCCCGGCCCGAAGGCTTACATTTTCGAGGCCACGAAACGATGGATGCAGCCGAATGGCGATGTCAGCGCCGGCATCGATGGCTGGCGGCTCGATGTCGCCGATGAGCGTCCGCCGAAATTCTGGGCTGACTGGAATGATCTCGTCCGCACGCTGAACCCGAATGCCTACACGACCGCCGAGATTTGGAAAGACGCGTCGAAGTTCATCGCCGATTGCCATTTTTCGGCGTGCATGAATTACCACGCGTTCGCCATTCCGCTAAAAGGCTACCTCATTGACAATCGCATCGCGCCATCACAGCTCGCGCAGCTTCTCGACGAGCGCCGCAACGCCTTTCCGAGGCCGGTGCAATACGTCATGCAAAACCTCACCGACTCGCACGACACCGATCGGCTCGCGTCGATGATCGTCAACCGCGATCTCGCGACCTACAAGGATGCCGGTGCGATTTCCTTCAACGAAAACAACGACGCGCATTTTGCCAATTACAAAATCCGCAAGCCCGACGCGCGCGAACGCGCCATCCAGCGGCTTGTCGTGCTTTTCCAAATGACCTACGTCGGCGCGCCGATGATTTATTACGGCGACGAAGCAGGCATGTGGGGCGGGCACGATCCCGATTGCCGCATGCCGATGGTCTGGCCTGACATGAAATTCGATCCGCAAGCGATCGACCCCCGTGGCATTCCGCATGAGCCCGACGACAACAACTTCGACGCCGAGCTGTTTCGCTTTTACAAAAATGCGATCACGCTGCGACGCGCGCAATCGGTATTCGATCGCGGCGATTACGCATCGCTCGCCAGCGACGACAATGCCGGGACGTTCGCCTTCCTTCGCAGCAACAAAAAACAGAAAGTTGTCGTCGCGTTTAACCGTAGCGAAAAACCGCAGACGCTGAAAATCCCGATCGCATTCGAGTCACCGGTCATCGTCTTCGCTAGCAATGAAGGCGTTCTCGAAGCGAAAAGCGACGGCCAAACGATGCAGGTCACGATGCCGGCACTGACCGGTGCGGTGATCGCCAATGCGGCGAAAGACCCGTAACACGACTTACAGGACTTGACCGGCTCGGAGGAAGGCAGCAGACGAGCTGTTCATCGAGGCGGTCGCGCTGGTTCAACCGTGCAACAAACGCGGTAATCTCATTGCGGCGAGGATGCGGTAGCGTGTTGTTCCCCCTATGAACCGATTCATTTTCCGGCTCGCCGCTTTTGCGCTGGCGCTGCTCGTCACCGTCCGCCATTCAGACGCCGAGGCGGTGCTCCAGTATTTCGAGTCGGACTGGAACGAGATTTACCTGCGCATCCCGGAGATCGCGGAGTTTGGCTACGATGCGATCTGGACGCCGCCGCCATGCAAGTCGCCGGAGGCGGGAACGATCAAGTGGGGCAACGTCGGCTACAGCCTTTACGACCGGTTTGACCTCGGCGACGTCCCGCAGCGCGGCACGCTGGCGACGCGCTACGGCACGCGCGGCGACCTCCGGAACATGGTGGATAATTTGCACGATTCCGATGTGAAGATTTACCCGGACATCGTGATCAACCATAACGGCAACGGGCCGGATTACCGCAGCTATCCCGGGATGAAGCCGAACGATTTTCACGTCTGGGCGGACAACTCGCAGCCCGGTGGCTGGAAGCGCGCGCCGCGCATGAGCGCGTATGACGATATCAGCAACGGCTACGGCGGAACGTTCCAGCAGGAGCTCGTGAGCTTAATGGACATCGTCACCGAGCCCGATGGGCGTTTCTCGACCGGCGCGCCGAATTACACCGCGGAGCCCGCGCCTTTCATCCGGCACCCGGGCCAATACGACAAGTATCCCTACAACGCACCCGGCTCGCAGCTTCCGGCGGAAAACGTGCGGCAGATGCTCGGCCGTTGGGCGGCGTGGCTCGGCAACGCGATGGATTACGACGGCTTCCGCCTCGATGCGGCGAAGCACGTCGTGCGGGAATTTTTCGGCGACCCGAACGCGGGTTTCCTGCATGAGGCGCAATACAATTTCGCGCAGCGCCGCGGCCTTACCTTCGATGCGACTAACACCGACCAATTCAAGAACGACATCCGCCGCAAGCAGATGCTGAACTTCTCGGAAATCTTCAGCGGCGCGAGCTCGACCTTCGACTACTGGCGGCAGGGGAACGTCAAGATGCGCTACCTCGATTTCCCGCAGAAGATTAACCTGCTCGACAATGCGTTTAACAACAGCACGCTCGCAACTTTAGGCACGCTCGGCACCGCGCTCGACCCGACCGAGGGAGTGATGTTCGTGCAGAGCCACGACCAGAGCGCGCCGACAAAACTCCAACTCGGCTACGCCTACATCCTCACGCATACCGGCGTGCCGATCGTCTATTTCTCCGGCAACAACATTTCGTGGAGCGACTACAACACCAAGACGTGGGTCAAGCCCGGCACCGGCGACGCGCTCGGCGATTACGACGGCGTGATCACGAACCTCGTTTACATCCACAATCAATTCGCGCGCGGCCGGGAGTGGAATCGCTGGAGCGAGAACAATTATTACGCCTATGAGCGTTACGACGACGCGAATGGGAACGCGCAGCCCGACAGCGGCGAGGCGACGTTGCTCGTCGCGCTCAATGCATCCGGCAGCGACCAGACCCGCACCGTCGCGACGAGTTTTCCGAACGGCACGGTGCTGCACGATTACACCGGCAACAACGGCAACGACGTGACGGTGAGCAACGCGCAGGCGACGATCACCGTGCCGGCGCGCGGCGGGCAGGGCTTCGTCTGCTACGCGCCGTATGTCGCCACGCCGGTTGGCGAACCGGTCCGCTTTTTGCAAAATGGAACACAGGTCGGCACGATGAACTGGGTCGTCCCCGGCGGACGCGACGCCGCGCCGAAAGCGCGCACGATTCCGCGCGTCACCGGCAACTCGGTGGACATCGAAGTCGATTACAACGACCCCGCCGGCAGTTACGTGGACAACGTCATCGTTCGCTGGGGACAGGGCCGCAACGTCAACAACGCGGTGACGCAATTTGGCGGGAACGACATGATCGCGTGCGGTTATCAGCAGGCGACCTATGTCGGGCCGGCCGGCAAATGGAAATTCACCGCCGATTTAACGAATGTTCCCGAGGGACTGCACGTCATCAAAGCGCGCGCTTTCACCCATCGCGCCGCGGGACAGTCGGCGATCTTCCAGACATTCTCGAAAGTTGTTTACGTCGATCGCACCGGTCCTTCGCTGGCGATCAACCTGCCCGCGACAGTTAACGGCGACGCCGTTGCGACCATCACGAATGACGACAAGAGCGCCGGAAAAATCGAGGCGCAAATCGACGGCGGCGCGTGGCAAAACGCCGCGCAGGTGATGCGCGGCACATGGAAATACAACGTCACCGGCCTCGGCGCCGGCACGCACACACTGACGATTCGCGCCCACGAATACGACAACGGCTCGCCACAGGCGGAGATCAACAGCAGCACCGCTTCGCAAAATTTCACCGTCTCCACCAGCGGCCCGAACATCGCGATGAACTGGAGCGAAGGACAGTCGATCTACCTGCCGTTCCCGCAAACGACGATCACCGTCGATGCCGGCGTGACCGCCGGTTCCGTGCGGATGTGGTGGGACGGCTATGAGCAGGTCGGCTTGAGCGGCACCGGCACGATCTCGCACACGTTCGACGGGCGTTACACCTCGGGCGGAGTCGCCGACCGGCTCTATGGCGCGTTCATCAACGGCACGCACTTTTTCGAAGCGGAAGTTACGGTGAACGGACAGACGAAACGTGTTTGCCGCACCGTTGTCTTCAATCTTTACGGCCAGAACATGGTGGATTCCGACGGCGACGGATTGCCGGACGACATCGAGTGGCCGGGCGTCCTCGCGGGAATCAATCCGAACACGGTGATCCCGGGCGACACGAACCAGGACACCATCCCGAACTTCGGCGAGACGTGGACGCAGTTGAATCCGCTGAACCAGGACACGTTTTACAGCGGCAGTTGGGACGGCGATCATTTCGGCGTCAGCGCGACCGGTTCCGGCGCGAGCAACCTCGACAAAGTGCGGCAGGGCTTTTTGCAATTCGGCGATCCGTATCACTTCAACATCTACAACACGGGTAGCCAGCCGAACCTGTCCGCCGCGCAGCAGGCCTCGTGGAATCTCGTCAGCGCGGGTGGAACCAACTCGCTCGCGATCACGTATCGGCCGAACTTCGGCCCGCTGAAAAACGTCAGCGCGATTTACGTCCGCGCCTCGGTGGACGGCGGCACGGCCCAAAATTTCGCGATGACCTTTAGCGCGAACGGCGCGTGGAATTACAACTTCGCCGTGCCGTCCGGCGCGCACAACGTCACGCTCGTTTTCCAAAACGCGAACGGCTCGACCACCGACGCCAGCGCGAGCTACGCGAACATCAACGTCAACGTCACGCCGCATGTGTTCGTGATGGACGGGCAATTCGACAGCGCGAATTACGAAATCGCCAACAGCGGGATGAAAATTCTCGCGGCGGTGAAAGGCACGAAGCTCTATGTCGCCACGTGGTCGCCCAAAGGCGGCGCGAACGATCACTTCCTTTTCGTCACCGATCAATTCGGCAACAGCGAAGTAGCGCCGTGGGCGAAGGCCGGGACGATTCATTTCAACAAAGCGACGAAGCCGTGGCTCGTCGGCGAATCGGTGACGGCGAGCGGGTCGAACTACAACAGCTTCGTCAACGGCGGCACGATGGGCATTTCGGCGATCGGCGCGAATGGACAGGCGCTCGAGGGCGAAATCGATTTGCAGGAAGTATTCGGCAGCGTGCCGAAGGTGATCTATCTCGCGGCGGTCGCCTACGGCACGAGCGACGGTGGGACGATCAATTCGCAATGCCCGGTCGCGTGGAGCGGCGACAATAATTTGCAGATCACCGAGTTTCAGCCGGTCGCGACCGACAGCATCCGCGACGAGGATCTCGACGGTTATTTCGACAACGGAAAACCGACGATGGAAACAGTGGTGAACGGAAACACCGCCGACGCCAACTACGGGCTGCGCCGCTTTTTCATCGATGAATTGATGAAGGAAACCGCGCAGGTCACGGTGAACCTTTATCCGAACATCGCGCCGAACGCCGCGATCACGAACGTCGAGCTCGTCACGAATTTAAACCGGCGCAATTTCGCAACTATCGACGACAACCTCGATGCGGCGACACCGACGAGCCAGACCTATTACCGCTCCTATCCGATGACGCCGAACGGCAATGGCGGTTACACCGTCACGCTGCCGGTCATGCGTTGCGGCGTTTACCGCATCAACGCGCGCTATCGCGTCAATGCCGGGCCGTGGATTTACTACACCGACCACGCGCAGCGGCGCGATTGCGTCGCCGTCGTCTCGCCGCGAAAGGCGCAGAGCGCGACGATGTATGAAATCAATCCGATGGTCGTCGAGGCGACCGGCACGACACAGGCGACGCGCAGCACGTTCCGCGATCTTTACACCGCGAATACCGACCGGCCCGACATCATCAATAACGGCCATTTCACCGGACTCGGCGTGAACACCCTCTGGCTCCAGCCGGTGCATCCGATCGGCGATCCCTCCGCGACCGGCTCGCCATTCGTGCCCGGCAGCCCGTATGCGGTGCGCGATTACTGGAGCGTGAATCCGCTGCTCGGCGCGGACAATACGCCGGCGGGCGCGCTCAACGAGTTTACCACATTTGTGCAACAGATGGATAATATCGGCGTGAACTTGATGGTGGATGCGACCTTCAACCATTGCGCACCCGATGCAGTCTTCGGACAAGGCGGCGCCGATTTGTTCGGCTTTGACCCGAACACGAAAATCAGCGACATGCGCCCGCAGTGGTTCTCGAAAACCGGCAACTACGACCAGCCGGCAACCAGCGGGACCGACATGGCCGTCGCACCCGATCGCAGCGATTTCGGAAAATGGACCGACGTGCGCGATTTCTATTTCGGCAGCTACGACGCGCTCGTCAAAACCGCGAGCGACGCCGACCAGGACGATTATCTGCTCGAGCGGGACGACATCGCGCCGCTCTCTTCCACGACGCGCGAGCTCTGGCAGTATTTCGCCTACTATCCGGTTTACTGGCTGACGAAGACCGGCTGCCCGCCCGGCACTCCGCCGGAGCAGAGCTACAAAGGCATCGACGGAATGCGCTGCGATTTCGCGCAAGGCCTGCCGTCGAAATTCTGGGAATATTGCATCAACAAAACGCGCACCGTGAAATGGGATTTCCTTTTCATGGCCGAGTCGCTCGACGGCTTCCGCGCGGTGAACGGCAGCAACCGGCACGGCGTCGGTTACCGCAGCGCGCGGCAGTTCGATATCCTGAATGAAAACATCGTGTTTTACTGGCGCGATCAGTTCTTTGCGTATCCGGCCAACGGCGCCGGCAGCGCGGGCACGGCGAACCCGACGACATTTCCGACGTTTAAGGCCTACGACGATCGCCGCAACGCCTACGACAACGTCGTGTTGCTCAACAATCTCACCAGCCACGACGAAGTATTTCCCTCGAACGACCCGTATTCGATTTTCCAGGCGTATGCCGAGGTGAGCGCGCTTGATGGAATCCCGATGCTGCTTTACGGACAGGAAGCCGGTGCGAAGAACGATGCGGCGACTTATGCATTCAGCGGCGTCGCCAACGCGAACAACAACTGGGACATTTACGAGCTGAATTTCGGCAAATCGATCCCGAATTTCAAAACGTTCAACTCGATGCGCAAGGTCTGGCAAAACCGCGACTGGAACCTCCAGACGCTTTACAGCCGCGTCAACAACGCACGCAAAAACTCGCCCGCGCTCCGGAGTCAGAACGTCTATTTCCTCTCGCGCACCGATACCGGCACCTACGATCCCGACATGTTCGCCGTCGCGAAATTCCAGGACGCCGGCGCGAGCGCCGCGTGGCAGGACACGGTGTTTGCTTTTGTGAATAACAACTACACCGCGAGTTCCACCCGCTGGGCGACGTTCAACCTGAACGCGCTCGCCACGAGCGGCTCGAACCGTTTCGGCATCGCGCCGTCGCACACTTACAACCTCGTTAATCTGATCGCCGCCGATCCGACGGCGCACGTTTGGGCCACCGACCGCACCGGCACGGATGTCATTGCGAATGGCATCACCGTCGGCCTCACCACGAGCGTCACCACCGGTGGACAGGCGCAATATTTGAAACTCATCGACACGAGCGAATCGCACGCAGGCCAGCCGAATCCTTACAACGCGACCTCCACGCTCAACGACGGCATTCCCGATGCGTGGAAACAGCAATACGGCTTCAGCCTCACCGACCCCAAAGTCGCCAACGCCGATCCCGACAAGGATGGCATGACGAACCTGCAGGAATTTCTCGCCGGCACCAATCCGCTCGACCCGACATCAAAACTGGCCTGCTCGACTTCAGCTGTCAGCGGCGAAGGCATGGATCTCACATGGACGAGCACCCCCGGCTGCGATTATCGCGTGCGTCATTCCAGCGACCTTGTCACGTGGAGCGATGTGCTCGACACGACGAACACGCCCGTCGTCATCACCGCCGACAGCACGCAATCCACCACGCACATCACGCTGCCGAACAACACCGGCCAGCGGATGTTTTTCCGGGTGGAGCTGAAGCGGTAGTCGCTACTCCGTTTCGTCCCCCGGCTTCTTCGCCGCCGGCGCGATCCAGACGGTTTTGATGTTTACGAACTCGCGGATGCCGTCGCGGCTGAGTTCGCGACCGTAGCCGGAGCGCTTGACGCCGCCGAAGGGGAGGCGCGGATCGGATGCGACCATGGCGTTGATGAAGACCTGTCCCGATTCGATTTCGTCGATGAAGCGGTCGCGCTCGGCGGCGTCATTTGTCCATGCGCTCGCGCCGAGGCCAAATGGGGTGTCGTTGGCAAGTGCGATGGCTTCATCGATGTCGCGGACGCGGAAAAGGAGCGCGACCGGGCCGAAAAACTCCTCGTGGTAAGCGGGCGAATCTTTAGCGATATCGGCGAGGATAGTCGGCGGGTAAAAGCTCCCGCGCCGGTCGAGGCGTTCGCCGCCGATGACGACGCGCGCACCCGCGGCGACGGTTTTACGCACCTGCTCGTCGAGTCCGTCGAGGATGTCGGGCGTGGCGAGTGGGCCGATGTCCGTCGCCTCGTCGAGCGGATCGCCGACTTTCAGCGCGTTCATCGCATCAGCAAAGCCACGCTCGAATTCATCGTAGATTTTTTCGTGCACGATGAAGCGTTTCGCAGCGATGCACGACTGGCCGCTATTGACGCAGCGTGCCTGGGCGCCGATGCGCACCGCTTGCGCGAGATCGGCTGTCGGCATCACGATTAACGGGTCGCTCCCGCCGAGCTCGAGCACGGTTTTTTTAATGAGCTTGCCGGCGGTCGCGGCGACGCTGCTTCCAGCCGGTTCGCTGCCGGTGAGCGTCGCGGCGCGGATGCGCGGGTCGCTTAACACGCGCTCCACTTTATCCGACCTGATGAGCAGCGTCTGGAATGTGTCGCCGAAGCCGGCGCTGCGAAAAATCTCCTCCAGCGCGAGCGCGCATTGCGGCACATTCGACGCGTGTTTGAGCAGACCGACGTTGCCGGCCATCAAGGCGGGCGCGGCGAAGCGGATGACCTGCCAGAACGGAAAATTCCACGGCATGATCGCGAGCACGACGCCGATCGGCTGATGGCGCACGAAGCTGTGCTGCGCGTCGGTCTCGACGATTTCGTCGGCGAGAAATCGCTCCGCGTTTTCAGCGTAAAAGTGGCAGCACATCGCGCATTTGCGCGCCTCCGCGACGCCTCCGCGAATGGGCTTGCCCATTTCCAGCGCCATCATCCGCGCGAATTTCTCCGCGTCGCCATCGAGGATCTCAGCGGCGCGATTCAGCTTCGCAGCGCGATCGACAAAAGACGTTTTGCGATGCGCCGCAAACGCATCAGCGGCGCGCTGCAGCTTCTCCTCGATTTGCGAGTCGCTCATCGGCTCGAACGTCGCGAGCGTTTCGCCGTTGGCTGGATTGATTGACGCGATTTGCACTCGTTTATTTTTCGTTCAGCGACGCGCGAGTGCGGTTACCCATTTTCCGCGACGCGAGATTTCGCGGATGTCGAACCGTTGCGCGCGAAAGGCGCGGATGCATTCGTGTTCCTGTTCGCGCAGGATTCCGGAAAAAATGAGATGACCGCCTCGCTTCGTTGCGCGTGCGATTTTTGCGGCGGCGGCGATGAGCACCCCGCTGAAAAGATTCGCCGTGACTACATCCCACTGTCTCGACGGCGTCCATTTCAGCACGTCCACTTTTTGGATCGCGTGCAACTTCACGCCGTTTAGCGCAGCGTTTTCCCGCGTTGTCCGTATGCAAGCAGGATCGAAGTCGTAAGCGTCGATGCGTTTTGCGCCAAGCTTCCGCGCGGTGATCGCGAGAATGCCGGTGCCGGTGCCGAGGTCGAGCATCTCCCACGATTTGCCGGAATTCGTTTCGGCGGTGTCGCACAAAAAGCGGAGGCAGTTCGCGGTCGTCGCGTGGTCGCCGGTGCCGAACGCCATTGCCGCCGGGATCGCGAGAACGTGACGATCTGGAAACTGTTTTTCGAGTTTCGCTCTTTCGTTCTCCGAGCGCACGACCACGAGCGTATCGCGAATCAAAAGCGGCGGGCGCGGTTTCGCCGCATCGGCGACGAAATTGCGATTTTGCAGGACGCGTGTTTGCCCGCCAAAGCGCTTCACAAGCTGCTCGGCGTCCTTTTTCGAAATGTCGTAAGCCTCGATGCGAATCGTCTTCGCGCCCGCCAGCGCCGTGACCACGACGTGCTGCGGATCGATGAAGCCGAGGCGTTCGAGCCATGCGTCCTCCCATTTCGCGGAGCTGAGTTTGCGCCAGACAAGCATCTGTTTTGTTTCGATTAACTAAATGACCGTCATGAGCGACGTCGAGACAATCAAACGCGACAGCGAAGTGCAGCGCGCGCTGCGCGAAACGCGCGGCGAAACAGCGCCGGAGCCGTGCGCGCGCACGGAGGACAAGCTCTGGCTCGGCACGCATGCGCTGCTGCTCGCTGGGCTGGCGGCGTTTTATTACGTGCTGGAGTTGCCATGGTTTTCGTTTGCGAAAGATTACGCACCGCTGCTGCAACGGCTCACGCGCGGCGCGACGTTGATCGTGCTGGTGCTCGCGGCTGCGAAGCTCGCTGAGGTCTATTTGATCGGACGGCTCGATAGCGCGGTCGTGCGTTACAATTTGCGGCGCATCCTGCATCTCGTCATCGCGATTGTCGTCGCATTCATCGCGGTATCGGTGCTGTTTGTGAATTGGTATGCGGCGGTCGTGTCGCTGGGTGTGATTTCGATCATCGTCGGATTTTCGCTGCAAACGACGCTGTCGAGTTTCATCGGCTGGATTTATCTGCTCGTGCGCCAGCCGTATCGCGTCGGCGACCGGATCAAGATCGAGGAAGCGACCGGCGACGTGATCGACGTTGGTTATCTCGACACGACGCTGTGGGAGTTTGGCGGCAAATACATCAGCGGAGATCATCCGAGCGGACGGATCATTCGCTTTCCAAACTCCCAGGTGCTGAGCAAGGCCGTTTACAACTACTCGTGGCCGCTGTTTCCCTACATCTGGAACGAGATCAGATTTAACATCGCGTATGAGAGCGATCTGGAGTTTGTCGCGCGGACGATGCAGCAGGTCGTCGAGGAGGATCTCGGCGAGGCGATGATGGAGCGCGTGAAAACGTTCCGCGATTTGCTCGCGCAGACGCCGGTGGATGAACTCGAGGTGCGCGAGCGGCCATCGGTGTTTTTCCGCGTGAGCGAAAATACATGGCTGGAGGCAATCGTGCGTTATCTCGTCGTGCCGCGCGAAGCGGGTCGCGTGAAGTCGCGGCTGATCGAGAAATTACTCCGCAAAATGAACGCCGAGCCGGATCGCGTGATGTTCCCGAAGAGCAACGCTAGATAAGCCGCAAGCGGAATTAGCAAATCCGGTTGTCTTGACTTGCCGCCGAGGAGCCCTTACTCTCCCGCGCTTTTTCCTCTTATGAAACTGAATCTCGATGCTCTCTCCCGCGCCGCCAATGAAGCGCGCGGTCTCGCAATGGACGCGGTGCACGCGTGCAACTCCGGTCACCTCGGCCTGCCGCTCGGTTGCGCGGAAATCGGCGCGGTGCTTTACGGCCACGCGCTGCAGCTCAATCCCGACGAGCCGAAATGGATCAATCGCGACCGTTTTGTCCTCAGCGCGGGGCACGGCTCGATGTTCCTTTATAGCTGGCTGCATCTCGCCGGCTACGACGTGCCGCTGGAAAACGTGAAGCGTTTCCGCCAGCTCCATTCGCACACGCCTGGTCATCCGGAGTCATTTGAAACGCCGGGCGTTGAAGCCACGACCGGCCCGCTCGGACAGGGCGTGGGCAATGCCGTCGGCTACGCCGTTTCGCAGAAAATGGCTGCGGCGCATTACAACACCGATGCGCACAAAATTTTCGACAATCACATCATCTGTCTCGCCGGCGACGGCTGCATGCAGGAAGGCGTCGCGATGGAGGCGATGGCGTTCGCGGGCCATTTCAAACTCGATAACCTGATCCTCATTTACGATTCCAACGACGTCACGCTCGACGCGATGGCGATCGCGACGCAGAGCGAAAACGCGGCGAAGCGTTTCGAGGCGATCGAATGGGACGTGCAGACGATCGACGGCAACGACATGAGCG
>JAJPJG010000017.1 GCA_021324395.1 Spartobacteria bacterium | reverse complement strand
TCGGGCAGTAACGCGATGGCGCGCGATCATGATGCACGTGTTTCACGAGGCCGCATTCCGTCAGCGTTTCGAGGCAATTGTAAACGGTCGCCAGCGAGATCGACGGCATGCGTTTTTGCACGCGCATGAACACCTCGACCGCGGTCGGGTGATCGCGTTTCGTCATCAGCGCGTCGTAAACTTCGCGCCGCTGCGCGGTGAAACGAAACCCGCGTTGCGAGATCGTTTCGGAATATCTGCTGTCGGTTTTCGGCATCGAGAGGGAAGGGAATATCGGCCCGCGGCTTTTCCTTATCAAGAATAATTCTAAATAAGATTTGCCGCGCCAAACGCACAAAGTGGCGCTTGCCTTCGTATTATCGAGAGATGCTGATTCCACAAATCGCGAAGACTTTTACCCAACGTCTGCTGCAAAACGGCCTGGCCGATGCGGCAACGGCAGCGGTCGAGTCGCTGGATATTCATATTGTGAAGGAAGAAGTGCGGCACGGGCGTCGCGTGGTTTTAAAAATGCATCACGAACTCAGCGAACAAATCTGCGACTCGGCGAATCTGTATTTCGGGCTCGCCGATATTCCGATCCGTTTTTTCAGCAAAGTCGCGGACTGGCAGCGCTGGGAAATCGATTGCTTCCGCATGTTAAACGAGCCGGAATTCACCGCATCGCCTGATGGCGTAAACACCGTCTGCGCCGACAAAGTGCCCGGCGAGAGCCTCTGGAATCACATGAAGCACGGCACTCTCGTTCGCGCGATGCTCGAAGCTGCGGGCAGGGAACTGCGCCGCGCGCATTCCTTCCATAGCAGCTATTTTCGCGGGCCGTGGTCGCACGGCGATGCGAGCATGCCGAACTTCATCTACGACAGCGCGAGCGGAAAAATACGCCTCATCGATTTCGAGCTCGCGCACGACCGCTCGCTTTCCGCGCGGGTGCGGCACGCGGACGACGTGCTCGTGTTTCTGCTCGACATGATCGGCATCGTGCCGGCGCGACAATGGCTGCCATTCGCGATCTGTTTTCTGGATGCCTACGGCGACCAGCGCGTGACCGACGAGCTCGAGCGGTTGCTCGTGATTCCCGGCGGACTCGCGCGCATCTGGTGGAATGTGCGCATTAATTTCGCGCGGACGGCGAAAGTCAATCGCCGGCTCGAGCAGCTCCGGCGCGTGCTGCAGTTGCTGCGGATTCAGCGCGTGCCCGCGAGGCGCGCGCGCCACAAGCGCCTGCCTTCCACGAGCTGCCAGACGACGAGCCCGGGAATGCCGAGCGCGAGCTCGCGGACGCGTGAGATGAGGGAAAGGGCGAGCGCGGTGTCGCCGGGAATGCCGAGCAAATTGCCGACGACGAGATAGCCGCTTTCCTGGACGCCGATCGCGCCCGGCACGGGAAACAGCGCGGAACGAATGCCCATTGAGACGCTTTGCAAAATGAGCCCCGTCGCAAACGTCGCGTGAATGCCGAGCACGTAAAGAACGATCCAGACTTCCGCCGATGCGACGCAGAGCGACACCAGCGTGATCGAGCAGCAGACCACGACGCCGGAGATGCGCGAGTAAATTGCGCGCACGGTTTGGTCGAGCGTTTCGCCGCTTGTCACGAGCGAATGCCAGTCGGGCGAACTCGCCAGCTTCGACACGATGAGACCGATTAGCCGGAACATCCCGAGCCGTTGCACCACGTAAAATCCGCCAATCGCAAACACGCCGACCGCCGCGCCGAGCAGGATCGGCCCGACCATGTTTGTGTGTCCGGTCGCGTTCACCAGCAATCCGAGCCCGAGCAGCGTGAAGACGATTTGCGTAAACACACCGAGCGTGATGTCGGCGAGCACGGTGCCAGCGGCAATCGGCAACGGCGTGCCGTAAAGAATCGCCGCGAGCCGCGCACGGACGATGTCGCCGCCGACCTGCGCGGAGGGCACGAGATTGCTGATCGATTCGCCGATCCAGCGCATCCAGTAGAGACTCAGCAGACGCGGGCGGTTTTCATTTGGAAATAGCGCCCACCACGCGATGCCATCGCAAAAAAGCGACAGCAGATGAAACGCGATGACGCCGAGAATCGCCCAGCGCGCCGTCTCGATTGCCGAGCCGACCGCGGCGAATCCCTGCCGCGCGACCAGCACGGTGAAAAGCGCCGCACCGGCAAAACCGAATGCGTAAATCGTGAGCCGAATCTTCGCCGACGCTTTCATTGTTTGCACAATGATTCGCGACGGCTTTGCGCGTTGCGCTGATTTAGTGGAGGAGATTTCGCTCGCGATTGCGGCGCATCGACTCGACGAAGAGCAGGCAGACTGCCAGCCAGATCGAACCAAACCACATCGCCGCGAGCACATCGCTGAGATAATGCGCACCGAGCGCGATGCGGCTGAAGCCGACGAGCAGCACGAGCGCGATCGTGGTGAAAATCACCGCGAGCTGGTTGCGGCGTGTCTTGATTTCCGGCAGCAAAAAGATCGCAAGCTGCCCGTAAAGCAGCGTCGCACCGATCGTGTGCCCGCTCGCAAAGCTGTAGCCCGACCAATCGACGAACGGCCCGTCGATGAATGGCCGGTGACGATGCACCGCGAGCTTGATCGCTTCGTTCAGCAGCGTGCCGCCGGGCACGGTGAGCACGAGTGTGATCAGCGCAGGCCATTTCTTTTTCCAGAGCAAAACGGCGACGACGATCGCGAGCACGAGGCCGATGAATTCACCCGAGCCGGGCTCGCTGAGCACTTCGAGAAAAGCCGCGAACGATGCGGTCAGATGCGCGTGAAACCACGACGCGAGCTGATGATCGGGGACGGCGAGGGGATTGGCGATGAGTGTTGCGATTGGGGGAACCACGGAGAACCGGGTAATTTATTCACAATCGGCGTCCAGTCAAATGCCCTGATACGAAAATCAGCCAAAACCCTGCTTGTCCATACGTTAACAATTCGCTACCACAGGCAAAGCCTTCCAAACCCCACTATGAAAAAAATCCATCGCATCCTCGCACTCGCTTATCTCGGCATCACCGCTTCCACCTTTGCGGGTTCGGCGGTCACCGATACGAAAACCGTCGCGCCGCAAGAAAAGAGCGACGAAACCTCGCTGAACCTTTTTTCCAGCGAGGAAACTTACACCTTCCGCAGCGGCTTCCACGATCACCGCTTCGGCAAGCAGGACTCGCTTTACGGCGACTACAGCGCCGATCGCCGCATCCAGGTGAATGGCAACTGGTATCTCCGCCTCGGCGGCGAATATGAGCGCTTCGACTTCGGCGGCTCCGACAACGGCCTGCCGAACCACCTCCAGGCCCTCTACGGCCACATCGCCTACGAATACATCATGCACGATCACGCCGGGGCCGGCATCGAGCTCGACCCGGGCGTCTATTTTGAAAATCGCATCACCACCGATGCCTTCGACATTCCGTGGAAGCTCTTCGTCACCTTCCCGATCGTGAAAGACAAAATCTTCGGCGTCGTCGGCGTAGGGGGCGGACTTTACCAAAACCCGCCCATCGCACCCGGCGGCGGCATCATCTGGCTCTTCAACGACCACCTCCGCCTCGAGGGCGTCTTCCCGAAACCCGCGCTTGTTTATAACCCGAATGACGACTGGGAATTTCGCCTCCTCGGCATCCTGAGCTACGACAGCTTCCGCACCGACGACGTCAACACACCCGCATGGCACCTGCACAACGCCGTCGTCGAATACAGCGAAGTTCGCGCCGGCGTGCAGGCAAAATACAGCGGCTTCAAGCCCTTCGACATCGTCGCCGGCGCAGGTTACACCATCGAGCGCGAATACGACTTCTTCCGCGCCGACCACACCCGCACCGTCAAACCCTCCCCTTACATCCAGCTAGCGATCAAAGCCAGCTTCTAAACTGGACGGACGCGCCTGTCGCGTCCCCGCTTCAGCATTCTCATTTAAAAACGCGCCAGTGAGAGATTCACCGGCGCGTTTTCTTTTTGCCGAACGTCCTCCGCAAAAACGGTCGGGATGGCTCGCCGAGCCGCCCCAAACAAAACAAGCCACCGAGAAAGCGGGACGGCGCTGCGTTGGCTGCGCCGTTGAGCGGCTCTTGATGGGACAAAAAAGCGGCGCGCCGTTTCCGGGCACGCCGCTTCTCAAGGGAATTCGGCCGAATTAGTTGCCAGCGCCGGATGCGACGATATTGCCCGCACCCGAGGCGACAATGTTCCCTGCGCCGGATGCGACGATGTTCCCGGCACCTGATGCGACGATGTTGCCCGCGCCTGATGCGACGATGGCACCGCCTTTGATGTTGGCGAGGTCTGCTCCGGAGCCGGCTACGGCGATGTCGCGGCCTTCCAAGGTGATGTTATTGGCGGCGCTGTGCGCGACCATGCTGCTGATGTCGCCGATGCCGCTGATGACGCCCGCGCCTTTGATGACGAGGTTGCTGCCGTTGGTGTTGACGAGGCCGGAGGCGATTTCGCCCGGTGTGATCGGCGCGATGATGCCTCCGCCGGCCTGGTTGCTGATGAGGTTGGAGTTACCAAGACCGTCACTGCTGATGAGGTTGCCTGCGCCGGCTGCGACGATGTTTCCGCCGCCGGCTGCGACGATGTCGAGCGAGTGATCGAGCAGATAGGCGCAATCGTGCGTGCCGCCGATGCCGGCGACGTTGGTGAGCGAGATGGCGTTGCCCGCGCCCGAAGCGACGATATTGCCCGCACCCGAAGCGACGATGTTGCCGGCGCCGGAAGCGACGATGTTGCCAGCACCGGAGGCAACGATGGTGCCGCCATCATGGCTGATGATGTTGCCCGCCCCGGATGCGACGATCATCGACTGGTTGCCGGGCAGGGGGACTGTGAGATTGCCCGCGCCGGAAGCGACGATGTTGCCCGCGCCGGAAGCGACGATCATGACCTGGTTCTGACCGAGCGGATAGACGTGGACTGCGGAGGCGGGATTCATCACGCTGAGATAATCGAGCGCGGCGTCGGCTTTGATGTGCGAGTCTTCCGAAAGGGTGTTGATCAGGTCGTTGGCGGCGTCGGCTGCGACCTTGTCGGAATCGGCTGCATGAATGCCGAAGTTATCGAGGAATTTGTGAACCATCTCCGGCTTCTTCTTGTCGAAAGAAGAGCCTTTGACCCAGACGCCGATCTGGTTTGGCGAAAGGAACGCCGTGGCCGCGTTGTCTGCGTGGATGTAAACGGAGTTGTCCTGGATCAGGTTGTCGGCAAAGGCCGCGGCCTTCTTCGAGCCGTTGAAGCACTGGACGAGGAGGTCGATCCTGCCGGTGGAATGTGCGGGCAGGGTGTCGAAATGCCAGGTGATGATATCCGGGCCGGGGCCGGTGCCATTGACCTGGTCAGCGTTGCGCGGTGTCATCGTGGGCGATTTGCTGTTTGGGATGACAACGCTGCTTCCCGATTGCAGGACGCTGAGGGTGCCGTTGCCTGTGCTGACGAATTGCGCACCCCACGGGATTTGCATGCCGACTTTGACGTTCGTCGCATCGGAATCGCCGCTGTTTGCAAACGAAAGCGTGTAGGTGAACTGCGAACCTTTCGGAACGACGGCCTTCGAGACATCGCGATGGATCGAAAGCTGCGGAGCGCCGAGTGGCGCGACGGGAGTCTGGTCGATCGAGGTCGCGCCCGACGTGCCGCTGAGCACTGGCGACGACGCGCGGGTGAACAAGCCGCTGTGCGCGTGCGTGGAGCCGAACTGGAAAGTGATGTGCGAATTCAGCGGGAAGAATCCAGTCTCAAAGCGCCCGCCGGCCATCAACGCCGGATCGACCGGATTGTTGACGAGCAGGAAAATACGCGCGGTCCGTGTGGTGTGTCCATCGACCTTGCCGAGCGTGATCTGCGCGGTGGTGCCGCTTTGCGCAAGATTTGCGGCACTCGTGCCGCTCTCGTCGATGATCACCGCGTGGAAATCGCCGTTCGGCGCGGGTTTGTTGCCGGATGCGGTATTGCCGCTGACCTGCTCGTTCAGCAGCGTGACGCCGGGCGGCAGGTCGAACAGCAGAACGCTGCCGTTGGCGGCGAGGTCGCCATTTTGCGTAAACGTAAAATCGTAAACCTGCACATCGCCGGGCTGTGCGCGCTGGTCGTGACCGGCGAGCGGCCCGCGAATCAACAGGCCTTTTTGCGGTCCGCCGTTGAAGAAGGTAAACGAGATGTCGTTCTTGACCTTTACGACGAGGTCGTCGGGCGTGCCTTGCGCGGGGCTGTCGGGCGCGTCGCTGGTGCTGATGTAAAAGCCCTGGAGCGGTCCGCTAATGTCGTCGAGGTTGTTGAAGCCGCCGAAGGAGTGGATCAAACCGGGGCCGCCGAAGAAACCTTCCGGTTCGCCTTTGGGCGAGTATTTGATTTGATCGCTCGGGCCAATGGTCGGGACGCAAGTGTAGGTGATGTAGCCGGCGCTGTTTCGCGGAACGTTGGTGAGATTGGCGATGTCGCCGAGGCGAATATCCATGCTCGCGACGTTCGCCATGTTTGCCGAGCCGTCGGGATTGATGCCGGGGATAATGACGCCGCTTTTATCGTAAAACGTGAACTGCTCCGCATGCATCTCGGCCTCGGCGTAGAGTGAGGAGCCATTGCTCCACGTCGTCGGCGTTGTTCCCGTCGCGACGAAGCTCGCGCCGGTTTCGTTCGATGGCGCACCGACGTTCGTGAAGTTATCGCCGTCGACATACTCCGCGATGGTGTAGCGCGTGCCGGCGACGAGCTGTCCGCTCTTTTGCGCAGGTCCGATGTGTTGCTTGAAAAAACCCGCGAGCTGCATGCCGAGCGGGATCACGTCGTGCAACACCACGCCGTGCGCGTCGGCTGCGGCAGTGGTCGATGTCGTCGTGACGTAATCGAGATTGGAATAATCGAGCTCGTAATCGACGCCATGTCCCGCGACCGCGATCACCACATCGCCGATGCCGGGATAAAGTGCGGTGCCGGCGCCGTGGAAGTTTGCGTTCGCCAACTGGAACGGCCCGCGCGCGGTTTTGTTGATCTTGAGATGCGGCTGCGTGGCAGGCTCGACGTTGCGATTAACCGGAGCAACCAGCGACTTCGGATCTGCGCCGTAAAGCGCGGATTGACTGAAGACGAATTTTTTCAGTTTGGCCGACGCCGTCGGATCGAGAACGCCAAAATCGTAATCGTTGTTCACGATTTGATCCACATGCCCGCCATCGTAAGGCACGCGCACAGTGAAAGAGACTTCGACGCTTCGCGGAGCAGGCGAGGGGCCGATCGAGCCAAGCGTCCACACGATTCTCGCGGGAGTGATGAAGCCGTCCTCGAGCAGAATTTGGAATGCGGCCGAGTCGAGCTGCGCGAGTGTGGTGACGTCGGTGGTGGTTCCCGGGTCGAGCTCGGTGCCGGGCTTTGCTTTCCAGATATTAAACAAAAGCGTATACTCCTGCTTTTGCGTTGCGTTGAGGTTTTTCGGGTCGAGCGGCAGCCCGAAAACAGCAGGCGAGATGACTGCGTTGAAGCTGGTGCGCTTGTAAATGATCGCCGGATTTGTCAGCGGTCCAGGATTTTGCAGTGGCTGATTTTGGGCGTTCGCGTCGCCGGTGACAGGATTGTAGGAATCGAACGAATAAACCGTCACGAGCTCGGTGCCGTTCGGGATCGCAGAAGTGACCGTTGCGCCCGTGAGCGGCTGCGCGTCGTCATTTTCGCAATCGAAGTTATACGTGATGAGATCGCCGGGGTTTGCCGGATGGGTTTCATCCTTATTGCTGCCCACCGCGTCAAACTTCAGCGAGCCGACAATCTCCGTATCGCATTCATCTTTGCCGAATGCGTGCGTGCCGTTGTAGATGACCGGCGCGGCCTTCATGCCCTGTGCGATCGCGGAGAGCGCGATGTTTTGTTCGATGATGATGTAGCCGGCGCCCTGCGGATATTTCTTTTGTTCTTTCGACGAAAACATGCCCGCGGAATCGACCTGCACGGTGACACTCGGGGTCGTCAATTGCGCGCCCTTTGCAATGGTCGGGAACGTCCACGAAACCGCCGTCGTTTTGCCGCTCTTGTCTTTGATTTGTTGTGCGGCGATTCCGTTGACGAGCGTCGAATTGAGATAAGTCGTATGCGGCGGGATCGGCACGGTCAGAACTACATTGTTCCCGTCCGCATCGCCGATGGTGTTCACGACATTGAAATTGTAAATGATCGATTCGCCCGTGTGCACACTGGCGGCGCCATCGTCACTGTCGGACTTGGGATTGACGTAAACGCCAAGTTCCGGCCCGAAGATTACATCGAACAGCTGCGTCGGCGCACCGATCACATCCGGATAACCGTCGGCGCTCGTGACGGTGCGGAAAAGAGTTTTGCTGCACGGGAATGGCAGCGGATGTCGTTTGACGGCGCTCCACGCACTGCCTTTTCCTTGCGTCAACGTAATGGTCGTATCGATCCAGTTCGTGCCGCCGTTCGGAGAAAATTGCACTTTGATCGAAGGATTCTTCGCGTCCGGCGGCAGCAGTTGCGATGTCGAGAATGTCCAGTCCGCACCAGTCACGCCCGCGACTTTCACGCCGGCTTTGGCGAGTGTCACTGGCACAGGCAAGGTCGCTGTCGGCTTGACGATAAGCCCGCCGGGTGTGTGCAGCTGTGTCGGAATGGAATCGTGGACAGTGATCGTCGCGACAGTTTTCGTGTCGTTCGGATCGATATACGCGTCGCCCATCGGTTGCTGCAGCGTGAGGATGATGGTCTTGTCCGGCTCCGAGCCTTTGCCGGAGTAAATTTTAATGTGGATGTTTTTCGTGAATTCCCCGTCCTGGAAAACGACGGGCTGAGCCTGGCTCAAACCATAAGCAGGATCGGTGATGAGGTAGTCGGCCTGCTGGCCCTTTGCCTGATACCCGTCGAGCACGGCCGTGCCGCTTGGCGTGAACGTGGAAAAGTATTCCGTAACTTTCCCGGTGCTGTCCGAGCCGCGCACAACCGTCACATCCAGTTCGTCGCCCTCGGCCACGTCGAATTGCGTTTTCGTGAAATCGAGTTTGTTCCCTTTCGGAATCGTCGGCGTTGTATTTTCAAAAAGCGCGAACTGGCTGTGCGTGGTGTTGTTGCTGCCGAAAATATCCGCACTCGTGCCGATGAGCACGTCGGTTTGCGAATCGTTGTTAAAAGTCGCAAAACTGCCGTCGTTCTTCGCATAACCGAGCGTCAGCGATTGATACTCGATACCGTCATTTGTCGGGAATTTTGTCTGAGTTGCCGTGAGCGTCCCGCTAGTGCTGGCCCACTGCGTGATGACGAAGCCCGTAAAACCGGTGCCGCCCGGATCCATTGCCGGTGTGACAACCGATTCCGGTTGCCCGTCGCCGTTCAAATCGGCCGCTGCGATCGTCAACGCATCGATTCGATTGCCGCCGTTTAGCGTGTAGCCAAAATCCTGGCCGTCCGCGAACGTCCCATCGCCGTTGTTGCGATTGACGCTGAGATGATACGTATCGTGGAAAGTGAGGGAATCATGAATGTAGCCCGTCACCACGAGATCGGGACGCCCGTCGCCATCGACATCCGCGACAGCGACCGATTGCGGCTGAAAATTCGACAATGACGAATTGCCGTAGGTCGATTCGGCATCCAGCGTTCCATCGCCTTTATTGATCAGCACGCCGACAGTCGGCGTGTGGCATAACACCACGTCATCGAGTCCATCGCCATCTACATCCGCGACCACCGGCTTCGCGTAATAGCCGCACCCGCCTGCGGCATGTGCCGTCGGCGTTCCAAAGTTGCCCGCGCCGTCATTCGGAATCCAGACCACACCGACGCTGCCAAAATCATCACTCACCACGATATCCTGGCTGCCCGGCGTGCTCGTCCCGCCATCGGGCGCCGTGGTCAAATTGCCGACCGCGATCTTCGTGGCATCGATTCCGCCGGCTTCCGTGTTGGTTAAATCAATGCTTTTCGATTGGGCAAACGCGCTGCCGTCCCAATCATAAATCAGCACCGAGTAACCCGCCGCGAATATCAGTTCCGACTGCCCGTCGCCGTCGAGATCAGCCGCCGCCATTCCAGGAAAATTACTGTTGCTTGTATTGACCGTGAAAGTTGCTACGCCGCTTCTAAAACCGCCGTTTCCATCGCCAAAATGAACTTCCACCGCGCCGGCAGCCGTGCCCGACACGAAAACCTGCCCAAGCACGGCCACGTCGGGCGTGCCGTCGTTGTCGAAATCGCCCATGACCATGTCGTTTGCATGCGCCGCAGTGCTGACGAATTGCGGATCGGAGAAAGTCGGCGCGGCGGCATGATATGAGACGACAGGAACGCAGCGACGGCCACCAAGCCCGCTGCACGGAGTGCAGTAACAAATCTGAACATTTAAAGGGAGAGGGGTTTTCCGTCGCGGTTCGAAAACGACAGACAGTCCATTTTAACCAACAAATTCCGACCGTCAAAAATTTTCTAACAATTATAGAGAAGCGTTTCTTCTTTACTCGCAACGCCCGCTACAGTGCGCTCACATTTTGCACTTCGAAGGTCGCAATCGAATGCGCCGGCAATGTTATGTCGAGGCGCTTTGCCGAAACGTTCCCGCCTTTCTGCTCGCGATAGCGCGACGTGCCGAGCGGCTCGGTGAGCCATTGCGCAACGGTGCCATCCGGCACGTTGAACTTTGAAAGATCGTAACTCCTGCCCGCGGGTTGATCGCCGCCATTGTGCGCGACGAGCACGAGCTTGCGGTTTTTTGCATCGAGCGCCGCGACTGTCTCCGCGTCGCCGGTTGTTAGAATCGTCATGCCGGGCCGGATGTGCCGCATGTATTGCGCGACGACGAAAAATTTCGGGTTCACCTGCTGGAGCTTTTTGTTCGCGACATCGCTGATGATGAAAGCCCAGCCTCTGCCATCGAAGGGTTGCCAGTAGCACCACGCCGTCGGGCGCAGATCGCGAAAATCGAGACCGAGATTGCGCGCGAGCTTTTCTCCCGTCGGTTCGTTTTCGCCGTATTCCGAATTCCACAGCGTCTTGCCGCGCGTCATCTCGAATAATCCATGCCGGTCGCCTTTTTCATATTGATAACCATGCACGTTCACCTTCGTGACGAGCGCCTTTGTCTGCGGATCGAAGCTGCGCCACGTGTTTACCGCCTGATCGTAGAGGCTTTCGTCCGACGCGGCGATCGGCAGATCGCGCAAGCCGCGCGCATCGAGCTCGCGGCGGAGCAGGGGAAGGATTGCAGCCTGTGTCGCCGGTGAAATGTGGCAGCCCTCCTGTTTTCCGGTCGCTTTCCACCAGTCGGCGCTTGCTTCGTTAAAAGGCTCGATGCTCGTGAACGCGATTCCCCAGTGATCTTTCGCGTAACGCGCCGTGGTCGCGAGATAAGCCGCGAATTTTCCATAGTTTTGCGGCGCGATATTGTCGTCCTTGCCATTCTCCGAGCCGGACGGATTGCCGTTTTTGCACATCCACCACATTGGCGAATTGGAAAACAGCTCGAAATGATCCGCGCCGCGGTCACGCGCTTTCAGCAATGCCGCGCGCTGGTTCGTATCGACGTTCCACTTCCAGCTCCGCCAATCGTTGTGCGCGCCGTCGATCCAAAAGCCTTCCATTTGCTTGTAAGGCGGGAACGCTTTTGAGACGGCCATCCGCCGGCCATCGACCGGCTCGGAACTGCAGGCTCCGACATTGTAGCGCGCGATGGTCATCCCGAGTCCCGGCAGTTTTTGTCCGAGCACATCCACTCTCTTCATCGTGAAAAGCAAGTCGGCGAGATCGTCGCGATCGCCGAACGCCTTGGCCCACCAGCAAAGCGACGTGCCCCAGCCCTCCCACGTGCCTTGCGATTGCGCCGGGTCGAGCACCACCAGCTCCGCATGAACGCGGCAGAAAACGAGCATCAGCGCGATGAGAAAAAAAGCCGTGCGGCGAACCGGGGGGATCATTTTCGGCAGAATCTACGGTTGCCCGCAAAATTTGAAAAGGAGCGTTTCGCAGTGCGATTCTTCTGCAAAATAAAACCGCAGCGCGCCATCGCGTCCGACGATGTCGCGCGGCACGGCGCAGCTCGCGCGGCGGCTATGAACTTGATGCACGCCGGGATGATTGCGCGCGTAAAGGTCGCCCCACGCTTCCGCGAAAATCGCGCGACGCACGCGATCGGCGACATGCGTCTCCACACGTTCCTGCACGCAAAGTTCGTATTGCACCGCGTAGCCCGCTTCGAGCTTCGCGTAGTCGAATCCATCGCACGCAAACACGCCCGCTTCCGGCAGCGCTTCGTAAGTCGAGCGTGCGATACCGACGCTGATTCGCGCGTCGAAACCACTTTCAAAATTGATCACCGAAAACGTATTGATCGCAACGCGCAGCGGCCCGAAGCGTCCCGCGCGAATGCTGATCCACATGTGATCGCGCCCGCGCACATCCCGCCCGTGCTCGTAACCGATTCCCGCGATTTCGCCCGCGATCCGCACAAACTCTCCGCGATGCTCGACCAGCTCCGCGCGCGGGTCCGGCTCGGGACGGCGCAGGCGTGTGCTCATTGCTACGAGTAGAGCAAAGAAACCGCCGTCGAAAATCCAAAAGGCAAAAGATTCGCAACATCTGCAAAGCATCACGCTGCGCGATGGAGAGGATTTGCGTCATGTTTTTTGTCCTAAAACAACACGCATTGCTCCTGCTCATCGTCATCGCCCAAATTCCCGCGCCGGTCCGTGCCGACTGGGTGCGCGCCTTTAGTCTCCGCGTCGAGGAAGGCTACGACAGCAGCGTGTTTTTGCAGGACGAGACAGCGCTCGGCGACCGCAGCTCGTTCATCACCACGATCCAGCCCGGCGTCGACCTCGGCTGGCGCTCGCAGCCGCTGAATGTCGACGTCACCTACCAGCCGCGCATCGCCATTTACACAGACGAATCGAGCGAAACGAACGTCGCCAATCTCATGGGCGTCAACTTCAAGGGCGCGCTCGGCTCCGTCGCCTACGAATTCACCAACGCGCTCTGCTACGTCAACGGCAGCCGCACCACGCCCATCTACACCGGCCCCGGCGGCATCCCCGCTATCGCTGCTTATCAGCTCCGCGACCGGCGCGAGCAGTTTTGGATGAAACAAAATGCGTGCATCACCATTTCGCTCGGCTCCTTCTTTTTGCGGCCGGTTTACTGCGGCGCGTTGAATGACTTCAAGACCGCGCAGCGCGAAATTCCCGGTTACGTCAATTATGTCGACCGCAACAATTTCAACGGCGGCCTCGATATCGGCGCGAAGATCATGGCCGACACGTGGATCGTCGCCGGTTATCGCGCCGGCGCGATGAGCCAGGACCGCCTTTTCGACAACTCCATTCAATACAACAACACCTACCAGCGCGCGCTCATCGGCATCGAAGGCTCGCCCGCGCGCTGGCTGAAACTCAACGCCATGGCCGGCCCTTCGTTTCACCACTTCACCGCCGACGTGCCCGAAATCTTCGGACGCGATGAAACCCGCGTTTTTGCCGACGCGACGGTCACGCTCCTGCCGACCGCGCGCGATACCGTGCAGCTCATCGTCAGCCGGTTCGAGCAACTCAGCTCGTGCGGACGCGGCGCTTACGAAGACATCGTCTACCGCGCCAGCTACACCCGGAAACTCACCGACGCCCTCGAAGCCAAAGCCGACTTCCGCATTTACCGCGCCGAATTCGAGCGCCCCGGATTGCGCGATGACACCATCTACACACCCGCCGTCCAGCTAACGTGGCATCAAAACGCGCATCTCACCTGGACCGCGCAATACAGCTACGAATGGGCCGAAAGCGACATTCCCGACACCAGTGGCCGCGAATACCATCACCACCTCGCATCATTCGGTGCGACCTGGGAGTTGTAACGGACGACTTGCCTGAGTCGGCACTCAGTTTGCCAAAGTCAAAGCTCGCTCAACCTCCCCGCGCACGGAGATCAAAATGGCGACGTAATGACAGGCACTGCCGAGCAGGACGAAGAGGTGCCAGACGACGTGCATTCGGGGGCGTTTGCGGGAGATGAGGAAGAATGGGACGCCGGCGGTGTAGGCGACGCCGCCGACGAGGAGCCATTCGACGGCAGGCCAGGAGGTGGCACGCAGGATGGGTTGCATGAGCGCGATCGGGAACCATCCCATGACGAGATAGCTGGCGATGGAGATGCGGGGATGGCCGAGGCCGAAGATGAGCTTGAAGGCGACTCCTGCTGCGGCCATCGCCCATCCGCAGGCGAGGCACAGCGCGCCGGATTTGCCTCCGATGCGCGCGACGAAGGGCGTGAATGTTCCTGCGATGAGGAGGTAAATGGCGGAATGATCGAGCAGCTCGAGCCGGTGACGCAGCCGATGGCGGCTCGCGGTATGCAGGCAGGTGGACGAGGTGTAAACGGCGATGAGCGTGATGCCGTAAACGAGGCAGCTCCAGAATTCGAGCGGTGTCCGCGTTTGTTTTAAAAGAAACCAAACCGCCGGGATGCTGATCGCAATGCCGGTGGCGTGCGTGATCGCGTTGGCGTTCTCGCCGATGGCCGGACGGAGCAATCCTTCGCGCGACGGCGTGTCGAGATTGCTCACGCGGGAAACTGCTTAGCGCGTCGGGCCGGGCGCGGGCGTGCCGGCCGGATGACTCACATCGAACGTGCCGACGATCGGGACGCCCATCGGGCCGACGGGGATGTAAACCGCGGTGTGGTTCGGCGAGCCGACCATTGCCTTCTGCGCCTCGATCGCCTCGTGTTGCAAATACGCGGGCGAGAGCCGCTGGTTGATGATTTCCATCGACTGCGCGATGCCCTCGGCTTCGACCACGCGCTTTTGTTTGTCCATTTTCGCCTGCTCGATTTCGATTTGCTTGCGCTCCAGGTCCTGCGTTGCGGCGAGCTTGAGCGAAACGGCATTCGCGACCTGCTCGGGATACTGGATGTTGCCGACGACGACGCTCGTGACCTCGAACGGCGTCTCCTTGGTGAGATGCAGCACGCGATTGAAAATGCGTTCGCCGATGGGAGTGATCTCGTCCTTGATTTGCAGCCCGTTGAGCTGCTGCACTTCATCGCGGGCAAAGGTGCGAAGCGGCTCGCGCAGGAAATTCTTGTAGGCGACCTCGACGACGCTCTCCGAGTTGTCGCCGTGCTGCAGCGTGCTGAAATGCTCGACGAAGTCCTTCACTTTATCCGGCCGCACTTTCCACAGCACATGCACGCGAAAGGCGATGCGGAGGTTGTCTTTCGACAAAACGGATTCCGCGCCGGTGAACTCCTCGCTGTAGGTGTAGGGCGTCACGCTGACGTTGATCACGTTTAGCATCCAGTTGCGTCCGGCGGAAGTCGGCCCGGTCTGCAACCCGTAGAATTTCGTTTTTCCAATCACGGCGCCTTGCGTGAGATAGCCGACGTAGCCGGCAGGCGTCCCGGGATTCGCCGAGCCGGCGAACCAGACGGCGACGCCGGCAATGAGGAGGACGATGAGCAGGCCGATGGGCCCGACACGATTGGCGGCGCTTCCGCCGTTGGCTTCAATGACTTTCATGCCCTGATGCTCAATCAGGAACCGCGGTCGGCGTCACTTCTTTTCTTCGACCACGATGCGCGCGCCTTCGACGGCGAGCACGCGGAGCTGCGAGTTCGGCTCGATGAATTCGCCGCGCGTGACGACATCCACGAGCATGTCGCCGAACTGCGCGTTGCCGCTCGGCCGCAAAATCGACTTCGCGATTCCCTCCGTGCCGACAGCGACGCGCGCGGGTGAGCCGACGGTGTCGAGCGAGAAAGAGGGGCCAAGGGCGTTCGCGCGCTCGAGGATGAGCTTGTGATAAAGCGAAGTGCGCGGGAGAAATTTCGCGAGGATGGCAATGGCGATTGCGCCGAGCACACCGGCGATGAGAACGTTCATGACCGGACGCAGAAGCATCGCAGTTGTCGGGAAGAGCGGCTCATTCGGATACCGGTCGATCATTGCCCAAAGCAGCGCGAAAAACATCAGCAGCGCGCCGACGACACCGGGGATGACCGTGCCCGGATGCACGAAAAATTCGCCGAGCAGCAGCGCCGCGCCGATGACAAAAAGCGCGATCACTTCCCAGCCTGCGAGGCCGGCGACGTAGTGACTCGCGAAAAACAGAACGAAACAAATCGCGGCAATCGTGCCCGCGATGCCGTGTGGCGCCTTGATCTCGATGTATGCGCAGACGATGCCGAGCAGCATCAGCAAAGGCGCGGCGGCAGTGAGCCAGAACGCGAGCGTTTCAAAACCGGTCGGCTCGAAGCGCTCCACCGCGCCCGTGAGATGCGCCTTTTTCACGAGGTCCTCGATGGAATCCGCGACGCCGCTCGCGAGCAGCGGCTTGTCATTGATGGCGCGAGCCGCTTCCTGCGCGCTCAACGTGAGCAGCGAGCCTTTCGCATGCACGACCGTGTCGCCGATCTTCACTTCCTTTTCCTTTGAGATGAAAGCTTCCGCGATGTCCGGGTTATAGCCGTTGCGCTCGGCGGCGCTGCGGAAATAGCCGGAAAAATACGAGACGACTTTGTCCTGCATCGTCGAGGGCAAATCCTGTCCGCCGCTCGTCACCGGAGCCGCCGCGCCGATCGCGCTCACCGGCGCCATGTAGATTTTTTTGGTCGAAAGCGCGATGAGCGCGCCCGCGGAACCGGCGTTCGTGTTGATGTAAGTCAGCGTCGGCAGCGTCGCCTTGAAAAGCGCGTTCTGGATTTTCGTCGCGGCATCGAGCGAGCCGCCGTAGGTGTCCATGTCGAGCACGACCGCGCCCGCTTTTTTCTCCTCCGCCTCCTTCAGCGCGCGGCGCAAAAAGAGGAACTGCGCATTGGAAACTTCGCCGTGCAGCGGCACGACGACGACATCGCCGGCGCGTGCGCCAATGGCGACTGCGAGCAAAACAACCGCGAAAACAAACAACCGTTTCATATCCACACGATGCGCCCCGCGTGTTGCAATTCAAGCCAAACCGGTCGCAGACCGCGCCGATTCAAACATCCCAACTGCTTATGCGCCGATTTTTGGATTATCGATACCCAGGGCATCCGCGAGATCGAGGAAGTGCTCCTGTTCCTGCGCAATGATCTTTCGCAGCACTTCGCTTAGCGCAAACTCTCCCATGGCCTCCGCCTGCAGGATACGCTTGCGGTAATTCTGGATCGTCCGCTTTTCGTTCTCCAGGTCGAACGCGAGCATGTCCTTCGCCTTGTCGGACATCTTGACTTCCTTGGGCTTGGTGACCGGGGTGCCGTTAAAGTAATCGATCTGCTTGGCGATCTGCAGGGCATGACTTAGCTCCTCCGCAGCGTGTAACTCCAGCTCGCGGGCAATGTCGGTAAATTCGGCGCCCTTGATGGTCTGACTGTAAACCACATAGGCGATGATTGCCTGATACTCCCGCGCCAGGTCTTCATTGAGAAGGTCGATCATCTTCTCGCGGCTGATCTTGTTTTCGGTATGCATAGGATTCGCAACCGTATCGACACCTATAAACGCTACGGACGTATTACCGGGCTCCGGTTCCGCATGGAGTCAGGTGGAAGTTTCGCTTCAGGGGTTGTGATTTTCCAAGGCAGGTTTACGAGATCGCCTGTTGGCTCTACGATGCGACCATGCCTCCTGTTGCGGCGGAAACATTCCCATCCTCGCTATGAAACTACCTGCACTTGCATTGGTATTCTCCTTTTCTTTGGCCGCGAAAGCATCGGCCGGGCTGACCTGGGAGCAGAAAAGCTTAAGCTTTCATCCGGCGATCTCCGCAACCGAAGTGATAGCTCACTTCCACTTTCAAAATACGGGAACTAACGCGGTAGCTATCAAGGCGGTTACCACCTCCTGCACTTGCGTGTCGGCTGAGCCTTCAAAACAGAGCTACGCGCCGGGCGAGAAAGGAGAGATCGTCGCAAAGTTTACTGTCGATGAACGCGCTGGAGTGGACGCCAAGGAAATCTACGTCGAGACAGACGAGCCGGAGTCATGGACTAATCTAAAAATGGAAGTCACGATTCCAAAGCTCGCGGAGATGGAACCTGACCCGCTTTACTGGAATCCCGGTGAAGAGCTTCGCCCAAAACGCATCCGCATCATTCCCGCGAAAGGAGTAGTGATGAAGCTCATTAGACTAACTCCATCTGATTCCGGAAACTTTTCTGCGCAGCTCACGGCGAGTTCACGTCCGGGTGAATTCGAAGTCGTCATCACTCCGCGTGCCGGCAGCCCGGCATTTTCCGGCGTCCTGCGCATCGAGACTGATTTTCCAAAGGAGCATCCGCGGGCGTTAATCGCACACGTGCAAGTCGCGCGGTAGTCGCACTGATCTCGCGTTCACGCGCCCGAGAGATATCATCGCACCATGACACGCGCCGTTCCGTTTTTGCTTTTACTCATTGCGACGGTTGTTTCCGCAGAGCCGCGGACTACGATCGATCCGCAGGAACATCGCGAACAGATT
This sequence comes from Spartobacteria bacterium, assembly GCA_021324395.1. GTDB lineage: Bacteria > Verrucomicrobiota > Verrucomicrobiia > Chthoniobacterales > Chthoniobacteraceae > JAJPJG01. Next base: position 169,912 of record JAJPJG010000017.1, on the reverse strand, counting down.
CGCGTGCAGCTTTTAAAAATGACACCGCGCGGCTCGACGACGGCAGCAGTGCGGGAATTCATCACGCGTGACCTGAAACAAAAAGCGCCCGCGCTGGAGAATCATCCCGCGATGTGCGAAGCGGCGCAGGCTTCGCCGAACAAAGGCGTGGCATGCATGCGCATCGTCTTCGGCAAATATCTCGCGAATCCGGTGCTGCTGACGCTTTCGCCGCCGATGCCGATTGAGCGCGAAGTCGATGTCGAGTGGGCGTTCGATAAAGACGGCCGGCTGCTCGACATCTTCGTCGACAAGCACGCCGACTAAACTGCGGGCGCGTGTGGCTTCGCCGCGCCGGCGAGCGCGAGGACGAGATCGGTTTTAGAGATGCTGCCGATGAGTTGATTTCCATCCGCGCTCGCCACGACCGGAAGCCGCTCGCCGTCGTGCCGGGCGAATTTTTCCAAAGCCTCGCTCAACGACACGTTCGGATCCACCGCCGGAAAACGCTCGTGCATGATGTCGCGCGCGATGACGAGCTCGGCGAGCTGCGGCTCGTTGAGGTAGCTCTTGATGTCGTGCAGCGATACCGCGCCGAGAAAGTGCCGGGCATCATCGACGACGTAGAGATAGTTAAAGCGATTCGCGATGAACTTCTGCCCGATCTCCGCGAAGTGCGCAGTCGGCGCGACGAAGACGCTCTCGGGTTTCATCAAGTCCCGCACACGCAAGTCGGCGAATTGCCTGCGGAAACTGCCGGCGCCTTTGCGTTTCAGCGCCTCGGTGTAGATCGAGTTTTTCTCGAGCCCGACGGAAATATAATACGCAACGACGCAGCCGAGCATCAGCGGCAGGATGATTTGATAATCGAGCGTCAGCTCAAAAATCATGATGATCGCCATGATCGGGGCGTGTGTTGTCGCTGCCAAAAATGCGCCCATCCCGACAATGGCGAACGCGCTCGGGCTCGCCATCGGTGCCAGGCCGAAATGCCGCAGCCCATAGCCAAACAAATAGCCGAGGCTGCTGCCGACAAAGAGCGTCGGAGTGAAAACACCGCCGACCGCACCCGACCCAAACGTCGCGGCGGTCGCGATCATTTTGAAAACGAGAATCACCGCGAGGCTTTGCCAGACCCAGTCGCCGCGCAGGATCGCGTTCACGGCGCTGTAGCCGTTGCCGCAAACTTCCGGGCGCATCACTGCGAGCAATCCGACCGCGAGTCCGCCTAGTGCGAGCCGCACGTAAACGGGTGCGGGCACCCGCGCGAAAAGTCGCTCGCTCCAGCGCAGCAGCCAGAGAAACCACGGCGCGACGAATCCCGCGAGCACGCCGAGGAAAAAGTGCGGCACGATTTCCCACGTCGAGTTGAGTTGGAACGGCGGGATTTCGTAGAGCGGGTTGCCGCCGAGAAATCCGCGCACTGTGAGTGTCGCGACCACGGATGCAAAGACGAGCGGCCCGAAAATTTCCATCGCCAGCGAGCCGAGCACGATCTCCGCGACGAACAGCGCCCCGGCGATCGGCGCGTTGTAGGCCGACGCGATTCCCGCCGCAGCCCCGCAGCCGACGAGCAAGCGTAAACGCGGCGTAGACCAGTTGCGGAGGCGACCGGTGATCGACGCCAGCACGCACGAGAGCTGCACCAGCGGACCTTCGCGCCCGATCGAGCCGCCCGATGCGATCGTGAACATCGCCGAGAGACATTTAATAATGCTCAACCGCAGCGAAATTTTTCCGTCACCCAGCACGACCGCTTCCATGTAGTCCGTCGTCGTCACCTCACCCCGCCATCGCGTTCCGAAAAAGATCACCACGCCCGCGATCGCCCCGCCGAACACCGGCGTCAGCAGCCGCTGCCACCATGTCAAATGCGCGAAGCTTTCCGCGATTCCGTTCGCCGCATTGCCGGTGAAGAGCAGATGCACCGTGTTCACCAGCCACCGAAACGCGATCGACGCCACCGCGCCGAGAAACCCCACCACGCCCGCCCATGCCAGCGTCACCTGCAGCTCGCTCGGCTCGATCCTTTCCACGAACCAGACCCATAGCTTCAGCATCCGCAACAGCGCGGCCGGCGCCTGCCGCTGGTCCGGCTCGTTGGTTTCCGCTGCGTCGCTCATGGGAGGCGATGCGCAAAGCTGCCTGTATGCATCTGCACAAACCTTTGCCGCAGGAGAGGGGAGTTGCAAGCCGTTGTAGAGGCACTCCCTCGCGCAGGGACGTGCACTCCTCCATATTGACCGAAAAACAAAAAGCGCGCCGATGAGAAACTCAGCGGCGCGCCCTTTTGGTTGGCTTCGTGTCTGGTTCCTAGATCACGATCTGCGAGACGGGATTGGCCCAGTCACTCGGGCCGGCGGAGCCGACCGCGTTGAGCGTGACGCTGTATTCCACACCCGGAGTCAGCCCGGTGAACGACGTGCGCGCACCGGTCGTCTGTGCTGTTTGGAGCACGACATTCGGGGCACTGGTCGCCACCAGCTTCCAGTTATAGACACCGGCACCATACACCGGCGACGCACTCGCATCCAGCGCACCGCTCACGCCGCCGAGGCGGACGCGCAGGTCTGAAGGAGCGGGCAGGACGCCGATAGGCTGCCGCTGCGGTTTCTGGATTGGGAATCCGCTGCTCAGCAGCACCGCGAGATCGCCGTTACAGGCGGTCTGGGCGTAGCTCGCCAGCAGCCGAAGCGATGCTGCGAGTTCCGCACGGCGGGCATTCTTCTCCGCCGTTAACTGCACCCCGCCACCCGCCGCCGCCGCCATGGCATCGGAGAATGCAGTGCTTTTTGCACTCACGTCCGCCAGCGTAGGGCTCGGGGTGGGGTAATCAGGGTTATTGGTCATACCCATAATGATGGCACCCGTGGTTGCCACCAGCTCTGAATCCGAACTCCGGTTGATGAAGTCCGTTGATGGTTTTACTATCATTTTGTTTTTGTTTTTCTAATTGCATTTGGTTTTTGTTTGCAGCGCCCGCCGTCATTGACGAGCGCGCCAAAGCGTAAAGCAGCAGCCTTGCCAGCTTTACAACGAGGTTAAAAGTATATTTATAATAAATATAAATAAACGTAACGACATCAACTAATTACCAAAAAGTATACATCTCGCCGCGTAAAAACCGCCTGTCTCCGCCATTTTGATACCTCGCAAAGACTCTTTGAGACATAACAAAGCCTCTCTGCGATGTCGCAAAGACTTTTTGCGACATAACAAAACCTCTTTGCGATATCGCAAAGGCATTTTGCGACCTAACAAAGCCTCTTTGAGACATCGCAAAGGCTCTCTGCAACATCCAAAACCCTTCTGAGACATCGCAAAGACCCTTTGCGATATCGCAAAGCCTTTCTGAGACATCGCAAAGACCCTTTGCGATATCGCAAAGCCTTTCTGAGACATAACAAAGACTCTTTGCGACATAACAAAATCCCTTTGAGACATCGCAAAGCCTTTTTGAGACATAACAAAGACCCTTTGCGATATCGCAATACCTCTTTGCGACCTAACAAAACCGTTCCGGGAACAAGCAAAACGGACAGCCGACCCCGAAAAACCGCCCGCCGGAACAGCGATTCGTCTGGCTTGATCTGAACGAACGCAACTATTGCAGATTGGGAGGCAACCTGATAATTCTCCGTGTTCATCGTGGCGAAAGACGCGAAAAAGGCGATGGGCGATGCCGAACAGTAGTCGCTCCTCAATGCTCTGGAGGGCGAGGGCGGTGAATAGTTGCTCGGCATCGTCCAGCTTCCCAACTTCCAGTCAACACCTGACAGTAATCAGTTGCCGCAACTTTATGAAAGCGTGCCTTTTGTCCTCGGCAGATCATCCTCAAAGGCGCGGCAGGGATTTTCCGTTCTGCCAGCGGCCTTCGACAAGGATGCGGCACGGGTCTTCCGGTTCGCCGCGCTCGCTGATGTTAATCTGCTTCACGAGCATTTCCACGGCGATGCGCCCGACCGCTTCCGCGGGCTCGTCAATGCCGGCATCCACCTTCACGTCGTGGACGTTGGTGGCCGCCACGGCGACATCTTCGGGAATGCGATAATGCAACTCGCGCAACTGGCGCGGCAGATGCGGCTCGGTAGTAAGGATGGCATTGGGCCGATACTTTTCCAACCACTGCCGCAACCGGCGGTTGGCCTCCTTCGGATTGTCGCGATAAAGGCCGCTGTTGCTAACCAGAGGCGGAATGGCCGGCCTCAGCTTCAAGTCGGCTTGCGCCAGCAGAAAGCCCCCTTGGAAATTGCCGCCGATGCGCTGATCGTGTTCCATCACCACCATCCCAATCCGACGGTAGCCGTATTCGTAAATTTTGCGCACCGCCATCGCCGTGCTCCGAAACGCATCCGCCGTCACTAGGTTCGTGTCGGGCACCGGCACGGACATGCCGAAGCGGATGACGGAAAATTTGGTCCAATCGAAATCCGCCCAGTCCGGCACCACATTATGCGGCTGAATGAGAATGCCCTGAATGCCTCGGGCGAGCAGAATCTGTTCAAAGCGCTTCGCCGAAAGATCCTGCTGCCAAACGAATTCCTCGATTTGATAACCGAAGCGTTTCGCAGCCTGACAGGCGCCCCGCCAGAGGTTGCGATGATATGCCATCTTCGCCCGAATGTTGATCACCTGCCAATGCCGGATCCACGCGATGGTGCCTTGAAAATTCACCAATGCGTTCCGCCGACGATAGGCTGACAATCCGGACAAAAATGGATCTGGCACATAGCCCATCTGTTTCGCCAGGCGCTGGATTTGTTCGCGGCGTGCCTTTGAAATGCGGTGGTGGTTCTTCAAGGCCAGCGACACCGTCGTATGCGTAACTCCCAGCTTGGCGGCGATATCCTTGAGCGTGATGCGGCGGCACGCGGGCATAAAACCCAAGCTGACCTACCTAGTCGGCCAATCAAGTTTAATGTGAAAGCGGAAATGCATTTGCCGCCGAATGATTCCTCACCAAAGATTCACGCCAGCCACGCGCCGGAAGCTCACTGGTTACCGTTTCGTCAGGCTTCGATCTTCCGAATTCCCTCCTACAAATGAAAATCAACATTTTACCCAACGCGATTCTCAGTCTTATCGGCCTCCTTCTCATGTTCCTCACCTCCCCGTTGACCGCTTCCGCCGCCGGCGTGCCGAAGGAATCCGAACTAGGCGCCTACCTGCTCGTCTATTTTCATGACGAGACCCACAGCCTGCACATGGCGCTCAGCTCCGACGGCTACAAATTTACCGCGCTGAACGACGACAAACCCATCATCGACGGCAAGGCGATCGCCGAGCAGAAAGGCATCCGCGACCCCCACATCATGCGCGGGCCCGACGGCGCCTTCTACCTTTCGATGACCGATCTGCACATCTTCGCACAAAAGGAAGGCCTGCGCGCCACAGAATGGGAGCGTGATCGCAAGACCTACGACTGGGGCAACAACCGAGGGCTCATCTTCATGAGATCGACGGATCTGATCAACTGGACGCGTTCCAATGTCCGCGTGGACAAAGCCTTCCCCGGCCTCGAGGACATCGGCTGCGCCTGGGCGCCCGAGACGATCTACGACGCGCAGAAAAAGAAGCTGATGGTGTATTTCACCATGCGCTTCGGCAGGGGCCGCAACCGGCTCTACTACTCCTATGTGGACGACGCGTTCACCAGGCTTGAAACCAAGCCCGAGCTGCTGTTCGAGTATCCCAAGGACATCTCCTACATCGACGGCGACATCATCCAGGCCGGCGACAAGTTTCACCTCTTTTATGTCCCCCACGATGGCACGCCCGGCATCAAACAAGCCGTCTCCGATTCGCTCACGTCAGGCTACGTTTACGATCCCGCTTGGTGCGATCCCGAGCCGAAGGCTTGCGAGGCGCCCAACGTCTGGAAGCGCATCGGACAGGACAAGTGGGTGCTCATGTATGACATCTACGGCATCCAACCGCATAACTTCGGCTTCAGCGAAACGACCGACTTCAAGACTTTCACCAACATCGGCCGCTTTAACGAAGGCGCCATGAAGACGGTTAACTTCAGCACCGGGCCGAAGCATGGCGCGGTCATCCCGCTCACCCCCGCCGAGGCCCGCAAAGTCGCCGACCACTGGAAGCTGGTCTCCTTCTGATCCGCCTCTGCGCCCATTTCCTTTTCAAACGCCATGACAATCATCCCAAGATCTTCTCTCGCCGCGATGCTTTGCCTTTCTCTCACGGTCTTAACCCATGCCGACGAGCCGCGTCCTTTTCCACATCCGGAACGCATTCGCTATGATGCGCAATGCCTGACGATTGATGGAAGGGACACCTTCATCTATAGCGGCGCATTTCATTATTTTCGTTGCCCGAAAGAACTCTGGCGCGACCGTTTTCAAAAGATCAAGGATGCTGGATTCAATGCGGTCGAGACTTACACGCCTTGGAATTGGCACGAGCGCGAGATGCCGAAAGCGCCCGATGACTTTTCCAAAATCACCGGTTTGCAGGACTTGGATGACTGGCTCGCAATGGCCGAGGATTTTGGCTTTTACACCATCGTCCGTCCCGGTCCTTACATTTGCGCGGAGTGGGACAACGGCGGTTTTCCATTGTGGCTAAGTGCCCTCAAAACACCCGCTGCGCCGCTGCACAAGGATGGCTGGATGCGCTCCGACGATCCGACATTTCTCACCTGGACGAAACATTGGTTCGATGCGGTCTGCCCGACCATTGCAAAACACCAGGTCACGCACAAGGGACCGGGCAATCCGGGCGTCATTTTAGTGCAGGTGGAAAACGAGTATGATTCAGCAAAGTTTTCCGATGAAATAAAAGCAGGCCAAGTCAAAGCACTCGCCCAATTCGCGTGTGCCGACGGCATTGATGTTCCGCTCTTCACCTGCTGGACAAAACAAGTGCGGGGCTCCAGCGAGCCCGTGCTGCGACAGATCTTCGATTGTTGCAATTTCTATCCACGCTGGAATGTCGTGAAAGAACTAGGAACGCAAATCCCTAAGTTGCGCCGCGAACAGCCGGACGCGCCTCTCGCTACGACCGAATTGCAGGGCGGATGGCTTTCGGTAGTTGGCGGTAAACTGAGCGAAAAGCAGGACGGTCTTACCGGGGCTCAAATACAAAACATCACCTTGTTCGCATGGCAGATGGGCGAGACGATCACTAACTATTACATGCTCTTTGGCGGCACGAATTTCGACGACTGGGGTGGCCGCAACATCACTACGACCTACGATTATGCCGCGCCGATTCGCGAACACGGCGGCGTCGGCGAGCGTTACCAACGCGTCTGGTCACTCGGCCAGATGATCCGCGATCACGGCGCGAAACTCGTGCGTTCCCGGCAGGTGGAAAGCGAAGCGAAAACAACCGATACCGATGTAACTATTGCCGAACGCCGCGCTGTTGACGGCAGTCGCTACTTTTTTGTGCGCACGGATAATCACGCCGACTCGCGCTCGGGTGCCGCGCACGTGAAAGAAAAGGACGGCACGGAATTTTCGTTTGATTACAAACTCGAGCCGTTCGGTTCACTCGTGCTTTACCTGCCACCCGGCGAAAGCGACGCCAGTAAAGGCGAATGGCTGCCGAAGCCCGCGCCCGAAATCAAACGTCCCACCGAACTGCCCGCGCCGGTTGCGATCAATGAGGCGCAGCGATTGAGCGATTCTTTGCCATCAACGTGGACACCGCTTCCGCACAATGAACCGATTGAAGCGCATGGCGTGTTTAGCAGTCATTTTGTGTATTACAAAATCGCCGCCAATCCCGACGCGACAATCACCATTGAAGTGCTTCCTGGTGACGCTGTCATTGGGAGTTCCGGTGGAAAATCTCTGCCCGCAGTTGTCAGCAAAGACAAAAAGCGTTTTGCTTTCACGCTGCCTTCGGATGCAAAAGAACTAATCGTCCTGTATGATAAGCTCGGGCATCGGAACGGTCCGAAAGAGATGGAAACGGGTGGCACTTACGGCATTCTTTCCGTCGAGGGTGCGAGCGAAAACGCACCGCTCCAATTTGCCGAGGGTGGATCGCTTGGCAAAGAACGCGAATTCGGCGAAGCCCTATCGCGTGCGGAAACGAAGCCTGGAGTTGATTGGAAACCCGTTTCAATTAGCCAAGATCCCGGCGCAACTCCCGAAGCTCTGCTAACGTGGTATCGGATGGAGTGCGAATTGCCTGCGCAGAAACCGGGCGTGTGGGTCCCCTGGCATTTACACCTCGAAGCGAATGGCGATGGCTTTATCTACGTCAACGGTCACTGCCTAGGCCGTTACTGGCAGGCCGGGCCACAGCACGATTTTTATATTCCCGAAACGTGGCTCCATTTCGGCGCTGGCAAGACAAACACCATTGTTTTGAATCTGCGTCCGCTGGACAAAGGCGTTAGTGTGCATGCCGCGCGGATGGAGCCGGACAGAGCCTTTGCGGAATTTCGCTAATCAACGTCGAAACGGAGCAAAGCCGACTACGAAATAGTTCCTCTATGCTATCCTTGTCGCGCTGACAATGACAACGGCACGTTTACCACCCGCTTTCTCACCCCCGCCGAGGCCCGCAAGCTCGCTGACGACTGGAAGCTAAAATCGTTTTAGCACCGCGCGATCCTATCTCACCGCAACCGCTCGACACGCCTACCCCGGGCCATAGGAAGTTCCGAGTTTATTGAGTATTTCACTATGATTGATGTCCAAAATATAATTGCCGTTACTATCCTCTCTCTCACCGGTTCGGCGCTCGCTCAAAACGAGGCCTGGCCTCGCGTAATCCTTCGCGGCGACTATCCCGACCCCTCTATTCTTCGGGACGGCAGCGATTATTACATGACCCATTCGCCGTTTCTCTACACTCCGGGTTTCCTAATCTGGCATTCGAGAAACCTCATTGATTGGGAGCCAGTTGCGCGTGCGATGACCGATGTCGTCGGCTCCGCGATGGCGCCCGACCTCGTCAAGCATGAGGGAAAATACTACATCTACTTTCCGGCGGCGGAAAAAAACTGGGTGATTTGGGCAACGAACATCCGCGGCCCGTGGAGCAAACCCGTGCGGCTTGAAGTCGGGCGCATTGATCCCGGCCACGCAGTCGGAGAGGACGGCAAGCGTTACCTTTTTCTCTCGGCCGGCGGTCGCGTGCTGCTGTCGGACGACGGGCTGGGCGTGCGCGGCAAAATCGAGGACGTTTACAAAGGTTGGGAATACCCGAAGGATTGGGAAACCGAGGGAATGTGGCTCGAATCGCCGAAGCTATTCCGCAAAGGCGACTACTTCTACATGGTCTCGGCGGAAGGCGGAACCGCAGGTCCTCCGACCAGCCACATGGTGGTGGCGGCGCGCTCGAAAAGCATCAATGGTCCATGGGAAAACTCCCCGTATAACCCGATAGTCCACACTTACAGCGCAGACGAGCAATGGTGGTCAAAAGGTCACGGCACTCTCGTTGATGATGTAAATGGCAACTGGTGGATCATCTATCATGCTTATGAGAATGGCTACTATCCGCTAGGCCGCCAGACTCTCATCGAACCTATTGAGTGGCTGCCCGACGGCTGGTTCCGCGCCGCGAAAACAGCGACGCCGATCGCGACCGCGGGCGCGCAGATAGCTCACGGCATGAAGCTCTCCGATGATTTCTCCGGCAAAGACCTAGGCCTTCAATGGACGACCTGGCGGGACTACGATCCAAAGAGCCTTACGCTGAAAGACAACAGCCTTCACTTAACAGCCAAGGGAACTAGCCCGGCGGATGGCCGGCTCTTATTAGTCACAGCCACCGATCATAGCTATGAAATTCAGGCGGAAGTGACTCTCGGCGAAGGCAGCATCGGCGGACTCATACTATTTTATAACGATAAGGCTTTCGCTGGCATCAGCTCTGACGGAAAGCAATTCACCATTTATGAAGACCCTTCGCACGAGAGCCAGCATCCGAATACTTTCGGCGATCATTTCTTCCTGAAAATCACAAACCGTCACAACCTCTGCGCCGTGCAAGCCAGCAGCGATGGAAAGACGTGGACGACCATTCAGGCCGACATCGATGTCTCGCAGATGCACCACAACAAGTTCAAAGGCTTCTTTGCTTTGCGGCCCGGCGTGATGGCCGCAGGCGGCGGAGAGGTGAAGTTCAAACAGTTCCAATACCAGGAGCTTCAATCGAGATGAATAGAGTCAAATCGCTCTGCTTTGCACAATGGTGCGGCTCAAGGTGTTCAATACCGAATAGATGAACCAAGCCGTATTCGCATTCCGGCGTTACGAAGATGCATCGCTACGATATACGGGTATCGAGAGTCATGAGGGACTCAGGCACTACGGCCTTTACGATACGGTGGTAGCGCTGGAGTGAGAAATCGAATCGAACCCAAGCCGGCGCGGTATAACCAGGTTCAACATCCCTGCAGACTGAGTTTCGCTGCGAGAAGCAGCGCCTAAACACGTTTGTTGCCGGAGATGAAGTGGAGGATGAACATGATCAGCGCGATCAGGAGCAGGAGGTGAATCAAACCGCCTGCAACGTGAAAGGCAAATCCGCCACCCCAGAACAGCAAGAGCAGGATCGCAATAAGTAGTAACATATACTCCTAAATCGGAAGCTGGATGGCGTTCGTTCGTTATTGATGGCAAGTTATGCGGACGCGCGCATTCGCGTTTTCCAAAACGTAAATGGAGTGTGCAAAATGTTTACGACAAGCTTCGGCCTTTCGACAAAGATGGCTTGCTGATCGCAGTGGTGGATACGCCGAAGGGGTCGCGCAATAAATACAAGCTCGATGAGAAGATGGGGCTTTTTAAATTGAGCGGCGTGGAGCCGGCGGGGATGTCGTTTCCGTATGACTTCGGGTTCATCCCGGGGACGAAGGGCGGGGATGGCGATCCGCTGGATGTGTTGATCCTGCTGGATGACCCTGCGTTTGTCGGGTGCGTGATTCCGTCGCGGCTGATCGGGGTGATCGAGGCGAAGCAGACGGAGAAGGGGAAGACCGAGCGCAACGACCGGCTGATCGCGGTGGCGGATGATTCGCGCAATCACCGGGACGTGAATACGCTGGAGGACCTGAACTCGAATCTCATCGCGGAGATCGAGCACTTTTTCATTTCCTACAATGAGATGAAGGGAAAGAAATTCAAGCCGTTGGGCCGGTTCGGGCCGAAGCGGGCGGTGAAGCTGGTGAAAGAGGCGATGGCGTAAGCGCGCGGCTGCTCACGAATAGAAATAATCGAGATCGACTTTCGGCATCGGCTTGCTCACGGACGCAACGCCATTTTCCGGATACTCGAAGACTTTGCCCTCATAGTTACGGATCACGATTTTTTCCGCGTCGTGGAAAAGAGTGTAGCCGGGATTGACCGGCACTTTGCCGCCGCCGCCGGGTGCGTCGATGACATATTGCGGAATCGCATAGCCGGTGGTGTGGCCGCGCAATGCCTCGATGATCTCGATGCCTTTGCTGACGGGCACTTTTAAGTGAGACGAACCGGTGATGAGGTCGAGCTGGTAGAGATAATACGGGCGCACACGGCACATCAGGAGCTTCTGGACGAGGTCGCGCATTGTGTCGGCGTCGTCATTCACGCCGCGGAGCAGCACGCTTTGGTTGCCGAGCGGGACGCCGGCGTTGGCGAGGCGTTCGAGCGCTTGTTTTACCTCGATGGTCAGTTCGCGCGGATGGTTCACGTGCACGCTCATCCAGAGCGGATGATACTTTTGCAGCATCGCGCAAAGCTGCGGCGTGATGCGCTGCGGCAGGAAAATCGGCACGCGCGAGCCGATGCGGAGAAACTCGATGTGCTCGATTGCGCGCAACCGTTTTAAAATCGACTCGAGTTTGTCATCGGAGAAAAGGAGCGCATCGCCGCCGCTCAGCAGCACGTCGCGAACTTCCGTGTGTTCCTCCAGGTAGCGAAACGCCTGCTCGAAATCCGTATGCAATTCCTGCTCGCCCGCGCCGCTGACGACGCGGCTGCGCGTGCAGTAACGGCAATAACTCGCGCAGCGATCGGTGACCAAAAACAAAACGCGATCGGGATAACGATGCACGAGCCCCGGCACCGGCATGTGCGAATCCTCGCCGCACGGATCGCTCATTTCGTAAGGCGAAGTCCACGATTCCTCGATGCGCGGGATCACCTGCCGGCGAATCGGGCAATCGGGATTGTCGCGCTCGATCAGGTTGAAAAAATGCGGCGTGACGGCAAGTGAGAGCTTGTTTCCGGAGAGTAAAACACCCGAGCGCTCTTCATTGCTGAGCGCGAGGTGTTGTTCGAGTTGTGCGAGCGTGGTGACGCGGTTTTTGAGCTGCCATTTCCAGTCGTTCCAAAGCGCGGGCTCAATGTCCGGCCAGTATCCAGGTGTGTGGGTAACGAACGACTTTTCCGAGCGTGCGGAAGAAAGTTGCATTGGTGTTATGGGCGCAGAGCTACTGCGTGTCGGGTCGATTGTCAATGGCGTGAAATATGCGAAATTGCCGTGCTTTCCCGGCTTTGAACGAATTTCGATGAGAGCATGTCAAAGCAAGGATTCCGGTTTATGACCTTTTATCGTTTCGCAGTTTCAGTTGGTTGCATTTTAGTTTCGGCGGCTCCGATTTTCGCGGCAAATGAAACGCCGCAACCCGCGCCCGCGCAGGATTTCATCCACCAGCTCAATGACGCCTTCGTCGGTGTCTTTGAAAAAGTCGCGCCTGCCGTGGTGATCGTCGAGGCAAACAAAAAGACGACTGCGGACACCTCCGACGACAGCTTTGACTTTTTCTTTGGCAACCCGCGCGGCAACGGCCAGCGCCGGCAGTTCCAGATGCCGCAGCCGCAAACGCGCAGCGAAGGCTCGGGATTCATCGTTCGTGCGGACGGATACATTTTCACGAATTTCCACGTCATCGAGGATGCCGACCAGGTGATGGTGAAGCTAAAGGATGGCCGCCATTTTCCCGCGAAGGTCGTCGGCTCCGATGACAAGACCGACATCGCTGTCTTGAAAATCGATGCGACAAACCTGCCCGTCGCGAAACTGGGCGACAGTGACACGGTGCGCGTGGGCGAAATGTGTTTCGCGATCGGCGTGCCCTACAATCTCGACTACTCCTTCAGCGGCGGATTCGTCAGCGCGAAAGGCCGCAGCAATCTCACGAGCGACCCGACGCATCCGAAATACGAGGACTACATCCAGACCGACGCATTCATCAATCCCGGCAACAGCGGCGGACCGCTTTTCGACATCGATGGCCGCGTGATCGGCATGAATACGCTCATCAACGGTATCGGCCGCGGGCTCGCGTTTGCCATTCCGTCAAACATGCTCACCGATGTCGGCAATCAGCTCATCGCGACCGGCAAAATCTCGCGTCCATGGCTCGGCATCCGCATCGAGACGCTCGGCGACAACCCGACGCTCGCGGAGCAGGTCAAAGGCATCGACAAAGGCGTGGTCGTCGACACGATCGAACCCGACGCCCCTGCTTATAAAAGCGATCTGCGACCGGCGGACGTGATTACGCAAGTCGACGGCGTGGCGGTGGCAAGTGCGCGCGATTTGCAAAAGGAAGTGCTCAAAAAGAAAGTCGGCCAGCCCGTTGAGTTGTCCGTGTGGCGCGATGGAAGGGCGATGAAAATTGCTGTGACGACCGGCGAGTTGCCGAATGATTTTGCGAAGGTCGCGAACACCATGCCAAAAAAAGCTCCCGACGCCAAAGCCGATGGCTACGGCTTGAAAGTCGAGGATTTGAGCAAGGAACTCGCGCAGCGCATGAAGACGAAATCCGGCGGCGGAGTCCTGGTGACCGACGTGGAGCAGGGGAGCCCCGCGGATGAAGCCGGCATCGAGGCGAACGACGTAATTACTGAAGTGGACGAAAAACCAATCACCAACGCCGCAAGCTTCCGTGTTGCGCTAAAAAATCACGATCCGGCGAAAGGTGTGCTATTGTTTATCGAGCGTAATGGTCAAAAAACTTACGCGGTCTTGAAGACGCACTAACACTCTCCTTGGTTGGGGCGGCCGATGTCCTCACGGGCATCGGCCGTTTTTTTTGCGCAAAATTCGCGTGCTTTCGCCTTTCGTAGCGGCAACTCTGCGCACGTGATTCGCACCGTCCTCTGGATTTTGCTTCTTGGCGCATTTGCCGTCGTCGGTGTCTGTGGCGTCGTGCAGCGGATCGAATGGCGGCCGCCCGTTTTTCGCAGCGCGACTTCAACGACCGATGAAGTCGCGCAATCACTTTTCGGCAGCAACAACGGCACGGAGTTGCTCGCGAAGGCGCTCGAAAAATTTCCGCAAGACAGCGCGCTGATGGTCGTTGGCCCGGGCATGGACTGGCGGCTCTCCGAAATGCAATACCTCGCGAGCTACGTGGCGTGGCCGCGTCCGGTCTGGGCGCTCGGGCAGGTTGAAGCCGGGCATCTCTCGATTTTTAGCTATTTGCCGAAAGATGACGTCAAGCCGGCGGCGATGCTTTTCTACATTTCCGAGCCGCCGCCGGAACTTGCCGCACACGCGCTGACTCTCGCGCAAGATCTCAAAATCGTGACGCTGCAGTGACCGCGGTCGAAATTCTCATCGCACTGCTGCTCATCGCGTGCGCCGGATTCGGCGCAGCCGCGCTGGCGTTGCCGCGTGGCCGAACCGACGTGCCGGAGTTTGTCGCGGTGGCGATTTTGTTTGGCGGCGCTTTTGTTTCGCTCGCGATGTTTTTGTGCGGCGTTGTTTGCGCCGATCCGCTGTTGCGCATCGCCGTCTCCTCGTGCGCGCTGCTGCTCGGGGCAATCGGCTTTTTCAAAACGCGCAAAACTTTCGCATTCGAATGGCCGCGATTCTCCGGCGCGCTTTGCCTGACGCTGCTCGCGCTCGTCTTCGCCCAAACCATCCTCGTCACATGGCAATCGATTGCGCAAACGCTCCGCTGGGACGGCGTCTTCGCGTGGGAAATCAAAGCGCACATCGCTTTCCTCAACGGTGGACGCATCCCCTCCGCATACTTCACCGACTGGTCGCGCGCGTGGAGTCATCCGCAGTATCCGTTCGGACTGCCGATGCTCGAAGACTGGCTCTACTGCTGGCTCGGCGAGCCGCACCAAGGCTTGGTGAAAGTGCTGTTTCCATTCGTTTACATCGCCGCGATTGCGTTGCTCTTCGTTGCGGGAAAAAGAATCACCGGCGATATTCGCATCGCGCTCACGGCTGCGGCGCTGCCGTTTTTCGTGCCATGCCTCATCGTCGGGCCGGGCAGCGCAAGCTGTGGATGGGCCGATTTTCCGATCGCGACCGTTTACCTCGCCGCAGTTTTTTACCTGGTCGATTACGCCACGAACGCTACGCGCGCTTCGCTCCGTCTCTTCTCGCTTTGCGCCGCGTTACTGCCGTGGACGAAACAGGAAGGCGTCATCCTCGCCGGCTGCCTCTTTCTCATCGGCATCTTCGTCGCGCTGCCGCGCCGCGAACTCACGCCGATGCTCCTCGCTGCCATCCCGCTCGCCATCGTCGTCATCGGCTGGAAAATCTTCCTCGCTGCAATGCACGCGCCGCCGCAGAGCGACTTCCTGCCGTTCACCCCGGACACCTTTCTCGAAAACTGGGACCGCATCGGCTTCGTTGCAAAATTCCTCGCCGGCGAAGCCATCCGCTGGAGCCGATGGGGCGTGCTCTGGCTCGTGATGCTCGTCGCGCTGTGCGACCTCGCCCGCCGCGGCCGCGAACGCCACGCCGTCCTGCTCACCGCCACGATCGCGTTGCCCGTCGCCATCTACAGCGCCGTCTACATCTTCAGCGCATGGCCAAACTGGCGCGCCCACGTCAGCACGTCGCTCCCGCGCCTTATCATGGACGTCTCGCTCGCCGCCGTCCTTGCCATCGCCCTCGCACTCGCGCCGGCAAAAACCGGGACGCATAAATAGCGCGCGATAGCAACCCGGTCGACTTACCTTTCCCCGATAGCGCTGTGCTTCGTTGCGCGGATGAGGAGGTTGTTGCCGAAGGCTTGGGTGTCTTTGGCGGCATCGAAGACGCCGATTTTTTCCCATATCGGCGAATCGCCTTTGCGCAGTGCGCAGAGGACGGTGCCGCTATCCTCAAGCAGCTTTGCGAATTGCTCCCGACCGGCGACGACGGGCAGCGGGTGTGCGCTCCAGAATGGCTGCGCTTTGTTGGCGAGGACGCGCACGGGTTGTTGCGTGTAAAAGTAGATTCCGCGCGCGAGGAATTTGTCGGCGAGGATCGGCTCGTCGCCGGTGCGAGCTTGCATGAGCGCGTTGGCGATCGGTCGCGCGGAACTCATTTCCTCGACGTGTTCGCGCGATGCGGTGAGCGCTCCGACGAGCAGCAGGCAGGTGCCGATTGCATGCGCGGTGACCCATGCGCGGGTTTGTTTTAGCAAAAGCAGGACGAGCGCAATGGCGAGGCAGCCGCCGAGAAGCATCGCGGGCATTTCAAATGGACGCGCAGGTTTGATGAGCGGCGCTGCGAAGGCGATGGCGATTTGCAGCGCGCTGACGACGAAGACGAGGATGCGTTCGCCGGTCGAGCGAAAGCCGTTGGCGAGAAAATCGTCGAGCGTTTTCCCGACGCAAAGCGCGATCGGGACGAAGAGGAAAAAGATGTAAGAGGGGAGCTTCGATTGCGCGATTGTGAGGAAGACAAAGCTCGTGCCGATCCAGCACCAGAGGAACGCGGTGATCTCGTCGCGACTGCCTTTGCGTGCGCGCCAGAGCGTGAGCAAAAGCACGGGCACCCACGGCAGCGAGCCGCCGAGCAGGATGGCGATGTAGTAGTAAAAGTGGTTGTTGGTCGGGTGCTCGGCGTGGATGAGCCGCATCACGTTTTCGTGGATGAAAAACTCGTTGAAATAGCGCCAGCCGAATTTCCAGAGCATGATCGCGAACCACGGCACGGAGATAGCCGCGTATGTCGCGGCGCCTATCCAGAGCCATCTTCCGCGAAAGGGAAAACCGCGTCCGCCCGTGATGAGAAACGCACTGGTAGCCATCGAGCCGACCAGCCAGCCGATGGGACCTTTCGTCAAAACGGCGAGTCCCGCGAAGACGAAATACGAGAACAGCCAGCGATTCGCGCGAGCTTTGTCCTGCATCGCAGACCAGTAGCTGAAGAGCGATGCGCCGATGAAAAATGCGAGCGCAATGTCGGTGAGCATCAGTCGCGACATGACGGCGAACTCGAGCCCGGTGCCGAGCACGAGCGCGGAAAGAAATCCGGCGCGTTCATTCCAGACACGCGTGCCAAACGCGTAAACCATCAGGACGATCAACGTCGCGAAAAGCGCCGAGGGAAGCCGCGCGGCAAATTCGTTGATGCCGAAAATTTTGAATGACGCAGCGGCCATCCAGTAAAAAGCGATCGGCTTTTCAAACTGCGGCTGGCCGAAAATGCGCGGCGTGATCCAGTCGTGGGTCTCGACCATTTCGCGCGCGGTCTCCGCGTAGAACGGCTCGTCTGGATCGATCAGGCCGATCGAGCCGAGACGCCACCAAAAAACGACGAAACAAATGATGATGAGGCAGGCAATGCTGCGCGGACGGAGTGTGGGCTGCACTTTGGGAATGTGACGGTGATCTGCGTTCAGCGTTCCGTGGGGCGGATGACTGATAACGGATTACCGGCGACTGGCAACTGCTCATTGCGCGTAGCCGCGGGAATTTCGCGCCAGCCGGCGTCGTCGAAAAACAACGTGCGGCGTTTTAATTTTACAAAGACCTGCCGCAACGGTTGCAGCGAGGACACGGGCAGAACCAGCTCCGCGAGCCGTCCGCGAATGCGCGCCGCTGCGAAACGCACGGATTCGCCGGTGACGAGATTTTCGATCCCGACGCGACCGGAAGTGGCGGGCAGGGTGAGCGACCAGCGGACGCTGCCGGCGACGAGGCTCTCGAAGGCCACGCAGAGCTTCAGGCCGTTGAAGGTCGCGCGCGGTTTCGGCAGGCGGATTTGCATCCGCAGCGCACCGCGATAGACCGCGCCGGAAATGATCGGATGATGCGCGTCGGCTTCGTTCGGGCCGTCGGCGGCGTAGAAAACTTCGTGAGGCTTGGCGTAGGCGAGAAAGCGGTGGCGGCTGAGCGCCATTTGTGTTTCGTGACGCCGGATCGCCTGCCGCTTGGTGGAAATTTCACCAGCGCCCAGACGCACGGTCCAGCCGCGGCGCTCGCTGTGTTTGCGCGGGAAATGGACGATGTAGCGGAGTTGGCGCGGTGTTTCATCGAGACGCGCAAGCGCAAGCTGCGACAGCACAAAAACGGCGCTGTGATCCGGATGCGTGTCAGCTCCGGAAGGCACGACGAGCAGCGTCGGACGCCAGCGCTCGATCTCGCGCGTGAAGGTGCGGAGCACGCCTTCATCGGCATTGAGCAAAAGCTGCGTCAGCCCCTGATCGGGCAGCGAGAGAAACGATGCGGCGGATTCCGGAAGACCGAGCGCAGCCATGGCAGCAAGTGCCTCCGCGCGACGACGGCGTCCCCAGCGTTTTTTGTCGCTGTGACTTACTTTTAGCCGGCGCTCGACGAAACGCTGCGGCCACGGATTGTCATCGCCATTGGTGACGAACACAATGTGCACGTCCGCACCGGCGGAATGCGCGCGCTGGATCAGACCGCCGCAAGCCAGCGACTCGTCATCGGGATGCGGAGCGACGATTAAAACACGATCGCGAGCGGAGAGTTTCATTTGTGTTTGCCGGAAAATGGGGTGAAGCCGCGCTCAAGCGCCTGCGCCCACACGAGCGCCACCTGTTTCGCGCCGTTGCTCAGTTGCAGCGCGTGCGTGCCCGGCGGCAACGTGAATGCGCCATGCAGCGGTTCGCCGTCCAGGGTGCCTTTGAGGGTGCCGTCCTGACAGGTTATTTTGTAGCGGGCCGGCCAGAGCGTCTGGAAGGTAACAGTTTCGCCGGCCTTGATGTCGCCCAGCGATTTTCCGGCGACGAGCAGGTGCTCTGCGATGCGAATGTAGTTGTTATCGATGAACGCGTAGTCGACCTCGCTGAGCCGGCGTGGGGAAACGACGCATGTCGACGTTTTGATCAGCGCCTGCGGTAGATCGTCTGCAATCAATCCGCGATGCATGCGAGCGATGGTCACGCCCTCGAGCACCCAGTAAAATGGCCGTGGGCGGAAAATCGAATCGCCCTTTGCATCCATGACGTATTGCCCGGGATCGGTCAGCTTCAGGAGTTCCGCGAGATGGCGCGTGTTCGGCGTCAGGTCGTCTTTTGAAAAGGGGGACACGCGATAACAAAAGCAAATCTCCAGAGCGACCAGCAACGTCGGCAGAGCGAACCGCAGCGCGGGATGAAAACGCGCGCACCAATTTCCAATCGCAAGAATTAAAGGCGTCACCGCCAGGAAAAACATCGGCAGGAACGGAATCCAATCCTGCACTGTCACGAGCGGCCAGTAGCTCCGCAGAAACGCCATGTAAATGCCCGCAGCCATCATGATCGTCGCGCGTTGTGCGCCGATGCGGCGATCGTTGTGCGAACAAAAATAAAGCCAGCCGGGCAGCAAGAGCAG
This sequence comes from Spartobacteria bacterium, assembly GCA_021324395.1. Lineage (GTDB taxonomy): Bacteria > Verrucomicrobiota > Verrucomicrobiia > Chthoniobacterales > Chthoniobacteraceae > JAJPJG01. The sequence continues at coordinate 150,443 of JAJPJG010000017.1, read as the reverse complement.
CGGCAAAACCAGCGGAAAAATAAACTCGTGAAAACCGAGCTTCCCGAGTTTACCAAGTCCCGGCAGCGCGTTGTGCTGTATCACGCAATAAATCATCTGCGGCAGCGCGCCTTTGGCGGCGAAAAAGGCGACGAGCACCGTGGGAATGATCAACGCTCCGGCGATTGCTAGCACGAGTGGCGTCAGTATTTTTGCCAAATCGAATCGTTCCCCGGCAATGCGACGGAACCCGAGCACTGCGAGCGCGGCAATCGCAAGCGAACCTGCCAGCAGCGATGTTTTCATCGATGTCGCGAACGCTGCGCCAAGGGTCAATCCGAACCAAAACGCGCGTTTGCTGTTAAATTCACCGCTCGCAAAAATCAGCAGCGCGACCATCCAGAGCGCGCCCCACAAATCGTCGGTGCGAAATTCCGTCGTGGAGTAAAAAAAGGTTGGCGCGACTGCAGTCAGGGCCGCTGCAATCCAGCCGCCAAGCGGGTTCCAGAGCCGTGCGCCAATTTTATAGATGCACCAAAGGCTGAGAAAAAAGAGCGGAATCATCGCGAGCCGCATCGGCACGAGAATGTCCGCGCGTTCGCCGAGCGCGCGAAATAGCGGCGCGCACAGCATTTGAAAAAGCGGACTGTGGTTATCGAAAAGATCGCGGTATTGCAGAAAGCCGTTGGCCCAGCCCCAGACGACGTGCAGGTGCTGCGGCTCGTCGGAATCGACGCGATAATGCAGTGCGGCGAAAATCTTCCACGCGATGAGCGCGACCACCAAAACGGCCGCGACGCAGCGCTCAGCAGTGAACGACAGCGCGCGGCCTCTCCCTGGCTGGGAAGTCGAAATGGTTGGGGAAACTGAGGAGAGTGCTTCCATTTAGATGACGCGCAGTTTAGCGCAAGCTTCCGCTCCGCCACTTACGTGCGAATGACACTTTTGTAATCACGTCGTCGCCGGCAGGCGGAGTTGGAAAAGCGAGCCTGCTCCTGGCGCGCTCTCCACTTCGCAAACGCCGCTGTGCGCTTGTGCGATCGCTTTGACCAGGCTCAATCCAAGCCCGAGCCCGCGTTGCGAGCGGCTCTTGTCACCGCGATACAATCGCTCCCAGACGTGCGGAATTTCCTCGGTCGGAATGCCGATGCCGGAATCGCGCACGCCGATCGTGACGAACCCGTCGGCGCGATTCACCTCGATGCAAACCTTGCCGCCTTCCGGCGTGTATTTCACGGCGTTATCGAGCAAATTGCCGACTGCCTGCCGCAGCCGGTTTTCGTCAGCGCTCACGATCCAGTCGCCGCCGATTGCGGTGGAAAGCTGGAGCGATTTTTCGTCGGCGACGTCGCGGTAAAGGTCGACGATCTGTTCGACAATCGTTGCGATGTGGACATTCGTGAGATTCAAATGCATCGCGCCGGTCTCGACTTCCGAGATGTCCATCAGCGTATTCAACATCGTCGTCACGCGCTCGCTTTCCTCGATACAATCCGCCAGCGCTTCCTGCGCGGTATTCGAATCGCACGGATTTTGCAGCGCCATTTCCGCGATGCCGCGCAGCCGGGTCAATGGCGTGCGCAAATCGTGTGCGACGTTGTCGAGCACACCACGCATGCCAAAAATCAGCGCCTCGATGCGGTCCATCATTTGGTTGAACGACACGACGAGTTCGCGCAGCTCGCCATCCGTGTGCCGGGGTGAAATGCGAGCGTCCATTTTGCCGGTCGTGATGATGTCGTGGACGGCTTTGTTGAGCTGGTGAATCGGCGCGAGCGCGCGACGCGACACAAACGCGCCGCCGCCAATTGCCAGCAGGAACATCGGAAAAATGACAAGCGCGCTCACTTTGCGGAAGCGGTTCAGAAAAATCTGCCGGTGCCGCGAAGTGCGCCCGACCTGCACGTAACTGCCGTCGCGCATTTGTTTGTTGGCGATTTCGAACGTGCCGTGATGCAGAACCGAGATCGACAGCCAGCGGCCCTCGGCTGGTTTTTGCTTTTCGAGTTGCGCCACTATTTCCGGTCCCGCGAGTTCATCTTCATCGGGCACAGTCGCAAACAGCGTGCTGTTGTTCCGATCCGCCACGCGCACCAGGAAACCGTTGAAGCGTTTGTCGCTGACTTTTTGAACCTCGGGAATTCCTTCCTTGTATTCCTCGACCATCTCGTTGAGCCGTGTGTGGATTATCTCGAAATCCTTTTTCTGCAGCAGCGATGACAGCATGAAGTAAACGGTCAGAAAAAGCCCGACCAGGCTCACGATAAAGAGCGCTGAATACCAAACGGTGAGGCGCACGCCGACGGCGCGCAAAAACAGATCGTGCAGCTTCCGGAACATCGTCACGCGGCGGGTTCCGGTAGTCTCTCCTCGGATTTTTGCGGCATCAGCAAAATGCAAATCACCATGAAAACCGCAATCACAAGCGAGGAAGCGCCGCGCCCGAGATTCAGTCCACCGTGCGCGATCGGTTTCGTTAAAATGTCACCGAGCGTCGCACCCAGCGGCCGCGTGAGAATGAACGCGCTCCAAAACAAAATGGTGTGCGAAATTTTTGTGTAAAAGTAAAAGGCCGCAATCAGCGCCAGCGCACCGGCAAAAATCAGCGCGGCTTTTTCGTAGCCGAACCCGAAGCCGCCGAGTTCCTCGTCGGCAAATGAATCGCCGAGTGCGGTGCCGAGCGTGTTGGAAAAAAGAATCGTCAGCCAATAAAAGCTCTCCGCTTTGCGAGTCGTAATGCGATTAACCGAAACGGTGCCGACAGCGGCTTTCCAAATGCCGAGCACGATGAGCACCATTGCCAGCAGCAAAACCGAAGCACGCACGTATCCCAGCCCTGCGCTGCGCGTGAGAAAATCCGACATCGTCGTGCCGACGGTCGTTGTCGCGATGATCACCGCCCAATACAAAAACGGGTGATACTTTTTCGCCGAAATCTGTGCGGCTGCGGTCGCGAGAAAGAACGCAGCGAAAATTACTGTGCTGACGAGATAGCCGAGATTCAGCGTCATCGACAGCGCATCGCCGCCCGTTTCGCCGAGTGTCGTGGCCGCGATCTTGACGAGCCAGAATGCGATGGTGACCTGCGGGACCTTCGTCTTCATGCGGTTTTCAAAACGTATCCGACGCCGCGAATCGTGTGGATCATCGGCGCATCGAAGTTGCGGTCGATTTTATTGCGCAAACGGCAAACCAGCACATCGACGACGTTTGTTTGCGGATCGAAATGGTAATTCCAAACGTGTTCCATGATCAGTGTCTTCGAAACGACGCGACCCGCGTTCCGCATCAAATACTCGAGCAGCGAAAACTCGCGCGGCTGCAACTCGATTTCCTGTTCGCCGCGCTCGACCAGTCGCTTGAGCAAATCCATCGACAGATTGCCGACGACAAGACGCGACGGTTCGGCCTGGTCGGTGGAACGACGGATCAGCGCATTCACACGCGCGAGCAGCTCGGAAAACGCAAATGGTTTCGTCAGGTAGTCATCGCAACCGGTTTCGAGTCCTTTTACACGATCGTCAACGGAACGTTTGGCCGTCAGCGCGATCACCGGCGTCTGGATTTTCTCGCGGCGCATGCTTTCGATGAGCTTGAGGCCATCGATATGCGGCAGCATGAGGTCGACAACCGCCGCGTCGTATTTTTCGTGCAGCGCAAAGTGCAGACCGTCGCGGCCGTCAATCGCGTGATCGACAGCGAAGCCGGCTTCTTTCAAGCCGCGAGTGACGAACGACGCGATTTTCTGGTCATCTTCAACAAGTAGGAGTCGCATGCGCGGATATTTAAACCAGTCGTGCACGCTCGGCAACCGGCATGGCGTTACATTTGTGTAATGAGCGAGCCATGAGTGAGCAAATTGCGCGTGTTGAATTCTCCTTTAATGCCCGTTGTTCATCGTCTGCTCAATTCCTTGCGACGGCTCCCGCAGGAGCCGATTCTTCGTGAAATCCTGCGATTTAGCGCGCCGGCGCTGCTGGTCGGTTTTGTTGTGCGCGCGCTGCTCACCGCACAGATGCCGTATGGCTACATGCAATTCGACACGGGCGATTACTTGATCACGGCCTGGCGTTTCATGACGCATGGCGATCTCGTCATCCACGGAAAAAAAACGTTCCTCGTGCCGATTTTCTTCACCCTGCCGTGTCTCGTGCGATTGCCGGTGCTGATTGTGATTCCGATGCTGCAGCACTTGCTCGGACTCGGCATCGTCTGGATGATCGGTGCGCTGGTCCGGTTTTGGTTCGCATGGTGGAAATGGCTTATCGTGCCGGTGACGCTAATCACGGCATTAAATCCAGTATTGCTCTGGTTTGAACATGCGCTGCTCGGTGAGGCAGTTTACTTATTCTGCATCGTCATGCTCGCGCTGGCGGGAACGCTGTTTGTGCGCAAGCAATCGGCCGGACGTTTTGCGTGGCTGATGCTCATGTTTTTTCTGACGGCAGGTGCGCGGCCCGAGGGCAAGCTACTGCTGCCGTTCGGATTTTTGCTCGTGCTTTTCGTTTGCTGGCGCAATTGGAAAAATCTGGCGATCAAAATGGCCATCATGCTAGCGGTGGCGCTTATTACGAACGCCTCGACGCGTTCCAGCCAGGCCGGGCAGTTGCTTTATTCGACCGTGCTCCCGCTCAGTCCCGATCAATCGAAAGTTGCGCCTGATTTCAGCTCGTGGATCCTTCCATTGCGCGATCAGACCCGCGCCGAGTTCGGCGATGTGCCGACGAAATTAACCACGCTCGAAAAAAACATCGGCGATCTCGCAAAATGGTATCTGAGTTCGCGCAGTGGCAAGGAGCGGAAAATGGAAATCAACGCGTTTTGCGAGAAGCTCGCGGTTGAGGCAATGCTCACGCATCCGTTCAGGCTGCCGGTGATTGCATGGAAAAAATTCCTGCTCGGGACAATCAGCCCGGTCAGCGTCGGCTTCAACAACCGCACGCTTTACGACAAGCAGATCATCGGTTTCATGCGCAAAGGCTGGCTGCCGGATTTTGCGCGGTTTCTGGTCGGGCATCCATTCACCGATCGCGCGGAGATCGACGCGTTCGTTCATGCGCACTACCAGCCGCTGAAATGGTATGACAAGCTCGATGCGAAATGGCGGCACTACACGCTCAAAGTGCGCCCGCGTGAGCCGAAGCGCGCGCAGTTTCCCTCCACGCCTTATTTCTTCCAGATCGCACTGTTCGGAATGGCGCTCGCACTGGTGCGCCCCGGCAAAATGCGCGCGCTGCACGTGGCGTGGCTCGCGGCGTTGTTTGGGCTTTGGTTTGGGGTGATGCTGACGGGTGTGGTAAATCCGCGTTATCGATTCGCTTTCGAATCGTTTTGTCTGATTTACGTGTTCTTTGTGCTGGATTGCGTTTTTACGTCTGTTTATGCGCTCGTTTTGAGATTCCGCCCGCAAGTCCCAGTGCACGAAGCAGCGCCCGCGCAGTTATGACAAAGTCGCTGACCATCGGCATCCCGTGTTTCAACGAGGCGCAGACGATTGGCAAAGTCATCGACGATTTCCGCAGCGTTTTTCCGCATGCGCGCATTCTCGTCATCGACAACGCGAGCACCGACGATACATCCCGCATCGCGCGGGAGCATGGCGCGGAGGTCATCGCCGAGCGGCGAAAAGGAAAGGGAAATGCCGTCCAGCGGCTCTTTCGCGAAACGCACTCCGATTATTTGATCATGGTGGACGGCGACGACACCTATCCGGCCGAAGAGGCGCTGAAGCTGATCGCGACCGCGCTCGCGAACAACAGCGATACGGTCGTCGGCTGCCGCATGAGCGACGATGAGAGCGCATTCAAAGCCACACATACATGGGCAAACGAATTTTTGTCGCGCTTTATCGAAACAGTTTTTAAAGCATCATGCGGTGATTTGTTTTCGGGCTACCGATTGTTTAACCGTGCGTTTTATCGCAATGTTCCGCTGCTCGCGACCGGCTTTGAAATCGAAACGGAACTTGCGCTGCAAACAATCGACAAAGGTTTTTCCCAACACGAAGTCGGAATCCACTTCCGCAGCCGCCCCGCCGGCTCCGAATCGAAACTGCACACATTTCGCGACGGCTTTCGCGTGCTGCGCGCGATTCTCGCGATCATCAAGGACTTCAAGCCGCTGCTCTTTTTCTCCACGCTCGCGGCACTTTTTCTCGCGCTGTCGATCGTCGTCGGCATTTTTCCAGTGCTCGACTACATCCGCTACGAATACATCTATCATGTTCCGCTCGCGATTCTGGCAACCGGACTCGCGACGTTTTTCGCGCTGAGCATGGCGTGCGGCGTGATTCTCGATACGATCGTTCGCTACGAGCGCGAGCGCGCGCTGATGCGCATGCGCAACGTCGGCACGCACGAGGCGGATCGGGCTTGATTTCGGCGGTTGACACTTGTCGCGGAACAATTTAGGAGAGCGCGTGTTCAAATCGGAACACGCGATGGAACTATGATCGAATTGGTTAAAACCTACGAAGTCCGCGGTTACATGCAGGACGGACCGTTTCGTCTCCTGTTCGAGAGCAATCCGCAACCGATGTGGGTGTTCGCGGAGGAAACGCTGGAATTTCTCGCTGTGAACGAGGCCGCGATCCGGCACTACGGCTACACGCGCTCGGAGTTCATGAAGATGACGGTGAGCGAAATGCGGCCGCAGTCCGAGTTGCCGAGTTTCTTGGAATATCGCTCGCAGCTCACACTCGCGTTCATGGAATTCGGCGCAGCGACGCAATGGCGGCACCGGACAAAAGACGGCACGATCATCGATGTCGAATGCAAGGGCGCGACCGTGCGTTACTGCGAGAGACCGGCACGGCTGATCATCATCGAAGATATCACGGAGCGTAAAAAAACTGCGGATCGGCTCCGGGAAACAGCGGATAATTTCCAGGTGCTTTTCGAAACTGCGTTCGAGGGCATCGCGATTCATCAGGACGGTTGTTTGCTTTCGGTTAATCCCGCGTTCGCAGCGATGCTCGGACTGTGTGTCGATGAGTGCAGCGGCAAAAGCATTCTTAATTTCATCGCGCCGGAATCGCACGTGCAGGTGCTCACACACATTCGCACGGTGAGCGCGCATCCGGTCGAGTTTTCCATCCTGCGCGGCGACGGCACGCGGCTGCGTTCGATCGGGACTGTGCGCCCGATTCGGTTTCACGGAAACAATGCGAGCCTTCTCTGGGTGCGTGACATTAGCGAACGCGTGTTTTCAGGCTTCGCCGACTGGCTACGTCAGCCGGTCCTGCCGGACGTGCAATGATTTTCCCGCGCGGGCGCCCCTTGCCGCACGGGAAGCGACATGCTAGCGTGTCGCCCTTTTTCCATGACCACCAACAGCATCATTGACCCGAGCCGGCTCGAGAAGATCGAGTTTAGCAACGACGAAATCGCCCGCTACTCGCGCCATCTCATCATGCCGGAAGTGACGCTCGAGGGCCAAAAGCGGCTTAAAGCCGCGAGCGTGCTTTGCATCGGCACCGGCGGTCTCGGCTCGCCGATCGCGCTCTATCTTGCCGCCGCGGGCATTGGTCGCATGGGGCTGGTCGATGGCGACGTGGTCGATTTCTCCAATCTTCAGCGCCAGATTTTGCACGGCACGAAAGACGTTGGCCGCAAAAAGCTGAACTCCGCGCGCGATCGCATTCGCGAGATCAATCCGAACGTCCAGATCGATCTGCACGATGCGATGTTCACGAGCGAAAACGCGCGCGAGATCACCGAGCCTTACGACATCGTCATCGACGGTACGGATAATTTTCCGACGCGTTATCTTTCCAATGACATCTGCATCTTTTTGAAAAAGCCGAACATCTACGGCTCGATTTTCCGCTTCGACGGCCAGTGCACGGTCTTCGCGCCGCATCTCGGCGGCCCGTGTTATCGCTGCATGTTCCCGGAGCCGCCGCCGCCCGGCATGGTCCCGAGCTGCGCGGAAGGCGGCGTGCTCGGTGTTTTGCCCGGCATCATCGGCGTCATGCAGGCGATCGAGGCGATCAAGCTGATCATCGGCATCGGCGAGCCGCTCATCGGCCGGCTTGTGCATTTCGATGCGTTAAAACTGAAATTCCGCGAGTTTAAACTGCGCCGCGATCCGAAATGCCCGGTCTGCAGTGACAATCCGACAATCACCGAGCTGATTGACTACGACCAATTCTGCGGCATCCCGCAAGCCGCGGCGGCGGAAGCAGCCGAGGAGCCAATCCCGACAATCTCCGTGCGCGATTTGAAACGCAAACTCGATGCGAAGGAAAAATTCGTGCTCGTCGATGTCCGCGAAAATTTCGAATACGACATCGCGCGCATTCCGGGCGCGAAATTGATCCCGCTCGGCGAACTGCCGTCGCGTATGAGCGAGCTCGATAGCGCGGACGAGATCGTCCTGCACTGCAAGAGCGGCGTGCGCAGCGCGAAAGCACTCAAACTTCTTCGCGAAGCCGGTTTCGCCAAGCTCGCGAACGTCGAGGGCGGCATCACTGCGTGGGCCGACGAAGTCGACCCGAGCGTGCCGAAATACTAGCCACCGCACGGCGGGCGCGAGATGCAAACCATCGTCATCGGCCATAAGAATCCCGACATGGATTCGATCTGCGCGGCGATCGGTTACGCGCGCTTGAAGACCCTGAGCGGCGTGCCCGACGTGATCGCTGCGCGCGCCGGCAATACGAACGAGCGCATCGATTTCGTTCTCGCAAAATTCGGCGTCGATGCGCCCGCCTTCATCAACGACGTCTCGCCGCGCGTGGTCGACGTAATGCAGCGCGAAGTGATTTCCGTGCGCGCCGATTCCGTGATTTACGACGCGGTGCAAATCATCGAGCGCAATCGCCTGCGCGGTCTGCCGGTCGTCGATGCGGACAACCGCTGCCTCGGCCTGCTCTCGACGTTCAAGGTCAACCACTACCTCTTCCCGCCGCGCGATGAAGCGCTCGCAGCGCGCACCGTCACCGCGACACTCGCGGACATCGTTGAGAGCTTCGGTGGCAAAATCATCAGCGGTGAAAAAAGCGACGCCATCGAGAAATTCGTCCTAGTCATCGCGGCGATGCAGACCGACTCGTTTACGAAGCGGCTCGAAAAACTGCGCGGGCAAAACATGATCCTGCTCGTCGGCGACCGCGAACAAATCCAGCTCAACGCCATCGCCGACGGCGTGCGCGCGATCGTCATCACGGGCGGCCTTTCCGCGACCGACCGAGTCCGCGAAGGCGCGAAGCGCGCCGGCGTCACGCTTATCAGCTCGCCGCAAGACACGGCGACATCGGTGCTGCTTTCGCGCGGCGCGATCAAGGTCGAGCGCATGCTCAGCTCGGAGCTGAAGACATTCAAACCCGAGACCTCGCTCGCCGACGCGCGCGAGATCGCCGCCACATCGCACGCGTTCGTATTTCCGATCCTCGACGACCACGGCGCACTGGTCGGCATATTGTCAAAAAGCGATTTCATCAAACCGGTTCCGCGCCAGTTGATCCTCGTCGATCACAACGAGCTTTCGCAGGCCGTTGCCGGCGCGGACAAACTGCCGATCATCGAAGTGCTCGATCACCACAGGCTCGGCGGCTTTTCCACGGCGTCGCCCATTCACTTTTGGAATTATCCCGTCGGCTCCACGAGCACGATCGTCGCGCTTTGTTACGAGCAAATGCGCGTGTCGATCCCGCGCGATATCGCAGGCTTGCTCATGGCCGGACTCATCTCCGACACGCTCAACCTCACTTCGCCCACCACGACGCCGACCGATTGCCGCGTCGCGCAACTTCTCGCCGACATCGCCGACATTGAGCCGTCCATACTCGCCGAGCAGATCTTCTCCGTCGGCTCGCCGCTTTCCACGATGACCGCGGAGCACGTCGTCACCGCCGATTGCAAGGAATACGACGAAGCCAACGTCCGCTTCACCGTCGCACAGATTGAGGAGATGAATTTCACGCGATTCTACGAGCGCGAAACCGAGCTCGCCGACGCGCTTTCCGCATTCCGCGGCAAACACGGCCTCTACTTCTCCGCGCTATTTGTCACCGACGTGAATACGCAGGATTCCCTGCTGCTCCTCTCCGCGCCCCCGGAGTTTTTGCGAAAAATCGACTTCCCGATGAAACACGACAACCTCTGGGAATTACCCGGTGTCGTATCGCGGAAAAAACAACTGCTGCCGCATTTGTTGTCGCTGCTGAAAAGCTAGCGTCGCCGCGCAAACGCGCACACTCCGCCGGCGCTTGCCGCGACTACTTTCGCCAGATCCGACACCACGAAGAGCGGCTCGAAATGCGCGTGCATCGCGATGAGCAACGCGACGTCGATCAGCGCCGTCAGCGTGCCAAACAACAATCCGTGCAGCAACTCGGAGCCCGTCGCCTTTCGTGCCACGATCCACCCGCCGAAAAAGCAGAGCACCATTCCCGCCAACGGCCCAACCCATCGTCCCATTTTTTCCGCGTAAGCCTGCGCCGCCGCAGCGTCCCGCGGCCCGAAAATCGCCACGACGATAAACAGCGCCAAAATCGCGCCGCTTTCCACAGCCACCGCCCCGAGGATGAGTCGCAGCCAGCGAATTTGCAGGGCAGGGGAGCGCATGGAGTTCGCCGATGCTATTGCGAGCACCGCCGGTCTTCAATTGAAGAAAGCCGCTCTGCTTATTCGGGTTCCGATTTTCCGGCGTCGGAGTCCGGTTTACGGCAGTGGACTGTTCGCATCCAACTTTTACCAATCCTTTACAATTCTTGCGTTGTCGGCGGGCTTCGGGATAGGGAAAATCGCGACGTTTTTCCTCCCGATGAAATCCTTTTTCTTTAGCGTCGCGGTTTTGTTTTTGCCGGCGGTTGCCGCGAGGGCTTATGATGGGCAGCTCGATGCGTGGTTGAAGACTTACTCCACGCAATACGCGCGGATTTATACATCGGATGCGAACAAGCTGGCGGGCACGAGCGTGACGACCTGGACGAATGGCAGTCAGACGCAAAGCCTGCCGGCATATTGCGGGGTGCAGCAGGTGTATTACTCGGGTTCGTGGCTCTACATCCGCACGACGGGGCTGGCGGCGCACGTCATGGGGCCGTGGTATTTGAACTCGGCACACACTTCGACCTTTCCGAATCTGCCGGTGAACCAGCACGTGCTGTATCGCTTTCCGCGCACGTCGACGCTCACGACCGCGCCGACTACGAAGACGCTGACTGCGCTCGGCGCAATCGGTTATTTTGTCGATGGCGTGGCGATGTTTGATACGCGTGATGGTTATGTGTGGACGGGTAGCGCCGAGAGCAGCAGTGGCACGGGCTACTGGAATCGCGAAGCGTATGTGAACGAGAGCGTGACGTTCGATCCAGGCTATGCGCATCAGGAAAATACCGGCACGCACCACTATCACGCCGATCCGATCGCGCTGCGTTACCTGCTCGGGGACCATGTCGATTACCTCGCGGCGAGCGGCTCGTATCAGGAATCGACGAGCACGGTGACGAAGCACTCGCCGATTCTCGGCTGGGTGCGCGACGGCTATCCGATCTACGGGCCTTACGGCTACAGCAGCGCGCTCGATGCGACCAGCGGTTTGCGGCGGATGATCAGCGGCTATCAATTGCGCAATGGTCAGAACGGCTCGGACACGCTGACCACTCGCAGCACGATCCCGGCGTGGGCGCAGCGGGTTTACGGCGTGAGCGCGAGCCAGAGCGGGCCGACTGTGAGCGGGACTTACCCGCTCGGGCGTTACATGGAGGATTACGCCTACCTCGGCGATCTGGTGAAAAGCGGCACGACAAAATACCAGCAGGGCGTTGACTATGATCTCGACGAATACAATGGCCGCTACTGCGTGACGCCGGAATATCCGAACGGCACCTACGCTTACTTCGTCGCGATCAGCACCAGCGGCACGCCCGTTTTTCCCTATAACATTGGCCGCGCCTTTTACGGCAATCCCACCGGCAGCACGCAGACAAGCATCGGTGAAACGGTGACGACTTATTTCGACGGCGGGCCCGACCTGGCGGACACGATGGACTCCGCGACGCCTTCGGGCAACGACGTCACCATTGCCTGGAATAGCGTGGAAGGCGGTGTCTACAAACTCGAAGGGACGAACGATCTCACGACGAGCTATGCGACGTTGACCACGACAGCGACGGCATCCGCCGGCACGAAGACGACTGTTTTGGAAACCAACGGCGCGGTCGGGACGATGAAGCGTTTTTATCGCGTCACGCGCATGTCGCTCGCGAGCTACGACGCGGTGACGACCGGCACGACCACGACCAGCGGCACCGCGACTATCACGATGTCACCGACCTCGGGGGCGCGCGGCTCGACGTTTACCGTGACGGCGACGATCAACAGTTCCGCGACACCGACCGTGCCGCCGCAAAACGCGGGTGTTAGCAGCTTCACCGTCGGCTCGATTTCCGTCACGAGCCCCGTGCACACGAGTCAGTATGTCGTCACCGGCACGCTCACGATTCCGGGTGCGGCTGCGACTGGCTCGCAAACGGTCACGATCACGTTCCAGCCGCCGCAGGGGCAACCCAGCGGCCCGAGCTACACGCAGGCGAACGCGTTTACCATCACCCAGAGCGCGCTTACCGCTCGCTCGATTAGAAAACGCAGCCGGTAGCTGTCATGCGCTTTGCAAAAACGAGCCGTGTGGTTTTGTTTATCGCGCTGTTTTGCTGTGCAGACGTGATTGCCTCGCAGCTTGATGTGGAAATCGCCCCGCAATTTCGCGGTGCGCCGCTGCTGCTCGATCAGGCGGAATTTTCCATCGCATCCGGCGAAACGATTTCCGTGACGCGGCTCGATTTCCTGGTTTCGGACATCGCGTTGCGCCGCGAAGATGGCTCCTGGTGGGAGGCGCGTGACTTCGCCGGCTACATGAGCACGGCGGAAAAACGCAACACGCTGCACATCGCGAATGCGTCGCCGGAAAAATTTACCGCGATCCGTTTTCACGTCGGCCTCGCGCCGGAGTTGAACCATCGCGATCCGGCAAAAGTTCCCGCGGGCGAGCCGCTGCATCCCGATGTCAACGGCCTGCACTGGGGCTGGCAGGGTGGTTACATTTTTCTCGCGCTCGAAGGTTGCTGGAGCGCGCGCGGCAAGCCCCCGGAAAAAAGCGGCTACTCGTTTCACATCGCCAACGATCGCGAATTGATGACGGTCGAGATGCCGGTCGCGCTCGACCTCGTGCGCGACCGGACGTTGCGGCTGGCGCTCGATGCGGAACGCGTTTTTAACACACCGAACCGGCTGCAAATCGCCGATGCGACATCGACGCATTCGCGCGACGGCGACAAAATTGCGGATCAGCTTCGCGAAAATATCGAGCACGCTTTTTCTTTCGTGGAAATCGCTGAACCGAACCACACGTCTGTCGCAACCGCAATCGCACCAACCTTGCCGTTAACTGCGACGCCATATCGGCTGACGTTCAGCCGCGTTTTTCCAATTCCCGATTTGCCGCGCGACAATCCGCTGACGAACGAAGGTGTCGCGCTCGGCGCAAAACTTTTCCACGATCCGCGGCTTTCGGTGAACGGCGCGCAGTCTTGCGCATCGTGCCACCAGGACACGCACGCATTCACCGACAGCCCTCGCCGTTACAGCCTCGGCGCGGAAGGCGCGGCGGGCACCCGCAACGCGATGCCGCTTTTTAACCTCGCGTGGAAGACGCGATTTTTCTGGGACGGGCGTGCGGCGTCGCTGCGTGAGCAGGTGCGTGTGCCGATCACCGATCCGCGCGAAATGCACGAGACGCTGCCGGCGATCGTGGAGAAATTGAGCGCCGCGCCGGAGTATCCGCAGTTGTTCGAAAACGCGTTCGGGCCGGGGAAAATCACCGCCGAAAAAATCGCACTCGCGCTCGAGCAGTTTTTGCTCACACGCGTTTCGTGCGATTCAAAATTTGATCGCTCCTTTCGCGGCGAGGCGCAGCTCAGCGATGAGGAGAAGCGCGGCTTTCAGCTTTTTTTCACCGAATACGATTCGCGCACACAGCAATTCGGCGCGGATTGTTTCCACTGCCACGGCGGCGCGGATTTTACGAATCACCGCTTCGCGAACAACGGCCTCGATGCCACGCCGCGAGACCCGGGCCGATACGCCATCACGCACGACGAAGCCGACCGCGGCAAATTCGCCGTGCCGTCGCTGCGCAACGTCGCCCTCACCGCGCCCTACATGCACGACGGCCGTTTCGCCACACTCGAGGAAGTCGTCGCGCACTACGATCACGGCGTGAAACAAAGCTCTACGCTCGACCCGAACCTCGCCAAGCACCCGCCCGACGGCCTGCACCTCAGCGAAGCTGACCAGCGCGCCCTGGTCGCGTTTTTAAAAACACTCACCGGCGCATCCGCTGGAGGGACGGGCTCCGTCCCATCCCGCTTCTAAAGCGGAACGTAAACAGGGCCGAGACGGCGCTCGTTCTTCCATTGTGCTGTTCGTCTCCACGCGCGTGCGCGCAGCGGGGCGCGTTTCACTTTTAAAAGCGGCGATCTTTCGCATGAAGCTCCAACCCCAATCCTACCTTGCTGAGCACACAGTGCGGTCGTGGCTTTTGACGCACGATCACAAGCGGATCGGCATTTTGTATCTGCTCACGATCATCGTTTTTTTTGCAATTGCGAGCGTGGCGGCGGCGTTGATGCGGATCGAGCTGGTGACGCCGCAAGGTGACCTGGTGACGAGCGAAACTTACAACAAGCTATTCACGATTCACGGCGTGCTGATGGTGTGGTTTTTTTTGATTCCGTCGATCCCGGCGGTGCTGGGCAATTTCATCCTGCCGATGATGCTCGGGGCGCGTGATGTGGCGTTTCCGCGGCTGAATCTGCTGAGCTGGTATATTTTCATCGCGGGCGGCGTGCTGGCGCTCTGGTCGCTGATCCACGGCGGGGTCGATACGGGATGGACGTTTTACACGCCGTATAGCAGCACGTATTCAAACAGCCACGTGATCTCGATGGCGGCGGGCGTGTTTGTCGCGGGGTTTTCGTCGATCATCACGGGGATGAATTTCATGGTGACGGTGCACAAGATGCGCGCGCCGGGGCTGCGCTGGTTCAGGCTGCCGCTGTTGGTGTGGTCGCTCTATGCAACGAGTCTGATCATGGTGCTGGCGACACCGGTGCTGGCGATCACGCTCGCATTGATGAGCGTGGAGCGCGTGTGGGGCGTCGGCATTTTCGATCCGAAAATCGGCGGCGACCCGGTGCTGTTTCAGCATCTGTTTTGGTTCTACTCGCACCCGGCGGTTTACATCATGATCCTGCCGGGAATGGGCGTGGTGAGCGAGTTGATCACCTGTTTTTCGCGGCGGAGGATTTTCGGCTACGGGTATGTCGCGGCGGCGAGCATGGCGATCGCGGTGCTCGGGTTCGTCGTGTGGGGACATCACATGTTCGTCGCCGGGCAATCGGTTTACTCCGGCATGATGTTTTCGATTTTGAGCTACATGGTGTCGATCCCGTCGGCGATTAAGGTGTTTAACTGGACGGCAACACTCCACAAAGGCTCCATTTCGTTCGCGACGCCCATGCTCTACGCGCTCGGGTTTATCGGATTGTTTACGATCGGCGGACTCACAGGATTGTTTCTCGCGGCGCTCGCGGTCGATGTGCATGTGACCGACACGTATTTCGTTGTCGCGCATTTTCACTACATCATGGTCGGCGGAATGGTCATGGCATTCATGGGCGGGTTGCACTATTGGTGGCCGAAAATCACGGGCCGCATGTATCCGGAATTCGCCGGGAAACTCGCGGCGATGATTACGTTCATCGGGTTCAATCTGACGTTTTTTCCGCAATTCATTCTCGGCTATCTCGGCATGCCGCGCCGCTATCACGCCTATCCGCCGGAGTTTCAGTTTTTCCACATTCTCTCGACCGCAGGCGCGTCGATTCTCGGCGTCGGTTATCTGCTGCCGTTTCTTTATTTTTTGTGGTCGCTGAAATGGGGACGCGTTGCGAGCGGCAATCCGTGGGAAGCGACCGGGCTCGAATGGCAAACGCCGTCGCCGCCGCCGACGCATAACTTTGAAAAAACGCCGGTCGTCACGCGGGAGCCGTATGCATATGACGCAGTCACGGGCAAGGAGGAACCGCAGGAGGGATTGATGCAGCAAACGAGCGCAGTTTAGGTTTTCTCCGCGACGCTTTTCACCCGCTAAAACACGGAGTGACACGAATCATAAATCGAATGGATAGCGCGACAGACACCGTGCTCGCCGAGCAGTTCGACGAAATCGAGCAACAACACAGCGCCGATACGCTCGGCATGTGGATTTTTCTCGCGACGGAAGTGATGTTCTTCGGTGGATTGTTCGCAGGTTACGCTGTGTATCGCTTTTCGTTTCCGCACGTTTTTTACGCGGCGAGCCATCACCTCGATGTCCTCGCGGGTGCAATCGATACCGCGGTGCTCCTTTGCAGCAGCCTCACGATGGCGTTCGCTGTGCGTGCGGTCCGGCTCGGACAACGCTGGATGAGTATTTTGCTGCTAGGTGTCACCGCAGTGTTTGGCGCCGGTTTTCTCGTCATCCACGGCTTCGAATATCACCACGAATGGACCGAGCACCTCGTGCCCGGCGGCTCGTTTGCATTTGAAGGCGCTGATCCGCACCGCGCCCAAATGTTTTTCTGGCTCTACTTCGCGACGACCGGCCTGCACAGCCTGCATGTGCTCATCGGAGTGGCGCTAATGCTCGTGCTCGCAGTGCTGGTGCTTCTGGAAAAAATCACCGCCGCACGATTCATGACCGTCGAGATTGCCGGCCTCTACTGGCATTTCGTTGATGTCGTCTGGGTCTTTTTGTTTCCCCTTTACTACCTCGCCGGAGCACGCTGATGAGCGACGAAATTATTTCTCCGCGTATTTATTTTAAAAACTTCGGCGCGCTGATCGTGCTGCTGCTGCTCACGATCGGCGCTGCTTATCTCGACCTCGGCCCGCTCAATTTCGTGCTCGCCATGCTCATCTCGCTGACCAAGACCGCGCTCATTGCGCTTTTTTTCATGCACATTCGCTGGGGCGGAAAAATGCTCCATCTCGCCGCCGGCGCAGGCTTGCTCTGGCTCGGCATTCTGCTCGCGCTCACGCTCGGCGATTACATTTCGCGCGGCTGGCTTCCCGTCGCGCAACACTGAGCATTTTTTTGTAAAAATCGGCAGATTGGCTCTTGACGTTCGCGTCCGGAAACGCCACCAGTAAACGCGTATCACCACGGCGGCGGAGCCCCTGATTTCCTCTGCGCGCCGGCGACTACTCCAGCGTAGCTCAGTGGTAGAGCGGTCGGCTGTTAACCGATTGGTCGTAGGTTCAAATCCTACCGCTGGAGCCATTTCTCACGCGCATCATCCGCAATCCGAAAACGCCGCCCGCGATATCGCCGCCGCGCGATTGGAAACGCAAAATCACCTTAGTTTTTCCGCGCGTGAGTTGCGGCGGAATTTCATGCGTTACTTCGAAAAAATCGCCGGGACGATTCGTGTGGAGTTTTTGCGTCGCGATTTTTTCCCCGTCGAGCAGCACATCGAAAGTTCGGGCGTGCCAGACGCCGCCCCAGTAAGTAATCACCAACGTGCACGGCTCATCCGGCGCGACGGACATTTCGTAGGAAAACCAGCCGCCTTCGCGCGCGAGCCGGCACTTGCGTCCGGCGAAATCCTCGATCTCGCTCTTCTCTTCGCGTAACGCATGCTCAACTTCCGGCTGCTGATAACCGGGCGTGATGGAATCGAGCGTGGCCGCTTCGGTGCGGCGCTGTTCCTCGCGTTGCGCGCGCAGTTCGCCTTCGCGTTGCGTCCACTCGGCGGTAGTCATGAGTGGGAAGTAAACGGCGTATTGCTCTTCATAAATGCGATGAAACGGCATGAAGCGCAGATCGTTCGGCTTCACGACGCCATCGCTAACAAATTCGCCGGAACGCACTTTATCAGGACTCAAATGCGCGAGCACTTCGTCAGGACTCGACGCGACAAAAAGCGGCGGGAAGGCATCGGTTTTGCCGCGTGCGTTGAGGTGCTCGCTAAAGCGTTGCTTCGCCGGATTTGGAATACCCGGTTCATCGGGAATAATCGCGGCGAGAACCGTCGGGCCATGCATCAGCGCGAAGATCTTTCCTTCCGAGTGCTGCAGCGGCTCGAGCCTTAGCTCCATTGGCAAGCTTAGCTCTATCACGTCACCCGTTTTCCAAGTCCGCTTAATGGTAAAGTAGCTCGATGGATTGGAAACTATCTCGAGTTTCTCTCCGTTTAGCTTCACCTCAACTTTCTCGCACCAATAGGGATGACGAAGCTTCAACGCGCACTTCCGCGGCTCGCGGCAGCTAAAAGAAAACCGCACTATCTCTTCTTCCGGAAAATGAGTCTCCTGTCTTAGCTCTAATCCACTCTCAGAGCTAAGGCTGCTCGCGATGTATAGGTTTACCCAAAGCGCATCGTCGGAGCGCGAGTAGATCTGCTCGCCGTAGCGCGCCGGATTTTCCAGCCCGGTGCCGACGCAACACCACCATGAGTCAAACGGCGTCGAGAAGACCTTCACGCCGACTGAACCTAGGCCTAAGAAGTAGCCAAACTCTCCGGGCTTGCGCCCGATATTTGCAGCGAGATGATTGATCATCGCTCGCTCGACAAAGTCCATCTGCTCGGCACGCGGCTCCCATGCGAAGAGATGCTGCGTGAGCTTTAGCATATTATATGTGTTGCAGGTCTCGCAGGTATTCGGCGTGAGCCGCTGAGGGAATTGCTCCACCGGAAAAAAGTGTTCACTTTCGCCATGGCCACCGATTGCGAACGAGCGACGATTCACTACGTTAGCCCAGAAAGTCGTCGCGGCAGTGTGATAGCTCTGCTCGTTGGTTAATTCATACTCGCGAGCCAGTCCGATGACTTTCGGGATTTGAGTGTTGCCATGGAGACCATCCAGCTTGTCCTCGCCGCGCAACATAGGTGCTAAGACAGCATCGTGATGAAAATACTTCGCCGCCATTTGTAGGTAACGCTTGTCACCCAAGTCCGACGCCAGGTCGGCTAATACTTCATTCATCCCGCCATGCTCGCAATGCAATACTTCCTGGATTTGCGCATCATCTAGGCCCGAAAGAATACCATCGAGCCAGTCTGCGATCTTACGCGCTACTTCCAAAGCCCTGGAGTTAACCGTGAGACGATAAGCATCGCGTAATCCTGCAAAGACTTTGTGCTGCGTATAGAAAGGAACCCATACGCCATTCAGTGAAAAGGGCGATACGTTCATCTTTCCCTCGCGCAACTGCTCGAACGCGCGCTTATCAACAGGCAGGACATAGCCGTCGCCATTCGCCGCCTGACACGCTGCAAGCTCATCCACAATATAGGTTACCCGCTCGCATGCACGACTATCACCCGTGCTGGCATAGAGCAGGCTTGCCGCGGAGAGATAATGTCCCAGCGAATGTCCGCTGATGTCCCGCGACTCCCATCCGCCATAGCGCTCCGCTTTTGCGGGCAATTCCGCCTGCGCGCGGAAAGGCGCGAGCAATCTATCCGCTTCGACTGATAACAGATAGCCCGCGTGCACATCCTGCCGCTCTTTGAAAATGCTGCCATCAAGCAGACGGACTTCGCTGAGTGAAACGGAACGAACAGTGAGTTTGTTCGGGAGAGACATAGATTGGTAATAGCAAGTCCTCGCACGCGCATCACCAAAGGCTCCATGGATGCGAATCACCCAAATCAGCGGTGCGCAGCACTACGCGGAAACCAAAATCATGTTTGCGTATTGCGTCGTATCGCCTGTGCGAATAAGACCGATCGCGCCCGGCACACGCGGCTTGAATTTTGCCTCGTGCGGCTCGTATGTCACCGGCACACCATCGAGCGCGCGCGCGAACACCGCTTTCGTCTCTTCCTCGTTGTGCGCGAGAAATTCCTCGGCCATGAACGCCCTTCCAACCACAAAGTTCTCCCGCACTGCCGCGAGCACTTGAAGCACCGTCGGCACACCATCGACCAGCGAGATATCGACTGTTTCGATCATCGGCCAAAACGGAAACCCGCGATCGCTAATCACGATGGTGTTCGTGTGTCTCACGCGGCTTAGCAGCGAAAGAATGTGCGGGTTCAGAATGCCGGTCTTCAACATGGCGCAATCGTTAGCGGTCGCGGGTGAAATTCCAAAGCAAAAGACTCACCTTCGAAAGCACGTCGAGAGTTTTGCGGATTTTTTGAACTAACGTGCGGGCGTGTTCGTCTCCGACAGGCTGCGAATGTAGGTAATGACCTGCATCAACTCTTCCTCGGTGATGCGATCTTTGAAGGTCGGCATTAGATTTTCGTAGCCGGCGGCGATTTGCGCGCCGGGCATTAGGATCGAATCGCGGATGTATTTTTCGTCGGCGATGGTGGTCGCGCCTCCGTTAAGCGGAACCGGTTTTCCGAAAATTCCCTCAAGCCGTGGGGCGGGGATTTTTGAGGAATCGCCGTGGCATCCGCTGCAGCCGAGTTGCGTAAACAATCGCTGCCCCGCCGCGACGGACGGCAACGCGACATCACCGGTTGTGAGCCATTGCTCGTAAGCATTCGGTTCCATCACGACCACGCGGCCGATCATTCCGGAGTGCTCCGTGCCGCAAAATTCTGCGCAAAAGAGATGATACTCTCCCGTTCGCGTCGGTTTAAACCACTCGGTTGTGTAACGTCCCGGCAACACATCCTGCTTCACGCGGAATGCCGGCACGTAAAACGAATGGATCACGTCCTGCGAAGTCATCGTCAGGAGCACCGTCTGACCGACCGGCACGTGCAGTTCATCGATCTCGCGTTTGCCTTCGGCGTGCTGGAGTTTCCACATCCATTGCTTGCCCACGACGTCGATGCGCAGTGCGTTTTTTGGCGCGCGCTCGATGTCGAAATACGCCATCGCGCCCCACGTAAAAAGGCCGAATGAAATGAAAAGCGGAATCGCCGTCCACGTCATCTCCAGCGCGAACGAGCCGTGCGGTGGATTTGTGCGATCCGCTTTTGAGCGGCGGCGATATTTGATCGCAAAAAAAATCAACGGCCCGAAAACGACAACCATGAAAAACGCGCTGATCGCGATGAGCGCAAAATAGAGCAAATCCACCTCGCGCGCGCCGGTCGAGGCCGCTTCGGGAAAAAGGCGAAATGTCCACATCGCTCAATTCGCGCCACGCCGCGCGCGCTCCCGTTGAATTGCAAACGCAACGAAACCGCCGATTGCGAGCGCGGTTGCCGCGGCAAATGCCCGCAGCACATTCATGATCAGCGCGCCATGTTTTCCAGAGATCGGCGTGTCGTGAAAACAGAGCAGCAAAAGCTGCTCGATCGGCGAACCGGTTTTTCGCGCCGATGCATCGAACAACGCGACTCGCATTTCATTCGGCGAAAAATTCACACCGAAAAAATAGCGCGCGATTTTTCCCTCGGGCGTTACGGCCACAAAGCCGCTCGGATGCGCGTATTGCTTGCTCGACGCGTCGTAAACATAGTGAAAACCGATTTCGTCCGCGAGGTGCTGAATCGCCTCCGACGTGCCGGTGAGAAAATGCCAGCCGTTTTCTGCGTCGCTGCGTCCATAGCGTTTCAAATACGTTTGTTTTTTCGCGAGCGCGTCGTGCGGCGTTTCGCGCGGATCGATGCTGAAATGGACGACTTCAAAATCGCGCCCGATATCCAGCCGCAATTCCTGCAAGCTCTCGATGAGGCCGTTTGCGACGAGTGTGCAGAGCATCGGGCAGCCGTAGTAACCGGGCACGAGGACGACCGGTTTTTTGCCGAAAAAATCGCGGAGCAAAACGGCGCGTCCGTTTTCGTCGGTGAACTTCGTGTCGAGCGAAAGCCGCGCGTTGAGTCGCTGCTCGAAACGAACGCTTTTTAAATCGATCTCGCCGAACGCAGGGATTGTCGCGGCGAAAATACAGAGCAGGCTAAGGTGCGCGATTTTCATTTTGCAAAGGCACGTTTTGCATGAGCTGTAAATTCGTCACACCCGCGCCGGCTTCGGGCAGACCGCGCTCGGAGAGCAGTTCGATCGCGCGATCGATGGGCAGTCGCACGACACCGTTGCGATGATCAATCCAGCCGTAGGTATTCAGATCGTGCTCTTCGTGCTCGCGGAATTTTGCGAGCTCCTGCGGAGCCGTCACCTCGAGCCGCGGTTGCGGAAAATCGACACGCTCCTCCGAGATTTTCGGCGGCGCTTTTTCGCTCGCAACGAAGTGACGAAAATAGACGTTGAACAAACCAGCCGTCGCAACCGCAGTGACAATGCCGGCCATCACGAGCAAAGCCGCGATAAGAAAAATCGACGTGACATCGACATCGCGTTTTTCGTGCGTGACGCGCGGTTCGTTCATGTTGCGTAACGCGGATCGTTGAGAGGGAGCAGGGGATATGCGGCGAGATTTTTTGCAAAAACAGTCAGCCACAAACCGCCGATGCCGGCGAACAGCGTGAAATCGAGCCAGTGCGCGTGGATGTGCAGCGACGGCGCAATGAGCCAGTAAACGTCGAGCACGTGAACGAGTAGCACCGCGCATGCAATCGTGCACAAAATACCGAGCCGGCGCTTCGATTCGCGCGAGAGCAGCAGGGCGAACGGCACGGCGAAATGAAACATGCCGAGCACGAGCGCGACCATTTTCCAGCCGCTGCTGCTGCGATGCAGATACCACGAGATTTCGTCGGGCATGTTCCCGTTCCAGATGATCAGGAATTGCGCGAACGACATGTAGGCCCATAGCATCACGAAAGCGAGGAGCAGATTGCCGAGGTCGTGAAAATGCGCGGGCGTGAGCACCGGCGCGAGAGGCGCTTTTCGCGAGTAAAACGCGAGGAGCATAATCGAAAAAGCAAGCGCGGAGAGCGCCTGGCCGACGATGATGAGGATCGGAAAAATCGTCGAATACCAGTCCGACTCAAGCGAGAGCACGAGATCGATATAGGCGAACGTCGTAATCAAAACGTAAATCACCAGGCCCGGTCCGCTCAGCGTGCGCAAGTTTCTCGTTGGCTTAATGTCGCTTGTCGCGTCCTGCGCGTGCGAGCCTCTGCGCAGCTTGAGCGTGAGCCAAAGCCAAACGGCGAAGTAGCCGATGACGCGCGCGATGAAAAACGGGATGTTTAAATAAACGTGACGGTGCTGGAGCACGTCGTTCGCTGCGACATCATCGGGACGCGCCCAGCCGTAAAGAACGCGAAGTGCAAACAGCAGCGGCACAAACAAAATTGCCATCAGCGGCAACGTGCCGAGACCGGCTTCAAAGAAACGCCGCGTGACGAATCCCCATTTTCCGCCGACAAGATGATTCAGCATCAGCAGCCCGAAACAGCCGAGCGCGAGCCCGAGCCAGAAAAGATAGCCGAACAAATAAGCATCGAAAAATCGCGCGCCATTCGCGAACGCGCCGATGACGCTGACCAGCAGTGCGGCAAGTCCGATTAATAAAGGCGCGGCGCGGTTCATTGCACTTGAGATTCGAGTTCCGCGCGCTGGTCAGTCGGCACGTCGTTGATCGTCCCGCTGCGGCTCAATTGCAGTGCGCGAATGTAAGCGGCGATGGCCCATCGGTCGCGCGGCTCAACGCGTGCCGCATACGGATACATCGCGCCATAACCGTTCGTAATGACGTCGTAAAAATGACCGATCGGCGCGTTGCGTAATCGCGTTTCGGTGAAAGCCGGCGGATGCGGAAAGCCGCGTTGCACTATCATGCCATTGCCGCTGCCAGTGCGGTCGTGACAGACGGCGCAGTAAATTTCAAAACGTTCCTTGCCGCGATAAAGCAGCTCTTTCGTCAGTGGAACCGGCGGCTTCGTCACGAGCGTGCCGTCGGGATTTGTCGCGCCTATCAAAGCGTCTGTTGAAGCTGATTCGCGCGAAATCGTGTGCAGCGGCAGAGGTCGCGCGGATGCGCCATCACTGAAAAAATCGCTTTGCGAAAGCGGCTTTTGTTTTGCCTGATTATACATGCCCTGGCGGCAGGCGGAAAAAAGCAGAAGGATGAATGCAGAATGCAGAATAACCCGCACGCGACGCAGCCGCGCAAACATCGCATTCGTCATTCTGCATTCATCCTTCATCATTTACCTCCGAGACATTGGTCGCGCCGCACTCGCGCAAAAATTGCGCGGTTTTTCTCGCGTTGAAATTTTTGTCGCTCGCTTCGATGGCAAGGAAAAACTTGTCCGTTGTCGCGCGCGCGAAATTTCTCGCGCTGAAAATTGGATGATGCGGACGCGGCAGTCCGTTGAGCGCGAGCATGCCGATGACTGTCGCGAGCGCGGCGCAGAGGACGGTGAGTTCAAACGTAATCGGAATGAACGATGGCGCGCTGTGAAATGGACGGCCGCCGACGTTGAGCGGGTAATCGATCGCGAGCGCATACCATTGCATGAAATAGCCGCCGATGCCGCCGGTCAGCCCGCCGAGCAGGCAGCAGAGCGCTACGCGATTTTTGCGAAAGCCGATTTCGTATGCGAGTCCCTCGATGGGAAACGGCGTATAGGCATCGAGCTTGCGATAGCCGCTCGCGTGCGCCTTGCGCGCGGCGTTTAACAAAGCCATATGATCGTGAAACTCCGCGACGATGCCGAAAATGCGCGGTGTTTCGGTTTTCACAACGTGCCCTCCTCGCGCTCGGAAATCAGCGTGCGCACCTCCGCGATCGAGATCATCGGCAGAAAACGCACGAACAAATAAATCAGCGCGACGAACAATCCCATGCTCCCGAGCAGCATCGCGTAATCCCATTTTGTGCCGCCATACATGCTCCACGCGCTCGGCACAAAATCGCGATGCAGACTCACGATGACGATGACGTAGCGCTCAAGCCACATGCCGATGTTAATGACGATCGAGATGAGCCAGAGCACGACGTGGTTGTCGCGCACGCGACGCGACCAGAGCGCTTGCGGCACGAGAATATTGCACAAAATGAGCACCCAAAATGTGTGTGCATACGGACCGGCGAAGCGGTTCGACATCATGAACGCATCGTATCGATTGCCGCTGAACCACGACATGAACGCCTCCATGATGTAGCCGTAGGCGACCATCCATCCGGTCGCGAACATCACGTTCGCCATGTTGTTGATGTGGCGGTCGGTGATCATGTTTTCGAGGTGATAAATGCGGCGCACCGGAATCATCAGCGTGAGCACCATCGCGAAGCCGGAGTAGATTGCGCCGGCGACGAAATACGGCGGAAAAATCGTTGAGTGCCAGCCGGGCACGATGCCGACGGAAAAATCGAGCGACACGACGCTGTGCACCGATACGACCAGCGGTGTCGCGAGTCCCGCGAGCAGCACGTAAGCCGATTCGTAGCGCGCCCAATGCCGCGCGGAGCCGCGCCAACCGAGCGAAAGCACTCCGAAAACAATTTGCTTCCATCGCTTCTCCGCGCGATCGCGCAATGTCGCGAAATCAGGAATCAAACCCGCATACCAAAAAATCAGCGACACGGTGAAATACGTGCTCACTGCAAACACGTCCCAGACGAGCGGACTGCGAAATTGCGGCCACAATCCCATCGTGTCCGGATAGGGCAGCAGCCAGTAAAAAACCCACGGCCTGCCGAGATGCAGCAACGGAAAAAGTCCCGCGCACGCGACGGCGAAAATCGTCATTGCTTCCGCGAATCGGTTGATCGAGTTGCGCCATTTTTGGTGCATCAGTAAGAGGAACGCGGAAATCAGCGTGCCGGCGTGACCGATGCCAATCCACCAGACGAAATTCACAATCGCAAAGCCCCACGCGATGGGAATGTTAATTCCCCAGATTCCCACGCCTTTAAAAAAGAGATAGCTAATCGCAACCATCAGCAACATCACGCCGATGAATGCAATGGTGAAGCCGATGAGCCAGCTTCGCGGCTGTTTTTGGTCGAGAACGATCGAGCCGATTTGTCGCGTGGCGGACTCGTAGCTGTCGCGCTCGCCGATAAGCTGAGTCGGGTAGCCGAGTTGCGCTTCTTTTGCGGATTCGTTCATGTATTTCGATTCGTGAGCCGCGCGAGATAAGTCGTGCGCGGACGCGTGTTGAGTTCGCCGAGCATTGAATAATTCAGCGGCAGCTTTTTGAGCTTTGAGACGTGGCTGTTCGGATCGTTTATGTCGCCAAAAATAATCGCTTCGGCCGGGCACGCCTGAGCGCACGCAGTCACAACTTCGCCGTCGCGAATCCGGCGGTTTTCCTTTTCCGCCTCAATGCGCGCCGCGGAAATTCGCTGCACACAATACGTGCATTTTTCCATCACGCCGCGACTGCGCACCGTCACATTCGGATTGCGCGCGAGCTTCAACGTCGTCGGCGACTCGAACTGATTTACGTCATATTCGAGAAAATTGAAGCGCCGCACTTTGTAGGGGCAGTTGTTGGAACAGTAGCGTGTTCCGATGCAGCGGTTGTAAACCTGCACGTTCAGCCCTTCGCTGTCGTGGACCGTTGCCGCAACCGGGCAGACGAGCTCGCACGGAGCATTCTCACAGTGCATGCACGGCAGTGGCTGGAAATATGTCGCGGGATTTTCCGCTGCGCCGTCGTAGTAACGATCGATGCGAATCCAGTGCATCTCGCGCCCGCGCGCGACCTCCTCCTTGCCGACGACCGGAATGTTATTCTCCGCGACGCACGCGATCACGCATGCGTTGCAACCGATGCACGTGTGCAGATCAATCGCCATCGCCCACGCGTAGGTTTTGTTTTGGTGCTCCTCGGGACGATATAGCGATTCGTCACGAGGAGGTTCTGCGCCCATTGCCCGAATGATTTTTTGATTTGCGACGAAATCGTTCAACGAAGCTACTCGCAGGATATTCCGACCTTCAACGCTGTGATGATGTTGCGTAGTGGCTAACACATGTTGCCGGTTCGTTTTTGAAATCGTCACGTCATTTGAAAATGAAAGCGCGTCGGAAGTTCGAATCGCATACGCGTTGAAACCGAGGTTTGCGGCGATATGTCCATTGCTCCGTCCGTAGCCGAGATGCACAGTCACGGCATCGTCGCCATGTCCCGGCAAAATGAAAACAGCGCCTTCAATTTTGCGGCTGCCGCATTGCAGCGTGACAATGTCGTCCGTCCGTAAATCAAGTCGTGAAGCCGTTTGCGGGCTGATGAGCACCGCGTTGTCCCACGTGAGTTTCGTCAGCGGCTTCGGCAATTCCTGCAACCACGCGTTGGTTGCAAATCGTCCGTCGTAAATTGATGGATCAGCGCGGAAGTTGATTTCCAGCGGAGAGACGCGCATCGTCGCGGCCTCGATTTTTTCAACCACGGACGCGACAGCGCGCGTCTTTCCAGTTGTGCCGGCGATCACGCCGTTCTGCAACGCAGCGCGCCACGCGTTATCGTCGAGTCGATTCCGACGCCAGTGGTCGCGGACGATTTCGTAACTCGAAGGATTCGAGATTCCGAGCATGGTCGCGAGGAATTCGTGCGCAGTTTTTCCGCCAAAAAGCGGCTCGATAAGCGGTTGAACAAGCGATGTTGTTCCGTCAAATGCCCGCGCATCGCTCCACGATTCGAGAAAATGCGCTTCGGGCACGTGCCAGTGGCAGAGCACGGCGGTTTCATTGACATAACCGCCGAGATGCACGCGCAGCTTCACGCAATCGAGCGTAGCTGCGAAATCGAAATCCGCCGGCGCATCGAACGCCGGATTTCCGCCGAGCATTAGCAGCAATTCCACACGGCCTGCGCTCATGTCGGTGACCAGCTCGCGCAAGGATTGGAGCTGGTTCGCGGGCTCCGGCTCAACCGGCGCGATGTAACTGACCGCGTCGCGCGCACTCATCCGGTGAGCGATGGCGTGGACACGCGGCGGCTGTTGCGTGCCGACGACGACTATGGCGCGTCCGCTTTGCAAATCGTGCGAGATCATCGCGATTTCCGGCGATGCAGCGGCATTTCCGGCGAATGCTTCCGCGAGTTCGGACGCGAACTTTTCAATCGCGCTTTCCCGCATCGGGAAACGGTGATCCGCCATTGCGCCGGTGATCGTCGGCGTGCATTCGGCAACGTAGAGCCGGTTCATTTTTCTCGCGCCACTGGAAATTCGCCGGCCGTTCGTGAAATCGCGCGCGTAGCGAAGCTGCGCCGGGCCTTCGCCGAGAAAATCCGCGCCGAGTGAAACGATCACGTCGGCTTTGTCGAAGTGGTAAATCGTGTCCACGACTTCACCGAACGCAAGCCGCGCGCCTTCATGTTCATTGTCGCGATTCACCGGCTCCCATTGATGCCATCGCGCGTTTGGAAATTGCGCGAGCACCGCGCGCAGTTGCTCGTGCAACGTCGGCGACGTGACCGTTTGCGTAAGAATGCGAATACCCGCGCCGCCGCTCTGCTGCTGGGTTTGCAGCGTATCGTGCAGCGCCGAAAGAAAATTTTCCCATGTGCTGATCGCCCCGGCATTGAGCACCGTTTGCGAGCGATCGGGATCATACAAATCGAGCACTGCCGCCTGCATGAAAACATCCGTCGCGCCGAGGCTCGCGGGATGGTTTGGATTACCTTCAATCTTCGTCGGACGGCCTTCGTGACTCTCGACAATAATGCCGCGCGCGTAACCGCCGAGCGTCATCGCGCTCGCAAAGTGCAGCGCTTTTCCCGGAATGATTTCCTCCGGTTGTTTTACATACGGGACAATTTTTTCGAGTGGCTGTTTCGTGCATGCGCCGAGTCCCGCGAGCGCGAACGATGCCCCCATTAATTTCAAAAAATGCCGGCGACTGATTTCGTCGTTCCATTCCGACGCGAGCGGTGGGAACTCTCGGTGAAGCCATTCGCGGAACTCCGGCGTGTCCGCGCGCTCTTCGAGACTGCGCCAAAAATGCGAGTTCATCGGTGGCATGTCGAACAGTCGGTGAGGTGCTCCGTCTCGATGTGATGCGCTATGAGCAACTGTGCCCCTCGCACTTTTTGATCGGATGGGGCATGCCACCGCATGTTAAACACATCGCTATTTTCGCGGACGAAATTCTGCGGTGCGCGATGGCAGTCGAGGCACCACTTCATGTAAAGCGATTCGCCTTTCCACGTTAGCGGCATTTGATCAACCGGCCCGTGGCATGTGCTGCAACCGATTCCTTTTTGCACGTGAATGCTGTGATCGAAGTAAACGAAATCCGGCAGATCGTTCACACGATTCCAGCGGATCGGCACGTTCTCGCGCAAGCTCGCGCGAACCGGTTCGAGCATCGGTGCATCGCGGAAAATTTGCGAATGGCAGGTCATGCAGGTTTCCGTCGGCGGCACGCCCGCAAAGCGCGCATTCTCGACGCCTGTGTGACAATAACGACAATCGATGCCGTCGTCGGTGACGTGATGCTTGTGTGAAAACGGCACCGGCTGCGTGAGCGGCACGTTAACCATCGTCGTGTAGCTCGACCAAAAGCCGGCGTAACCGAGCCAGCCGAGCGCGATGAAAAAAAGAACGATGAGAATGATGCTGAGGCGCGCAATCGTGTTCGCGCGGCGTGAAAAAATCTGCGGCATGGCCGGAGTTTCACGCGCGCATCACGTCATTCGCGCAACCAGCGTTGAGCGGCGCTCAACTGCGCGGAATCAAAATAGCGCACTTGTGCGTGGATGAGCAGCGAGCCGAGTTTTGTCACCCATTCCTCCCATTTTTTTTCGCCGACCATCGCCACGCGCTCGATTTTATCGTTGTGGGTGAGGGAAAATCGCAGGTCCTGCCACGCGGCGACCGGTTCCCAGCCGTGGAAATTTTCCATGTCGAAACCGAGCCGCACCTTTCCGTGCATCGCGATCATTTTTTCCCAACTGCCTATCAGCGCGGCATAGTCTTCCTTCGTCAATTTGTCGCTGACTTTGACCCAAATGACATTGCTTTCGGTGGAGACGACTTTGTGCATGGCGTGCGCAAATGTTTCGCATTCGCGACCGCGAAAGGATGCGTGTTTTTTCGCGGCGAAAAATTACGCCGTCGTGCAGGCGAGTGTCCAAAGCGTGTCGCCGAATTCCGCGCGCGCTTTTTCTGCGAGTGTGCTGGCAGTCGCAGCGTCTTCGAGAATCGCGAACATCGTCGAGCCTGAGCCGGACATCAGCGCGCCGGCGACTTCGGCACGGCCGAGCAGCCATGATTTGAGCGCAGCGAGGAAGATGTATTTTTCAAAGACCGGACGTTCGAGATCGTTGCAGAGCTTTCCCCAGCCGAAGTGCTGCGCGTCGTAAAATGCGCCAGGAATTTCGCGCGATTCGCGCCATTGTTTGTAAGCCCACGGAGTCGGCACACCAAACGGCGGTTTTAACAATAGCAACGGCAATTTTTCTGCGAAAGCACTTGGCGTAACCAGTTCGCCGCGTCCGCGACAAATCGCAGCCGAGCGAAAAATGAAAAACGGCACATCGGAGCCGAGCTGCGCGGCTAATTCGGCGAGCGTTTCATTCGCCAGCCGCGCGTTGAAAATTTCGTTGAGCGCGAGCAGAGTTGTTGCCGCATCGCTGCTTCCACCGCCGAGTCCGGCGCCGTGCGGGATTTTTTTCGCCAGCGATATTTTAACTCGCTGCTGGATTCCCGTTTTTTCGAAAAAAAGCTTCGCTGCGCGAACCACCAGATTGCTGTCGTCCGACGGCACATCGGGTGCATCACAAGCAAACGAGAAAAGCGGCGCGCGCTCGATCATCAATTCATCCGCGAGCGAGATGGGCACGAACAGGCTCTCGATCTCATGAAATCCGTCGTCGCGTTTGCCGCGAATTTCGAGCGAAAGATTGATTTTGGCAGGCGCGCGAAAAATCACCGCGCGAAGCTAGCGAACGCGTCGCGGCGGAACAAGAGTTCAGTGCTTAAGTTCCTTGCGGAGCCGCTTCGCGTTTGTAGTCGCGTAGCCTTCGCGATCGTTGTTGAAGTAAATCCAGACTTCGCGCGCGCCGCTGTGCCGGATTTTTTCCGCCCACTCGCGCAGCTCTTCGTCCGGGTAGTCGTAGCGATACCAGCGCTGCCGTCCGTGAAACCGGATGTAAACGACATCGCTGGTCGCGATTAACTCATCCGGCAAACGCGGCGCGCTCACGGAACAGAAGACGATGTTCGCTTTTTTAAATGTGCGATACACCGCGTCGCGCCACCAGCTCTTGTGCCGGAACTCGACCACGTGCGGCACGTCCGCGTCACAGCGCGCCGCGTTAAGCTGCGTCACAATGCTCTTCAGCCGCGCAGGCGTGTAGCGATAGCTCGGCGGAAATTGAAAAAGGAAGCAACCCATCTGCGGCCCGAGCAACTCCGCGAGCGCGCAAAATTCGCAGACGATTTTCTTCGTCCGCACCATCCGCTTTTCATGTGTGATGAGCCGGTTCACTTTTACGGAATAGCGGAAATTCTCCGGTGCATTTCGTCGCCAGGTTTTCACCGTTGCGTGTGACGGCCAGCGATAGAACGGCGCATTCAACTCCACGGTTTTGAAGTGCTGAGTGTAATAACGAAACCAGCGATGCGTTGGCAATTCCTCTGGATAAAACAGCCGCTTCCAATGCCAGTAAAACCAGCCCGAGCATCCGACATGGATCTGCATATTGAAACTTACATCACGCATTGCGATATCTCCGCGCTTTTCATTTCAGCACGAATCGCGGACAAACGCGGCGCATGAAGTCCGCGCATGTTTTTGCCGTAGTCACGCTGTTGTGGGCGCTGATTTTTTTGCCTGGTTTGGGCTCGACGGAAATCAAGGGCGAGGAGGGTCGGCGGATTTTGCCAGCCGTGGCGATGCTTGAGATGGGCGGCTGGATTGTGCCGCAGATCAATGGGCAGCCGTATCTGCGCAAGCCGCCGTTGGTGAACTGGGCGATCGCATTTTCAATGAAAGCGCTCGGCGCGCGAAACGAATGGACGGCGCGGGTGCCGTCGGCTCTCGCGGTGCTTGCGCTTGTTTTAGCAACCGTTGCGATGGTCATTCCGTGGCGGGGTGCGGAGACGGCGCTGATCGCGGCGCTGGCGATGATGACGAATCTCGGCTTGCTCGAAAAAGGAAGGCTCGCGGAGATCGAGGCGATTTACATTTCGCTGTCGGGAATCGCGATCGTCTGCTGGATGAGTTTTTGGGCGCAAAAAAAATCGCCGTGGCTCATATGGACGGTGCCATTTGTTTTTCTCGGGCTCGCAGCGTTGGCAAAAGGGCCGCTGCACTTGCTGTTTTTTTACGCGATCGCGGTGCCGGTTTTGTGGCGTGCGCGGGAAATGCGTGAGCTCGCGCGACCGCCGCACATTATCGGTTTGCTGGTGATGGTTGCAATTTTTTCGACATGGCTGATTCCGTATCGTCACGCGACGGCGCATTTGAATGCGACGGCAGTTTGGATGAAGCAAATGGAGGAGCGCGTCGGCGGAGGCGGGATCAATATCGCATCGGTGTTTGTGAATTTGCCGCGCGGCGTCGCAAATTTTCTGCCTTGGGTTTTGCTTCTGCCGCTGCTGTGGAAAAGCGAACCGCTGGAGCGCCTGCCGGAACGCGATGCATTGATCGTGCGCGCAACGCGATGGCCGCTGGTGATTTGCTTTTTCGCGCTGCTGCTGATTCCAGGAATGCTGCCGCGTTACACGTTGCCGATGCTTGCGCCGACGAGTGTTGTGCTGGCGATTGTTTTGCAAGTGCGTTTTGCAGAGCGCGCGCGGAAATGGTCGCTCGGCGCAGCAGCGGTTGCGGCGATCGCGATGTGTGTTTACGCGCTGCTGATCGTTCCGCACGTCAATGCCGAGGCGAACGTCCGCGGCTTTGGCGAAAAAGTGGACGCGGCTGTTCCGGGCGGCGAGCCGCTCTACGTCTTCGATTGCGGGTTTCTCCCGGAATTGTTTTACGTGAAGTCACATTGTGTTTACGCGCAAACCACGCACGATCTGCCGGATACCGGCGGCATTGTGCTGACGCGGCTTTCATCAAAAAACAAACTCCAACGAATGTGGCCGGAGACGCGTTCACTCGCGGAGCTTCAGGACAAAAACAAAAATGCGTTTTTTGTGTTGCAACTACGCCGGAAACTTTGACAAACAGACCTTCCGCACATTGCCAGAAACGGAGTGTGCTTTGTTATTTTTACACGAATGTCGCCACACGCGATTGCCCCAATTTTGAAGTTTGTGAAAATTTTCACAAAATCCGCTTGCGTGTTTTTGGCAGGGGCAAATAAAGTGCGCGGCTCTCATCCCATTTTGTTGAAAAGTGTCCTTCAATTGTCCCAATCCAACACGAGTCGCCGGGGAGGCAACTAACTAACCCATGGCGAATCTTTTTCCAAAATGGACGAACTGGCTGCCGCTCAAAATTCTCGTGATTTTGTTCGTGCTCGGCAATGCGGTGACCGCAGGCGTCTGGTATTATTTTACGCCGAAATACACGCGCGTCGGCTACGAGCCGATCCAGCCTGTGCCGTTCCCGCACGACATCCACGTGTCGCAGCTCGGCATGGATTGCCGCTATTGCCACAGCTTTGTCGAGGTCGCGGCGCACTCGAACGTGCCGAACACGCAAACGTGCATGAACTGCCATTCGCAGGTGCAAAAAGATAACCCGAAATTGCAAGCGGTGCGCGAGAGCTGGAAATCGGAATTGCCCGTGAGCTGGGTGCAGATTCACAAGACGCCGGACTACGTTTACTTCAATCACTCGGCGCACGTGAATCGCGGCGTGAGCTGCTTTTCATGTCACGATCAGGTCAACCACATGGCTGTCGTTTACCACGCAAAACCGCACAGCATGTCGTGGTGCCTCGATTGCCATCGTGCGCCGGAGAACAATCTGCGTCCCCGCGAGCAGGTGACGAATCTCGACTGGAAACCGTCGGATGAAAACGCGCAGACGTTCACTGCGAAATACGGCAAGCCTCCGGGCGAAGAGCAGAAGGATTTTTCGGGCGAAGTAAAACTGACGCAATTGGAAATCGGCAACACACTCAAGCACAACTGGAACGTGCAGCCGCCGGATATCAACTGCTTTGCCTGCCACCGATGAAACGCGTTTTCAATCATCCACCCGAGCCGTTGACCGGCAAAAAATACTGGCGCAGCCTTGAGCAACTCGCGGAGAAGCCGGAGTTCTCGCAATGGCTGGAAACCGAGTTCCCGCAAGGCGCGGCTGAATTCAACGGCGGCGAAGTTTCGCGGCGTCATTTTTTAAAAATCATGGGCGCGTCTACCGCGCTCGCAGGCATCGGGCTCGCCGGCTGTCGTCGACCGGAACTGCATCTCGTGCCGTTTACAAAGAGCGTCGAGTGGGCGATTCCGGGCAAACCGTTGTTTTACGCGACGTCGATGCCGACGCGTCGCGGTTACATTCCGCTGATCGCGACGACGCACGATGGACGGCCGACCAAAATGGAAGGCAATCCGCTGCATCCGATCAACAAAGGGCACGGTGGAACCGATGTGTTTTCGCAGGCGTCGGTGCTCGATTTGTATGATCCGGATCGCTCGCGTGCGTTCATGTCCAAAGGCGCGGAAGTCGATGCAAAGGACTTTGAAGCGTTTCTAGACAAACTCGTCACCGATGCCGCCGCTGCGAATGGCGACGGGCTCGCATTTCTCGTCGAGGAAGACAATTCGCCGACGCGTGAACGACTGCGCACGGAGATTGAAAAGCGCTTTCCGCTTGTCCGCTGGACTGTTTACGAACCGTTGGGCGCGGAAAATGTCGATAAAGCCGCCTATGTGGCCTACGGCCCGGGCATCAAAGTCGCGCACAATTTCGAAAAAGCAGACGTCATTCTCGCGCTCGATTCCGATTTCCTCGGCTGCGAGGAAGGTAATATCGAGGCGATCAAGGGCTTCACTGCGCGTCGCCGTGTTGAAAAAGCCGGCGAGAAAATGAACCGGCTTTATGCCGTCGAAAATCGCTACACGATCACGGGCGGCATGGCGGATCATCGGCTGCGCTGTCCGGCGAGCCAGATCGGCGCGTTTGCGCTAGCGCTCGCCGAAAAGATTGGCGCAGCGACTGGCGAACAGGCGTTAACGCAATTCTACGCAGCCGTTCCGAAGTCGCAGGCCGCGGCGAAATTCACTGAAGGATGGATCGACGGCCTCGCGGAAGATTTGCTCGCGAGCAAAGGCAAGTCGCTGGTCATCGTCGGCGCGCGCCAACCGGTCGCCGTGCAGTTGCTCGTCAACGCGATTAATTCCGCGCTCGGAAACCTCGGACAAACGGTGATGGGCCAGCAAGTCGAAGGGCGTCCGGCAGTGTCGATCGCCGAGCTTGCGAAAGACATCACCGACAAAAAGATCAATACGCTTTTCATCCTCGGCGGCAACCCGGTTTACAACGCGCCCGCCGATCTCGAATGGGCAAAGCTGCAGCAATCGATCCCGACGGTCGTGCATCTCAGTTTGCACCAAAACGAGACGTCGCAGCCAGCGACGTGGCACGTGCCGCGCGCGCATTATCTCGAAGCGTGGGGCGATGGCCGCAGCACGGACGGCGCTTACGTTTCGATGCAGCCGATGATTCTGCCGCTTTATGGCGGCTGGTCCGATATCGACGTGCTCGCGCGGTTTTGCGGAATGCCGAAACCGGCTGGACCGGAATTGGTGCAGGAAACGTTCCGCCAAATCGCGAAGCCGGCGGATTTCGATTCGGCCTGGAACAAATTTTTGCACGACGGTTTCCTTGCCGAGAGCAACGCGAATCAGCGGATTCTGTTTTTCATGGGCTCCGCCGCCACGTCGTATGTGCAGGAAAATGTGAACCTGCCGGCGCTCGGTGGCGCGGATACTTACGAGGTTG
Source organism: Spartobacteria bacterium (assembly GCA_021324395.1). GTDB lineage: Bacteria > Verrucomicrobiota > Verrucomicrobiia > Chthoniobacterales > Chthoniobacteraceae > JAJPJG01. The sequence goes on along the minus strand of JAJPJG010000017.1, from coordinate 114,739 downwards.
TTTTCACAGCCGATCCGAAGCTGGACGATGGCCGCTTTAACAACAACGGCTGGCTGCAGGAAACGCCTGATCCAATCACGAAACTCACGTGGGATAATGCCGCATTGATCAGTCCGGCAACCGCAAAGAAACTCGGTGTCGGCATCAACGAAGCGAAAGCCGACATGATCGAAATCGCGATCGAGAACCGCAAAATCGAAGCGCCGATCTTGATCGCGCCGGGACACGCGGACGATTCGATTTCGATTTCGCTCGGTTACGGCCGGACCGTCACTGGCCGCGTCGGCACAGGCTCGGGCGTGAACGTTTATCCGCTGCGCACGACTACTGCGCCGTATTTCGCTTTTGCGAAAGTTAAACGGACTGGAAATCATGGCACGCTCGCAATCACGCAGGATCACTGGAGCATGGAAGGTCGCGCGCTCGTTCGCGAGGCAACGATTGAGGAATACGAAAAGGATCCAGCGTTTGCGCAGAAAGTGGGCATGGACGCGGAGTTGCCCGAAGGCGGCAATCCGACGCTTTACACGCATCCTTTAAAATACGATGGCCCGCACCAGTGGGGGATGGTCATCGACCTCGGCACTTGCCTCGGTTGCAACGCGTGCGTCGTCGCCTGCCAGTCGGAAAATAACACACCGATCGTTGGCAAGGAGCAGGTGATCAACGGCCGCGAGATGCACTGGTTGCGCATGGATCGTTATTTTGCGACGACAGATGAAACCGATCCGGAACCGGAAATGCTGACGCAGCCCATGCTCTGCCAACACTGCGAAAACGCTCCGTGCGAGACGGTTTGCCCGGTCAACGCGACGGTCCACAGCGAGGAAGGTCTCAACGTGATGGCATACAACCGTTGCATCGGCACGCGGTATTGTGCAAACAACTGTCCCTTCAAGGTTCGCCGCTTCAATTTCTTCAATTACAACGAACGCCCGATCGAAAATCATCAGCTTTACTGGGGGCCGCTGACGAAAAAAGGAACGCCGGACACGATCAAGATGCAGAAAAATCCGAACGTCACGGTGCGTATCCGCGGCGTCATGGAAAAATGCACATTTTGCGTGCAGCGTATCCAGGAAGCAAAGATCGGCGCGAAAGTGCGCGCGGGCGCTTCGGATGACATCAAGATTCCGACTGACGCGTTCCAGACTGCGTGCCAGCAGGCTTGCCCGAACGAATCGATTGTTTTTGGCAACATCGCCGATCCGGAAAGCAAAGTGTCGCAGTTGCGCAAGAACGAACGCGGCTATCGCTTGCTCGAGTATCTTAACGTCAACACACGCGTCAAATATCTTGCACGTTTGCGCAATCCCAACCCGAAGATGCCGGGCGCGGATAAAGCGGGCTCATTTAAAATCGAACATGAAAAAACCCTGTTTCAGGGTCAGCCGGGAGGGAACGCTTAATGGCTAACCACACCGCAACATTAGACTCAGACGCCGCGGCAGTGAAGCGCGTGCCGCTGATCATCAATGACCGCAAGGCCAACTGGGTCACCGATAACATCTCCACGATCGTCGAGGCGAAGACGCCGATCTGGTGGTGGGTCGCGTTTTGCATAACCGCGCCGATCGCGTTGTTCGGCTGTTTTTGCATCGCGTATCAAATTTCGACCGGCGTAGGCGTTTGGGGAGAAAACCATCCGGTTGGATGGGCGTGGGACATTACGAACTTCGTTTTCTGGATCGGTATCGGTCACGCCGGCACGCTGATTTCGGCGATTCTGTTTTTGACGCGACAAAAATGGCGCACGTCGATCAACCGCGCATCGGAAGCGATGACGCTGTTCGCGGTGGTTTGCGCAGGTATTTTCCCCGGCATTCACGTCGGACGCGTCTGGATGGTTTGGTTCCTCGCGCCAGTGCCGTGGTATAACGGCATCTGGCCGAACTTCCGCAGCCCGCTGCTTTGGGACGTGTTCGCGGTGTCGACCTATTTCACCGTGTCAGTGCTGTTTTGGTATACGGGACTCGTTCCCGATCTCGCGACGCTGCGCGACCGCGCCAAATCGCGTGTCAAAAAGTTCTTCTTCACCGTGTTTGCGCTCGGCTGGCGCGGCTCGAACCGCCAGTGGCGTCACTACGAAATGGCGTATCTGATTTTGGCCGGCCTCTCGACGCCGCTCGTGCTTTCCGTGCACTCGGTCGTGTCGTTCGACTTTGCGACGTCGGTGATTCCCGGTTGGCACGCGACGATTTTTCCGCCTTACTTCGTTGCAGGCGCGATCTTCGGCGGGTTCGCGATGGTGCTGACGATTTTAATCCCGGCACGTTTGCTTTATCCGCAGCTCTACGACGTGATCACGCAGCAGCACGTCGAGAAAATGGCGAAGATCATTTTGCTGACCGGCTCGATCGTCGGCTACGCGTATGCGATGGAATTTTTCGTCGCATGGTATGGCGCGAATCCTTACGAGCAATGGGCCTTCCTGCGCAATCGTCTCGCCGATCCTTACATCATCGGGCCGGCGCTGCACGTGCAGCCCGCGCCATATTGGTGGGCTTATTGGTCGATGATTACGTGCAATGTCATTGCGCCTCAGTTGTTCTGGAAAAAATCGTGGCGCCGCAACACGCTGATCGTTTTCATCGTCTGTAATTTCGTTAACGCCGGCATGTGGTTCGAGCGTTTCGTGATCATCGTCACGTCGATCTCGCGCGATTTCATCCCGTCGTCATGGCACCTGTATCATCCGAGCTGGGTCGAGATTTGGACATTTATCGGCACATTCGGAATTTTCCTTTCGCTGTTCCTTTTGTTCATGCGGTTCCTGCCGATGATCGCGATGTCGGAAGTCAAAATCGTGCTTCCGGAAGCCGATCCGCATCATAACGCGCCGGACGCACACGTCGGAGTGGAGGCTCATCACTGATGGAACGTTCACGCAAAGTTTACGGACTCGCGGCGGAATTCGCGAACGCGACTGCGCTTTACAACGCAGCCGAAAAAGTGCGCGACGCCGGTTTTAGAAAATGGGACGTCCACACGCCGTTTCCAGTGCACGGCATGGACAAGGCAATGGGCCTCGGCAAATCCTGGCTGAGCGCGGTCGTGCTCTGCGGCGGCACGCTCGGCCTGCTCACGGCGGTCGTGCTCGAATGTTATCCGTCACTGTTCGATTACCCGGTCGTCGTGCACGGCAAACCGACCACGTTCATGACCGTGCCGGCGTTCATGCCGATTTTCTTTGAGCTAACGGTGTTGTTCTCTGCGTTTTCGACTGTTTTTGCGCTGCTGATCATGAATCAACTGCCGCGCTGGAATCATCCTATGTTCAACTGGGAGCGTTTTGCGAAAGTCACGGACGACGGATTTTTCCTCGTGATCGAAGCACGCGACCCGAAATTTTCCGAAACCAAAACGCGCGAACTGCTCGAGCAAATCGGCGGCCAGCACGTCACGCTCGTGCACGATTAAGCCATGCTGCGTTCCTTTTTTCTCATCTTCATTCTGGCTGTGATCACGGTCGTCGCAATCGCGGGATTCCGCGGCACGCACACAACGAAACCACCCATCGAGATCATTCCGGACATGGATCATCAGCCGCGTTTTGACCCGCAGCACGAGAGCGCGTTCTTTAGCGACGGTCGCGCCGCGCGCAAACCGGTCGATGGCACTGTCCCGCTCGGTTACACGCTGCCGCACGCGTATTATTCGACCGAAGCTAACAACAATAAATTCCGCCAAAAACCGGGCGCGTTTTCCATGGCACCGGATTATTACAACAGCGGAAAAATCGGCGATGTTTACGGCGACGGCATTCCGGTGGAAGTCACGCCGGAGTTCATGGCTCGCGGCAAAGAACGCTTCACGATCAACTGCGCGGTCTGCCACGGCGCGACAGGCTCGGGCAATGGAATTGTGACGCAATATGGTTTAGTCGGCGTCGCGAATTTTCAGGACAACCGCCTGCGCACAATGCCGGACGGCCAGATTTTCAACACGATCACCCATGGCAAAAACACGATGGGCGCTTACGGCCCGCAGATCACGGTCGAGGATCGTTGGGCGATCATTGCTTACATCCGCGCGTTGCAGCGCAGTCAAAACGCGACGTTAAACGATGTGCCGCAGGATCAGCGCGCGCAATTGGATCAACCGCAGGTGACGAAATGACCGAACACTCACAACCCAAAGCCGAAGTTTTCAACCAAAACGACGCGGGCAACTGGCTTCCGCTGCTGCTCGGCGCCGGCGCGATCGGCATCGTCGGCAGCGCGATTTGCGCGTTCATCCCGAACCTGCACGAACAGTTTGCGTATTCATGGCTGTTTGCGTTCATGTATTTCTTCACGCTCTGCGCGGGCTCGTTGTTTTGGATTCTCGTCCATCACGCGACCGATGCCGAATGGTCGGTCGTGGTGCGTCGCATTTTGGAAACCGTCGCGGGACTGCTCCCGATCGCGCTGCTGTTTTTCATCCCGGCTCTTCTCTGTGCGCCGACGCTTTGGAAATGGTGGAACATTCCGCACGGCGCGGATGAAGTGCTCGACAAAAAGCGCTGGTATTTGAGCCACGGCTTTTTCGTTTTGCGCTACGTCATCTATTTTGCGCTGCTGAGCTTTGTCGCGCTTTCGCTGAAGCGTCACTCCACCCAGCAGGATGCCGACGGCAAAGCGTCGCACACGATTTCGATGCGCAAATTCGGCGTCGCGGGAATTCCGGTTTTTGCATTGTCGCTGACGTTTGGTGCGGTCGACTGGCTGATGGGACTCGACTACAAATGGGGCTCGACGATGTGGGGTGTTTACATTTTCGCCGGGGCCGCAGGCAGCTCGATGTCATTGCTCGTGCTCATCGTGACTGCGCTAAAAAACAAGGGATATTTAAACAACGTCGTCACCCTTGAGCATTACCACATCATGGGCAAACTGATGTTCGCGTTCAGTGTCTTCTGGGCTTACATCGGCTTCTCGCAATACATGCTGATCTGGTATGCGAACATCCCGGAAGAGACGTCGTATTTTATCCGCCGCAACGTCGAGTCGTGGTGGTATCTGAGTCTGCTGCTCGTGATCGGCCGCTTTTTCATTCCGTTTCCGCTGCTGCTTTTGCAATGGACGAAAAAAGTGCCGAAAGTGCTCTGCTGCGTCGCCGGCTGGATCGTGTTGATGCAAATGCTCGACCTTTACGTCGTGATCATGCCGATGCTGCACAAGACCGGTTTCAGCCCTTCTTTCATCGACCTGCTCGCGCTGCTCGGGATCGGCGGCACGCTCGGGTTTCTGTTTTTGAAAGCGCTCGGCAAACATAATCTCTTCCCAACCCGCGATCCGCGTCTGCCGCAATCGCTCCAGCTTACGAACTGACATGCCTACCGAAATTCGCAAAGTCTCACTTGGCTTTTGGTTCTTTTGGGGAATCGCGATTTTCTGCCTGTTCGCATTGATCGCGTGGGTGCTGATCCGATTTGCCGCGCCGCAGGAAACCTTCGATGACAAGCGCGCCAAAGCGCGCGTGGAAAAACTCGCCAGTTTGAAAAAAGAGAACGACGCGAAGCTCAATAGCTACGCATGGATTGCTAAAGACAAAGGCACGGTGCAAATCCCGGTCGATTATGCGATGGAGCTTGTCGCGAATGATCTGAAAAGCAAACCGGTTCAACCTTCCGCCGTAAAAGTGGAGGTGCCGTATCCGTTCGGACTTCAGCCGCCGCCAAACGTGCCCGGCGCGACCGCACCGCAGATCGGCACGAATCCCTCCGCTTCGCCCGCGCCGGCCGCGGCGCCAAACACGAATGCTCCCGAATTGAAAAAATGACGACCCAAACTGAAACGCCGTCATCCAGCGCCGTGACTTCGATTGAGGTCGAAGCAGTCGATCGTGCCTTGATCGACGCGTCCACGCGCGCACCGGTGATGTTTTTTTACACAACCGCGCTAACATGGCTTTTTGCCGCCACCGTTTTCGGCGTGATCGCTTCGCTGAAAATGCACGCGCCGGAATTTCTCGGCGGCTGGCCGGCGCTGACTTATGGTCGCATCTGGCCGGCATTCACGAACACGCTCGTTTATGGCTGGGGCTGCCCGGCCGCAATCGGCACGTCGATCTGGCTGATGGCGCGCTTGTGTCGCGTAGCGCTGCGCAGTCCCGCGGCGCTGATCATCGGCGGCATTTTCTGGAACATCGGCGTGACGGTCGGTGTCATCTCGATTTTGTCGGGAAATATGCGTCCGTTTGAGTTACTCGAGTTTCCGCGCTCGGCGGCTATTTTGCTGTTCATTGCCTATTCGCTCGTGTCGGTGTGGGGTTTAATCATGTTTAACAAGCGGCGCAGCGGACATATTTACATCACGACGTGGTATTTGCTTGGCGCATTCTTCTGGTTCCCGTGGCTCTACGGCGCGGCAAACGTGATGATCGGTCATACGCATGGTGCGGCGCAGGCCGGCATTGCCGCGTGGTATATGCAAGGTCTGCTCGGTTTGTTTTTCACATCGGTCGGGCTCGGCGCAGTTTATTACTTGATTCCAAAAGTGCTCGGTCGCCCGATCCATTCGTATTATCTCGCGTCGCTCGGTTTTTGGACACAGGCGCTCTTTGCCGGCTGGACGGGAATGACTCGTTTGACCGGCGGGCCGGTGCCTGCGTGGATGCCGACGGTCAGCATCGCGGCGACAATCATGATGCTGATTCCGCTTGTGACGGTGACGGTGAATCACGTGCTCACGATGTATGGCCGTTACGACATGGTTTATTACAGCCCGACGATTCGTTTCACGATTTTCGGCGCGTTCGCCTGGTCGCTTTCAATTTTTGCCGCAATCATTACGTCGCTGCGCAGCGTAGATCGGCTGACGCATTTTACACAATTTTCTGCCGGTCAGTTTCAGCTTATTGTTTACGCATTTTTTACAATGGTGATGTTCGGCTCGATGTATTACATCGTGCCTCGGCTTGTTGGTTGTGAATGGCTCTCGGCTACTTTCATCCGCGTGCATTTCTGGGGCGCGGCTTACGGAATGGGCCTCGTAATTTTGATGCTCTTTATCGGGGGTGCGGCGCAAGGCGATGCATGGCTCGACCCGCAACTTTCGCCCGCGCTCGTGATCGGATATTTCCAGCCTTACATGATCGCGCGAACGATTGGCTGGCTGCTTATTGTGCTCGCGCACCTCATTTTCTTTCTGCACTTTTTGGCGATGCTCTTCCGACTCGGTCAGCCGAGTGGCGAGCCGACATTGTTCGCGGCAATCGAAGAGGGAGGCGACCACGTATGAAACAATTCCCTGTGATTTTCGGCGGAGTCTTCGCCACCTTCGCGTTGTCGTTCATCGGGCTCGCAATGGTGCCGCAGCTTCAGATCGGCAATTTGCAGCCATTCGTCGATGAAGACGCGGGCGACATTTATCCGATCAACGCCGGCGGTCAGGCCGCGCAAGGCCGGAAGGTTTACATCGCCGAGGGCTGCGTCGCGTGTCACAGCCAGCAGGTGCGCGACGAGCAAATGGGCGCGGATCTCGCGCGCGGCTGGGGCGATTACAAATTTCCGCGACGCACCGTGGCGCGCGATTACATTTACGACCAGCCGGTTTTGCTCGGCAGCATGCGCACCGGGCCGGACCTGACGAACATCGGCTCGCGTCAGTCGAATCCGATGTGGCATTACCTGCATCTTTACAGTCCGCGCTATGTCACGCCGGGGTCGATCATGCCGCCGTTTCGTTTCCTTTTTGAAAAACGCAAAATCACCGGGCAGCGACCGGACGATGCACTCGACCTGACCGGTGTGGAAGCGCCGGAGGCAGGCTACGCGATCGTGCCGAAACCCGAGGCGAAAGCGCTCGTCGCGTATTTGCTTTCGCTCGATCACAGCCATGCGTTGAAAGAAGCCGGCGAAGCTGAACCCGCAGCAGCCGCCCAACCTGCAACCTCGAAATGAAACAGAATCCGGAAGATTTGCGCACGGCTGGTTTGCATCGCGGCGCCGGCCACATTGATTATCGCGAAACTTCGGACGTGACCGAAGTCCACAGCGCCGTGACACGCGAAAAAGCGGAGCCCGGCTTTGGCAGCGTGCCCGTGCCGCTTTGGCTGATGGCTGTCGCGGGCGTCGCCATTTTTTGGGCAGGTGCTTACCTCGGCATGTTTAGCGGCGGCTTTAGCGGCGATGTTTTTAATGAATTGAGCGGCATGCCGAAGACGCAAACAAAAGCGACACAGGGTGGAGCAGGCGGCGAACAAGCGAAAGGCCCGTCTGTGGCCGAGGAAGGCAAGCGCTATTTTACGCAAAACTGCGTTTCGTGTCATCAGGCTACGGGTCTCGGCGTGCCGGGACAATATCCGCCGCTGGCGAAATCGGAATTCGTGAACGGCGGTTCGCGCCGGGTCGCAATGATCTTGCTGAAAGGGCTGCAAGGTCCGGTGAAAGTTTCCGGCGGACAATTCAACGGAGCGATGCCTGCGTGGGAAAAAACACTTACCGACAAAAAGATCTCCGCCATATTGACCTATATCCGCCAGGAGTGGGGGAACAAAGCGCCTGAGATCACGCAAGATCAAATTGCCGCGGCGCGTAAGGAATTCGCTAGCCGTGCCGATTCGTGGACGGAGGCCGATATTCTTGCGGTTCCAGCCGATGCAAACCTCGAAGGCGGCGCGCCCGCTGCACCTGCCGCGGAGAAAAAGTAGCATGATATGCCCGCCGCAATTTTGCGTTCCCAACTGCCAAATGTTACTGAATAACGCTCACTAATTTCGCCATGGCTCAACAAACCGCACACGAAGCAGCACACCACGAGCATCATCACGAAGAGCTCGGATTTTGGCGCAAATATGTCTTCTCGACCGATCACAAGGTGATCGGAATTCAATATGGTATCACCGGTCTCATATTCCTTTTTTTTGGCTTCACGCTAATGATGCTGATGCGCTGGCAGCTCGCATTTCCAGGTCAGGCGCTGCCGGGTATCGGTGGACTTTTCCAGAAAATCTTCGGCGATAAAATGGTGTTGCCGGATGTAAACGGACATCCCGGCGTGATGACCTCCGAGCTCTACAACTCATTCGGCGCGATGCACGGCACGATCATGGTCTTTCTTGGCATTGTGCCGACTGCGTTCGCCGCATTCGGCAACTACGTCGTGCCGCTACAGATTGGCGCGCCGGACATGACTTTCCCGAAAATCAACATGGCCAGTTACTGGTCATTTTTCCTCGGCGGCGTCGTGATGCTCGCGAGCTTTTTCTGTCCGGGCGGCGCAGCGAAAAGCGGCTGGACGTCTTATTCGCCGCTGGCAAATATCACCGACCAAGTTCCGGAATTCGTCGCTGCGCATCCTGTGCTCGGACTGATTTTTAACGGCCAATCAATGTGGATTCTCGGCATGGTGTTTTTGATCACGTCGTCGCTGCTCGGCTCGGTCAATTTCATCACGACTATCATTCAATTGCGCGCGCCCGGCATGACGTGGATGCGTCTGCCGTTTTTCGTTTGGGCGCAGCTCGTCACGTCATTTTTGCTGCTGCTCGCGTTTCCGCCGCTCGAAGCCGCGAGTATTTTCCAGCTCATGGATCGCGTTGCCGGCACAAGCTTTTTCCTGCCGAGCGGTCTGATCGTCAACGGCGCGCAAATCCACATCAGCGGCGGCGGCAGCCCGTTGCTCTGGCAGCATCTGTTTTGGTTCCTTGCGCACCCGGAAGTTTACGTGTTGATTTTGCCCGGCATTGGCATCATTGGCGAAGTCGTCGCGAACAACACGCGCAAGCCGCTCTGGGGCTACAAAGCGATGGTGTTCGCGATTTTTGTGCTCGGCTTTTTGTCGTTCATCGTCTGGGCGCACCACATGTATCTCACCGGTATGGGTGCGGCGGTCAGTGCGTTCTTCCAAACGACCACGATCATGATTTCCGTGCCGTCGGTGATTTTGCTTACCGCGCTGATTCTTTCGCTGTGGGGTGGCTCGATTCGTTTCACGACGCCGATGTGTTTTGCGACGGCTTTTTTGCCGATGTTCGGCATCGGCGGTTTGACGGGAATTCCGCTCGCATTTAACGCGCTCGATCTTTACCTGCACGATACATACTACGTCATCGCGCATTTCCACTACATCGTCGCGCCGGGAACTATTTTCGCGATTTTCGCGGGCGTTTATCATTGGTTCCCCAAGGCTACGGGCCGCATGATGAACCAATTTCTCGGCCGTCTGCACTTCTGGGCATCGTTCCTGTTCATCAATGGCATCTTCCTGCCAATGTTCCTGCAGGGCATGCTCGGCATGCACCGCCGCTGGTATGATGGCGGTGCGAGCTACGATATTTCGAAAGCGATCGTCTGGGGCTTGTCCGGGTTCGACTGGAATAAAGTGATCTCGATTTCCGCGTGGGGACTTGGCCTCGCGCAGTTGCCGTTCATCTTTAATTTCTTCTCGAGCATCTGGTATGGAAAAGCGGTTGGCCGCAACCCATGGGATGCCACGACACTCGAGTGGCTCGCCCCGTCGCCGCCGCCGCACGGCAATTTCGACCACGCGCCGGAAGTGCATCGCGGGCCTTACGAATATAGCGTTCCGGGAGCAGCGCAGGATTTCATCCCGCAGTCGGAGCCGACGAGCCCGACCGCGCCGGCAGCGCCTGCGCTCGCGCATTAACGAGATTTTAAACAATGGAAATTCCATACACACTTACCGCACGACCAGACACCGGTCTTTACAACGCGAAAATCGGCATCTGGCTTTTCCTCGCGTCGGAAGTCATGCTCTTCGGCGGATTATTTTCCGGCTACGTTTTCATGCGACTTGGCTCCGAGCCGGGCTATTGGCCGCATGGATTGCTGAACGTGCCGGTTGGCACGATGAACACATTCATCCTCATCGCATCGTCCGTCACAGTCGTGCTCGCGTGGGCTTCGCTAAAGATGCGGCAGTTCACGCAATACAAAATCTTCATGGCGATGACGATTCTCTGCGGCGCGATCTTTTTGATCGTGAAACTCACCTACGAGTATCCGCAGAAATTCCAGCACTTCGGTGTCTACATTAAAAAAGACGCGCTCGTGAAGTATGAGGATTACCTCGGAAACAATTACCTGAAGGCGAAAAATCTTTCGCCGCGCGTCGAGATCACCGGGCACTTGCACAACAAGGAAGCGCTGACTGATCCAAACGTGAAGGAATACGAGATCGCGCTCGACGAGGTGAATGCCGAACCGACGAATCCGCAAAGTGATCGCCCTCATTTCTGGCCGAAACCGGTAACGGAAAAAATCGCGACGATTGAAAAATCCGACGTGCAATACGCCAGCGTTTTCGCGCCGCGGCACAGCTCTTATTTCGCAATTTATTTTACCATCACCGGTCTTCATGGTCTGCACGTGCTCGGCGGTGTGCTGGTGTTCATCTATTTCATGCTGCCGGTGAGCACAAGGCTTTACCGGCAAAACCCTGAGCATCTTGCAAACCGCGTCGAAGTCGCGGGACTATTCTGGCATTTTGTCGATCTCGTTTGGATATTCGTTTTTCCGTTGTTTTACCTGCTCTAACACCATGAATGAGACGCACGATCCACAACACGACGCGGCGCACGATCCAGCGCATTTTAACAAACACGTTCGTGGCTATCTCGTCGTCGGCGGCGCTTTGTTCGCCTGCACTGCGCTTACAGTAGCGCTGTCGTATGTCGACTTCGGTTCGCGCGAAGCGAACATCATTGTCGCGATGATCGTCGCCACCGTGAAAGCCGGGCTGGTCGCTGCGATCTTCATGCACTTGCTTTCCGAGCGCTGGACTATTTACCGGTTCCTGCTCTTGACAGTCTTCTTCGTCATCGGACTGTTTCTATTGACGCTGCTCGCGTATCACAACCCGATCAGGATGTAATGTCGCTCCGGATTTTTCACATCGTATTTGTCACGATTTGCACGCTCCTGGCCTTGTTCATCGCGTGGTGGGAATACGACAACTATCGTGCGTTCGACGGCCTGCACTGGCTCGGCGCGATGGTCTCCGCTCTTTTTGCGGTGGTGATGATCGTTTACGGTGTCTGGTTTTGGAAAAAAGCAAAACGGCTCATCCTGTGAATACGCTTTACCCGCGCCTCATCGCACTCCCGTTTCTGCTTGCGCCAAAATCGCTGCTCGCGTGTGCAGTTTGCATGGGCGGCTCGGACAGCAACGTGCGTCCCGCCGTCAACGGCGCGATTTTTTTGATGCTCGGCTTTATCGGCACGATGCTCACCGGCGTCGGCGGATTTGCCCTGTATCTGTTCCGGCGCTCAAAGCTGCCGCATCCTCCCCACGAACAGTTTTTAGACCTTAACGACCAGGATTAACACATGCTAAATCGCTTCATCGGCATGCCGCCGAACGCTTCCGAACACGGCTACATGATCGACCACATGCTTGAATTCGCGCATTGGTTTATGCTCGTTTTGTTCGTCGGTTGGTCGGCTTTTTTCCTGTTCACGATTTTCCGTTTCCATCGCTCGCGACATCCTAAGGCCGACTATCACGGCGTAAAAACGAAAGCGTCCACGCACATCGAGTTCATGGTCGTGCTCGTTGACGTGTTGCTACTGCTAGGTTTCGCGCTGCCGCTCTGGGGCAAACGCGTAACGGAATTTCCAAAAAATGACGCCGTCAAAATTCGCGTCGTCGCGCAGCAGTTCACGTGGAATTTTCACTATCCGGGAGTGGACGGAAAATTCGGCAAACAGGACGCCGCGTTTGTTAACTCCGGAAACGAGCTCGGTCTCGATCCAAATGATCCAGCAGGCCGCGACGATATTATCAGCAAAAACGAGCTGCACCTGCCATTCAATCGCAACGTCATTTTGGAAATCACTTCGAAAGACGTTATCCACAGCCTTTCGCTACAATCGATGCGCATTGGTCAGGACGCGGTTCCCGGCACACTGATTCCGATTTGGTTCAAGCCAATCCGCGCCGGCACTTACGAGATCATCTGCGGTCAGCTTTGCGGCCTTGGCCATTACAATATGCGCGCTGCGATGATCGTCGAATCGCAGGAAGAGTATGACAATTTTCTAAAGGAAGCTGCGCAACTTAGCGGCGGTGGCGCAGCACCTCCGGCTCCGTCGTCGGAAGGCACCGCGCCGGCAAACCCACCGCCATCGACCACACCGCCCGGACAGGAAAATTTGAAAGTGCCATCCGTTCCAAATCCGGCCGAACAACCCGCGGGCGCGCCGATGCAGGCGAATCCCGCGCCGGGCGGCGCCCCGGCCAGCGGCGGCATCACACCCGGTCCGCATCGCTAAGCAGGTTCGCGGCTGCGCTTGCATCCGCGCAAATTGCAGCGAACCATACACTCCCGCAAATGCCGACCGTGAATCCTTGGCTCTCCCGCTTTGCAAAGCTGACCGTCGTCGCGACGTTGTGGCTGATTTTCGTTGGCGGTCACACGACGACGAGTGGCGCGGGAATGGCATTTCAGGATTGGCCCCTCAGTCACGGCTCGCTGAACCCAAACGGCTGGTGGGAAAACATGATGCAGCGACTCGAGCACGGACATCGCCTGACCGCTGAAACCGTCGGGCTGCTGATCGGAATTTTGTGCGCATGGATTTGGCGGAGCAAAATGGCCGTGCCGCTCGCGTTTGGCTGGTCGATTGTGCTTTCGCTGATTGCAAAAGCGTGTGGAGCACCGTCAAAAATCATTGCACACGTCGGACTCTGGAGCGCCGCATTTGTGTTTGCCGGTTTGATTCTCGCGCAGGCGCGCAAACCGAATCACGACGAATCCGCGGCAGTGCGGTGGCTCGGTTTTGCCGCATTTGTCGGCGTCATCATTCAAGCCGTTCTCGGCGGATTGCGCGTAACAATTGAAGCCGGCGGTGATCCGCAAGCGGCAATTGCATTGCGCGTCATCCACGGTTGCTTCGCTCAAATCGAACTTTGCCTCATCGTCTGCATCAGCGAAATGCTCGCGCCTGCCCCTGCGTCTGTATCGGTGCGGCTCGGCCGTTTCGCGTGGATTACGAGCGCCGTTGTTTTTTTCCAACTCGCAATCGGCGCGATGATGCGCCATATGAGCGCGGGTTTGGCAATCCCGACTTTTCCGCGCACCCCGGACGGCGGTTGGATGCCAAAATATCACAGCATGTTCATCGATCTGAATTTTACGCACACGCGATTTGGCGCGGCACTCGTTACCATTTTTGTGCTTACGCTGGCTGCCCGCGCAATTTTCGGCGCGCCCGGCAATCGCCGCATCCGCGGCATGGCGTGGCATCTTGTCGGGTTGCTGATTTTACAGGTCGTGCTCGGAATGTTTGTCATTTGGGAATTGCGTCCACCGATTTTGACGACGCTGCACGTGGTGAACGGCGCGGGCGTGCTCGCGAGCACTGTGCTGCTCGCGCTACGTTTGTCGCGCGCGACTTCCACCGACGCAGCAGCATTTGCGTCTCCTAAACTGCAGGAGGCAACGGCATGAATCCCTTGAACGAAGACGTCGCAGTCGAAGTCGCCACGCCGGCATTGCCAATCGAAACAGAGATCGCCGCGCCGAGTTACGTCAGCGACTTGATGATGCTGACAAAAGCGCGGCTCAGCATGCTCGTTCTGGTCACGACGTTTGTTGGTTTCTGCATGGCTTCGCCGGAAGCAATCGATTGGTTTTTGCTTTTCCGCGCGCTATTCGGAACCGCTCTCATCGCTGCCAGTGCCGCAGTGCTGAATCAATTCATCGAGCGCAAAGTCGATCGCCTGATGGATCGCACGAAACATCGTCCGTTGCCCGCCGGTCGCATGCGCCCGAGCACTGCGCTTGGTCTTGGCGTGCTGCTTGCCGTGGCCGGTTTTATTTACATGCTCAACCGCGTCAACACGCCTGCCGCGCTGCTCGCCGCCGCCACGCTCGCTGTTTACCTCGCATTTTACACTCCGCTAAAACGCCGCAGCTCGATCTGCGTCAGCGTCGGCGCAATTTCCGGCGCGATTCCACCGATGATCGGTTGGGCCGCCGCTCGTCCGTCGGTCGACGCGGGGGCATGGATTCTCTTCGCCGTTTTGTTTTTCTGGCAAATGCCGCACTTCCTCGCGATCGCGTGGATGTATCGCGATGAATACGCGCAGGCCGGATTTGTTATGTTACGCCCGCGCGATATCGGTGGACTTTGCACCGCGCGCAAAAGCCTGCTCTCGTCCATCGCCCTCACGATTGTCACCATCATTCCAATTTGCCTCAAAATGGTCGCGCCTTGGTATCTCTTGGGCGCAATCGTCTGCAATGCAGTGCTGGTCACATGCGCCGTGCAATTCCTTGTAAGTCGGGATCGCTCCAGCGCGCGCCGGCTTTTCTTCGCCTCGATTTTCTATCTGCCGCTGCTGCTCGGACTGATGGTTTTCGCTAAAAACTGAACGCGCATGTCGACGCGCGCGAAGTTGATCACATGGATTTTTCTTGGTTTCACCGCCGCATTTGCAGCCGCGGTGATAGCGCTCGAAATTAAACGTCAGCACGAGCCGGAGATCGGCAGCTTCAAGCCGGTGCCCGATTTTCAACTGACGGAACGCACCGGAAAAACGGTCACGCTCGCCGAGTTAAAAGGCAAAGTCTGGCTCGCCGATTTCATTTACAGCACCTGTCCAGGCCCGTGCCCGATGATTTCCAGCAAACTTGCCGAGCTGCAAAAAGAGGCGCTGCAAAATCCCGATGTGCGTCTCGTTTCATTCAGCACGAATCCCGAAAACGACACACCGGAAGTCCTCAGAGCTTACGCCGAACGCTTCCACGCCACCGACAAATGGCTTTTCCTCACCGGCGATAAAGCGAAAGTTTACAACCTCATCCAAAACGGATTCGCGCTCGCTGTCGTGCCGCAAAACGACGCCAAAAACCCGGTGATTCACAGCACCAAAATTGCGCTCGTTGACAAGAAGGGAATGATTCGAAAATTCTACGACGGTGCGAGCGGCGAGGGGAATGAGGAGATCCTGCACGATATCGAAAGGCTGGCGCGGGAATGACAAAATTTGTCGTTCGTAATTCGTCGTTTTCTTCATGACGCTGCCCGCACTCAATGCAACACTCAACGGCCTTAGCGGGCTGTTTCTTACCATCGGTTGGGTCTTGATCAAAATGCAGCGCACCCGTCCGCACATCGTCGCAATGTGCTGCGCGTTGCTAACTTCTACCCTTTTTCTCGCGGGTTACGTAACAAATCACATCCTACGTCATGGCATCGTGACGCGATTCACTGCGCAAGGTTTCATCCGGCCGGTCTACTTCACGCTGCTCATTTCGCACACGCTTTTAGCAGTGGCCACCGTGCCGCTTGTCATTCTGACTGTCACGCCCGCGTTGCGCGCGCGCTATGACAAACATCGCCGCATCGCCCGGTGGACAATGCCGATCTGGCTCTACGTTTCCGTCACCGGAGTGCTCGTTTACCTCATGCTCTACCGCTGGTATCCGCCGGAACTGATCGCCGCGCGCTAGCTTCGTCCTTACTCCGATTTTTCCAAAACGAGCACGCAGCGGAAACCATAGATCACATCGCGTTCGTTGCGATCGATGACGTTGCGATAAGACGAGAGTAATTCACCGCGGCTTGCGTTCGCCCACGAACCGCCGCGCAGGACGGCCCAGTCCTTCGATTTTCCGCCGCCTTTGTAGCCGTCTTCACACCATTCCCACACGTTGCCGCCGAGGTCGTATAGACCGATGCGATTTGGTAAAAAACTGCCGACCGGCGCGGTTTGCGCGAAGCTATCGGCGGCGCCGGCGTAGTTGCCCGCGTCTGCAGGTGGCGGCCAGAGTTTGCCCCATGGAAATTCGTTTTTGATTTTGCCGTCGCGTTCTTCGGGTGTATTGCCGCTCTCGTTTGCAATGCCGGCTGCGCTGCTCCATTCCAGATCCGTCGGGAGGCGGTAACGCTGGCCATTTTCGAGCAAATTTTCGCCGAGCTCTTTTTCGGTAAGCCATGCGCAAAAAGCTTCCGCGTCCGCCCAATTTACTTTTACCACCGGGTGCGTTTCGGTTTGCACGAAATCCGGTTTTTCCCGATGCCGCCCGGTCGCCGCACAAAACGCGTCGTAGTCGCGGACGCGCGTTTCCCAAACGCAAAAAAGCAAATCGCCGACCGGCACGAATTTCATGCCGAGGCTATTGGTCCACGGCTGACCGGGCTCAGGCCCCAGTTTTTTTTCGAGACGCGCGGCGAGAAACGCCTGCTGCTGCGGAACGACGGAACCGGTGATTCGCGCGGGTTTGTAGCCGGACAATCGCAGATCGTAAGAGACGGCGCCCGGTCTCACGTCCTCGATCAAAAGCGGCGTGCGGCCAAGCTCCCGGGCATCACGGAAAACGGTCGCGCCGCCGGGCGCACTCGTGATCTTCACGCTGCCGTTTGCAAAAGTGAAATGCACCGGGTTTTCAGTGTCGCGCTCGATGCTTACAGTCTGGCGCTGCTCCGGCCAGCCATCGAACTTCGCGATCAGCTCGTATTCGCGCGCGGGCAATTCTGTGCGCAACGGCGCGGTGCCGAGTGATTTTTCATCGGCGAAGATTTCCGCGCCGGAGGGTTCGCTCGTCACCGCAATCACGCCGGATGCAAACGCGATCTCTTTTCGCTCGGTTTCATTGCGTTTGATTTCTACCGAATTAGCGATTCGCCAGTCGCCGCGCCGGACTTTCACTTCGTAAACTCCTGTTGGCAAATCGTCAAACGAGGCCGGCGTGGTGCCGCTACGCAAAAGCTCTCCGTTTTGCCACAGCTCGAAACCGGCATTCGCCGGCATTGTCGTCAGCAAGAGCGCGCCTTTGCTGCGGCGCAATTTGAACAGCTGCGGCGTGGTGTGCTGCTTTGCCTTGAGCTCGATCTTTGTCTCGACCGGCTCGTAGCCGGCAAGCATCACGCGCAGCGGATATTTTCCCGGTTCGATATTTTCAAACGTCGCCGGGCTGTTGTGCATACGGTCGCCGAGCAGCACCAGCGCGCCTGGTGGATCGGTTTGAATCATCGCTTCCGCTAGCGCGCCGGACACATTGCTCTCGCGCAAAAAAAGTTGCACGGCGAGCACGAGCGCGAAAATCAAAATGCCCGCGAAGCAAGCAACCATGAGCTTTCGAGGGAAACGCACGAGGCGCTTTCCCTTTTCCAGCCGCAGCAAATCGTCGTGCATTTGCCGCGCATTTTGGTAACGGCGCTCCGGTTTGCTGGCGCATGCTTTCAGCACGATTTCGTTTAGCTGCAGCGCCGCGGCTTTGTCCTCGAACTCGCCGACGCGTGTGTTGACCTCGGGAAAATCGAGCCGGTCCTTTCCCATGCTGATTTCGTAAAGCAGCTTCCCGAGGCTGTAGAGATCGGCCTCCGCAGTGCCCGGTCCTTCCGGCGGCGTGTAGCCTTCCGTTCCGACAAACGAGCGCTGCCCGCTCAACGCGACGAGCCCGATGTCGGCGAGCTTTGGCGCGCTGTTTACGAAAATGATGTTTGCCGGTTTGATGTCGCGATGCGTAAGGCCGTGCGTGTGCAACGCATCTAGCGCCGCGGTGAGCGAAACGCCGAGACGCACGCACTCGGCGGTCGGCAACCGCGTGTGCTGATCGAGTTCGCTCTTCAATGTGCGCGGCGCATAATTTTCGACATCGATCCGCTGCCCGGTCGCGACATCGTCGGCGAGCTCCATGATGTAGTAAAAAAACGCGTCGCTGCGGCCGACGTGTAGAATATCGACGAAGCCATCATGCGCGCGCGAGATCGGCTCGAAGCTCGACATGCCTTCAAACTCGCGGTTGAACGCGCGCTCGCTTTCAAACGTGCTGCGATACACGACCTTTACCGCGCGCAACGCGCCGGTGAGGCTGCGCGCCAGCCAGATTTCGCCGTAAGCGCCGCGTCCGATCACGCGCAACACTTCGTGGTCTGGAATCACCGGTCTTGTCGCCGCTGCATCCATGTCAAATCACTGCAAACACGCGCTGGTTCAGATTCCGCGCGCTTCGAGGCGCTGGATTTCCTTTTTTAGCAAAGCCGAAATCCGATGCTTCGCGAGATAGACCTGCGCGATGTTCACGCGCAATTCGGTTGCGACTTTGTGCGGCGGCCATTGCTTGAGCACGTAGCAGTCGAAGATTTGATACTGTTTTGCATCCGCCTGTTGTTTTACACGAGCAAGCGCGACGTTGATGAGATTTTGCTGCCACTCCGTATTCCACGCGCTTTCGAGCGCGCAACCGGCAGGATCGGGCACGCGCGCAATCGTTGCCGTTCGCCGCGAATCGGCTGGCAGACTCGCGCGTTGTGCGGGCGCACGTTTGCGGAGCTGGTCCGCGATGCGCCAGCGCGTTGTTTTCAAGAGCCATGCTTTGAACGATCCGATCGCGGGATCGTAGTTCAATCCGCCCGCGCGCTTCGCTACGGTGATCGCGGTTTCTTGCACCACGTCCTGCGCCTCCTGTTCGGTGAGTCCGGCTTTGCGCGCGACGCTGTAAATCAACTTTGCGTAAGTGCGAAAAAAATCCTGCCACGTTTTTTGATCGCGCCAATTCCGCAACCGATCGACGAGGCTGCGCCGGGTCACATCGAAATTCACAGCTCGTTGATAACGCAAATCCGCGGCATCTGCGATTTTTTTGCAGATTTCTGAAAGATTTCAAAAATCGCCACGTAGTGGATGGGAGAACTTATGTGCAAATTCCCGCATATCCGCAAACTCGCGCTCGTCTGCTCGCTCGCCGGCATGGCGTTCGCGCTCGTAAAAATTTCGGCGTCTGAAAAAGGCGCGTCGCAATCCGGTGTCGTGCTCGCGCTCAGTTCGACTGACGTTGAGCCGACGACGACGTTTGAGTTGCGCTTTGATGAAGCGATTGCCGGCGATTCTGATATCGGACATCCGGCAAAAGTGTCGCCGCTGCAATTTCATCCTGCGGCAAAAGGCGAGTGGATTTGGTTGAGCCCGCGCAACGGAGTTTTCACTCCTACAGAGCCGCTCGCGCTCGGCACGACATATCGACTCACGCTCACGCAGGGACTCGCGAAGCCTGATGGCAAGCCGGTTCACGCGGAACTCGAAGAGACAGTGCACACACCCCCGATGCGCGTAAACGCGTTTTGGCCCGATCATTTTCCCAAGGAAAACGCGCCATCGCAACCGGAAGTCATGATGCTACTCAACGCCGATGTCCTGCCGGATAGCGCGGCAAAATTCATCGCGTTTGAAAGCGAGGACGGCCAGCGTGTCGCGGCGAGTGTGCGGTTCGCGCCGGCGAAGCGTTACTTCCCGCTTTACCATAGCACGGATCACACCCTGTTAACGTGGCGAGAACGCTTCGAGCAGGCGCGACTGCTCGCAAATCTCGACGCGAGACACAATGCAATGCCATGGCAGACGCGCGAGGAAATGCGCAACTGCCTGCTCATCACGCCCGCGCAGCCACTGCCGGTCGGCCATAATTGGAAGCTGGCGGTTGCGTCCGGTTTGCCCGGAACGGAGACAGATTTGCGAATGCCGGCTGGCGCGGAGTTGAAAATCGGCGATGTCACACCGTTTGAATTGCGCAACGCGACCGCGCAAAATTTGCTAAATGAAAGCAAGCGGATCGAACTGAATTTCTCGAAGACGATCTCGCCGAAAATCAAACCCGAGCTCGTCGAAAAATGGATTCGCGTTTCGCCTTTTGTTCCAAATTTGCGCGCGGAAGTTAGCGGCTCACGCGTTGTGCTCACTGGAGATTTTTCTATTCAAAAATACAGCGTCACCGTCGCGTCCGGTTTTCCCGCTGTCGAGCCGTTCACGCTCGTGAAGGATGAAATGGAGGAGGTCGCTTTCGCGCCAATTCCAGCGCGGCTGTATTTTCCCGATTTTACCGCGCACCAGCTCAGCAACGGCTCTCGCGAGCTGCCGCTGCTGGTCGTCAACGTCCCGAACGTGCGGCTTCGCGCGAAATGGCTCGACCCGGAAAAAACGGTTTTTGCGCTGCACGATTTTCGCGATTATTTCGCTTCGCACCATCGCTGGAATGACAATGAGCCGTTCAGTGAAGTCGATTTTAAAACCATCACCGGCCGCGTTGCGGTGGACAAGGAAATCGCCGGCACAAGCGAAACCGACGAGCAGCAGATTGTGCCGATCAAATGGGACGAATTGCTCGCCGGCCGCAAAACGGGCGCGGTGTTTCTAACCGCAGAAGAGCCCGGTGACAAAAGCGGACGCAAAGGCACGCAAGCGGTTGTGCAACTTACCGATCTCGGAATGGTGTGGAAGTGCAGCGATAAACAGGCGTTCGTTCATGTTTTTTCGCAAGCAAATGGCAAATCGATCGGCGGTGCAAAGGTGCGGCTGCTCGACGAAAAAGGCGCAATGCTTTGCGAGAGCGAAACCGATACGCAAGGCGTAGCGACGTTGGCGCTGAAAGAGGGCGGAAACTGGCTGCTCGCGCAAAACGGCGACGATTTTCACGTCATCGAATTTGGCGAGGAGCGCCAGGACGTTTCGCTTTATCATTTCAAGTTGCGCCGCGATTACGATGACAACGCGGCGAGCGGACGTGAGGTGATGCTGTTTAGCGATCGCGACGCGTATCGTCCGGGCGAGACTTTGCAGCTGAAGGCAATTGTGCGAGATCAAAGCGATAAGGGTTTGAAAATTCCGGCGGGTGAAGCTGCGACGCTGCGTTGCTACGATTCGCGCGGACGGAAGTTTTTTGAAAAATCATCGAAAATTTCCGCTGACGGTTCGCTCGCTGAATCCATAAAATTGCCCAATGGCGCGACCGGTCGATATCGCGCGCAACTTCATTTTGCGAACGAAAGCGGCGATGACGAAAACGCATCGTTTTCGCACGAATTTCAAGTCGAGGAATTCCAGCCGAATGCTTTTGAAATCAAGCTTCGCGCGCCGGAAGCGCTCACGGCGGGCCAGGCGTTCACGCTGCCGATCACGGCAAGCTACTATATGGGCAAGGCGCTTTCCAAGGCGAAGATTCACTGGTCGATCGAGGCGAATGACACCGGCTTCGCGCCCGCCGGTTTTGGCGATTACTTTTTTTGCGGACTCGGGAGCGGTCGCCGCGATGACGACGATGATGACAATCTCGGCTTAGGTTCGACCGAGGTCGATTTGCAAGGCGACGGCGAGCTTTCGCCGCAAGGCGAGTTCTCCATTTCACCCGAAATCAAAACGAATCCGAAACAGCCGCAACCGCGCGAAATTACCGTGCTTGCGGAGATCACGGACATCGATCAGCAAACGGTTTCGCACAGCGCGACTTTCACACAGCAGAGCTCGGAGTTTTATCTCGGCGTCAAAAAGTTCGACGATGTGCTTCGTGTTGGAGAAGCGGTGCCGGTCGAGGTTATCGCGGTGGGTGCGGACGGAAAGCCGCTTTCGCAAATCGTTAACACTGCGGTAAAACTCACGCGTGTCGATTGGGAAACGAATCGCGTGGAAGGCGCAGGCGGCTCGAATGTTTACAGCAGCCGTCCGAACTTTGAATTGGTCTCGCAAACGCAAATGCAAACCTCGCCATTGCGGAGGGAAGGTGAACGCTGGATGACTGCAAATCGCAAAGTGACGGAATTGCGTGTGAAGAAGCCGGGATTATATCTGCTCGAAGCGAGCGCCAAGGATTCAGCCGGGCACGACGTGCTCACACGCGCGACATTTCACGTGAGCGGCGATGACGAACTGGCGTGGGATTATAAGAACGATTTTCAAATCAAGCTCGTTGCCGACAAAACGGAATACAGCGTCGGCGAAACTGCAAAGCTGCTCGTCAAAACGCCGCTTGCGGGCGACGCGTGGGTGACGATCGAGCGGGAAAAAGTGCTGCGGTCGTTTGTCACTCACCTCGAAGGGAACGCGCCGTCGATTCAACTTCCGCTCGAAATAGCCGACGCCCCGAATGTCTTTGTCTCGGTGATGATCTTGCGCGGCGCAAAGGATGGCGCACGCAAAGTTAAGCAACCGGATTACCGGCTCGGCTATTGCGAATTGAAAGTCACGAATCCGCACGCGCGGCTCGCGGTTCAAGTGCAGACGGAGCGGCACGATTACGAACCGGCACAACAGGTCGCGGTAAAAGCGAACGTGCAGGATTTCGCCGGCGCGCCGGCGGCGGATGCGGAGGTCACGCTTTACGCGGTGGACGAAGGCGTGCTGAGCCTCACCGATTATCAGACGCCCGATCCATTCGCGTTTTTCAATGCGCCGCGCGGTCTGGCGATCCGCACCGGCCTTACGCTGCCGAAGCTTTTACCCGAGGATCCGGACGAGCGGACATTTGAAAACAAAGGCTATGTCATTGGCGGCGGCGGGATAGAGCGAGCGGAACAAATTCGTCAAAATTTCCAGGCATGCGCGTTTTGGAGCACGACGCTGCGGACCGATGCACACGGGCATGTGACGGCTGTTTTCACCGCGCCGGACAGCCTCACTCGCTATCGCGTTATTGCTGTGGTGCAAACTGCGCGCAACCAATTCGGCAGCGGTCAATCGGAGTTCGTGGTGAGCAAACCACTGATGCTCGAGCCGTCACTGCCGCGCTTCGGAAATGTCGGCGACAAGTTGAAATTACGCGCGGTGCTGCATAATCAAACCGACATTGGGGGCGAAGCCGAAGTTGCGCTCGATCTTGACAACACAGTCACTACGACCGTGCCGCTAAAACGCAAAATTGCGCTCGCCGCGCGCGGCTCGGCGGCAATCGATTTTCCCGTGGAATTCACGCAAACCGGCGAGGCGAAATGGACATGGCACGCAAAAATGCTCGCGCCGCAAAACAAAGTTTTCACCGATGCCGTGCAGACAAAACTCCACGTCGACTACCCCGCGCCGTTGATCCGCCAGGTGCATTTCGCAAACAGTGACGCCGCGAGCGCGAACCTGCTCGAAGGCTTCGATCCCGAGCTGCTCGGCGGCTCCGGGACGATCCGCGTGAGCATTTCCAATTCGCGCATGATCGATCTGCTCGAACCGATGCGCGAACTGCTGCACTATCCCTACGGCTGTGTCGAGCAGACCACATCGAGCACGCTGCCGTGGTTGACGCTTCGCGATTTTCAAAACGTGCTGCCGGATTTGCAAAAATCGCCTGGGGAGATCGAAGATGCAATCCAGCACGGCGTTAACAGGCTGCTGTCGATGCAAACACCGTCCGGTGGCCTCGCCTACTGGCCGGGCGAACGCGAGCCGTTGCTTTGGGCGAGCGCTTATGGCGGGTTCGGCCTTGTGCTCGCGAAACGCGGCGGACATTTCGTGCCCGAGGAAAAATTCGACGCGCTTTGCAAATACATCAGCGCCGAATTGCGCGGGATGAGCGAGGACTCGTTCGACGGACATTACGGCAATCACGGCCCGTCGGATCGCTGCCTTGCGGTTTACACACTCGCACTCGCAGGCAAAGCGGAGCCGGCTTATCACGAGCTTCTTTTCCAGCAGCGCGACCATCTCTCGGCGGAAAATCGCGCGCTGCTTGCGCTCGCGATTTTGGAGAGCAACGGCTCTAGGGAAATGGCTGCGGAGTTGCTCAATTGCAAGTTGTCACAAAATGCGGACGACGAGTTTTTCGGCTGTGGCTCGCGCGAGATCGCATTGCAGCTCATGGCATGGACGCAACTACGCGCGAACGACAACCACGTGGATGCACTCATCGACGAGCTGATCGGCGCGCGCTCCGGCGGCAACTGGGGCACGACGCAAGGCAACGCGTGGTCGATGCTCGCGCTCACGAGTTACGTGCAGCGCGTTGAGCGCGGCGCATTCCAAGCCGCGGGCTCGATTGCGTGGGGAACGCAGAGCGAGAAATTCGATCTCGAATCGAAAGCGACCATGCACGAAAGCGCGCTACATATCGATCCGGCGAAACAACGCGAGCCGCTCATCCTGGCGAATCCCGCGCGGACAAAGCTCTTCACGCAAGTCGCGCTCGAAGCGCGTCCGCGCACGATCGCACAACCGCGCCGTGACAACGGCTACGCGATTCAGCGCAGCTATCAAAAAATCGAAGACGACGGGACGTTAACCGATTTAAAACAACCGCACGTTGGCGATCGCGTGCTCGTGACGTTGCGGATCGAGGTGCGCGATCGTGCGAACTACATCGCGATCGACGATCCGTTGCCGTCGATTTTCGAAGCGGTGAATCCCGAATTTAAATCTCAGCAGACGCGCGCGGGTGAAACCGTCGGACTCGACTGGCTGAGTGATTACCGCGAACTGCGCGAAGATCGCGCGCTCTTTTTTCGCGATCACATCTGGCCGGGCACATACACGGTGCATTATCTCGCACGCGTCCGCGCAGCCGGCACCGCCACAGCGCCTTCGGCGAAAATCGAGGAGATGTATCATCCCGACCGCTTCGGACTGAGTGGCACGTTGCAAGTCACAAGCTTGTCGCTGGAATGAAAGCGCTCATCCGCCGCTGTCTGGCGCCGCTGCTCGTGCTGGCGTTTGTCGCGTGGTTTGCCATCGGGCTCGTGCCAATTCCGCGCGCGCTGCTGGCGCCTCCAAAACCGAGCCTGGAATTGACGGATCGCACCGGCAAACCGTTGCGCGTGCTGCTCGCCGACAACAACCGCTTCGCCCGCAAAGTCCCGCTGCAAGACATTCCGCAGCGATTCGTCGATGCAACGCTCGCAGCTGAGGACAAGCGTTTCTGGCAGCACGAAGGCGTAGATTTCTCGGCGAATATTCGTGCTGCGTTAAACGCGATTACACATCGAAAAATCGTATCCGGCGCGAGCACGATCACGCAGCAGTTGGTGAAAATCGCCGAACGTAAGCGCGAGCGCGGGCTGCGCGCGAAAGTTGTCGAAACGGTGCAGGCGCTTAGCCTCGAACGCAAATGGACCAAGACGCAAATTCTCGAGGCATATTTAAACCGGCTCGATTACGGCAATTCGCAGATCGGCTGCGGAACTGCGGCGCAGTTTTATTTCGGTAAACCGCTCGCCGATTTGAGCATTGCGGAAACGGCGTTTCTCGCCGGCTTGCCGCAAGCGCCGAGCCGCTTCAATCCTTACGTGCATCTCGTTCGCTCGCGGAAACGGCAGGCGATTGTGCTGCGCCGGATGCGCGAAAACGCTTTCATTGCCGATGACGAATTTTCGCGCGCGATATCTGAAAATTTGCACCTCGCGCAGCCGCGCCGTGTTTTTGAAGCGCCGCATTTTGTCGATTTTATTTTGCGCGAAAAACCGGATGCAACCGGTGATTTACGGACAACGCTCGATCTCGAACTCACGCGTGCAGCGGAGGAGTTTTTGCGCGAACGCATTGCGCGGCTGAACGAGCATCATGTGCAAAACGGCGCGGTTGTCGTCATCGACAATCATAGCGGCGATGTGCTCGCTCTGGTCGGCTCGGAGAATTATTTCGCACCGGGTGCGGGGCAGGTGAATGGCGCCTGGTCGCCGCGCTCGGCCGGCTCGACTTTCAAGCCGTTCACCTATCTGCTCGCATTTGAGCGCGGCGCGACACCGGCGAGCGTGGTTGCGGATTTGCCGGCGGAGTTTGCGACGGCAACGGGTATTTACCGGCCGGAAAATTACAACCATCGCTGTTACGGCCCGATGCGTTATCGGCTTGCACTCGCAAATTCGCTAAACATTTCCGCGGTTAAAGTTCTCGCTTCAATCGGCGGCGCAGGGACGCTCCAGGAATGTTTGCGCGCGTGCGGACTGACGACGCTGTCGCGCAGCGCGGAGGAATACGGACTCGGGCTGACGATTGGAAATGCCGAAGCGCGGCTGTTGGAAATGACGAACGCTTACGCATGTCTCGCGCGGCTCGGCGAATTCAGGCCATTTCGCGTTTTGCAAAACTCGCCGACCACTGCCGCGCAAATCTTCGAGCCGAATGCGGCTTTTCTCATCGCGGATATTCTCAGTGATAACGACACGCGCACTCTCGCATTCGGCCCGCATTCGTCGCTCCGCTTCGATTTTCCAGTCGCGTGCAAAACGGGAACGAGCACCGATTATCGTGACAACTGGGCGCTCGGTTTTACGCCGGAGTTCACCGTGGGCGTGTGGGTCGGAAACTTTGACGGAACGCCGATGGAAAATGTCTCGGGCGTCACGGGTGCCGCGCCGATTTTGCACGATGTTTTCACGTTTTTACATGATCGCTACGGCACATCGTGGTATGCGACACCGCCGGAAATTGTTGAGAAAATAATTCATCCGGTTACGGGCAAATTGCTCGCGAACCAAGCAGCGACCGGCATTCGCGAGAAATTCATTGCAGGCGATTTACCGCCACGTGAAGAGCAGGATGACTACGATTCCGCCGGACGTGTGCGTCTTCGGAACGAATACCGCGACTGGCTTGCGAGCGGTGCGAATTGGCTCGGCGCGCGTGCAGTCGCCGAAGACAACGGCGCTTTGCGCGTTATCGCGCCAGTGGCTGGAACCACGTATCTGCTCGATCCTGACCTGCCTGTGTCCAGCCAACGCATCCGTCTCATTGCGACGGGCGCGCCACAAGTAAAGTGGCAAAGCGACTCGCTCGTGATTCAAAACGCGTCCGACGGCGTTTACGCAATTCTCACGGAAGGCAGGCACGACATTCGTGTGCTCAATCCGGCAACCGGCCAAAGTGCGAGCAGCTCTGTTTCGGTAAAATCCCTTTAAAGCTCGCTTTTTAACAAGTGGTGCGCCAATCGGAATACATGAATTTTTCTCGTTGTCCTCATGAGCGCACTGATCGTCGTCGAGGATGATCCGCGAATTGGCGAAGTGCTCGAGTATGCGCTGAAGGCCGATGGTTACAGCGTTCGCACGACACAACGTGGGCGCGAAGCCGTGAAACTGGCGCGCGATACGGAGCCGGCGCTGATGATTCTCGATGTTGGTTTGCCGGACATCGACGGCTTCGAAGTCTGCCGCTTGGTGCGAAAATTTTCGGAGGTGCCGATTATCTTCCTCACCTCGCGAGCGGATGAAATCAACCGCGTGGTTGGCCTGGAGATCGGTGGTGACGACTACGTGGTGAAGCCGTTCAGCACGCGCGAACTGCTGGCACGAATCAAAGCCATTTTGCGGCGGCAAAATGCGGCGATCACGTCGCCGACGAATCTTTTTCACTATGGTCCGATTGAATTCGATCCCGATCGTTTTCGCGTGAGTTTTCATGGCGTCGAGGTCCCGCTTACAAAGCAGGAATTCAAGTTGCTCGAGCTTTTCATCCGGCATCCGGGCCGTGTCTTCACACGCGAGCAGCTGCTCGATCAGGCGTGGGGCGAGGGCGGAGTCGTGACGGATCGCACGATCGATGTGCACGTAAAAACGCTCCGCAGAAAGTTCGGCGATTTCGATTTCATCGAGACGGTGCGCGGCATTGGCTATCGCGCGAAAGAACTGTGATGAACGGCTCCGTGCGAATGCTGCGATGGCGGATTGTTTTCGCGATTCAGCGGCTGATCTCGCTCGTTTTTCCGCCACTGCACAGCATCCGATGGAAACTTTTCGTGCTCTATTTCACGATCCTGATTGTGCCCGCGAGCTTTCTCGCGTGGAGCATCCGGCGCAATATCGAGACGAGTTATTTGCATTCGACGGAGGAGGGGATGATCGATGTCGCGGCGCTCGTCGCTGAACTTTACACGCGCCTCATCGCGCAATACGGCGAAGGCTCGCCGCGGCTGCACGCGGAGCTCGCACGCTCTTACGCGAACCTCGACGAAACTTATCAAATCAAGGCACGCCTTTTCGGTTACACGAAAAAGGAAGTCGACACCCGGCTCATCATTTATGACGCGATGGGTCGGCTGCTTTTCGACACGGCAAATGCGGCGCTGCCGGACACGAGCTACGCGGATCGCAGCGATGTGCGTGCGGCCCTCGGCGGAAAATACGGCGCGCGCTGGGAGCTCGATCGCGTGCATCAGCGCGTGAATCTTTACAGCACGCTGCCGGTGTTCGTGCGCGGGAAAATCGTCGGCGTTGTGAGCGTCTCCAAGCCGACGAATCGCATCCGCAACTTCATAACGCGGTCGTTAAAAAACGTGCTGCTTCCCGCCGCGCTCGCGCTGGCGGTGACGGCGGCGCTCGTCTATCTGCTTTCCGGCTACATCACACGCGTCGTCGCCGATCTCGCGCGACGCGCGGAGCGGATTGCGGCAGGCGAATCCGGCGTGCGTCTTGAGACGTGGACGCAGAGCGAATTCGGTGTGCTCGCGCGTGCGGTGGAAAAAATGCGGCGCAGGCTCGAAGGAAAGGCTTACGTCGAGGAGATGGCCGCGAATCTTTCCCACGAACTAAAGACCCCGCTCGCATCGATCCGCGGCGCAGCGGAATTGCTCGAGGACGGCGCAATCAATGACGCGATCGCGCGCCGAAAGTTTCTGGGCAATATTCAAACTGAGGTGCAGCGACTGGATCAAATCGTCGGCGATTTGTTGAAGCTCTCCCGAATCGAGACGCAGGCAATCGAAAATGAAATGGGCGCGGATTGCGCGGCAGTTGCGCGTGGCGTCGCGAGAATTTTTGGCGAACGCGCGCGAAGTTGCGGCATGGATTTTTTCTTCGAGTTACCCAGCGAGCCGCTGCCGACAAAAATCCCCGAATTGCAGCTTCAGCAGCTATTAAACAATTTGCTGGAAAACGCGTTGCAGTTCACACCGGCTGGAAAATGTGTGCGACTCTCGTTGAAAGAAACCGGCGGAAATATCGAATTGCGTGTAAGTGACGAAGGCTGCGGAATCGAAACTGAATTGCTGCCGAAGATTTTCGACCGTTTTTTCACTACGGAAAATCCGCGCACCGGCGCGCGCGGCAGCGGGCTCGGACTGGCAATCGTGAAATCGATTGTCACACGTCACGGTGGAACCATCGGCGTGAAAAGCGAGCACGACCACGGCACTGAGTTCATCGCGCGGATTCCTTTTTAGCGCGAAATTTCACGCAATCTTCACGGGCATTTCATCATCGCTTCACATCCCGGTGCGAAGATGATGACGTGTTCAAACACCTGATTTTGCTGTTCGCCGCAGTCGCCGCACTCGGTGCGGAGCCCGCCCTTGAGCGTGCCAGCGTGACCATTCCTTATTCCGAATTGAAAACGCTCTGGCAGGCTGCGCAGCCGCAACCGCTGTCCGCACCCGAGCCGCCAGTCGCCGCGGAATTGCTCGCGGCACGATACGATCTCACCTGCCAGCCGGGACAGCTGCGCGGGACGGCGGAGTTCGACGTGCAATGTTTTCAAAACAAATGGACGACCATTCCGCTCGTTGGCGCGTGGGCGCAGGTCGATGCAATCGAGCCGGCGGATGCAAACGTCATCGTGAAAAATGGAAGTTACACGCTTGTTTTGGAGCGCGCAGGACGTAGCAAAATTAAGCTGCATTTCGCCGCGAAGCTCGCGAGTGACGGCGAGACCGATTCACTGCGGCTTGCAATTTCGCCGGCAACGATCAACACGCTCACGCTCGACGCGATTCCCGATGGCAAAACCGTGCAGGTGGAAGGCGGCACCGCGATTGTCATCGAAAAAAACAAAGCGGCGTTTCGTTTACCCGCAAAGGATTTGCTCGATCTTTCGCTGCACACGATTGCGGCACCGCTGCCGCCGCCGACGCCGAGCCGCTGGCGTGTGAACGCGGAGTCGCTGGTGCAATTTGCCGATGGGAAGCTGAATTATGAAACGATGCTCGCCGCGCGCGCCGACGTTGGGTCCGGGTTGAGCATGGATTTGCAGTTGCCCGCGGGAGCGCATGTCACAGATGTAGCCGGGGATGACATCGTGCGCTGGCGCTGCGCGGATACTCTGCACATCGAATGGAAAACGCGCGATGTGCTGAGCCGCGTGATTGCCGTTATCTGCGAAATTCCTTTTGCCGCCGCACCCGGCGACTGGCAGCTCGCCGCGCCTAAAGTCATCGACGGCGAAAACGGCGAGCCGCTTTTCGCAATGCTTTCAGATCCCGAGCTGGAGCTCAGTGCGAAGCAGGCGACAAATGTGCGTTTACCACGTTGGCTTGCCGAAAAAACGACAGGTAAAAACGTGATTACGATCGGTGGCGATGGCGCGTTGATCGCGAGCTGGCGCCCGCTGATTCATACGACATCCGCAGTGATCGAAAGCGTGCAATCTTCGATGCGCGTGGTCGGCGACGGCGCGTTGATCAATGAGATGACGTATGTCATCCGTCATGACGGAGCACTTGCGTGGAAGCTTAATTTGCCGGCATCGAGCCAGCTACTTACCTGCGCAGTAAACCGTCGCGAAACGAATCCGATCGATCGCGGAAATGGCACCATTGAGCTTCAGTTCAACGGATCGGACGATCGCCAGCAACGAACCGAAGTTTCGCTTTCCTACACAAATAAAAAACAAGCGTTTCAGCCGGTCTCCGGACAGCTCGAGGTTGAACTTCCCTCGAGCGATCTGCTCGCCAATCGCATCGACTGGAATCTTCAGATTCCCGCGGCTTACGAAATCACCGCACTCGAAGGCAACGTCGAGAGCGCCGCTGCCGGCACGTCCGGCGCAATCAAGCTTCGCAAGGAATTGTGCAAAGGCGAGCGTCCGACGGCGCAGCTTTTCTATCAAAAGCCGGAGGCACGCTGACGTGGAGCTTTTGCACATCGAAAAACGTTTCGAGCGGTTGTTTGCGCGGCATCACCGCCGGCGCGCCGCGAAGAAAAAAAACAAACACCAAAAGAAAACCAAAAAATGACCATCAAACGTCTCATCGCCATCATACTCATCCTCATCTGCAGCGCCGTCGCCTGGTTCGTGCTCGGCGCGAGCCTCGCTTTTCGCACAGCGACATCCACCGAATCACTCAGCCGTTGCGTCGGCGACGCGTGGGGGCCGGCCATGACGCAAACGCATCCGAGCGTCTATTACAATGCGCCGGGCCAGCCGAACGGCCGGCATTTTATCCAGCCGCTCAAGAGCGATGTCGCGGTAAAGGTCAGTTACGAGCCGAAGAAAAAAGGACTGCTCTGGTATCGCACTTACCTCGTCGATTTCCGTGGCAATTACATCATCGAAAATCCGACGCCGATCACGCAGACGATTTACGTC
Source organism: Spartobacteria bacterium (assembly GCA_021324395.1). Taxonomy (GTDB): domain Bacteria; phylum Verrucomicrobiota; class Verrucomicrobiia; order Chthoniobacterales; family Chthoniobacteraceae; genus JAJPJG01. Next base: position 82,803 of record JAJPJG010000017.1, on the reverse strand, counting down.
CGGTTTGCTTTCCCGGCGAATGACGCGAGCTATACCGACTTTTCATTTGTGCTCAACAAGCAGCCGTCAACCGGCGATCGCAAAACATCCGAAGGCATCACCGAGGCCGCGACGCTCGCGCCGGGGGAGAGCACGACGTTGCAGGTAGGCTACAAAACACGTGGGACGGATCGTTGGGGCTACGCGTTCGGCGACACCACGCGCATCCGCAATTTCCAACTGCAAATGACGACCGATTTTAGCGAAATCGATTTTCCCGTCGGGACAGGATCGCCTACCGAGCGCCACGCGCAAGCAAACGGCTGGCAGCTCACCTGGGCATACCCCGACGTCATCGGCGCGCAGCCGATCGGGATGGATATGCCGAAGGTGCTCAATCCAGGTCCGGTCGCCACACGCATTTCATTTTTTGCGCCGGTATCGCTGCTGTTTTTCTTCACCGTGCTTTTGCTCGTTGCGACCGTTCGCGGCGTGAACCTGCACCCGATGAATTACTTTTTCCTCGCAGCCGGCTGCTTTGCGTTCCAATTGCTTTTCGCATATCTGGTCGATCTCATCCCGTTGCACATCGCGTTTTTCCTCTCGGCGTTCGTTTCACTGGCGCTGGTTTCAGGTTATCTCTGGCTCGCCACCGGCAAAGTGTTTGCACGAATCGCCGCGGCAGCGCAGTTCGCCTACATGGTGCTTTTCAGCTATAGCTTCTTCTTTGATGGTCTGACGGGCCTGACAATCACCGTTGGCGCAATTGTGACGCTGGCTCTTTTGATGATCACCACCGCGACAGTCGATTGGTCGGCAAAATTTTCCCCATCGCTGATCCCGCATCGAAGCTGAACGATCCCGATTGACCGGCACCGAGCGGGATCGAAATCTCCTGTGCACGCCAGCGCGTCGATGAATCCGCATGAAGTAGCTATCGATTGTTCATGCCTCTGGTCTCGATGGCGATCACGCGTGGCTTATCGCGAAGAACCTGCTGCGCCCTGTCGCCGCCGGCGCGTGCGCGTGGCGGCTTTGCAGTGGATATGAGCTGGAAAGACGGGAAGCTCGTCGAAGCTACCCTGCACTCACTCAATGGCAGCGCGTGCAAAGTCCGCTACGGCGATAAAGTCGCTCAACTCAAGATACCAAAAGGCGGCAGTAGAAAGCTTGCTGCTGATCAACTAAGCCATTGAAAGAGCCGTCAGTCCCGCGGCTTCGTTGGCCAGAAGAGGCGCACGAGATGAGTAATCGCAAGGACTGTGATCAGAACCAGACCGGTGAGCCAGAAGTGGAAAAATGTCATGATTGGAAGTTGCCGCTAATATAGCGGATGCAGTGCCAACTCCGTTCAATTCTTCTGATGGATTGTTCAAAAAGCGCGCGCTTCGTTTCACCGCATCTTACTGCGCGACATAGCCTCCATCGACCAGGAGCGAAGTCCCGGTGACGTATTTCGCCGCATCCGAGCTGAGATAGATCACCGCCGCGGCGATATCTTCGCTCAAGCCGATCCTTCCCATCGGCACAATCGACGCCAGGTAATCGCGCTTCTCGCCCTCCTTGCCCGCGAAACGATCGATCATGTCCGTCGCGATCGGTCCCGGTGCTACGGCGTTGATCCGGATGTTTTGCCGCGCGAACTCCATCGCGAGCGACTTCGTCAGCCCCTCCACTGCATGCTTCGACGCAATGTAGATGCTCACCTCGGCCATTCCCACGTGGCCCGCGACGCTCGATGTATTGACGATCGCGCCTCCGCCGGTCTTGAGCATCGCCGGGATCTCATGCCGCATGGAGTTGAGAACGCCCCACACATTCACATCGAATACATTCCGGTAGGCTGCCTCGCTTGTTTGCGCGAGTGGCCCCATCCACTCCACACCCGCATTGTTAAAAGCGATGTCGAGCCGCCCATACGTGCTGATGGTAAAGTCGACCATCGCTTTCACATCCGCATCTTTCGACACGTCCGTGCGCACAAAGGCGGCGCTGCCACCGAGCTTCTCGATGTTCGACACAACCTCGGCGCCTTCTTTTTCACGCCGCCCGCTGACGACCACTTTCGCGCCCGCGCGCGCAAATTCGAGAGCGGTGACTTTGCCGATGCCGGAGGTTCCCCCGGTGACGAGAACGACTTTATCTTTAAAGGAATGATTCATGACGGCTGGCAGTAATGCACAAACCCTTCTGCTTTAGAAACTGAATCTGCGGACTCTCCTACGCTGTAGGAGGACCGGGAGGATACGTAGGCATACCATGCCGATACATACGAGGCCCGCGCCGATACATCATTCGTGCAAACCGACTGAGCTTTTCGGAAATTCGAGTTGGCGATTTCCGTGTGTTAAACTAGTTTAGCGCGCGATGCCCCAGGACCCAGAAGATCCCTCGACGCCACCGGAAGAGCTGCCGGAGCCGGAGCAGGAGTATGCCGGGGAGGAGACGTCGGAATTTTCCGCTGAAGAATCGACGGAGCCGGCTGCGGAGGAACCGGCCGTGGAGCCGTTGCCGGCGGTGCCCGTTCAGAGCGAGAGCGAGCAGATTTTGCAGGCGTGCCCGAGTTGCGCGGCGCTGCTGGACGTGGGCGATGAGGAGCCGTTTGCGCAGGTGCACTGTCCGATGTGCGGGACGTTGATTCGCGCGCGGACGCAGTTGAAGAATTTCGAGCTGGTGGAGCTGCTGGGCGCGGGCGGGATGGGCGCGGTCTACAAGGCGCGTGACATGAATCTCAATCGCATGGTGGCGCTGAAGGTGGTGCGCAAGGAATACAGCGCGGATGCGGAGTATCTTTCAAAATTTGAGCGCGAGGCGCGCATCACCGCGTCGGTGAATCATCCGCACGTGGTGAAAGTGTTTTCGTTTGGCTCCGATCACGGCCTTTTTTACATCGCGATGGAGCTGGTGGATAAAGGTTCGCTGGATGACTTGATGAATCTGCAAGGCCGCGTCGCGGAGTTGCAGATGCTCGAGGTGGGCATCCAGATTGCGCAGGGACTGCAGGCGGCGCACAAAAAGGGGCTGATCCATCGTGACGTGAAGCCGGGGAATATTTTGTTTGCCGATGCGCGGACGGCAAAGATCGTGGACTTCGGTCTCGCATTGCTCGCGGAGCACGAGGCGGAGGAGCGCGGCGAGGTGTGGGGGACGCCGTATTACGTCGCGCCGGAGAAGCTGAACCAGGAGCCGGAGGATTTTCGCAGCGACATCTATTCGCTCGGCGGCACGCTTTTTCACGCAGTCGCCGGACGGCCGCCATTCGAGGCGGAAACGGCGTCGCTGGTGGCGCTGAAGCACATCAAGAGCAAGGCGGTGAGCCTGCAGGCGTTCGCGCCGGATGTGTCGAGCGCGACGGCGTATGTGATCAACCGCATGCTGCACAAGGACCCGGCGCAGCGTTACCAGGATTACGACGAACTCATCGAGCATCTCGCTTACGCAAAAAACCAGCTCGACGAAAATGCGGCGAAGCCGCGTCAAAAGGCGCGCGTGGTGGTCGAGGGCGAGGAGCAGCAGAAATACATGGGCGTATTCACGCTGATCCTGCTCGTGGTCATCATCGCAGCGGGCGCGTTTTTCTGGAAATACCGCGACCGAATTTTCAGCAGAGGCGAAGCGGCAGCCGAGCAGGATACGGCGCAGCCGGCCTACGAAAATGCGCGGAAGCAATTGCTCGCGGGAAATTACCAGGCGGCGCAGGATGCGTTCACGGCGATCGAGGATCAGCCGGGGATGAAGCAGCCGCTGCAAAACTGGGTGACGCTGCACGAAGGACTCGCGTCGTTACTCAATGGCAATCTGGACGGTGCGCGGCTGAATTTTAAATTGCTCTCGAGCCGCACGTCGAATCTGGACGTGCCCGATCCGGCGCTGGTGAGTTTCTTCGCGGAACTCGGCGGAACGGTCACCGACACGCGTGCGACCGCCCCGCGGACAGTGGAACATTTCAACAAAGATGGCGTCGGCGCGCTGGCGTATTTTGTCATTGGTTTAAAAGATTGGGAGATGCGGCATTTCGACGACGGGAATGCGCTGATCCAGACTTATCTCGCGAGCAATCCGGCCGCGCCGTATGCGTGGGTCGCCGACTACAAGCCGCTCGCGCAAAAATACGCGGACGATTTTTCAGATTACCAGAAAGTGCTCGTGCAATTGAAAGCCGCCGACACGCGCGAGAAGCGCACCGACGCGCTGAATGCGCTGAATGAGCTGGTCGGGCGCGCGCACGGAAAGCTCGTCGATGAGCTGAAGCGGTTGCAGCGCGATTACCAGAAGCGGTTCGCGTCGCTCGACGAGCAGGACGCGAAGCTCGCGGCGCAACACGAGCAGGAGGAGCAATCGGTGAAGGACGCGCAGGCAAAGTTCACGGCGCTGTGCGCGAATTATCAATTCGACGAGGCGCTTGCGGCAGTCGAGCAGGTGAAGACGACTGATCCGGCGGTCGTGGCGGAGTATCAACCATTGTTAAAAAAAGCGCAGTGGCTGCAATCGTTTAAACATTTGCTCGTGAACGATCTCAACGCCGCAGGCTATCCCGGCGCTCTCCAAAAAAAAAACGGCACATCGCTACAAGGTGGTGTGAAAAAGGCGAGCGCGTCTGAAGTCGGCGTCGCGACGCCTTACGGTTTCATCCCAGTGGCGTGGACCGATTTGGCGCCGGCGATGGTGATGGCGATGGCGAATTATTTCGCGAAGATGCCGATGGCGCCTGCTCTCGCAGCCGACCGCAAATGGCTGGCGGGTGTGTTCGCTTTTCAAATGGGAATGCCGCAGGAAGGCCGCAGCCTCATCGCCGATGCGGCGCAAACGAAAGACGAATATCGCGAACAGCTCTCGCTGTTTTTCGACGTGGCGCAGTAGCGGTTCCGGCCTGCGCGCTTATTCTGCGTAGTAGAGAATCCGCCCGCACTGCTCGCAGCTGACGACTTCCTTTTCGCCTCTCACACGCACGGCGGTTTGCGTCGTGATTTTCATGTGGCAACCCATGCAGACTTCGTGCTCGAGCGGCACGACCGCGGCGTCGCCTTTGCTCGCGAAAAGCCGGCTGTAGCGATCGAGCAAATCTTCATCGATCTTTTCAGCGATGGTTGTGCGCTCCGCTTCGAGCTCGGCGAGCTGCTTTTCGAGCGAGCCGACTTTGCCCTCCAAATCCGCAAGCTGCGAATCGATCTGCGTTTTCGCCTGCGCGAAATCCTTGTCGGCAATCGCGATGGAGCTTTTCACTTTTTCCGCTTCTTCCATCAGGTCGAGCTCGCGATCTTCGATCTGCTGGATGTCGGCCTCGAAATGCTTGATCTCATTTCCGAGCGCCTGGAACTCCTCGTTTTTGCGGGTCTGAAATTGTTGCGTTTTAAATTTCGCAATCGAATCGCGCTTTGCCTGCGCCTCGACTTCGAGCTTCTTTTTTTCGACTTCGATTTCCTTCGCGCGCTGCTTCACCGCGTTGAGCTGCTCGGTCTGCGACGCCAACCGGCTCTCGAGGTCTTTGCGTTCGAGCGGCACGTTTTTTAGCTCCTGTCGCAGCGTGCGAATTTTGCGATCACGATCTTGAAGGACGAGAAGTTGTTCGATTTCGGCGAGCATCGAGCCGACAAATTCAAACCTGCGCGCGCAAAGTGCAAGGTTTTCCGCGCGCGAAAATGTCAGCGCCGTGCGAGGTCGGACCGGTCGTCGGTGGTCTGCCAGATCGTGATGCGACCCGGCGATTGCGTAATTACCATTACACGACGCGAGGGCGCACTTTGCGAAACGGCAATCGCACGACGCACTGGAACATTCGCAGGCTGCGGTCCCTCCGCGACCGCGGGCAAAACCGCCGTCGCGCGCCTGACCTCAATGTTCGCCTGCGCGCTTTGAACCGGCATAGCCTCCACCACCACCGCCGGCGCTTTTTCTGCCTTCGCAATTTGCATCGGCGAATCCGTCCGCGTCTTGAACCGATCGAGATTAAATGTCCGCGCGCAACGCAGCGCTTTCGTATCGAGCAAAAGCTGCGAGCGCGCCGGTTCGTCGGCGATCTCGGCCTTATCGGCGAGTGATTGAATGCGCTGATCGACCGCCGCGAGTTCGCGTATCACCGCCTGCTCCGATGCGGGCGAAGGCGCAGTTTTGAAAGCATCGACTGCATGACGCAGCTTCTCGCAATCGTTCACACGAGTTATCTCAGCGGAAAATTGCGACGCGCTTTGCTCGCGATCGCACGCTGCCATGAGCGCGGCACAAGCCACCCACGCGAGCACTCGCAATTGCACCAATTGTTTCGCCTCCATGCCAGCTTCTGAGCATTGCGAATACCGGCGCAATTCTTCTCTGTAAACGCGCCGTGGGCCGTGACAAAAGTGTCAGCATGCGGACGCGAATGTCAGAGCGTGTGCACGGTGCATGAGCTCTATAAGCTCCGGATCAACGCTACGATTTCGCGCAATCGTTCATCGCCATTGTTCGCGGCAAGTCGTGGGAACTTTCCGCCTATTAAAATGAAATCGCCGCCACGCGTAAGCATCAGCTTGTCCTCGCGAACTTCCACTCGTGTGATTTTCCGCGCAGCGGCGCTCAGCTTGGTTTCAGTCATCGCAAGCAGGTTTTCGACGGCCTTTGGAAGCGGACCGAAACGGTCGCGCCATGTTTTGCGCAACGCATCGAGCTGCTCCTGCGACGCTACTTCTGCGAGCTTGCGATAAGCTTGGATGCGGATTTGCGGTTCGCCGATGTAGTTCGCAGGCAAAAACGCGGGCGCGAGCCGGCCATCGTTGCTGTGCAAAAACTCCGCTTCGTTTGTCGCCGCGAAATCAAGCCGGAGAAAAACTTCAATGCGCGGACGAACCTTTTCGCCTTTTAGTTTCGCGACCGCCTGTTTCAACAACTGGCAGTAAAGGTCAAAGCCGATCGCGATGATGTGTCCGCTTTGCTGTGTGCCGAGGATATTTCCCGCACCGCGAATTTCCAAATCGCGCATCGCGATCTTAAAGCCCGCGCCGAGCGAGGAGTATTGCTTGATTGCGTTGATGCGTTTGCGCGCAGCACCGACGGTCATCATTTCGCGCGGCAGCAGCAGATATGCGTAAGCCTTATGCTGCGCGCGACCGACGCGTCCGCGGAGCTGATACAAATCGGCGAGCCCGAAGCGATCCGCGCGGTCGATGATGATCGTGTTGGCGTTTGGAATATCGAGTCCGCTTTCGATGATCGTCGTCGAAACGAGCACATCACATTCGTTGTTTACGAAGCGCTGCATCACGTGCTCGAGCTCGTCCTCGTCCATCTGTCCGTGCCCGATCTCGATGCGCGCCTGCGGACAAAGATCTTTGATGCGCATTGCAACGCGTTCGATGCTCTGCACGCGGTTGTGCAAAAAGTAAACCTGTCCCTGCCGCGCCAGTTCGCGGTTGATCGCGTCGCGAATGATGCGCTCGTCGTAACCGCAGATGATCGTTTCCGTCGGAATCCGATTCGGCGGCGGCGTCTCGATGATCGACATGTCGCGCGCGCCCATGAGCGATAGGTAAAGCGTGCGCGGAATCGGCGTGGCGCTGAGCGTAAGCACATCCACGAGGTTAAACATTTGCTTAAAGCGTTCCTTGTGCGCGACACCGAAACGCTGCTCCTCATCCACAACGACGAGACCGAGATCTTTGAACTCGACGTCTTTTGAAATGAGCCGGTGTGTGCCGATGACGATGTCCGCGCCGCCATCGCGGAGTTGCTGCAGCACTTTGCGCTGCTCGCCTTGTGTGCGAAACCGGCTGAGCATCTCGATGTTTACGGGATAATCCGACATGCGTTCGCGAAAATTTTGATAATGCTGCTGCGCGAGCACTGTCGTCGGAACCAGCACGGCCACTTGCTTGCCAGCCATCACGGCTTTGAACGCAGCGCGAATCGCGACTTCCGTTTTGCCAAAACCAACATCGCCGCAAATGAGTCGGTCCATCGGCCGCTCGGATTCCATGTCGGTCTTCGTCGAGGCAATTGCGGTGATCTGGTCCGGCGTTTCCTTGAACACAAACGATTGCTCAAATTCGCGTTGCCATTTGTTGTCAGGCGGAAATGCGTAGCCGACGCTCGTTTCGCGCTCCGCGTGAATGGTCAGCAGCTTCGCCGCATAATCGAAAATCGCCTTTTGCGCGTTGCTCTTCGCCTTTGCCCAACGTGCGTCAGCGAGTGAAGAAAGCGCCGGCGATTTTTTGCCCACGCCGACGTAACGCGAAACGAGAAACGATTGTTCGAGCGGAACATAAAGCTTCGCTTCATCGGCAAACTCCAGCACGAGCACTTCCTCACTTTTTTCACCGGTGGTGAATGTTTGCAGGCCGAGATAACGCGCGATGCCGTGCTCGAGATGGACGACGAAATCGCCTTCGTTCAACTCGCTGAAATCGATCTGCGCGCGGTTCGCCTGCTCGCGCGAGCGGCGCAGCGAGAGCCGGCGTGCACGGGTGCTGCGATAGCGGCCGAACAGTTCCGCGTCGGAAAGAACCGCGATTTTTGCTGTCGGAAAAGTGAAGCCGCGCGCGACGATACCGATCAAAAACGTGACGTGCTCGTGTTCCTCATCGGGCAGCAGTTCGCGCAACCGCTCGATCTCTCCTTCGTTGTTGCAAAAAATAAACGTGCGCCAGCCGGCCTCACGCCATTCGCGCAGTTGTCTAAAGAACTGGTTGCGCTTTGATTCGTCGACAACAAAGTCGCCCGCTTCGAATTCACCCAAACCGTGATCGAAAAATGCCGCTGAAAAATCCTCCAGCGACTCCGTGCTTTTTGCCGCTTCGACGATCGACACATTCGCCTCGTCGAAATCTGCGCTCGCGTCGATTTTCAAATCTTCGTCGCGCAAATAGTCGCGCAATGCGCACGTCTGCTCGCCGGCTTCGCCGAGCAAAAGCGTGCAAGAATCGAGATGCTGCACCGACGTTTGCGCATCGAGATCGAACTGCCGGATTGATTCGATTTCATCGCCGAACAATTCGACGCGCACAGGCATCGCGTGCTGCCACGAAAAAACGTCGATGATTCCACCGCGCACAGCGAATTGTCCGCGCATCGAAACCTGCGCGACCGGCTCGTAGCCGGCATCCGCAAGCTGCGCGAGCAGTTTGTCGCGATCGAGCTGCGACGTGCGCGTGAGCTTGACCGCCACTTGTTTCAAGCCGTCGGGCGAGGGGACTTGCTCGTCGAGGCTCGCGCGCGTAAGCACGATGATATGCCGGTCGCGCGTTGTGTTGAGCGTTTGCAAAACGTGCAGTCGCTCGGAGGCGATCTCAGGATCCGGCACCGCGTTTTCGCCCAGGCCGACTTCCACCTCGGGTAAAAATAGCGCATCAGGAAACCAGTTCAGCAGCTCGTTGTGAAACAGCTCCTGCGCCCGGATATTTTCGCAAACGACCCACGTGCGGCGCTTCACGTTGCGCACGATCAACGCAACGAGGAACGGCTGCGCGGGTTCCGTGACATGCTCGAAGACAACCGGCTCGCGCTCGCGAATCTGCGCGAGTTTGCGCGCGATCGGCGCGGCGGAAGCGACACCATCGAGGAGATCGAGAGCTTTAGGTGTTGGTGATGAGCGCATACTCGCGATGCAATTCGCGGGCGGTCACATTACGTTTCAATTCGCGACCTTCAAGTGAAGCGGCCGGCATCACACCAAGCCAACTGCTCGTGAGAAAAATCTCGTCGGCAGCTTCGAGATCGTTGCGGGTAAGGTAACATTCGTTAACTTCGCGTGTTTTTAACAACCACTCGCGGACAACGCCATTGCGCGTGCCGCTGTTCAGCGCGGGAGTTTGGATTTTTTCATTTGTGACGAGAAACACATTCGCCATGCACGCGGAGATCAAATTGCCGGCGTGATTGAAAAGCAGCGTCTCGTTTTTTTGTCGCGCAACGCCGTGCTGAAATGCGTCGAGATTTGACCAGTAATTCGCTGTCTTCAACCCGCCAAACAACGTGTGGTGCGGCTCAGGCGCGATTCCCAAGTCGTAACCACGATGATAAACATGCGATGAAATCGGGTCGCGTGGCTCAGTGAAAACAAAAACGCGGCAACATTCCGCCGTGCTCGTGACGGAGCCGTCGCCGGCGGTCACGTAGATGCGCGCAAATCCATCTTCGCTTAGCAGTTGTCCGCAATTTTCCAGCGCCGCCTCGGCGACGGGAAATCCGCACTGCCGGCACGCCGCGCGCAATCGATCGAGATGTTCCGCCAAAAAAAGCGCGTGTCTGTTTTGCACGCGAATGCTCTCAAAAAGAGACATTCCATAGCGCACGCCTCGGTCGGTGAACGGGACGGAATCGCACGAGACAAATCCGTCGTCTGTCCACAGCCAGCTCACTTACTGGATTGTGAGTTCCTTCGTGATGCCGAAGCGTTCGATGCGTTTGCGCAATGTCGCGCGCGTGATGCCGAGCAGCTTCGCGGCGCGCACCTGGTTGCCGCGCATCACTTTCATCGCGTGCAGCGTGAACTCGCGTTCGAGCCACGGTAGCAGCTCGACGTTCGGGTTGGCTTGCGCGGCTTTGAGCAAAACCTCAATCGCGATTTCCGTCGGGACTTGATCGACCGAGAGATTGGCAATTGTCCCGCCGGACGAATCGCCTCGAATGTCCGCGACACCGAGCGGAATGTCTTTCGCCAAAAGAACGTCGGAAGTCGCGAGAACCGATGCGCGCTGGATCGTGTTCTCAAGTTCGCGCACGTTGCCGGGCCACGGATAATTTTCGAGCACGCGCAGGCCTTCCTCCGAGAGTTTGACACGCGGCAAATGTTTACGGGTGGCTACTTTTTGCAGAAAATATTCGGCGAGCAGCCGGATGTCCTCGACGCGCTGGCGCAGGTGCGGGAGCTGGATGCGGACGACGTTGAGACGATAGAACAAATCCTCGCGGAAGCGGCGGTTGCCTACTTCCTGCTCGAGGTTTTTATTGGTCGCGGCGATGATGCGCACATCGGTCTTCAACGTCGTGCTGGAGCCGATCCGCGAGAATTCGCCGTTCTGCAAAACGCGCAAAATTTTGCCCTGCAACGAGAGCGGCATGTCGCCGATTTCATCGAGGAAAAGCGTGCCGCCGTTGCTCTGCTCGAAGCGTCCGACGCGTTGCAGAATCGCGCCGGTGAACGCGCCTTTTTCGTGGCCGAAAAGTTCGCTTTCGAGCAGTTGCTCCGGAATCGCGGCGCAGTTGATCGCGACGAAATTTTGCGCGCTACGTTGTGAATAGTGGTGAATTGCGCTCGCGACGAGTTCTTTGCCCGTGCCGCTTTCTCCGGTGATCATGACGGGCGCGTCGGAATGCGACACGCGGCCGATCATTTTGAACACCTGCTGCATCGCCGCGGATTTGCCGACGATGCTGTCCTGGTGTTCTTCGACCGTCATCTGCGGTTTAAACATCGTTGCCGAGCGCATGTCCTCTTGCGCTTTCAGCGCAGCGTCGACGACCGGCTTCAAATTGAATGGCAGCGATTCTTTCCGCAGAAAATCGAACGCGCCGAGTTTCATCGACTCGATGACGTTTTGCGTGGTGCCCCAGGCGCTGATCAAAATGACCATCGAGTTCGGATCGCGCTGGCGTGCCTTTACGAGCAATTCGAGGCCGCTGAACGGCTGCAGGTGTGTCTCCGTAATCAGCAGATCGGGCTGCTCGCTCGAGTAGATACGGAATGCATCGTCAGCATTGGACGCGGTGAGCACGCGCGTCGTCGGCGTCTCGAGTTGATGCTGCATCCACTCGAGAAAATCGGCATCGGGATCGACGATGAGAATGGTTTGGGCTTTATCCATCGTGGGGCTGGGCAAAACGCGACACAATAAGCCGTAATTCAGCCAGCGAAAGCCTAAATTGCGACAATTGGGCTTTTATAATCCGCCGTAACGGCGCTGCCGCTGGTTATAATCGCGGATCGCGTCGAGCAAATCGGGCTTACGAAAATCGGGCCACAATTTTGTTGTGACATACATTTCGGTATAGCTGAGCTGCCAGAGCAAGAAATTCGAGATCCGCATTTCGCCGGAGGTGCGGATGAGCAGATCGGGATCGGGATAATAACGTGTATATAAATGTTTGCTGAAAACTTCCGCGTCGATCATCGCCGCATCGATGTGCCCGAGCTTGATTTCGCGCAGCAGACTTTGAATGCCATCTATGATTTCCATTCGCCCGCTGTAGCTGAGCGCGAGCACGAGCGTGACGCCGGTGTTTTGCGCGGTCGTCTCGATTGCGTTGTGCAATTCCCGTCGGCAAAAATCCGGCAAATCGGTGAGCCGACCGATGGCCTGCAAGCGGACGTTTTTTGCCATTAGGTCAGGGATCTCCTTTTTCAAAAAATGCGTGAGGAGCCTCATCAGTGCGGCGACTTCGGTTTTTGGGCGCTTCCAGTTCTCTGTTGAAAAAGCGTAAACGGTGAGGAACTCCACGCCTTGCTCGCCGCACGCGGTCAGCACCGCGCGCAATGACTCGGCACCCTCCTCGTGACCACGGATGCGCGGCAACCCGCGCTGCTTCGCCCAGCGACCGTTTCCGTCCATGATGATCGCAATGTGACGAGGAATGGTCATTGCAGATTGCAGCTCCGCCGTGTTTCAGATTCCACCCAATCTGAAATCTGAAACCTGAAATCTGAAATCATAAAACGATCGTCTGCTCGCGGCCGGGGCCGACGCTGGCGATGCGCAATTTTGCGCCCGTGAGCTCGGCGATTGCGTGCAGATATTTGCGGGCGTTTGCCGGCAGATCGGTGAATTTTTTCGCGTTCTCGGTGGCGGTCTGCCAGCCTGGAAACTCGGTATAAACAGGTGTGCATTGCACAAGCAGTCGCGTGTCGGTCGGCGGAACTTCGATTGTTTTGCGCCCGAGCTTGTAATGCGTGCACACACGGATGCGCGCGAGTTTGTCGAGGCCGTCGAGATTCGTCACGGCGAGTTCGTCGATGCCGTTGATCATCGTCGCGTATCGCGTTGCGACGGCATCGAACCAGCCGCAGCGCCGCGCGCGTCCTGTGGTCGCGCCGAACTCGCGGCCCATTGCATGCAGCATGTCGCTGATCTCCGCGTCTTCGGTCGGGAATGGCCCTTCACCAACACGCGTCGTGTAAGCTTTCATCACGCCAAGCACGCGGTCCATGCGATGTGGCGGCACGCCGGAGCCGGTGCAGGCACCGCCGGCGGTCGTGTTCGACGATGTGACGAAAGGATATGTGCCATGATCGATATCGAGAAATGTTCCCTGCGCGCCCTCGAATAAAATTTCGCGTCCGGCTTTTAGCGCATTATGCAAAAAGACAACTGTATTCGTCACGAACGGCCGCAGCTTTTCCGCCGCGCCGAGATATGTGTCATTGACTTCCTTAAACGAAATCGGTTTTGCGCCGAGCGCTTTTAGAATCGCGTTGTTCTCTTTGATCTTCGCCTGCAGTTTCGCCGAGAAAACATCCGGTTGAATCAAATCACACATCCGTAAACCAGTGCGCGCGGCCTTGTCGCCGTAAGCCGGGCCGATGCCGCGTTTGGTCGTCCCGATTTTGTTTTTCCCTTTTGCGATTTCGCGTTGTTCGTCGAGTGCGCGGTGATAAGGGAAAACAATGTGCGCCGCATCGCTGATCAAGAGATTTTTGCCGATCTTCACTTTCAGCTTTTTCATACCCTCGATTTCCCCGACGAGCGCGACCGGATCGATGACCACGCCGTTGCCGATGACGCACGTTTTACCGGGACGCAAAATGCCGCTCGGGATCAAGTGCAGCACGTATTTCGTGCCCGCGTGGATTACGGTATGACCGGCGTTATTACCGCCTTGCGAGCGCACGACGATGTGCGCGTCTTCGGTCAGAAAATCGATGATTTTGCCTTTGCCTTCGTCGCCCCACTGAGCGCCGACGAGAATGGTGTTCATAATTGCAGATGCAGATGGTTGATTGCAGTTTTCAGAAGCAGCACGAGCGCGCACTGCGCCGCAATCTGCAATTCTGAATCTGCAATTGTTAGAAAGAAAAAGCGCCCCAACACGCGGCAGCGCGCCTCGGGACGTTGCCGGATAGTAGGCGCGAGGTCGCACGGTGCAAGCAGTTTCAGCGCAACTCCGGCGGAGACTGGCGCGGCGCGCGTTTTTGGCGCAAGCTACACACGATGAAACGTGTTTTTGGCATTGAGACCGAATACGGAATCACCGTCGACGGAATGGAAAATGTGGACGTTGTGCACGAGTCGATCGAGATCGTGCGGCGCTACACCGAGCACGGCGCGCTGATGAAATGGGACTACGATCTCGAAGATCCGCATCAGGATGCGCGCGGTTTTCGTGCTCCCGAGCTTTTGCAGGACACGGACGAATCGGCCTATTTCGAAATCGACAAAAATCGCTCGCTTAGTTTCGAGGAAATCAAAAGCGATCTCGTGCTCAGCAATGGCGCGCGCTTTTACAACGACCACGCGCATCCGGAATACTCGACACCGGAGTGCAGCACGCTGCGAGAGGTTGTGGCGCAGGATAAGGCTGGCGAACGCATTCTCGGCGAGTGCGCGCGGCGGCGTAACAAGCAGCTCGCTGCTGATGGAAAAGAGGTGCGCCTTTACAAGAACAACACCGATTTCATCGGGCACAGCTATGGCTGCCATGACAATTATTTGATGCGGCGCGATGTGCCGTGGGACCGAATTGTAACCGATGTTGTTCCATTTCTCGTGACGCGGCAGATTTTCGCGGGCGCTGGAAAAATGGGCATCGAAGCCGAGAGCGTAATCGGTCAGCCGGGCGTTTTTCAGATCTCGCAACGCGCCGATTTTTTTAGCGTGCTCTGCTCGATCGACACGATGAACCGTCGCCCTATTGTCAACACGCGCGATGAGCCGCATGCCGACTCTGGCTTGTATCGGCGCTTTCACGTGATTATCGGCGATTCAAACATGAGCGAAATTGCAACCGCGCTGAAAATCGGCACGACGTCGCTCGTGCTCGATTTGATCGAGCAAAACAAAGCGCCGCAGCTTGAACTCGCCAATCCCGTCGAGGCTACGAAATCGATCAGTCGCGACCAGACTTACGACTGGATCATCGAGTTGCGCGATGGACGTAAAATCTCCGCAATCGATATTCAGCGGCTCTATTTGGTCGCGGCGCAGAAGCATTGCTCGCAAGACGACGAAACAAAATGGCTGCTCAAAGAATGGGAACAGATATTAAACGATTTGCAGCAAGACGTGATGCGCTGTAGCGACCGGCTCGACTGGGTCGCGAAGAAATTTTTGCTCAGCACATTTCGTGAAAGCGAGCAGCTCGACTGGAGCGATCCGTGGCTGCAGTCGATTGATCTCGAATACCACAACATCGCGCTCGAAGATGGCCTCTATTACGAGCTCGTGCGCAGCGGGCGGATGCAGCGATTCATTTCCGAGCAGGAAATCAAGGACGCGATTTTTTTGCCGCCGGAAACAACGCGCGCTTATTTTCGCGGTCGCGCGGTCGCGAAGTTCAATCCCGAAATCCAGACGATCCAGTGGGACGAAGTCGTCTTCCGCAATGGCAACGGCAGCAACAAAACTGTCAGCCTTACGCACGCGTTCAACGACGCGCGGCTCGAACAGGTGAACGCCTTGATTCGCGACAAAAAAGATTTCGCGGAGTTTTTGCAGGCGCTCGATTGAGCCGCAAAACGCATTTGTCATCGCGCGAATCCGCTTCCATATTGCACGCCCCATGTTGTCCGAAGAACCGTTTGCCAGCTTGCTCCGCACGCCGTTGCTGCGTCGTTTCGCGCAATTGATCGAGTCGAGGTCGGATGCCGAGCTCGAGCAAATGGCGCGGCTTTCGCAGCAGACAACACTGAAGCATTTCGGCAAAACAATCCGGCTTTTCGCTCCTTTGTATTTGTCGAACGAATGTATAAATTCATGCGCATACTGCGGTTTTTCACGCGAGAACGCGATCCTGCGCGTCACGCTTGAGATTGACGAAGTTGTGCATGAAGCGCGCTATCTTGCGGCGGAAGGTTTTCGCAACGTGCTGCTCGTCGCAGGCGAGCATCCCAAATTTGTATCGAGCGGCTATCTCGAACTGTGCGTGCAACGTCTCGCGACGGAAATCCCGAGCGTGTCGCTCGAGGTCGGACCGATGGAAACTGCCGATTACATTCCGCTCGTCAAAGCCGGCGCGGAAGGACTCGTCGTTTATCAGGAGACGTATCACCGCGCGACTTACGCTGAGATGCACACGACCGGACCGAAGAAAGATTTCGACTGGCGGCTCGCCTGTCCGGAACGCGCTTACGAAGCCGGCTTCCGGCGCATCGGAGTCGGCGCGCTTTTTGGTTTATGGCATTGGCGGGAAGAGGCGCTTGCGCTCGCAGCGCACATTGAGCATTTGTTAAAAAGATGCTGGAAAGCGCAAATCACCGTCAGCTTGCCGCGGTTACGTCCGGCTGCAGGCGAATTCCAGCCGCGCCATTTGCTGTCCGACCGTGAATTTGTCCAACTCGTTTGCGCATTGCGCATCACGTTTCCGCAAGTGGGCATCGTGCTCAGCACGCGTGAAACGCCGCAGTTGCGCGACGCGCTCATTCCGCTCGGCGTGACGATGATGAGCGCCGGCGCATGCACCGAGCCCGGCGGCTACACGGGGCAAGGCAAAGCCGCGCTGCACAAAACGGTGCGCGGAAAACAAATCGTGCTAGAGTATCTCGATCCGAACGCGCACGCGACCGAGCAATTCGCGATCGCCGACGAACGCAGCCCGCGCGAAATTGCGGAGACGCTGCGGCGCCGCGGTTATGAACCGGTTTGGAAGGATTGGGACAAAGCGATTCTCAGCGCGTGAAAATTTCCGTTAACGGCGAGTCGCGCGAAATAGCAGCGGGCAATGTCGCGGCGCTCATTGAAGAACTGCAATTGTCTGAGCAAGCAACGCTCGTGGAGCACAATGGTCTCGCGCTGCGGCGCGATGAATGGTCGCGCGCAATTGCAGATGGCGATCACATCGAGTTGCTGCGCATCGTTTCGGGTGGCTGAAAAAGCGCGCCGATCGAAACTCAATCGACGCGTTTAGGCAGAGCAGATGTGATTTTTACGCGAGCGCTGGTTCGGCTTTTGTCGTTTGGCGGCGACCGATGCCTTTGTAGATAAAGCCGAACTCATGCATTGTTGCGGGATCGAATAAGTTGCGGCCATCAAATATGAGCGGCGTCGCCATGCGCGACTTCACTTCGTCCAAATCGACATTCGCGAATTCTTTCCACTCGGTCGCGATGATCAGTGCCTCGGCGCCATCGATGGCTTCGAGTGGAGAATTGACGAGCTTCACGCTGTCGGAAATGAGCTTGAACTCGCGTGCTTTTTCCATGCCTTTCGGATCGTAGGCAGTGACAGACGAGCCTTCCTTGACGAGGTCGTTGACGATGTCGATTGCAACGGAGCAACGAACGTCATCAGTGTCAGGTTTGAAGGTGAGTCCCCAGACGGCAATTTTTTTGTCGCGCAGCACCCACAGCGCGTCGCGCATGCTTTTTAGGAAGCGTTCTTTTTGGTCGCGGTTGATTCGCTGAACTTCCTTTAAAAGCGTAAAAGGCACGCCAAGTTCGTCACTGATAGCGATAAATGCGGCAATGTCTTTTGGGAAACACGAGCCGCCGTAGCCGAGCCCGGCATTAAGAAAGTTGCGACCGATACGCCGATCCATACCGATGCCGTCGGCGACTTTTTCCACGTCCGCGCCGCTCGCTTCGCAGATCGCGGAGACGGCGTTGATGTAGGAAATCTTGAGCGCGAGGAATGAGTTCGCCGCGTGCTTGATGAGCTCGGCGCTATTGATGTCGGTCACCAAAATCGGCGCATTGAACGGCTCATAAACCTTCTTCATCAGCGCGAGCGCGCGGTCGCTGTTGCCGCCGATGACGATTCGGTCGGGTGCCATTAAATCGGCCACGGCGCAGCCTTCGCGCAGAAACTCCGGGTTGCTCACCACGTCGAAATCTGCGCCGTGGCGGTTATAACGCTTAATCGTCTCGGTGACCTTTTCGCCCGTCTTCACCGGCACGGTGCTTTTGTCGACGATCACGCGGTATTGATTTTTTTTCAAAACGCCGGCGATCTCACGCGCGACTTTTTCGATGTAGCTCAAATCGACACTGCCATCCGGTTGCGGCGGTGTCGGCACGGCGATGAAGATGACTTCGGAGCCATCGACGCCGGTTTCAATGCTGTTTGTAAAGTGCAGACGCTTTGCCGCGACATTTCGATGGACGATTTCCTCGAGGCCGGGTTCGTAGATCGGAATTTTGCCGGCTTGCAGCGCATCTACTTTGCGCTGGTCGTTATCAACACAGATGACGTTGTGTCCGACTTCAGCAAAGCAAGCGCCGCTGACAAGTCCGACATATCCGGAGCCAATAATACAGAGGTTCATAGTGGGTTTTGGTTTGTTTAAGTTATTTGCCTTTGCTCGAGCCTGCGAGTCCAGACGGATCGAAGCTGAACGGGATACTGACCTGCGGCATATCTTTCAGCGTGAAGGTCAGCAGCACGCCATATTCGGTTTTCGAACGGTTATCCTGAATGAGCACACCGAATGATGCGATCCAACTGCTCAAGTCGCGATGGATTTGGTAGGTTTGCGATTCAAGAGTGCTGTCGGTGGCCTCGTAATCTTCGCGCACGCTGAAGCCCCAGTTGTCGTTGAGGCGATAGTAGCTACCGACGGAAATGAGGCTGCTGTTTACGAAAAACGGATTTTCGTTCATGTAACGATGGCCAATATCGACGCGCCAGTTGGAGTTCACCATCAGCGCCAGACTCGTGTTCACCTGCGTAAAACCTTTGCTATTCGTCGGCAACTGCGAGTCGATGTTCAGGCCGATCCATGGGAGAGGTGCCCACCGGATGCGGTTGTAGAGATTTGAGAGCGTGCCTTCCTGCAGTGTGGAGTCGGGGAAATGCGGCCGCTCCATGTTCACATCGACAAAGGTATCAATATCGAACCAGTCAAACGTGTTGTTGTCGCGGCGTGTTTGCAGGCGATTGCGGACACCGACGCGCCAGATCGCCCAGTCATCAATCGCGTCGATGCCGGTGAATTGCGGGAAATCGAAACTCGGCAACTCGGTCGAGCGCTGGAACCGGTCGACCTGCAAAATGTCATTAGGACTGCGACTCGCACCAACCAGCGACAGATCCACGTATGGCTGAACAATGTGCCGCAAGCCATCGAGACCCCATGCATGTGATTCGACGTCGTTCCATTCGCGCGAGAATTTGAAAGAGGATTCGAACCCGCCATCGACAACGCCACGGAAAACAGCGCTGCCACCATCGAAATGATGTTTTGTCGTCGTCTGCGTTTTCGTCTGCGTAGTATTGTCCGGAAGGATCGATTCGATCGTCGTTTCCTGGATCTCGGTATCGAAATGCCCGCTCGTGCTGTAGTAATCGCCACGCACGCCGATCCGTGGCACAAATGAGAGCCAGCCGCCGATTTCCGTCGGCAACACAAGCTGATGAAACGTATCGACGCGTGTCACCTTCAGATCGCGGAACAGTGAACCCTTCGCAAAATTACGGTCGAGCCGCGCCACGCTGCTTTCGCCTTCATAAAATACGGGCAAATTCAAAAGTGGAGAATTGAAAACCGGATGCCGCTTTATATCGAAGACAAACTCCGGCAGTCGCTCCGTCGTGTCGAAAAAGTCGTTGAGCTGTTTGCGCGCAATCACCGTCGCCGTGTAGTTGTCGTCCCACTTTGTGAGCGAAATCATGTTGTCCGGTTGCGGATCGAGCCGAAATTCGTTCGGCAAAAAGTCTTCCAGAACACGCCGGTCGCTCAGTTTGTTGATGTCGATGTTCGCGTAGATGTCGTCGGTAATGTAGAGCTTTTGCTGCAGCGAAACGCGATAGCGATCCGGATCGATTTGTTCGCGACCGAGTGCGGTTTTGTTCGTCCCCGGCGACGCGTCATTGATGTAATACGAGCGAAACCGTCCCCAACTCTGGTCGTTTTTGCCGAGTTTGAAATCGGACTCAAAGCCGACGGCGATTCCGCGTGTTTGCCGCAGATCAAGTCGCAAACGGCCCCACCAATTGTCGTTGATCGGAAATGTATATTGCGAAAGCAAAAACGCCCCCCATGCGCTGCGATAGCCCGGTGTGACGGTGAAACTCAAATCTTTTTGCAACGACTGATAGAGATACGGCCACCAAAAAATCGGCGTTTGCCCAACGTATAACGTCGCGTTGATGAAGATCACGCGATTGTGCGGATAAATGCGCACCTTTTTTGCCTTCACGTAATAGTCCGGTTTTGACGAATCGCTCGTCGTAAAAACCGCGTCCTGCACCTGGAACGCATTCGGTCCGATCGACGTCAGCGTGTCGGCTGCGAAATGGAATGGATACGAGTCGCCTTTAAAATCGGCCGCGTGCAGTTGCTTTGTCTCGAGATTGTAAACCGCGCGCTCGCCGATGAAGAGCTGGCCGCTTTGCGCAGTGCCGCCGGCCGCAGTCTTTTGCTCCATTCCGCGATAGATGCGCACGTTTCCGCGCACGAGCACGTCGCGCGTGTCGGGATTATATTGCGCGTAGTCGCTGTAAATCGTCACCGCGCCGTATTGCACGATCACGTGTCCTTCCGCGACGGCGACACCGCCGATGAATTGCGTGCTGTCGGCGTTAATTTCAATCGGCACATCGCCGAAACTGCCAAACTGCGCGTGCGCAGCGGCGGCGGCGCAAAGCAGGAGCAGGAAAGGGGTGAGCCATTTTCTCATTCGTGAAGCGGGGAAACCTAAGAATCGTGCGCGTGATTGCCAAGCACTTTTAACGGGCCGTTTTGCAATATTGACAATCGCAGCCATCCCGTTATTTTTCACGCCCTCAATTTTTAATTATGGCAAACACGAAATCAGCCGCAAAACGCGCCCGTCAGACCGTCCTTCGCACGCTTCAAAACAAGCGTGCGCTCACCTCGATTAAATCGCTGTTGAAAAAAACGCGGACTGAAATCGGCTCAAAAAATAAAGACAACGCGAAAGCGGAATTCCAGAAACTTTCATCCGCGCTCGACAAAGCCGTGAAGACCGGCCGTCTTCATCGTAACGCTGCGAATCGCCAAAAAAGCAAGCTGAGCAGGCAGCTCGCGGCGATCGCCTAATTCGCCCGAAAGCTACGCGGCAACATTCCGCGATCGGTTGTTTGCGGTGCGCAATTTTCAAGGTGTGCGCGCAATTCCTCCGGCACATCCAAAAAGAGCAGCGTCGTGCGATAACATTGCGCCGCGACCCGCTCGCAATCGACGACGATTCCGTCGGTGCGCATTTTTCCGAGCGCTCCATTTTCGTCTAAAAAAGAAAACGCCACGGCGAGTTGAGTGCCGGGCGACCATTGCCAGCGCGTGTGAAAAGACATGCCGCGCGCGCAAATTTCCATGCGTTCATCAAGAGCGCATTCATCCGCGCCATGCTCGAGACAAATCGAGGGATTGGCGCACCAGCTTCGCTGCTCGTCCAGGTAGGTCATAGCATCGTTACGAACGCTAGCACTGAACGAGCGGCTGTCAAAAAGTGGAATTTTCGAATTGCTGCACGTTGTTTGTCGGCTTGCCGCCGCTCGCTTTTTCCTCGGCTTCGGCGAGCAGGTTTAGCGCGATGCGACCGAGCACGGTCGTAATGACGAGCGTTAAAACCAGGCCGCCGATCCAGACCATATACTCGTATGCGTGTGGATGCGTTTGATGGCGGAAAAGTTTGATGCCGTATTGCGCGAGCGTGCCGAAATACGCGTATAAAAACAGTCCGGGAGCACGCGCAAGCGTCGCCCAAAGCATGCAGCGCCAGAAATCGATTTGCGTCGCGCCGTAAAAATACATCAGCAAACTTGTCGGAAACAGCGGATGAAGCTGGCTCCAAAAAATCATCTTCCAGCCTTCGCGCGCGATCGCTTTGTCGAGCACTGTAAGTTTCGGATTGGCGGCGATTTTTTTCGCAACCCAATTTCGCGCCAGTTTGCGGCTGACAACGAACGACAACGCCGCGCTGATGACATTGCCGACAAGCATCAGCGCGAATCCCCACCAGAGCCCGAAGAAAAGTCCGCTGCTCACCGCGAGAATTCCGCCGGGAAGCAGCAGCAAATTGCACGCGGCGAAAAGTAGCGGATAAAGCGCGAAGCCCCACAGGCCCATCGTTCCGAGCTTTTGCTGTGCGTGCAAAATCGCATTCGTCACGACGGGCGATCTGCCGAGCCAAACGATTACCGCGATGAACGCGACGAAGCTCGCGAGTTGAATCAGCAGTGCGCGGGAATTTTTCGACATGAATAAAACCGCGGCTCGCACCGCGAAGCCTCATCTGTTGCGAACGAACTGCGCCAATTCGACGGTTGTGTCGTAGTTTAAAAACGGCGTGATCAAATAAACGCCCGGAAAATGATCGAGCACCGCGCGGCAAACTTCCTTGCCGACATCGATGCCACGTTTGCGCCCGTCCGCGCCTTCGAGACCGGACATCTGCGCGCGGACATTTTCCGGTATGACAATGCCGGGCACTTCGTTGTGTAGAAATTCTGCTTGTCGTCCGTTGAGCAGAGGCCAGACACCGGTAAAAATCGGCACGTTGAGGTGTTGCGTGCGCTTATACATTTCCACCACGAGCTGCGTGTCGAATACCGGCTGCGTCATCACATATTGCGCGCCCGCGGCAACTTTGCGCTCGAGCCGCGAAACCTGCGCGTCGAGATTTTTCGCGTTCGGATTAAACGTGCAGCCGATCACGAATTGCGTTGCTGTTTTAATCGACTTGCCGATGTAGTTAAAACCTTCGTTTAAACGTGCGATAATCCGAATCAGTTCGATCGAACTCACGTCGTAAACCGACGCCGCACCCGGATGATCGCCGAATTTCGCTGGGTCTCCGGTGAGCGGAAGCACGTGCCGGATGCCCAGCGCGGCCATACCCATCAGGTCGCTTTGCAAGCCGATCAAATTGCGATCACGGCAGCTCAAGTGGAGCAGGGGAGTGACGTTTTGCTGCTTGAGCATTGCGCCGATCGCGAGGTTGCTGACGCGCAAAATCGCGAGCGAATTATCAGCAAGCGTAATCGCGTCGCTGCCCGCATCAGTTAGCGCTTTTGCGCCGGCGAAATACTTTTCCAGGTCGAGCGTTTTCGGCGGATCGAGCTCGGTGACGATGACCGTTTTTTTCTGCGCAAGCAGATCGAGAATGCTCATCTCCACTTTTTTTTCGGCGACTTGCGGCTGCGGCGCAGGCTCGGAAATGCGCACCGATTTCGCGGTCACCGGTTGCACATCTTTTAATGCCTGCACCATCAGCGCGATGTGCTCCGGGCCGATGCCGCAACAGCCGCCAATCAGCCTGGCGCCTTGTTCCGCGAGCCCGCGCGCGGACTGCGCGAAGTATTCCGGAGTCGTGTAGTAGAGATAACGGCCGTCGTGATATTTCGGATAGCCGGCATTCGGAAAAGCAGAGAGCACATAGTCGTCGAGCGGAATTTTTTGAAAAAGCCGCAGCATCGCATTCGGGCCATTGAGGCAATTCGCGCCGACAATATCCGCATCGAGTTCGTGCAATTTTGCAAACGCATCGGCGAGCAACATGCCGGACGGCAGCCGGCCTTCCTCGTTGCACGCCATCGAGCAAACCGCCGGGCAATGATGCAGCGATTGTTTTACATGCAACGCGAGCGCGAGTTCGTCCAGATCGCTGAAAGTTTCGAGAAAAATTAGATCAACTCCACCGTCGAGCAGCGCGCCGATTTGCTCGCGAAAAATCGCTTCGCGATCAATGCCGCGTTCGCGCGCCTGATCCGCTGTGATGCCGAGCGGGCCAACGCTTCCCGCGACGTAAACACCTTTGCCGCGCGCCGTTTGTTTAGCGAGTTGCGCGGCCGCCCAGTTGATTTCGTTAACGCGATTTTCGACGCCGTATTTTTCGAGCCGCACCGCATTTGCGCCGAACGAATTCGTCTCGATCACGCGCGCACCGGCGAGCACGTAGCGTTCATGAATGTCGCGGATCAAATCGGGCTGACTGACGCAGAGTTCCTCGAAGCAGCGTTCGAGCGGCACGTTTGCCTCGAGCAGCATCGTCCCCATCGCGCCGTCTCCGGGCACGATGCGCGTTTGAAGTTCGTCGAGCAAAGCCATTGGGAGTCGAATCCATTAGCCGAATGCCGCAAAGTTGGATAGTCAAGAACGCATGAAACCGACGATGAAACGCGCGCGAATTCTTGTGTGTGCGGCACTGCTGCTTGGCGCTTGCGAAAAAGGAAACGAAAACCCGAATTCGACCACGGACGAAACGCCGTTTGCGGAAGCGGCAGATTCGCCGACGGGCGGACAATCAGGCGCGCTGCAGCAGGTTGTGCAGCGCTTTGAAGCGGCGGCTGATCCCGATCAGCGTGCGGAAATCGCTTCGCAGTTTGTCGAACTCGCGTATGGAAATGTTCCGCACGGCGAAATAACGTCAACTTTAGCGAAACTGCTGCAAAATGAGCCGGACAAGGAAGTGAAGCTCAACTTGCTCAATTGCATTTCCGAGATCGACGAGCCGGACGTGATTTTAAAAATCGGTGTCGCGCTCGCGCCGGACCAACCGAAGGAAGTGCGTTCGGCCGCGATCGATTTGCTCGAAAATTACGGCGACAAGCGCGCGATTCCGATGCTGCAAAAAGCGGCGAATGATCCCGACGGCGAAATTGCGAAACACGCCGCCGATGCGGTTGCATCGCTCACTGAAGCCGCGGCGGAAGCAACGCCCTGACTAGCTTTTATCGATGCTGTATTTGCCGGGCCCGATGAAAATGAGACTGGCAAAAACAATCGCGAGTTCGATCGGTCGTGACGCGCTCTGCTGAAAATTCTCGTGCTTTTTCACCAGCATCGTCGAGGCGACGAGCATGGTGATCGTTAACAAAATGCAAGCTGGACGAAAGAAGAGTCCGAGGATCATGAAAATGCCGCCGAAGCATTCGGAGAACGCAGCGAGAAAGCCCCAGATTTTCGGATAACCGTGGATGCCGACGTAGCCGATGGCAGCGCCGACTTTCGCCCAGGCGGCGGGTCCGCCCATGATTTTCGGGGCGCCATGAATGATGAACATGATGCCAAGTCCGATGCGCAAAAAGAGCAGCGCGCCTTCGCGGTATTTGTTCAGGAAGGTCAAAATCATGCGCGCGAAACTAAATCGCAGAGCAGCGATTGCGAGACGAAAATCAGAGCGATTGGATGATGAGCCTTGCCGAGGCGAGCGCGGTAAAAATTAGCACGATTTGCTCGAACGCGTTTTGCGGAATCCGCTTTAAAAGCGCGCGACCGAGGTAAATTCCAAGCGCAACTGCGGGGAATAACGCGACGTTAAACGAAAGCGAAGAGCCGTTGATAAGGCCGAGATGCGCGCTGAACGGGACTTTGACCAGATTGACGACGAGGAAAAACATCGCCGCCGTGCCGACGAATTCCCATTTCGGCAGATTAGCAGCCAGCAAATAAAGCGACATGATCGGCCCGGCTGCATTTGCGAGCATCGTCGTCGCGCCGGCTGCAATGCCGGTCAACGAGGCGAAGCACGGCCGATGCGGCACGCGCTCAGATTTATCCGGACGCGTTTTCCGAAAAAACTGCATCGTCGCGAGCGCAAGAATGATCAGTCCGATCAGCAACCGAAACACGCGGTCGGGAATTTTTTGCGCCATCAAAAAATAACCGATCACAATGCCGAGCGCCGCAGGGAGCAGCATGCGCACGATGTAGCGCCATTGTGTGTGCCGGCGAAATGCGCCGACCGCCAGCACGTCGCCGAAAATGAGCAGCGGCAGCACCACGCCGGTCGATTCGCGCGCGGGCATGATCTCGGCCATCAGCAGCACGGTGACCATGCCAAGCCCGCCGAAGCCGCTTTTGGCAATGCCGATGGAAATGGCGGCGATGAAAGCGAGGAGCCACTGAAAGGCGCTGAAATGCGGCAGCGCGCTCACGCCGAGTTGCCCCAAAAAAATACCGCCCCCCGCGGCCGAGTGGCCGCGAAGGGCGGATGTTCCCCCCAGAACAATTCAAAAAGCTGCGCAATATGTAGTGGGTTCACGCGAGCGATGCAACAATTATTTTTAAATTTTTTAATGTAAGCAAATACAGCGCGCCTTTAGTGGGTGTATTACAAAATCTACTCAACTCGATTTGCCCTGTAAAAAGAGCCCTTTCGCGCGTTTCAAGCCGCCTTTTTCGTCGGCGCAAACTTCGCGACGAGCTCGCTCAACGCGACGCTTTCGTCGAGTTGAGTCGTGACGAGTTGCACGTTTGCTTGCAGGCAGGCGTCGAGAAGCGTGCGCAGTTCCTCCAACCCGAACCGATGCGCGTTGACCGCGGCAATGCCGAGCGCGTAGCCGTTCACCGTGCCGTCTTTTTTTCGCGGCAAATGCTGAAGCGCGCTTTCCGGCAGACGATTGAGCGTCGCGGTGAAATGAAACGGCGCCTGTGGCGGGCGCAATTTGTGGCGCTGCATCAGGTCTTTTGCGATGAGCAGATTTCGGACGGTCGGCACGATCGCAACGAGCAGGATGCCGATGGCGCTTTCGCCTTGTTTTAACAACTGATCCACCAGCGCGAGCCCGCCGCGCAGATCGCGCTGCGCCATCGCGTTGCCGAGCTCGAAAATCACACCAGCGCGGGAGAGCGGCACGAGCAGCCGCACATCGTCCAGGCGCACGTCGCGCCGCTTTTTGCCCAGATACAGATCGATCTTCTCCAGCTCATTTTCGATCTGCCTCGTGTCGCCGCCGGTCATCAGCGTGAATAGCTCCAGCGCATCCGAACTGAACCGCAGTTCGCGTTCACCCGCGCGGCGCTCGATTCCCGCCGCAGCTTCCTCCTCCCATCCGCTGCGGCTCGCGTCGACTTTGTCGAAGACCGCAACATTCGCGAATTTTCCGAGCGCCTTGTAAAACGAGCGCCGCTTATCCACGTCGATCGCGCTCAGCAAAAACTTCACGCCGTCCGGCAGGCCCGCCGCGAGCGTTTCCTGCAATTTCTCCAGCGCTTCCAGCACACCCGCCGCGCGTCCGGTTACGCTGTCTGCGAGAAAATTCGCGCTCTTTAACCACACGAGTTTTTCTCCGCCGAAAAACGGCAGCGTCAGCAGCGCCTCGATCGTCTGGTGAATTCGTGTCGTTGCTTGCTCCACATTTTCGGCGCAACCGTCGATGACGTCCCGTCCGAAATCGCCCGCGCTGGCTGGCGACAATTCATCCGCGAGCGCAGCCGCTGCGCGTTTCACTTCGGCGTCGTCCGAACCGACCACAGCGAAGATTGCGCCGGTTTTCGTTTTCTTCGTCGCGGCCATTATTTGGAAAAGCGCTCGTATTTTTTCATAAAGTCATCCCAGCTTTTAAAGCGATCGCCGTAAAGTTCCAGCACTGCGTCCTGCAGCGATTTGCCCGCGATCATGGCGTCGATGAAACGCGGAAAGCGTTCCTGCCCGCCTTCGGTCATCAAAAAGCGCACGAGTTTTTCGGACGTCTCGTAAAGCTGCGCGACCTGCACTGTTTCCTGCGGATATTGCGTCATGCCCGTGAGCCGCTCGAGCGGCAGACTGGCGAAATTCAGCAGACGCTCGCGACCTTTCACCGTCTGGTTTTTTCGCGCCGCAACACTCGCGTTGCCCATATATTCGGCGAAACCTTCGTTGAGCCAAAGCGGCCAGTTGTCCCGCGGATAAAGCCGCGCCACGACTGCGTGCGTTGTTTCGTGCGCCAGCGTGTGCGAATCGAAACCGCGCCCGCCTTCCATCCGGCGCACGTTTAAAAACAATTCGTCGCCATGCGCGAAACTGCCGAACCACTGCGGAAACGTCGTCTGCGCGAGGAAATCCTTCCACTCCGCCTCGTCTTCGAAAACGAACACGTGCGACTTGCGTTTGTATTGCTCTTTGTTTGCGCCGAGCGTCTTTGCGACGAACCACAAATCGTATTCGACTTCGCGCGCGACTTTTCGAGCCTCGGTCACGCGACGGTAATGCAGGATGAAATTGTCCGTCTCGGCGTGCTTCCAATCATTCGGCTTGATCGCGAGCGCCTTTTGCGCGAGCGCATCGGCGCGCTGATCCGAAAGCTGATCCCATTTTTTTTCCACCAGCGGCACCTCGCGCGCCGGCTCGTCGGAAGCGGGTGTGTTGCTAAAAAACGGACGGGGCGTCGCGCCCGGAGAGGGCGAGGCGAATGGCCAGTTTCCGGATTGCGCGTGTGCGCTCGCAGCGAGGAAAATCAAATGTCCAACGGCGAATGACCAATGAGCAATTGGCCGTAGAAAACGCGAAACGATCTTCATTCCAAAAAATTTACTCATTCCTCATTTTTCGTCGCGTATTCCCTGAATTCCCGCTCCAGCGAATCGAGGCTCGCAAAACGCGAGCCAAACATTTTCCAGAGCGCCGACTCGAATTTGTTGCCTTTCGACATCGCGTCGAAAAACGCGAGGAACTGCTGCTTGTTCGTCGCAGCGAGGAAGCGCACCAGCTTTTCCGACTCGTTATAAAATGTCTCCACCTGTTTCACGTCCGTCGGGTAGCTCAGCCACTCCGTCAGCGTCTTCAGCGGAATGAAATCCGCCGGCGCGACCACCTGCGAGCCAGGCTTCGTGTTGTAGTTGCGCGCCCGCATGTAGCTCGCGTAGGCGCGGATCGACGCATATTCCGCGTAGCCCTCGTCGAGCCAGAGCGGCACGCCGCTTCCGAAAAACCGGTGCACGACCAGGTGCGTTGTTTCGTGCCCGAGCGAGCGGCCTTTGAATTTGTATTCCGGGTCGCGCTGGATGAAAAGGCAGCCGCCCGCGTGAATCCCGCCCGTCCAGGGATCGAGCTGCGCCTTTGTCTGGAACGCGTGCCAGTCCTCCGGCTTTTCAAAAATAAAAATCTGGCACTTCCGTTCCCATTGCGACGTGTCGCGGTCCAGTTCCTTCGCGACGACCCGATAGTAAAACTCCGCTTCGACCGATACGGGCGTCGCGACGAACCCATGGAAAAAATGATAGATGAAATTCGTCGTCTCCGCGTGCTTCCATTCCGCCTGGCGAATCTCCAGCGCCGCCTTTCCAAGCGGCGTCAAATTCGTATCCGACAATCGCACGAACTCCACCTCCTGCAGCCCGTTTAGCCCGCGCGAATCATCCGTCTCCGCGCGCAGCAGGGGAGCAAAGAAAAGGCAGGGCAGCAGAGCGAAACGCAACAACATCGAGCGAAAGATAAGCAAGCGGAATCGGGCTGTTGCGGCAAGCTTCGGAATCGCTAATTGCAGATTGCAAATTTCGCGCCTCCGCGCGGTTTGTTTCTGCGATTGCGCCTTGCTGCAAAGCGGCGGCGCAGGCGTATATTCCAGCTATGCCGTGGAAAGAAATCTTCGAGCTGACGTTTTACGGTGTGGAGACGTTTGCGCTGCCGTTTGCGATCGTCGTGTTTTTGATCGAGCGGCGTAAGGCGCGCCAGGCGGGTGAGGAGGAGCTGTATCAGCGGCTTTCGGATGAATACATGAGCTTCCTCAAGCTCGTGCTCGACAATGCCGACCTGCAACTTTTGCGAAAGCACGGCCCGACAGAGACGGCGACGGAGGAGCAGATGGAGCGCAAGCTGGCGCTCTTCGGCATTCTCGTTTCCATTTTCGAGCGATCATACATCCTTGTTTACGAGGAGCGGATGAATAAGCAGACGCGCCGCTTGTGGTCGTCGTGGGAAGACTACATGCGCGAATGGTGCGCGCGCGCGGATTTTCGCGCAGCGCTTCCGGAGCTGCTCGAGGGCGAAGACCCGGATTTCCGCGCGCACATTCAGCGGATTGCTTTCGGGGCAAATCAAAACGGCGTGCGCCGCGAGGTTCAGCGCATTTTGCCGCCGTAAATCGCGTTGTCACCGAGCTCTTCCTCGATGCGGAGAAGCTGGTTGTATTTCGCGACGCGATCGGTGCGGCAAAGGCTCCCGGTCTTGATCTGGCCGGCATTGGTGGCCACCGCGATGTCGGCGATGGTCGTGTCCTCGGTTTCGCCCGAGCGGTGCGAGATGACGGCGGTGTAGCCGTTTTCCTTTGCGAGCTCGATCGCGTCGAGCGTCTCGGTGAGCGTGCCGATTTGGTTGACCTTGACGAGAATGGAATTGCCGACGCCGCGTTCGATGCCTTTGCGCAGGAACTCGACGTTCGTGACGAAAAGATCGTCGCCGACGAGCTGAACCTTGTCGCCGAGCGTGTCGGTGAGATCCTTCCAGCCGTCCCAGTCGTTCTCAGCGCAGCCGTCCTCGATGCTGACGATCGGGAATTTCGCGGCGAGGCTCTGGTAATACTCGATCAGCTCCTCCGCGCTGCGGCGCGAGCCGTCGGATTTTTTGAAAACGTAGGTTTTCGTCTTCGCGTCGTAGAACTCGCTCGATGCGACATCGAGCGCGATGAAGATGTCCTTGCCGAGTTTGTAGCCGGCCTTCTTCACGGCCTCGGCGATGGTTTCGAGCGCGTCCTGCGCGCTGTCGAGTTTCGGCGCGAAACCGCCTTCGTCGCCGATCGCGGTCGAGAGTCCGCGCGACTTTAGCACGCCTTTTAACGCGTGGAAAACCTCCGTGCCGTAGCGCAACGCGTCGGAGAACGACTTAGCCCCTTTCGGCATGATCATGAACTCCTGGAAATCGATCGGCGCATCCGAGTGCGCGCCGCCGTTGAGGATGTTCATCATCGGAACCGGCAACACTTTTGCATTCGGCCCGCCGAGATATTTGAAAAGCGGAACCCCGAGCTGCGCCGCAGCCGCGTGTGCGGTCGCCAGCGAAACACCGAGCAGCGCATTCGCGCCGAGCTTCGCCTTGTTCGGCGTGCCATCGAGCGCGATCATGATTTTGTCCACGGTCACTTGATCGAGCGCGTCAAAACCCGTCAGCGCCGGCGCGATGCTTTTCTCCACGCTCGCCACCGCTTTCATCACACCCTTGCCGAGATAGCGATCCTTTACACCATCGCGCAATTCCCACGCTTCGTGCTCGCCCGTGCTCGCGCCGCTCGGCACCGCCGCGCGCCCAATTGCGCCGCCTGCGAGTTCGACATCGACTTCGATGGTTGGGTTGCCGCGCGAATCGAGAATCTGCCGCGCGCGAATTTCGGAAATAGCTGTAAGTGACATAGGCGGGATGTGTCTAAGCGTTTGCGCCCTGCACGGCAAACCAATTATTGGCAAAAACTGCGGGAAAAATGGCGAACCAATCTCCACGCGATCCGAGCGCGCCGGACCGACCTCAGGGACGACAAATCACACGTGGCAGACTTTTTGTGAAGATGGGCATGGAATTTGCGACACTGCCGGCCCATGCCAGTATCCAGAGTCATTTTCTATTCATGCACTGCCGCTGATTCTCCCCCGACTCATGCTCGATGGGGAGGGCGTGTCAGATGAGAGAGTGGTTTCAGAAGCTCAAAATCTCGCAGAAATTGATGCTGATCAGCATCTTCTTTGTGCTGCCCGATTCGGTGATGCTTTACCTGTTCATCACCGCGATCAACGACAACATCGAAGTTGCCCGGCTGGAGCAGAAGGGGAACGTCTATCAGCGGCCGTTGGAGGAGCTGCTGGAGTTGATTCCGCAACATCGGAAGCTCGCGCAGCAGGCGTTGAACGGCGAATCCGCGGCCAGGGAGCAAATCGAGAAGAAGGCGGCCGAGATTGATGCGTCTTTTCAAAAGCTCGAGGAGGTCGATTCGAGGCTCGGTGTCGAGCTTCAGTTTACCGACGAAGGCCTGGCCAAGCGACATCGGGAATACTACCGCGCGCAGACGGTTCACGGCGAATGGGAGCAGCTAAAGGCAGAGGTTTTGAACCTCACCCCGGCGGCCAGCGCCGAGAAGCATCTGCACTTGGTAGCAGACATTCGGACGATGATTACGCACGCGGGCGACACGTCGAATCTCATTCTCGATCCAGACTTGGACAGTTACTATTTGATGGATGCGACGCTCCTGGCGCTGCCGCAATCGCAGGACCGGCTCGCTGCCGTGATGGCGATCGGGGAAGCGGCGCTCCGACAACCGTATGTATCTCTCCAGGACCGCCAGCAGTTTGATGTTTTTGTCGCGATGCTGCAGCAGGAGGATCTGGATCGCGTAAAAGGCAGTGTGGAAACTTCAGTGAGGGAAGACCCTAATTTTTATGGGACGAGTCCAAGCCTTCAGGAAAGGGTGCCGCCGGCTTTGCAGGACTACGTTGCCGCGATGGAGAAATTCATTCGGCTGACCAAGCGCTTCACCTATCTCGAACGTGTGGACGTTACACCCGAGGAGTATCTCGAAGCGGGCACAAAAGCGCGGGATGCGAGCTTCAACCTTTGGCGGATCGCCGATGAAGAGGTGGATACGCTGCTGCAAAAGCGCATCGAAGCTTACCAGCACCGCCGAGCCAGAAGCCTGCTGGTGGCTGCCTGCGCGCTGCTCGCCGCGATCGGATTCGTCACGTTCATCACACGGAGCATCAGCGGCCCATTGCGCCAGCAAGCGAACGATCTCCGAAGCGCCAACGAGGCCTTGCAGGCAGAGATTGCCGAGAGGAAACGCGTCGAAGCCGCGCTGCGAACGGCGGAGGAGCAGTATCGCGGCATTTTCGAAAACGCCGTCGAAGGGATTTTCCAGACGACGGCGGATGGGTGCTACCTAGTGGCGAATCCGACGCTGGCCCGAATGTATGGCTACGATTCCGTGGCCGATTTGCAGGCCAGCGTGACCGACATCAGCAAGCGGCTTTACGTGAATCCGCAGCGACGCGCCGAGTTTCAACGCCTGATCGCGCAAGCCGGCGAAGTTCATAGATTCGAATCGGAAATCTATCGCAAGGACGGGAGCGTGATCTGGATTTCGGAGCACGCCCGGGCGGCCTATGATCCTGCGGGCACGCTGCTCTATTACGAAGGCACGGTCCAAGACATCACCGAGCGGAAACGGCACGAAGCGGAACTCGAAAAACTCAACAAGCAACTCATGGACACCTCGCGGCGTGCGGGCATGGCGGAAGTCGCCACCGGCGTGCTGCACAATGTCGGCAATGTTTTGAACAGCGTGAATGTCTCGGCGCTGCTCATCACCGACCGGTTACGCAAATCCCGCGTCTCACACCTCGCGCAAGTCTCCACGATGCTGAACGAAAACGCCGGCAATCTGGCGACATTCATGACGACCGATCCGAAGGGAAGCAAGATTCCAGCCTTCATTGGATCTCTCGCGGAGCGGCTGGGCGGCGAGCAGGCGGAATTGCTGCGCGAGGCCGAGGGGCTCTCGAAAAACATCGCGCACATCAAGGACATCGTGGCTGTGCAGCAGAATTACGCGAAAGTCTCCGGGCTCAGCGAAGTATTGCCCGCCGCCGACCTTGTCGAGGACGCGCTGGGAATGAATGATGCGGCCTTCAATCGCCATCGCGTCGAAGTCATCCGCGCGTTCGACGATGTCCCGCCGGTGCGCGTGGATAAACACAAGGTGCTCCAGATTTTGATCAACGTGATCCGCAATGCCAAATACGCGGTGAGCGAAAGCAGTCGGCTCGACAAGCAAATCACCGTCAGCATTCGCCGCAACGGAAACAACTGCGTGAAGATCGCAGTCGCCGACAACGGCATCGGTATCGCGCAGGAAAATCTCGCGCGCATTTTCGCGCACGGCTTCACGACAAAAACGGACGGCCACGGCTTCGGACTGCACAGCGCGGCGCTGGCCGCGAAAGAAATGGGCGGCTCGCTCATCGCGCAAAGCGACGGCATTGGCGCGGGCGCGACTTTCACTCTCGAACTGCCGATGGACATCCCATCCACAACCTAAACGTTATGCACGCCACCTCGATTGCCAGCACTCCATCCGCAACGAATCGCAATCAGCGAATTTTGATCATCGACGACAACACGTCGATCCACGACGACGTCCGAAAAATCCTCGGCGTCGCGGCGCCTGAAGAATCTGCGCACGATGAAGAAGCGGCCGCGCTCTTCGGGATCGAGGCCGGACGAGGCAACGAAGTCGCGTTTGAAGTGGACTCCGCATTTCAAGGACAGGAAGGCCTCGAGATGGTCAAGCAAGCCGCTGCGAATGGACGGCCCTACGCGATGGCTTTCGTCGATGTGCGGATGCCGCCCGGCTGGGATGGCATCGAGACGATCAGCAAAATTTGGAAGCAATATCCCGAGTTGCAGGTCGTCATTTGCACGGCCTACTCGGATTACTCGTGGGAGGAAATGATTCATCAGATCGGCCAGACCGACAGCCTGGTGATTTTGAAAAAGCCTTTCGATAACGTGGAAGTCCTCCAGCTCGCGCACACGCTGACGCAGAAATGGACGCTCAGTCATCAGCTCCGCTGCCATCTCGAAAGCCTCGACAAAACCGTAGCGACGCGCACCCAGGAATTGCAATCGGCCAATCTGCGGCTGCGGCAGGAAATGAACGAGCGCGCGCAAGCCGAAGAGCGTTTCGCGAAAGCATTCAAGGCCAGCCCGATCCCGATGGCCATCCAAGTGCTCGCCACCGAACGCTTCATCGACGTGAACGAAGCTTTCCTCGCGATGACCGGAACCCGCCGAACCGAAATCGCCGACCAGACGCCGACCGAGCTAGGGATTTGCCCGAATACCGAAGCGCAGCGTGAACTCTGGCAGCGGCTTCGGCGCGAAGGCTCGGTGCGCAGCCTCGAGACCCAACTGCGCACCACCGCTGGCGAACTGCGCGACTGCATCGTTTCGGCGGAGGCATTCGATCTCAACGGCAAGGCGGTCGCCTTGGTCGCGACGTTGGACGTGAGCGAGCAGCGGAACCTCGAAAAGCAACTCCGGCACGCGCAAAAGCTCGAAGCTGTCGGACAGTTCGCCTCGGGCGTCGCGCATGATTTTAACAACATGCTGACCGTCATCCAGGGTCACACGAGCTTGAGCCTCGCCGCAAATGGCCTGGACGACAGGGTGATCGAATCGCTCCAGCAAGTTGCGCTCGCCGCCGAACGCGCCGCCGCGCTCACCCGCCAGCTTCTCACTTTCAGCCGCAAACAAATCGTCCTGCCGCGCGTGCTCGATCTCAACGAGACGCTGCGCAATCTACACGGCATGCTCCGCCGCGTGATCGGCGAACATATCGAGCTGAGTTGCGAATTTGGCGAGGACCTGCCCGCGATTTTTGCCGACGAAAGCAACATCGAGCAGGTCGCCATGAATCTCGTGGTCAATGCCCGCGATGCGATGCCGCACGGGGGCCGGCTCACCGTCCGCACTGAGTCGGTTACGATCGATGCGGCGCACGTCCGTCGTCACGCCGAGTCGCGCGTCGGGAATTTTGTTTGCCTCACCATCAGCGACACGGGCTGCGGAATGAGCGCCGAAACGCTCAGTCACATTTTCGAGCCATTTTTCACGACTAAGGAAGTGGGCAAAGGCACTGGCATCGGCCTCGCCACCGTCCACGGAATCGTCTCGCAACTCGACGGATGGATCGAGGTGACGAGTCGAATTAACGAAGGCACGGTTTTGAAAATCTTTCTCCCCGCGAATGAAGATCAGGCCAAGCCGGTTGCGCTTCCTGACGCCGGCGACATTCGCGGCGGTGAGGAAAGGATTCTGCTGGTCGAAGACGAACGCGCCGTGCGCGAGATCATTACCGCGGTCCTGCGCGACCACGGCTACAAAGTGTGGGTCGCGGCCGACGGCCCCGAGGCGCTCAAGTTGTGGCAGAAGCGCAACGGCGAGTTCGACCTGCTCGTGACCGACCTCGTCATGCCCAATGGACTCAAAGGCAACATCCTCGCCGATCGACTCAAAGCCGAGAAAGCGGATCTGAAAGTGATCTACTCCAGCGGCTACAGTTCCGACTTTTGCACCGAATCCGCACCGCTCCCCGAGGGCCGTTCGTTCCTCGCAAAACCGTATAATCCCAATGTGCTCGTCAGAGCCGTGCGCGACTGTCTCGATAACTGAGCGATAAACCGATTTGCAGGAAGAGGGGTAAAGATGGTGCTCATGCAGCGGAGTTGCTCTGCGCTGAGTGGGCTTAATTCGATCTTTCCTTAAACCTCGACAGATTTTTACCTCCCGGCGCCCCGGCCTTTCGCGACCGCGATCTAAGGCGCAGCCGAGCTAGCGCATGATCCAGCGGATGGTTTGGTCGGCGAGTTTGTCGAGCGCGATGACGGCCATCGCGAGGTGCTCTTCCTTTGTGTCCTCGATTTTGTTGTGGCTGATGCCGTGCAGGCTTTGTGTGAACATCATGACGGTCGGCACGCCGGCGCGCGCGACTTCCGCCGCGTCGTGCAGCGGGCCGCTCGGCAGCCGGTGCGAGACGCCGCATGTTTCCTTGATCGCGGCATCGCACATCTCGATGAGGTCGGGATTGAAAAGCACGGGCGCGATATTCCAGAGCCGCTCCCAGGAGACTTCGACGTCGCCTTCGCGCGCGAATCGCTCGCTGGCGCTTTGCGCTTCGCCGAGCATCTGCGCCAGCGCGGCGGCATCGAGATGGCGCTGGTCGAGTGTAATCGTGCATTCCTCGACGACGCTGGTGACGATGCCCGGTTTCGTGATGCATGAGCCGATGGTGCAGACTCCGCCGTTGCTGCGCTCAGCGATTTTGTAAATCTCCGGGCTCATCTTTGCAGCCGCGAGAAATGCGTCGCGGCGGCGATTCATCGGCGTGCTGCCGGAATGTGCGGCCTGCCCGCGAAATGTGATCGCATGGCGCTCCAGGCCGAACGTGCCGAGCACCGCGCCGAGCGGCAGATCGAGATCGAGCAGCACCGGGCCTTGCTCGATGTGAAGCTCGAGATACGCGGCGGCGTTGGCGAGTTGTTTGCCACACGCTTTCACGTTTTCAAAATCGATGCCGTGCTCGCGCAGCGCATCCGGAAGTTTAACGCCTTGCTTGTCGACGAGCCCGCGCGCTTCGTCCATGTCGAGATTGCCCGAGCACGCTGACGAGCCGAAAAGGCTTTTGCCAAAACGCGCGCCTTCCTCGTCGGCCCAATCGATGACGCGAACGGTGATCGGCGGTTTGCCGTTGTATTGCGCGGAAATGCGGCGCAGCACCTCGACGCCCGCGAGCACGTTGAGACAGCCGTCGAGCCAGCCGCCGTTCGGCACGGAATCAATGTGCCCGCCGATCAGCAGCGCGCGCTTCGATTCGCCGTGCACGGTCGCCCAGACATTGCCCGCCTCGTCGCGCTCGATTTCCGCGGGAATCGCCTCGAGTTTTTTTCGCATCCACTCGCGCGCCTTTGCCCACGTCGGCGTGAACGCGACGCGCTGCGCGCCGTTTTCATCGCCGGTCAATTCGCGGAGTTCCTTGAGTTCGTCGATCGTGCGCCGGGGGTTGAGCATCGCGTTATTTTTAGCGTGGCGGTTCGGTTCGCCGCAAAGCTAATGTGCAGCGTGCCGCATGCGCTTTCGCAAATCAACGCGATGAGTCGCGACGAATTTACGCGCGTCATCGGTCCGGTCTTCGAGCACTCGCCGTGGATCGCGGAACGCACGTGGCCGCGTCGTCCTTTTCAAAGTGTAAAACAATTGCACGAAGCGCTCTGCGAGACGGTTCGCGACGCATCGGAGGACGAAAAACTCGCGCTGATTCGAGCGCATCCCGATTTGGTCGGGCGCGTTGTGTTGACCGCTGAATCGCAAGGCGAGCAGACCGCCGCCGGGCTGACGAATTTGTCGCCGGAGGAAGTCGCGCAGTTCGATCTCTACAATCGCAAATACAAAGCGCGCTTCGGTTTTCCATTCGTGATCTGTGCGCGGCTCAATAAAAAGGAAGCGATCCTGCGCGCGTTTCCCGAGCGCTTGAAAAACGCGCCCGCGCAGGAGATCGAAACAGCGCTTGCCGAAATTTTTAAAATCGCTGAACTCCGATTAAACGACTTGATCCAATGAGCCCGAAACTCAGCACGCACGTTCTCGACACCGTCAAGGGATGTCCCGCCGCGGGAATGAAAATCGAGCTGCGTTCGCTCGACACAAACGAGCTGATCAAAAGCGTGGTCACAAATTCCGACGGGCGCACTGACGGGCCGATGCTGGGCGCGGAGCAAATGCGCGCGGGTCATTACGAGCTCGTTTTTTTCGTCGGCGATTATTTCGGCGAACGCGCATTTCTTGATCGCGTGCCGGTTCGCTTCACGATTTCCGATGCAGCCGCGAGTTATCACGTGCCGCTGCTTTGTTCGCCATGGGCCTACAGCACTTATCGCGGGAGTTAATGCGCCGCTGCGACGAGCTCGGCGCGATCAGCGACGAGGCGGGGCAGCTTACGCGGACGTTTCATTCGCCGGCGATGCAGCGCGCGAATGCGCTCGCCGGTGAATGGATGCGTGCCGCAGGAATGAGTGTGCGCGAGGATGCTGCGTTCAACTTGATCGGCCGCGTCGAATCGAAAAACCCGCACGCGAAAACGTTGATCATCGGCTCGCATCTCGACACCGTTCGCAACGCCGGAAAATACGACGGGCCGCTTGGCGTGCTCGCCGGAATTGCATGCGTGGAAAATTTGCGCGCGCAAAAAATCGAGCTGCCATTTCATCTCGAGATCGTCGGTTTCTCGGACGAGGAAGGCGTGCGTTACCAAACGACTTACCTCGGCAGTCGCGCGATGGCCGGCACGCTGACGAAGCGCGATCTCGCTGTGATCGCAGAAAAAGGAATCGAGCGCGCGCGGCGCAGTCGTCGCGATCTGCTCGGTTACGCCGAGGTGCACATCGAGCAAGGGCCGGTGCTGGAAGCGCGCAAGCTCGCGGTCGGCGTGGTGACTGCGATCGCGGGCCAATCGCGCATTCGCGTCGAGTTCGAAGGCCGTGCCGGACACGCGGGAACGACGCCGATGAATTTACGCCGCGATGCGCTTTGCGCGGCGGCGGAGTTGATTCTCGCTGCGGAAAAATCCGGCGTGATTGCGACCGTCGGACAAATCGACGTCGAGCCGGGCGCGAGCAATGTGATCCCCGCGCTCGCAACGCTGAGCCTCGACGTGCGCCACGCGAATGATTCGCGGCGCATCGCGGCGTGTCGCGCATTAAAAATAAAAGCGGATCAAATCGCAAAACGTCGCGGCGTGCGCGTGCGCTGGACGATTTTGCAGGAAACCGCATCGGTCGCTTGCGATCCGCAGGCGCGAAAGATTCTCGAAAAAATCGTCGCGCGCCATGAACGCGAAGTCATCTCGTTACCTAGCGGTGCGGGTCACGACGCGGCGGCGATGTCCGCGATTTGTCCGGTCGCGATGCTGTTTGTGCGATGCAAAGGCGGCATCAGTCATCATCCGGACGAATCCGTCTCGGAGCGCAATGTGGCGAAGGCGATTGCCGTGTTGACGGATTTTGTAAAGGAGTGTTGTGGCTGATTTCGATCTGCTCATTCGCGGCGCGCAGCCGTTTTCGGAAATCGGAATCGCCGGCGGGAAATTCGCGGCCTTTGAGCGCGGCTCCGCGCGAGAAGAAATCGACGCCAGCGGGCTGCGTGTTTTCCCCGGCGTGATCGATGCGCACGTGCATTTCAACGAGCCGGGCCGCGCCGAGTGGGAGGGAATCGCCACCGGCTCACGCGCATGCGCTGCAGCAGGCACGACGACGTTTTTCGATATGCCGCTCAACGCGCATCCGCCAACGATCGATGGCGCGAGCTTCGATGAAAAACGTGCCGCTGCCGAAGCGCAGTCGTTCGTCGATTTCGCGCTGTGGGGTGGCATCGTGCCGGGAAATCTCGATGAAATCGAAGTGCTCAAAAAACGTGGAGTCATCGGGCTGAAAGCGTTCATGTCGAACAGTGGTATCGACGATTTTTCGTCCGTTGATTTGCAAACCTTGCGCGAAGGAATGAAGCGCGCGACTGCGTGCGGATTGATCGTCGCGCTGCACGCGGAGTCCGAGGAAATCACGCGCGATCTTTCCGCAAAATGCATCGCGGAAGGAAAAACCAACGTGCGCGATTATCTCGATTCGCGTCCGATCCGCGCGGAGCTGGAGGCGATTCGCGAGGCGATTGATCTTGCGGTGGAAACCGGCTGCGCGTTGCACATCGTTCACGTGAGTTGCGCGAGCGGTGTTGCGCTCATCGCGGAAGCGCGGACACGCGGTGTCGACGTGACATGCGAAACGTGTCCGCATTATCTCGTTCTCACCGATGCCGACATGGCGCGGCTCGGCGCGGTTGCGAAATGCGCGCCGCCTTTGCGCAGCGAAGCTGAACGTCAGCAGCTGATCGAAAAAGTGCGAAGCGGCACTATCGACACGATCGGCTCGGATCATTCGCCATCGCCGTGGTCGATGAAAGAGAACGCGAATTTTTTCAAAGTCTGGGGCGGCATCTCCGGTTGTCAGCATTTGCTGCCGCTGTTGATCGATGCCAGTTACGATTTGGATTTACTGACGCGCGTCCTCGCAAAAAATGTCGCGCAGCGTTTTCGCATCGCGCCGCGCAAAGGTGCGATTGCGATTGGCGCGGACGCGGATTGCGTGCTCGCTGATTTAAAGGCCGTGCAAACCGTCACGACCGATGCACTGCTTTATTGCCACAAGCACAGTCCGTATGTGGGCCGCAAATTGCGCGGGCTTGTGGTGCGCACGATTTTGCGCGGACAAACGATTTACCGCGATGGTAGTGTTTGCTCGCGTCCCTTTGGACAACTGATCACCCCGCATTCATGAATCATCCGCTCGGAACCTCCCGCAACGTCGTCAAGGAACGCTACGCACTTTTTACGCCCGCCGGTTTTGTCCCGAGCGTGCTGCCGGGCTGGACGAACTGCACGCCTTTCGTGCTGATCTCGCAAGGCCTCGGCGCGAATTTCGTCCAGACGCTGATCGCGCTCGACCGTAACGGACGCGGCGAAGGCGCAACGGGCGAGAGCGAAATTTTCGCATTCGTCATCGAGGGAAAATGCGCAGTAAACAAGCGACAGCTCGGCGCTGGAGGCTTTGCGTATCTTCCGCCGGGAAGCGATTACGAATTTCGATCCGCGGCGAAAAACACGCGGCTGCTCATTTTTCAAAAACGCTACGAATCGCTCGCGAACACCGCCGCGCCGGAATTTCTCACCGGCGACGAAGCGCAGGTCGAAGCCAGGCCGTTTCTCGGCGATCCGCACGCGCGCTTGAAAACGCTTTTGCCCGACTCGCTCGCGTTCGACATGGCGGTGAACATTTTCACCTACGACCCCGGCGCGGCGCTGCCGTTTGTCGAGACGCACATCATGGAGCATGGTCTGCTCATGCTCGCGGGCGCAGGTGTTTACCGGCTCGATGCCGACTGGAATCCGGTGCAAACGGGCGACGTCATCTGGATGGCGCCGTATTGTCCGCAATGGTTCGTCGCGCTTGGCACCGAGCCGGCGCGCTACATTTATTACAAGGACGTGAACCGTTCCCCGTTATGACGCGCACCAGTTTCGACTCCGGCGAAATCGGCGAAATCATCTCCGCGCTTAGCGGCGCGAATCGCGCATTCATGCAGTATTATCCAGGCGAATCGAATCGCCGGCAGGCTGTGCACAGTGTTTACGGCGGCGGACATTTGTTTAAATCCGACTCCGCGCAAAAACTCGGCGCGGTTGCGCTGCGTTCGCTCCAGGAATATGCGCCCGATGCCGCGACGCTCGCGCGTGTCCTGGAATTCGGCGATGAAAAATTCGCGCAGAAAATTTACGATCGTGTCGCTGAAAAACTGCGCACTGAGCCGGTGGAGGATTTCCGTTTGGACTTCGAGGACGGTTATGGAAATCGCATCGATTCCGAGGAGGACGGCCACGCCGCGTCGAGCGCCGTCGAGGTCTCGCGCGGTCTCGCGGCAGGCACGTTGCCGCCTTTCATCGGTATTCGCATCAAGCCGCTGAACGAAGATTTGCGCGCCCGCGCGATTCGCACGCTCGATATTTTCGTCACGACGCTGCTCGCCGAGACCGGCGGAAAATTGCCGGAGAATTTCGTCATCACCATCCCGAAAGTGCAAATTCCG
Organism: Spartobacteria bacterium; assembly: GCA_021324395.1. Lineage (GTDB taxonomy): Bacteria > Verrucomicrobiota > Verrucomicrobiia > Chthoniobacterales > Chthoniobacteraceae > JAJPJG01. The sequence goes on along the minus strand of JAJPJG010000017.1, from coordinate 40,877 downwards.
GAGCAGGTCACGGCGGTTGTCCGCTTGTTCGAGATTTTGGAAAAAAAGAACGGCCTCGAGCAAGGCGCGCTGCGCGTCGAGCTGATGCTCGAAACGCCGCAGGCGATCATCGGCCGCGATGGAAAATTCACGCTGCCCGCGCTGATCGCCGCCGCCGAGGGCCGCTGCGGCAGCGTGCATTTCGGCGTTTATGATTACACCGCCGGGCGAAACATCACGGCGTCCTTCCAGAAAATGCAGCACCCCGTTTGCGACTTCGCGCGCGAGGTGATGGCGGTATCGCTCGCGGGCACCGGCATTTTTCTGTCCGATGGCGCGACGAACATTCTGCCCGTCGGTCCGCATCGCGGCGAAAACTTGAGCGCCGACCAGCTCCGCGCGAATCGCGATGCAGTCCACGGCGCATGGCGGCTCGCGTTCGAAGACACGATGCACTCGCTGCGCAATGGCATTTATCAAGGCTGGGACTTGCATCCCGCGCAATTCGTCGTTCGTTACGCTGCTGTGTATGCGTTTTTCCTGGGCGGCCTCGAAGCCGCATCGAGCCGGCTGAAAGCGTTCGTCGAAAAAGCCGCGCTCGCGTCGTTGCACGGCGATGTTTTTGACGACGCGGCGACCGGGCAGGGGCTGCTGAATTTCTTTCTGCGCGGCATGAGCTGCGGCGCGATCACCGAAGCCGAGGCGCTCGCGACCGGCCTGACCATCGACGAATTGCGGACGCGCTCGTTTTTAAAAATCCTCCTCGGTCGCAGAAAATGACAGCGAGCGGCGTGATCGAGTTTCGACTCAACGGCGAACTCGTTCGCGCGGAAAACCTCTCTCCAAACACCACGCTGCTGAACTGGCTGCGGCGCAGTGGACGCACCGGCTCGAAGGAAGGGTGCGCCGAGGGCGATTGCGGTGCCTGCTCGGTCGCGATGATTGATCGCGATGCAAAGGGCAGAGCCTGTTTTCGCGCGATCAATAGTTGTCTCGTGCCGCTGCCCGCGATGGCCGGACGCGAAATCGTCACGGTGGAAGGATTGAAAAACGACGCGCTGCATCCGGTGCAGCAGGCGATGGTCGATCACTTCGGTTCGCAATGCGGCTACTGCACGCCCGGTTTCGTGATGTCGCTGTTCGAGGGATTTCATCGCGACGATTTGAAAACCGATGCGCAGCTCGATGAGCAGCTCGCGGGGAATTTGTGCCGCTGCACCGGCTACCGGCCGATCCGCACGGCGGCGATGGAAGCGTTTGCGAAAAACGGCGCGGATGCTTTTGCAGAGCGGCTTCGCGAGGCGCGCGTCGATTTGGACCCGCTGCAAATCGAGCACGACGGCGAATGTTTTTTCCGCCCGAAAACATTGAGCGAACTTTTCGCGCTCATGGAGAAATTTCCCGAGGCGCGGCTCGTCGCGGGCGCGACGGAACTCGGTCTGCTGATTTCGAAATATTTCAAAAAACTTCCGGGGTGGATTTCGCTCGAGGCAATTCCGGAACTGACGACGCTGGAGCAAACCGAAAGCGAATGGCGCATTGGCGCGTCGGTGAATTTAACGATGCTGCTCGATCGCCTCGGCGCGGAGTTTCCGCCGATCAAGGAAATGCTCTGGTGGTTCGGCTCGCGGCAAATTCGCAACCGCGCGACGATGGGCGGCAACCTCGTCACCGCGTCGCCGATCGGCGATTCCGCGCCGGTGCTGCTGACCTACGACACGAAGCTCGTTCTCGCGTCGGCAAAGGGCGAGCGCACGATTCCACTCGAGGAGTTTTTCATCGCGTATCGGAAGACCGCGCTGCAGCCCGGTGAAATTTTGAAAACGATCGTGTTGCCGCACGGCGACAACGGCGACAAGGCGCGCCGGCGTTTTTACAAAGTTTCCCGTCGCCGTGAAATGGACATCAGCACGGTTTCCGGCTGCTTCGCCATCGAGCTCGATAGCAACCAAATCGTCCGCCGCGCGCGGCTCGCTTACGGCGGAGTCGCGCCGACTCCGGTGCGTGCGCGCAATGCCGAGCAGGCGCTCGCTGGAAAAAAATGGAGCGCTGAAACAGTGGCGGAAGTGCTGCCGATTCTCGCGAAGGAATTCACGCCGATTACCGATGTGCGCGGCTCGGCGGAATATCGCGCGCAGATTGTCACGAGCTTGTTCGAGAAATTTTTCCGCGACGATTTCACGCCGCAAACCGGGCAGGCCCTTTCGTTTCCGGGCGCAGCACACGAGCGCCCGTCTCCGCACGAGAGCGGGCACAAGCACGTCACCGGCGAGGCAATTTATGTCGATGACGAAACGAATGGCATGCTCGAGGTCTGGCCGGTCTGCGCGCCGCACGCACGGGCTCGCATTTTAAAACACGATGCCTCCGCCGCGCGCGCGATGCCCGGCGTTCACGCGGTGCTTCTCGCGGAGGACATTCCCGGCATGAACGACGTCGGGCCGGTGAAGCACGATGAAGTGCTGCTCGCGCACGATGAGATTTCCTATCACGGACAAATGGTCGCGCTCGTCGTCGGCGAATCCGAGGCGGCGTGTCGCGACGCGGCGGCGAAAGTTTTGGTCGAATACGAAGCGTTGACGCCGGTGCTGGAGCTGAAGGAAGCGATCGCGCAAAAGGCGTTTCACTGCGATCCGCATTTCATCCGGCGCGGCGATGCAGCGGGTGCGCTGAAAAATGCACCGCTGAAAATTGCCGGGGAATTTTCGCTCGGCGGACAAAACCATTTTTACCTCGAAACGCAGGCGGCGTGGGCGGAGTGCGGCGAGGACGGAACGATTTTCGTCCATTCGTCCACGCAGCATCCGTCCGAAGTCCAGCTCGCGATCGCGCACGTGCTCGATTTGCCGATGAATCACGTTGTCGTTCAAATCGCGCGCATGGGCGGCGGTTTCGGCGGAAAGGAAACGCAGGCGGCCGCGCCGGCTGTGCTCGCGGCGCTCGCGGCGACTAAGACCGGACGGCGCGTGCGCGTTCGCTACAATCGCGACCAGGACATGATGCTGACGGGAAACCGGCATCCGTTTCTGGCGAAGTTCGAAATCGGCTTTGACGAAAGCGGCATGTTGCTCGCGGCGAAAATCGATTTGTTCGCTGACGCCGGCTGGTCGCTCGATTTGTCGCGCGCCATTACCGACCGCGCGCTGTTTCATCTCGATAACGCTTATTTTATTCCGAATGCCGACTTCAGTTCCGTGCCGGTAAAAACCAATCTCGCGTCGAACACCGCTTTTCGCGGATTCGGCGGTCCGCAGGGAATGCTCGTCATCGAGGAAATCCTCGACCGCATCGCGCGCCATCTCGATTTGCCGCCGGAAACCGTGCGCGAGCGCAATCTCTATCGCGGCAGTGGGGAAACGAACACGACGCATTACGGGCAGGAGATCGAGGACAACCGCATCCAGCGCATTTGGCGCGAACTCCAGGAAACAAGCGGCTTCGCGGCGCGCCGCGCGGAAATCGCGCAGTGGAATTCCGCGCACCCGCACCGCAAGCGGGGCATCGCGATGACGCCGGTGAAATTCGGAATTTCGTTTACGACGACGCACCTCAACCAGGCCGGCGCGCTCGTGCTGCTTTACCAGGATGGCACGGTGCAGGTGAATCACGGCGGCACGGAAATGGGGCAGGGCGTGCACACGAACATCGCGATGATCGCCGCGAAAGAGCTCGGCGTGCCGCTGGAAAACGTCCGCGTGATGGCGACGCGCACCGACAAGGTGCCGAACACCTCCGCGACCGCAGCGTCGTGCGGCACGGACCTCAACGGCGCGGCGGTGAAAAATGCGTGCGAGAAATTGCGCGCACGGATCGCGCCGTTTTTAAATACGCACCCGACCTTTCTCGAGGCATTGCGCGCCGCCTATTTTGCGCGCGTGAGTTTGTCCGCGACCGGTTTTTACCGGACGCCGGATATTTTCTACGACGTGGAAAAGGGCTTTGGGAAACCGTTTCACTATTTCGCCGTCGGCGCGGCGGTGACGGAGGTTGAGGTCGATGGCTTCACCGGCGCGATGCAGATTTTACGCACCGATATTTTGCACGATATCGGCGACGCGATTAACGAAGGCGTCGCGCGCGGTCAGGTCGAGGGCGGCTTCGTGCAAGGCGCGGGCTGGCTCACCGTCGAGCAGCTCGTCTGGAACGACAAAGGCGTTTTACTCACACACTCGCCCGACACTTACAAAATACCCGCCGTCGGCGACACCCCGCGCGTGTTTAACGTCGCGTTTTTATCCGACGCGACACAGCCCGGCACCATCCACGGCAGCAAAGCCGTCGGCGAACCGCCGCTCATGCTCGCCATTTCCGTGCGCGAGGCGATTCGCGACGCCGTCGCCGCATTTGGAAAAGGGAATCGCGAAATCCCGCTCGCATCCCCCGCGACCAGCGAGGCGATTTTCAAAGCGATCAAAGCCGTCGCTGCGGCTTAGGCGATCGTGATGAGCTTGAGAGGAACCACCGGCAAAGCTCCATTTCCTGATAATCGGACGATTACCAATCCATCGAGTGCGGTATCGCCGTCAGTTGTTTCCGGCGGTTGATATATCGCATCCGAGCCGCCTTCAGTAAAATCAAACGTGTTGTTTCCATTCAGATCCGCGCCGATGACATTGGCGACAATGCTGGAAATTTTCTGGACTGCGTTTGCCGCAGTGACCGCGTTCGCAGCGGGCGTTCCCGCGATCATCGCAGCGATGCGGTCGGCGGTGATGTGCGTGATGCTGCCGTTTGTGCCGCCCGTGCCGGTTCCTTTTTCACCGGCAACGATGCCGCCCATGCCCGTTGTGTCAGCGACCACATCGAAATCGCTGGTAAAATCGCCGATGTCCCCGGCGACGGTGACGTCGGTAACGGAACCGCCGCCGCCGGCTTTTGCGCCATTGCCCCCGTTGCCGGCTTTCAGCGAACGAACGAACTGCGCGACCGGATCGAGATCAATGGAATGAATGGAGCCGCCGGAACCGCCGGTGCCGTTGGCGTTATTGCCGCCGCCGCCGGCTTTCAGCAGCGCCAGATTTACGGCACCGATAATGTTTGCGACCGCGCCGCCTGCGCCGGCGGAAGATTTTCCGCCGCCGTCCCCGCCATTTCCGGCAAAGAGATTCACGGTGGATTCGAATGCGCTGACGGCAAGTCCGTTGATCGCGCCGCCGTTGCCGCCGTGCCCGCTCGCGCTTTTACCGCCGGCTCCGGCGATGAGCGGAAAAGTGATGCCGCCGGTGGTATCGAACAGCGTCGCGCTGGTGATGCTTCCGCCCGGTCCGCCGGTGCTGCCATCGCCGCCGATGCCGGTGTCGAATGCGATGTCGGACAGCGTGCTGAAGTTGTGCAAGACGAGTCGTGTGAGCAAGCCGCCCGCGCCGCCCGTGCTCTGGGCGGATTTGCCGCCCTCTCCGGTGACGATATTGACCGCGGGGATTGTGACCGTGTTTACGACCGCGCCGGTTGCGCCGCCAATGTTCGTGAGCGTCAGGTGCGAAATCGCGCCGCCGTTTCCGCCCGCGCCGGTGCCGGTGACAGCACTGCCTGCACCGGAAAGGAACTGGATCGCGTTTGCGACCGCGCCGGTGTTTTCGAAATCGAGTGTGCTGATCGCGCCGCCACTCGCGCCTTTGTGCCCGACTGATGCGCCGGCCGCGCCGGTGGTAACGAGGACGCTGCCGCTTACGTCTTTCGTAAGGACGCCGATCGCGCCAAGCGCGCCGCCCGCGCCACCGGGGCCGTTGACGTTCGACGCGCCGCCTGCGCCGGATTTCAAAGTGAGCGACTTCAGCGAGCCGGTGATGGTGAGCGAGGACTTCGTGACACTGCCGCCCGCGCCGCCTGTGCCGCTTGCGGTTTTGCTGTTGATCGTCGTTGCGGCAGCTTCGCCGCCGTCGCCGGCCTTGACCGAAAGGTCGGTGTTATCTCCGGCGAAAATGTCTATATTCGCGAGCGTGATCAATCCGCCTGTGCCACCTGTGCCATGAGCCGCGGCTGCGGCACTTCCGCCGTTGCCGGAGGTGAGGTTGAGCGCGCCGGGTGTTTTTGAGGAGCCGAGATCCACAAGCCCGCTAATGTTTAGCGATGTGATCGCACCGCCGCGACCGGCAATCGCGCCTGCGCCGGCAGTGGAGAGCAGATCGCCGCCGTTGCCCGACTCGATCAGCGCTGGATTAGCAATCATGCCGTGCAGCAAAATATTGTCGCTCGTCAGCGCACCGCCCGCCCCGCCGAACGTCTTGCCTGTGCCGCCGTCGCCGCTGCTGATTTCGAACGAGTGGGTGACATCCGCTTCCATCGAAATCGTGTCATTGAGCACACCGCCGCCCGTGCCGCCGTGACCGCTCGTGGAAGCACCGCCAACGCCGCCGGTGACGAAGAAATCTTTGACGGTCTCTCCAGCGCCGAGTGCCTGGATTGTCGTATTGGAAACCGAGCCGCCCGCTCCGGCCGTGCCGTTTCCGCCGGCGTCGCCGCCACTACCCGCGCTGATGATGAAGCCATTGCTCACAAATGAAACGCCGCTTGTAAAATTGCTGTCGAGGATCGACCCGCCCGCGCCGCCGCTTCCGGAACCTCCGCTTTTCCCGCCGCTCCCTGCTTTGACGAAGAAATCATCGGTCGCGCCGGCTGATGGATTTGCAAACGCAATCTTCACGTTCACGTCGGAAATCGAGCCGCCGTTCGCCGCGAGTGCAGTCGACGAATTGCCGCCGTTGCCCGCGACGAGCCAGACCGGATCGGCGGAATCCATCGTGATCGCCACGTTGACGATTTTTCCGCCGCCGCCGGGCACGTTCGTGTTGTTGTCGCCGCCGTCGCCCGCGAGCAGATTGTGCGCGCCGTGATCGAGCCGCACGTTTGTGATGCTGCCGCCGGCGGAGCCCGCGCGCGGCACGAATGGCGTCATCTTCAGCGTCGTGCCGCCGCCGTCGAACGACAAATCATCCGGCTTCATGTGAACGTCGTTATTCACGATCGCCGTGCCCGTCGCGAGATTGCCGGTGACGCTGCGAATGTCGGAGCCGGTGTTGAAATGCTGACCGGTGATGAAGATGTCGCTCATCGTTTTGCCGGAGAAAATATTGCCGACGACCTGCCCGTCGATGTTCAGCCCGTCGATGGTTGACGCGAGCACAACGATCTTTCCGTTTGCGTTGGTCGAGAGATGATCGGTGTCATCGAGCGCCGTCACGATCGAGCCGTTGATGTCCGTGTTGATCTTCGCCGCGAATGCATCGGAAACCGCGAGGCCGGTGATTTCGTTTTGCTCGAACTTGCCATCTGCTCCGCCGTTCCCGCCATTCGAGAAATCGGTGACAAACACCAGCGCCTTGCCCGCGGTTACCGACACCAGCGTTAGCTCGCCGCTGTCAACAGCGTGATTGCCATTCGCGTCGTAAACCAGCGCATCGCCTTTCGACATCAGGAGCGCAAGGTCCGCCCCCGCCGTCGCCGCCGCAGCCACGTCGCCGGAGAGCGTATTTCCATTTGCATCGCGCACGACCTTGTCACCGGGCTGGCCGCTTAAAAACAGCATCGCCGGCGCGATCCGGCTTTCCAAAACCTCAACGACACAACGGGAACGAAACATAAGACGCGCATCCTCGTGCGCCCTGCGCGAGTCCGCAAGCGGGATGTTGGCGATGCACGCCAGTTTCTAAATTGAACATGGAAGGACGCACAAAGCCCCTCCCAAGCGTCGGTTTGCGAATTGTAGCGACGTGATGCCGGACTTGCACTAGCATGGTGCTCGTGAAATCGTCGAACGGCAGCGACAGAAGCGGGGAATCTTGAAAGAAGGAACTCCTGATTTTCCTCTCTCCCCGATTGCCGGCGATGCGCAAGAGCAGACCACCGCGCGCAAACACCCCGATGATCATCTGCGGCAAATGCTGCGCGAGGTCAACGACCTGAAAGTCGCACTCGACGAGCACGCGATCGTCGCTATCACCGATCCGCAGGGAAAGATCATCTACGTTAACGACAAATTCTGCGCGATCTCGAAGTATTCGCGCGAGGAGTTGCTCGGCCAGGACCATCGGATCCTCAATTCCGGCCATCATCCCAAGGAATTCATGCGCGAACTCTGGGATACGATCGCGCAGGGTCGTGTCTGGCACGGCGAAATCAAAAACCGCGCAAAGGACGGCACGTTTTACTGGGTGGACGCTACCATTGTGCCATTTCTCAACAACGATGGAAAACCGCGGCAGTATGTGGCGATTCGCACCGACATCACAGAGCGCAAACAAGCCGAGGAGCGTCTTCGCGAGCAGGCTGAAATGCTCGACCGAGCGAACGAGGCGATCGTCGTGCGGGATATTCATACGCAAAAAATCACTTTCTGGAACCAGGGAGCGGAGCGCCTCTACGGCTGGAATGCAGTCGAGACGATCGGCCAGCCCATCGACTTGATTTTCGCCGATCCGTCCCAGCCCGGGGATCTCGCGAAAAAGCTTCTCACCGATGGAGAATGCAGCGGCGAACTCCAGCACGTCACCAGGGAGAGAAAAAACATCACCGTCAGCAGCCACTGCACATTGGTCCGTGATGCCCAGGGCGCGCCAAAATCCGCGCTGGCAATCAACATCGACATCACGCAGCAGAAGATCCTCGAAGGCCAATTTCTGCGCGCACAGCGTCTCGAAAGCATCGGCACGCTCGCCAGCGGGGTTGCGCACGACCTCAACAACATTCTCGCCCCCATCCTGATGTCTGCTCCCATGCTGCGAAACAAGCTCCCGCCGGCCACACGCGACAGCATTCTCGACACCATCGAAACCTGCGCGCAACGCGGCGCCGACATCGTCCGGCAGGTGCTCACTTTCGCACGCGGCACCGATGGCGCCCGCCTGCTCGTGCAGCCCGTGCATTTGATCAAGGAGATCGTCAAGATCGCGCAGGAGACTTTTCCAAAGTCGATTACGATCCGCCCCTATTACCCGGTGGACGCGTGGACGGTGGAAGGCGACCCGACCCAGCTCCACCAGGTGCTGTTAAACCTTTGCATCAATGCGCGCGACGCCATGCCCGATGGAGGCGAACTGGCGCTCTCGGTGGAAAATTTCATGGTGGACAAGAGCTACGCGGCCACCATGCCCGGCGCCAAACCAGGACCTCACGTCGTCATCAGCGTGAGCGATACCGGCACCGGTATGACTGCCAAGATCATCGACCAGGTCTTCGATCCCTTCTTTACCACCAAGGACCCCGGCAAAGGCACCGGGCTCGGCCTCTCCTCGGCGCTCGGCATCATCAAAAGCCACGATGGCTTCGTCACGGTCGATAGCGACCCGGGACAGGGCACGACGTTTAAAGTCTTTTTACCCGCAAACGTGGACGCACAGGCCGGCCTCGACCGCGGGCAGAATGAACCGCTCCCGCAAGGCCGCAGCGAACTCGTGCTCATCGTTGACGACGAAGAAGGCATTCGCGATGTGACGCAGACCATTTTGAAAATGAACGGCTATCGCGTGCTCAGCGCCAGCGACGGCATCGACGCCCTCGCGATCTTCGCCTCGGAGAGCAGCCATATCGACATCGTGCTCACCGACGTAATGATGCCCTTCATGGATGGCGCCACCCTCATCCGCGCCCTGCGCAAAATGAAACCCGGCATCCGCATCATCGCCTCCACCGGCCGCAGCGACGACAAACGCGTCAGCGAACTCGCCGCCATGAGCGTTCCCTACTGCCTGATCAAGCCCTACAGCGAAAGAAAACTCCTCACCACCATCCGCGCCGCGCTCAACGCGCCGGCGAAATAAACCCGCCAGAACGCCGCTCTCCATTCCTCGGTTTGGAATAGGATGACACCAAGTAAGGTGTCGTTTTTTGACCATTAGGGTCCGCCTACGGCTTAAGGAGGGTCTCCTACGGCTTAAGGACCCCCGCCTACGGGCTAAGGAGGGTCGCCTACGGCTTCGGGAGGCGGGCCGACGGCTTAACCGGCATCGCCTACGGCTTGGGGAGCGCCGCCTACAGCTTCGCCGGGGCTGCCGACGGGTTAAGCAGCGGCTCCGACGGCGTCGGGAGGGGTTGCCAAGGCGTCGGCGGGGATGGCGGGTGCGGCGGGCCGGGGGCGCAGGTCGTAAAAATGATGTTGCAATGCTGCTATTTGTTTTGGTAGCTCATCCGCTCGTAACACAAAGCACATATGGCCGAAACAAATATCAACATCAGCATCCAATTCCTCAAAGACCGCGTGGACGCCACGCTCGCAGTGCAAAAAGAGATTCAGGGCACGTGGGTTTGGCCCGCGCGCACGGTGGCAGATTGGGAGGCGGACAGCCTCGCGCTGGATCGCTCGCAGCCGGATACCATCGCCGCGCAAGCCGTCTCGGCGGTGACCGTGGCGGATATTGCGCGCGGCGCGCTCGATGCGCGGATGGGGACGCTCCACACGCTGACCGTGCAGGCCGTGGGCGTGATGCGGGTGCGGGCGCAGCGGGACGCTTCGCTGCAACCGGTGGTCAACGAGCTGAGTGCGCGCGGCGATTCGCGCAAGACGATCGAGGAAGAGGCGACCGCGTTGCTCTCCGCATGGAAAGAGAGTTCGGCCCCAATTTTCTCCCGGCTCCGCAGGTGACGTTCGATAGTTTCAAGGCGCTGCTTTTCGGCGATACAACCGTGACACCAAACCTGCCGTCGTTGCGCCAGCTAAAGCAGGCGCTCTCTGATGCGGCGACCGTGGAGCGGAAAAAGGTGGGCGCGCTCAGCGTGCTGCTCGCCCGCGTGGAGACGGATGCCCAGGATTGGTATGCGGAAGCCACGAGCGTGTTTGCCGAGGGCACGGAGATCGGGAATCTCATCCGCACCATCCCGACCACCTACACCCCGCCTGCAAAACCTGCGACGCCGAAGCCGGCCACGGAAACTGGCGGCGCGAAGTAGCCGGCAAATTGCGCGGCTCTGTCGCGCGGGGGCTGGCTGCCGCGCACTCGGAGGCGGTCGACAAAGGTATTTTCGCCGCGGGTTCTTGACGGTCTGCGTTGCGATGCTTAGCTTGCGGTGCAGTTTTTCCCAACGACTAAAACGAATGCAAAAAATCGGATTTGCGGAAGCCCTGGATCGTATCGTGAAAAAAGACGCCCGCTATGACCGCGAGGCTTACGTTTTCATGCGCGATGCGCTCGATTTCACGATCAAACAACAGAAGAAGAACAAGGAGGAGCCAAAGCGGCACGTAACGCCGGAGCAGTTGCTGGACGGCGTGCGGCATTTTGCGCTGAAGGAGTTCGGGCCGATGGTGCCGACGGTGTTCGGGTATTGGGGGGTGCGCTCGTGCGGGGACATCGGGGAGATTGTGTTTAACCTGATTCGCAGCGGTGTGTTCGGGAAGACGGAGAATGACTCGATCGAGGAGTTCAAGAGCGGCTACGATTTTCATTCAGCTTTTGTTGAACCTTTTCTGCCGGAGCCGGTCAAAGCGGGGACGCCGCAATCCGCGCAGAAAACTCAATGAAATTTCCCTCCATCTTTTCCCCGCTCGTAGCATCGCTTTTCATGCTGACCTCGACTCACGCAAAAACTTCCTCGCATGGCAGCTCGACGCCGCCCGGTTCGTCCGTGGCGGTCGCGCCTGTGCACAAATCGACCCAGCCTCCGCCTGAGATCAAGGTGCCGCCGGTCACGGCGAAGATTTGGACGCTGCAGGACGGGCTGACGGTGATCGTGCAGGAGGATCACAGCGCTCCGGTGGCGAGTGTGCAGGCGTGGTGCGAGACGGGGAGCATCGACGAGGACAAGCATCTCGGCGCGGGCCTTTCGCACATTCTCGAGCACATGCTTTTCAAAGGAACGGAGACGCGCAGCAACAGCCAGTTCGCGCAGAAGATCCAGGACCAGGGCGGCTACATCAATGCTTACACGAGCTACGATCGCACGGTGTTCTGGATCGATATTCCGGCAAAAGGTGCGACGACGGCGGTCGATCTGCTGGCGGACGCGATGATGAACTCGACGTTGCCGCCGGAGGAATACACGAAGGAGCAGGAGGTCATCCGGCGCGAATTTGCGATGGGCTACGATGATCCCGACCGGATGGCGTCGCTGAAGCTGATGGAAGTGGCGTTTCGCGAGCATCCGTATCGCGTGCCGGTGATCGGTCACATCGAGATTTACAACAAGCTCACGCGCGACGACGTGATGGAATATTACAAGGCGCGTTACGTTCCGAATAATCTGTTCTTCGTCGTGGTCGGCGATGTGGACGGAGAAAAAATCCACCAGCAGCTCGAGACGTTTTTCTCAAAATATCCGCGAAAGAGTTTGCCGCCGGTCTACATCCCGCAGGAGCCGCCGCAACTCGGCCACCGCGAATCGCACACGGAATTTCCAACCGAGCTGACCCGGCTGCAGTTTGCATGGCACACGCCGGCGATCACGAATCCGGATGTGCCGGCGCTCGATCTGCTGAGCACGATTCTCGGCGACGGACGCAGCTCGCGCCTTTATCAAAAACTGCGCGAGGAACAGGGGCTCGTGCACTCGATTTCGGCTTATACCTACACGCCGGGCGACCCGGGGTTGTTCGGGGTCGAGGCGATGCTCGACCCGGACAAACGCGAGGCGACGCAGAAAGCCGTGCTCGAAATGATGGAGCAGGTGAAGCAGCAGGGCGTCTCGACGGCGGAGCTGGAAAAAGCGAAGCGGCAGATGCTCAACGGCCATCTCAATTCACTCACGACGATGCGCGGCAAGGCTTCCGATCTCGGCTCGAACTGGCTGCTGACGCGCAATCTCAATTTCTCGAATGAATACCTCGAGGCAATCCAGCGCGTGACGGTGGAAGACATCCAGCGTGTGCTGCACACCTATTTCGACGACAAAAATCTCAACGTCGTTTCGCTGAACCCGGAAGGCTCGCTCAAAAAGGAAACGGAAAAAGCGCAGCCGCTTTCCGCGGGCGAGATCCAGAAATTTGATTTGCCGAACGGGCTGCGTTTGCTCGTGCGCGAAGATTCGCGGCTGCCGCTCGTGTCAATGGTCGCATGCTTTAAAGCCGGCATGCTCGCGGAGACGCCGCAGAATAACGGTATCACGAAAGTCTGTGCGCGGGTGATGACGAAGGGCACCGAGTCGCGCACGGGCGAGCAAATCGCGAACACGATCGAAAGCGTCGGCGGCAGCATCGGCAGCGACGCCGGAAACAATTCGTTTTCCGTAAGCGTAAAAGTGATGCAGCCGGACACGAAACTCGGCCTCGAGATTTTGTCGGATGTGCTATTGCGCCCGAATTTCCCCGAGCAGCAAATCGAGCGCGAAAAGCAAATCCAGCTCGCGAGCATCAAGTCGGAGGAGGAGGAAATGACGACCGTCGCGCGAAATCTTTTGCGCGCGAATCTTTTCCCGAACCATCCCTATGGCATGCGCGGGTCGGGCACGGTCGAGAGCGTGTCGCAGCTCAACCGCCAGCAGCTCGTCGAGTTTTATAAAAAATACGTCTGCGGCAAAAACGCCGTCATCGCGATTTTCGGAAATGTGAAAGCCGCCGAGGTGAAAGCCCTTGTTGAACAAACGCTGGGCAAGCTGCCAGCCGGTGAGGAAGCGCTCAAGCAGCCGCCGCAACCGCCGGAGCTTACCGAAACGAAGACCGTCGAGGCGCACAAGCAAAAGGCGCAGGCAATCATCATGGCCGGATTCCGCGGCGCGGACATGTTTAGCCCGGATCGCGAGGAGCTCGATCTGATCGATGAAGCGAGCAGCGATCTCGGCTCGCGCTTTTTCATCCGGATCCGCGAGAAAATGGGTCTCGCGTATTTCGTCGGATCGAGCCAGGTGCCGGGTCTCGTGCCGGGGCCGTTCGTCTTTTATCTCGGCACATCGCCTGCGAAAGCGGATATCGTCAAACCCGAGTTGCTGGATGAAATCAGCAAGCTCGCGAAGGAGGGCCTCACCGCCGAGGAGCTGACGCGCGCGAAGGAAAAAGTGCTCGGCCAGCAGGATATTCGCAACCAGAGCAACGACGCATTCGCCTATTCGTGCGCGCTCGACGAACTCTACGGGCTCGGCTTCGATTACTACAAAAAGTTGAAGCCGAAAGTGGAGTCCGTGACGCTCGACGACATCAAACGCGTCGCGAACAAATATTTTGAAAGGCCGGACGTCATCGCAATCGTGCGTCCCGAGCCGAAGCCTGTCGCGTCCACCGCGCAGCCTTCTGTAAATCCGCAGTAGTAAAAATCAAACCTCAACAAAGTTATGGCCGAAGTTCAAACAACAGATCAATCAGGGGAAATGACGCAGCGCTTCATCGAGTTCGTGATGATGCAGGCGCAGCAGGCCGCGTTTTATCTTGGGCAAATCCCGAATCCGCAAACCGGCCAGACCGAGGTGCATCTCGACATCGCAAAAGTCTTCATCGATCAGCTCGTGATGATCCGCGCAAAGACGCGAGGCAACTTGAGCAGCGACGAACTCGGCGTGATCAACAATGCGATCTCAAGCCTGCAAATGGCGTTCGTCGAAATTTCGCAAGGCGAGGGGACGGCAGCCGGGGAACCGGAGCCACAGGCCGAACCTTCCGCTGCAAAAACCGAAGCTGCACCGCCGGCGGCTGAACCGGCTCCGCAGGAAAGCGAAGCCGAGTCGAAGAAGAAATTCACGAAGAGCTACGGCGCGTAATTTCCGCGTTGTCGATTTCGCGCAACTCCGTTGTTGCGCTGGTGTTGATTAAACTAGCCGCGTGAATCGGGAATCCGGTGCGGCGATTTAAAAAACAAATAAACCATAAATGAAATCGACATCACACAAACTCATTGCGGCCTTCGCTTGCGGCGCGACCTTTTTGCTCGCTCAGGCAGTTCGCGCACAAGATTCGTCCGCATCACCATCACCCTGTCCATCCTGTGCGGCTGGCGGCGGCGAACACAAACACTTCGGCGGACCGCGCGGCGGTGGCTTTCAAAAGCTAACCACTGCGGAGCGTTTGCAGAAGCTCACTGAAAAGCTAAACCTCACGGCCGATCAACAGGCGCAGATCAAGCCGATCCTCGAAGCCGAGGACGCGCAGGTCAAAGCGGCGCTCGGCGACAACTCGCTAAGCAAAGAGCAGAAGTTCGCGAAAGTCCGTGAAGCGCGCCAGGCTGCACGTGGCCACATCAAAGGCCTTTTGACTGCCGAGCAGCAGCAGAAGATCGAGCAGTTCAAGCAAGAGCACGGCGGCCCGCGACATGGCAAAGGCCAGGATCAGAAACAGCAGAGCTAAACCATCAAACAAACTTGCGGATTAAAATCCGCAGTCACATTCCCTCTCGCCGGTTCGCCGGGAGAGGGAATGTTTGTTTTGCGGGGGAATCATCGACCCTCGTAAGGCTCCGAATGCTTTTGATGCACGAACCAGTTCGCCGTGTATTTTGCCGCGAGATCGGGTGCGTTGTGAATGACGAGGAGATTCTCGGCGTTATGTTCCTCGGCTGCTTTGGTGAAATTGAATGAGCCGGTAATGACGGTCGAATCGTCGATGATCATCACCTTGTTGTGCGCGATGGCGTGAACGGAATCGATCCACGTCGGAATGCCCGCGTGCGCGGTGAAGTCAGCCTCGGTGTATTTTTCCGTGCGCTGGCTTTTATCGAGGATCATCTTTACATCGACACCGCGGTGATGCGCGCCGACGAGCGCCTGCGCGATCGGTGCATTGGTAAAGGAATACGCTTGCACGAGCACCGTTTTCTTCGCGCCATCGAGTTCGCGCACGACCGCCTGTGTGCAACCGCCGAGCGGCGAAAAATAGACATCGATCGTCGGGGTGCCGGTCGGGTTTTTGCGGAAAAACTGATCGAAATTTTCCGCAGCGTGCCCGGAAATCGCGAGCGCTATGCTTGCGACGATGGCGAAGAAGCGCGGGGATGAAAACATGCGTCCTCCACAAGAGGATTCGAGTCCATCCCCGAAAACGCGCGCTAAACGCTCCGTTACAAAAGCGAAATCTGCGCCGGATCTTCTTTCGCCGGCGCAAATAGCGGCTGAAATTTCTTCGCGAGATCGTTCAGCTTCGCGGCGTAATACTCGATATTCTCATCGCGCTCTTTCGGATTCCATTCGCTCGCGAGCTTCGAGTTTTCGTAAGCCGACACGTTTTTTTTCGTGCCGGTGATGTAGTAGCTCACCTGGTCGCCCGGCTGAAAATTGCGTCCGCTTTTCAGCGCGAGTTCATAAGCCGACGCGCGATTGCGCGAGCTCGCCTCGATCTTGCGCGAATACTGCGCGAGTTAATCCTGCAGCGTATCGGTTTTCATCAGCCATTCGATCGGCCATTCGCGATTGCGGATTTTTGTTTCGAAGTCCGCGCGCAGTTTCGGCACGTCGGCGGATTTTTCCTGCATGAGCAAACGGATCATCTGTTCCAAAAAGACACGCTGGAATTTTTCCAGTCCGCGCGACTTCAGCGCGCCGCCGCGCAGAACGAGTTCGCCGTCGCGAGTAAGCAGCGCGTAGTTCTTCGCCTTGTAGGAAAACATGGCATCGAATTGCTCGTCGAATTCGATCTCGATTCCGCTTGGTAAAATCGTTTCGAGTTCGCGCTGCAGCTTCCCGGTCGGCTCGTCGGGCGGAACAAAATAAATGCCGTCCGTGTCGATCTCGATCACTTTCGCGCCGAGCTCCTGCAGCCGCGCAACCATTTGTTTAAGCAGGTCGCGGCCGATTTGCGTTACGCGCGCCGCTGCATCGAAGTCGGCGAAATGCGCCTGCGCAAAACCGAGATAGCCGTAAAAGGAATTGATCAGGATTTTAAACGTCTGCTGCAACGCATTGAAACCCGCGCGCTCGCCGGCGTCCGCCGCATTACGCATCGCGGTTTTTGACTCGAGCCGGAATTGGCGCAAATCGGTGAGCAAACCGCGGAAGATTTGCAGCCGGTCCTGCACGGGAAAACAATCGAAGCTGAGCATCACGCTCGGGTAAAGCGACGCGACGTCGCAGTGCCAGACGTTGCGCGCGACGCCGGTGAAAAAGATGTCCGTGTATCCGCCCTCGAATGCGCGCGAATCGGGCAGGTCGGGAATCGAATGCCCGCGCCGAAAATATTCGCGCAACAACAGCGCATCGATCTTCGTCGCGTTTCCGCGCACGACGACATCCTGGTAGTTGTAGGGAAAAATTTTCGTCTGAACGAAATAGCTCGCGCCCAGTGTTGAAGCCAGTTCGCGCGTCTGCGCCGCCGCGCTTTTCGCGCTGATGTGACAATGCCTTGCCACGTCCGCCAGCTCGAAACTCTCCAGCTCGCGCGCGCTCACGTCGTAAAATTGTGCGAGCAAAAACGTGTCGACAAAGTGCCGTCCGTGCATCTCGAACTTCGGATAATTGATCGTCTTTTCCGCGACTTGAATCCGCGAGGCACGGCTCGTTAACAGACTGCCGTCGCGCCCCCACGCGAGCTTTACCTTCGAATTCTTCGCGCGCGCGGAAATCGCCGGCAAAAGTTTCTTAAAAAGATCGTGTCCTTCGATCACATCCGGATCGCGCTCGTGGATAATCTCCGTGAGCCGCCCGGAGACATCGTGCTCGATCACTTCCTCCCAGCCCGTGTGATCCGCAACTACGACCGAGCCGTTTTCCATCGCGATCTGCATCCGCCGCACTTCGGAAAATTCCATTCCTTTGAAAAGCGTCATGCCGCGCGCGAGCAGGACTTGTTGCACCGGATCGTTCAGCGAACACGCTGTCACCGAGCCGCTGCGCAACGAGCTCCGCAGCTTCGTAAACGCCGTCCAGTTTTCGCACTCAACCAAAAAGCGCAGCGGCAAATCGCCCACGAGCTCACGCGTCATCACACCGGCCATTTCCATCGGTGAATCGCTCCACAAAAACGGCCGCAACATTTCGCGCTGCGACCGCGTCGTTCCGTCGTCTTCACGAATCAGCAACTCGATCCCGCTCTCCCCGTCAAATTCCGCCGCAACGATCCGCTCCGTCGCATCGTGACCGAAAAGCACTTTGTTTTTTTCGAAAGCCATTGCGCGAATATGCACATTGCGCGGATGGAAAGCGAACCCGCCAGGCTCCACATTTTAGCGAGCGTTCAAATTGTGGTGGCGCTGAAATCGCGCGGTTTTTCAGGAAAATGCTCGCGTGCGGCGCGGGATTGAATTTTTAAATTGGCGCTCGTTTGAAAATCATCCGCTCATCCTCCTCTGCGGCACGCTGGTGCCGTCATGCGCCGCATCCGCTGGTGCTCGTGCCTACGATGGGCGCGCTCCACGAGGGGCATCTGTCGCTGATCCGCCGCGCGCGGAAGATTGCGGGTAAGGACGGCGCGGTCGTGGTAAGCATTTTTGTGAACCCGACGCAGTTTGGGCCGAACGAGGATTTCTCGCGTTATCCGCGGCCTTTCGCGCGCGACGCGGCGCTCTGCCGCGAGAATGACGTAGCGATGATTTTTAATCCGTCGCCGGCTGAAATGTATGCGGAGGATTTTTCGACGTTCGTAGACGAGACGGCGTTGGCGCAAAGACTGTGCGGGCAATCGCGCCCCGGCCATTTTCGCGGCGTCTGCACGATCGTGACGAAGCTGTTTAACATTCTGGCGCCGGACGCGGCGGTGTTTGGTGAAAAGGACTTCCAGCAACTCGCGATCATCCGGCGGATGGTGCGTGACTTGAATCTGCCGGTAAAGATCGTCGGCGCGCCGACGGTGCGGGAACAAGACGGGCTCGCGCTTAGCTCGCGGAACGCATATTTAAACAGCGACGAACGGGCGCAGGCCGCGGTGATTCGCGCGGCGCTGCTCGCGGCGGCGAATGCAAAAAAACGCGATCCGCAGTTTTTAAGAAATCTCGTCGTGCACAAAATCAGCTCCGCGCCGCTGGCGAAGATTGATTACGTCGAGGTGTTCGATGCGGACAGACTGGAGTCGGCGACGCGAAAAACGAAACGGTTGCACATTGCTGTTGCTGTGTTTTTCGGAAAGACTCGGCTGATCGACAACATCGCGATCAAATGAAGAAGGAAGAATGTAGAATGCAGAATTTTAATAAGCCGCGGCAAAGGCGCACCGAACAGTATTCATCATTCTTCATTCCTCATTCTGCATTTGCATGACGCGTTACGATTTCATTGTCATCGGCAGCGGCATCGCGGGATTGAGTTTTGCGCACAAAGCGGCGTCACACGGCACAGTCGCGATCGTGACGAAGCGCGCCCCGGCGGAATCGAACACGGCCTATGCGCAAGGCGGTGTCGCGTGTGTTACGAGTGTCGAGGACTCTTTCGACCTGCACGTGCGCGACACGCTCAGGGCGGGCGCGGGGCTCTGCGATGAAAACGTGGTGCGGATGATCGTAACAGAAGGCCCGGAGCGGATTCGCGAGCTCATGGAACTCGGCGTGCAATTTGACGAACGTGAACTCGAGGGCGGCGAAAAGGAGCTCGATCTCGGACGCGAAGGCGGGCACTCGAAGCGCCGCGTGCTGCACTCGCGCGATGTGACCGGGCGCGAAATAGAGCGCGCGCTACTCGACGCGGTGAGCCGTCACGAAAACATCGACCTGCTCGATAATCACATGGCGGTCGATTTGATCACTGCCGGCAAACTTGGCTACGCGACGGAGGATCGCTGTCTTGGCGTTTACGTGCTCGATGAAAAAACGGGCGAAGTCGTCACGCTGAGCAGCGACCGGGTGATCCTCGCGACGGGTGGTTGCGGCAAGGTCTATCTTTACACGACGAATCCAGCGGTCGCGACCGGCGATGGCGTGGCCATGGCATGGCGCGCCGGAGCGAGCATTGCGAATATGGAGTTCGTCCAGTTTCATCCGACGTGCCTTTTTCATCCCGAGGCGCGCTCGTTTTTAATCACGGAAGCCGTGCGCGGGGAAGGCGGTGTTCTGCTCGACGCGAAAGGCCGGCGCTTCATGGAAAAATACGATAAGCGCGCCGAGCTCGCGCCGCGCGACGTCGTGGCGCGCGCGATCGATGCGGAGATGAAGCGCACCGGCGAGCGATGCGTGTTTCTCGACATCAGCGACAAACCGGCGGAGTTCGTGCGCGAGCGGTTCCCGAATATCTACGAAACATGCCAGCGGCTCGGCATCGACATCACGCAGCAGCCGATCCCCGTCGTGCCGGCGGCGCATTATCAATGCGGTGGGGTGATGACCGACGTCAACGGCGCGTCGAGTATGCGCGGGCTCTACGCGATCGGCGAAGTCGCCTGCACCGGCCTGCACGGCGCGAACCGGCTCGCGAGCAATTCGCTACTCGAGGCGGTAGTCATGGCGCATCGTGCATGCGCGGATGTTTGCCGGACCACGCCGCTGAGCGTCGAGCGGAGCTTGGAAATCGAGCTGCCCGAGTGGAAAAGCGGAGACGCGCACGACGTGGACGAACTGGTCGTGATTTACCACAACTGGGACGAAATCCGCCGCCTGATGTGGGATTACGTCGGCATCGTCCGCACCGACAAGCGGCTCCAGCGCGCCGCGCACCGGCTGCGGAATTTGCAACGGGAGATTCAGGAGTTTTACTGGGATTTCAAGGTGACGACCGATCTGCTCGAGCTCCGCAACCTCGCCACGGTCGCTGCGCTAATCGTCGATTCGGCGCTGTTGCGCAAGGAGAGCAGGGGACTGCACTTCACGCTCGACTACCTGGAAGCCGACGACCGTCGTTTCCTGAAAAATACGGTGCTGCACCGGCTGTAACCAAGCTGCCAAGCGGCATAGTCGATGCTTTTTTGTCATAGACAGCGTGAAACAGGCGCTGCCGCTGCCAAAGAATGCACTCTCGCAATGGAACACTACCGAAATCGGTCAATCCGGCAAAAACCGCTGGACGCGTCCGCATGTTTGGTCTATACCGCAGGGCGTTCCGACCGATGAGAGCCCAAACCCCCATAGCTCTAGTCCTTTCTGTGCTCGCGCTGACCTCCGCCGTCCGCGCGCAATCGCCGTATTCCAGCGGCTCGGACTTTGCGCACTACGCGATGAAGCTCCGCGAGAGCGCCCTGTTAAAGATAGAGCCGCAGGTTTACATCCCGACGACCGGCCGCCCGATGATTTCCGGAGGACGTTATCCGTGGAAGCTCGGCATCGTGACGACCGTCTTCTGGGTCGGCGAACAGCCGACGCAAAACAATCCCGTGCCGAACCGCACCAGCTCTTGGGATCCGCAGTGGCAGCAAAACTACGGCGGGTTCGACAATCCCGACCCATCCGCGCGGCGCGACTACGTCCCAGTGCGGTTTGTTCCAAGACAAAACCCGTTTTATTGCGCGCTGCCTTATAATGACGTTACGCACGGCGCGACCAAGCCCGAAGCGCCGCGCGTAATCCCGTGGTTCAAGGAAGCCTACGTCAAATACGGCCAGTCCGTCTGCCGCGATCGCTGGATCGCTATCCGAAAGGGAAACCGGGTCGTTTACGCGCAATGGTCGGACTGCGGGCCATTCCGCACGGACCATTGGGAATACGTCTTTGGCAATGACCGCCCGAAGCCGAACCTCAACCGCGGCGCCGGCCTCGACGTTTCGCCCGCCGTCCGCGATTACCTCGGCTTGCAGCCGATCGACGTGACGGACTGGAAATTCGTCGACTTCCGCGAAGTCCCCCCCGGCCCGTGGGCGCGCTGGGGTGACAACAACGATTTCGTCATCAACGCGCGCAAGAGCACCGAGCGCGTCGTCAGCACAAAGGCGAGCAACTCCTCGTCGAGCAGCGCGCCGACGGTGATCACGCACTAAATTCCAGAGCGTTCTCGACAACGCCGCGCGGTTGGTTTTTCATCGCGCCCTCGCATGCAGCAGCGCGGATTTTTCATCACATTCGAAGGCTCGGAAGGCTGCGGTAAATCCACGCAAATCCGCCGTCTCGCCACGCGCCTCGAAAAGTCCGGCCACACAATCGTCGTCACTCGGGAGCCCGGCGGCACGCCCATCGGCGAGGAGATCAAGCATCTGCTGCAGTTCTCGAAAATCGGCCACGCGATGACTTCCGAGGCCGAGCTGCTGCTTTTCACGGCGAGCCGCGCGCAGCTCGTGCGCGAGTTGATCGAGCCGTCGCTAAAAACCGGCGCGGTCGTGATCGCCGACCGTTTCCTCGACTCGACGACCGTTTACCAGGGCGTCGCCCGGAATCTCGAGCCCGCCTCGGTGAAATTCATCAACGACTTCGCCGTCGGCACCTGCCGCCCCGACATCACGTTCGTTCTCGACCTCGATGCAAAGGTCGCCCGCGAGCGCATGCTCCGCCGCCCACGGCCTGTTGACGCGGGTGACGATCGCATGGAGCAGCAACCCGCAGAATTCTACGATGCCGTCCGCGCCGGTTATCTCGATCTGGCAAAGGTCGAGCCCGAGCGCATTCGCGTCATCGATGGCGGGAAAAGCGCCGACGAAGTGGAAGCCGACATCTGGAACCAGGCCCAGCCGCTCCTAACCGCGCTCCAAATCCGCAAGTAAATGGCCTTCACGAAGGACTCCGCATTCGACCTTCTGCGCCGCGCGCACAGCCAGCAGCGCCTCGCGCACGCCTACCTCATCACCGGCCCGAGCGGCAGCGGCAAGCGCGAGCTCGCCACCGGGCTGTCCGGCCTCGTCACCGGCGCGAGCGACCCGTTGCGCCATCCCGACGTTCACGTCGCGGAGCCGGAATCCAAATCGCGCCGCATCGTCATCGATCAAATGCGCGCGCTGGAGCGCGAATTGCAAATGCGCGCGACCGGCAGCGGGCGCAAAGTCGGCATCATCTTCGAGGCCGATCGCCTGCAAATCCAAGCCTCCAATGCCTTCCTCAAAACCCTCGAGGAACCGCCGAATAATTCCCTTCTGTTGCTCACGAGCGACCAACCCGAGGCGCTGCCCGAAACCATCCTCTCCCGTTGCATCGCCGTCCCTCTGAGCCGCGCCGGCCGGCCCGGCCTGACACCCGCGCAAACACAGCTCCTCGGAGCATTGCGCGACTTTTTCAGCGGCAAGGAACGCGACATAGCCGCCGTTTATGGACTTGTCCGCAAATTCATCCTGCTCCTCCAGCAGGCCCGAGAGCAGATCGCCGACGACAACGCCGCCGAATTCAAGAAAGAGGAGACGCATTACAAGCAAACCACCGAGAGCAAATGGCTCGACGACCGCGAGAACTTCTACAAAGCGCTCACCGAGTCCCGCTACGTCCAGCAACGCTTCGCGCTTATCGAAACGCTCGTGCAATGGTGGGCCGACGTCCTCCGCCAGCAGCAGCGCTTCACCACGCTCGACCTGCCCGGCTACGCCGCCGAGACCGGACGCCTCGCCGCGCAATTCACCGCCCCGCAAATCCTGCGGCGCATCGCCCGCATCGAAGCCCTCCGCGAAAACCTCGACCGCAACGTGAAGGAAGACCTTGCCATCGAAGTCGCTTTCCTGAACGCGTTCGGCGGGTAGTCTGCGCTCCCCTTGTGAAACCCGCCCGCGCTTGGCGGACATGGCGTCGGCTTCCGTGGAAACAAAATCGCGCACTGGCGAAAATCCATCGTTCCACCTCCGGAAAATAGTGAGACAACGCGGAAACGCGCAACGCTGGAATCGACTTTTACACTTCGGAGATATGAAGGTCAAATCGTGCGGCAAATTTGCCGCTGCTACAGGCGCAACTTTGCGAGAAGGTCTTTGCTTTCGACAGAGTCGCCTGTCTTTACCGGGATCTCCGCGATAACTCCATCGGCGGGCGCATAGATGGTGGTTTGCATTTTCATTGCTTCGAGCGTTAGCAGTTTGTCGCCTTTGTTCACCTTGGTTCCGACGCTGACGTTCAAGGCGGTAATCACGCCGGGAATCGGCGCGCCGACTTGCAAAGGATCGTCGGCATCGGCTTTCGCGCGCGCCTTGGTCTTAGGCTGGATCGAACGATCCAGCACCGGAGTTTCGCGCGGGATGCCGTTTAGCTCATAGGAAATGATTCGGCGGCCATCCTTGTCGGGCGCGCCAATGTTGATGAGTTTGATGAAAAGCGTTTTGCCTTGCTCGATATCCACCGAGATTTCTTCGCCCGGCTTCAAGCCATAGAAAAAGGCGGGCGTTGGAAGCACGCTGGCATCGCTGTATTCGCGAACGAACTTCGCAAAATCAGCAAAGACCTGGGGATACATCAAGTGGCTGTAGAGATCGTCATCGGTAACTTCCCGCTTAAGCCGGACAGCCAGCTCCGAGCGCGTTTCCTTTAGGTCAATTTTCGGAGCTTTCGCTTCTTTGACTTTGGCAGTTCCCAGCACGGCGCGCACAACGGCTTTAGGCCAGCCACCGAGCGGCTTGCCTAGTCCGCCTGATAGCATATCAATCACACTTTCTGGAAAAGCAGTCGCGCCGGGTTCGAGGTTTACCACATCGGCCGGCTTGATCCCTTTTGTGAAAAGGAAGAGCGCCATGTCTCCGACTACTTTGCTGGAAGGTGTAACCTTCACGATGTCGCCGAAGAGTTGATTCACTTCGGCATAGCAACGGGCAATTTCCGGCCAGCGATGACCTAGCCCCATCGCAGTAGCTTGCTCTTTTAAGTTAGTAAACTGACCACCGGGCATCTCGTGGAGGTAGACTTCCGCAGACCCGGTCTTAGGTGCGGTATCAAAAGGCGCGTAGTAGTTTCGCACCTGTTCCCAGTAGTCGGAAAACTCATTCAGCGCGTCGAGGTTGAGGCCGGTATCCCGCGGCGTGTGCTGAAGCGCGGCTACGATTGAGTTGAGATTCGGCTGGCTGGTCGAGCCACTCATGGAAGCGATAGCCAGGTCGACGACATCCACGCCCGCATCGTTCGCGCGCAGAATCGATGCTGCATTGATACCGCTCGTATCGTGCGTGTGGAAATGAATCGGGATCGCGATTTCGTCCTTCAGTGCCTTCACCAGCGCGTAAGCTGCATAAGGCCTGCAAAGGCCCGCCATGTCCTTGATCGCTAGAAAATGCGCGCCCATGCGTTCGAGCTCCTTCGCCATTTCGATGTAATATTTCAGCGAATACTTCGCGCGGTTTGGATCGAGAATGTCGCCGGTGTAGCAGATCGCCGCTTCGCAAATCGCATGCGTCTTATGCACGGCTTCCATCGCGACCTTGAGGTTCGAGAGATCGTTGAGCGAATCGAAGATGCGGAAGATATCGATACCGCTTTCCGCGGAATGTTTCACGAAACAGGCGACGACGTTGTTTGGGTAATTCGAGTAGCCGACTGCATTCGAGCCACGCAGCAACATCTGGAAACAGATGTTCGGAATGCGCTCGCGCAATGTGCGAAGTCGTCCCCACGGATCTTCGCGTAGGAATCGCATCGAGGTGTCAAAGGTCGCGCCGCCCCACATTTCGAGACTAAAAAGCTTCGGCGTCCGGCGCGCGACGGCATCGGCAGTGGCGAGCATATCGAAACTGCGCACGCGCGTCGCCATCAAGGACTGATGCGCATCGCGGAACGTTGTGTCGGTCACGAGCAATCGCTTTTGCGCGAGCGTCCAGTCGGCGAATTTCTTGGGGCCGAGATCGAGCAAAAGCTGGCGCGTGCCGGGCAGGGGAGTTTGCTTTTGATCGTAAGCGGGAGGTGTCGCGAGCGGCATCGGCGCGTTGAGTTGATGGCCTTTTGCGTGCGGGTTGCCGTTAACGATGACATCGCCGAGAAGCGCGAGCAGTTTCGACGCGCGATCGCGGCGCGCCTTGAATTCAAAGAGCTGCGGCGTCGTGTCGATAAGCCGCGTAGTCGCCTGGCCGGAGCGAAACATCTCGTTCGTGATAACGTTTTCCAAAAACGGAATGTTAGTCTTTACGCCACGGATGCGAAACTCGCGCAAAGCGCGGTGCATGCGGTCGAGTGCCATGATGAAGTTCGGCCCTGACGCCGTGACTTTCACGAGCAGCGAATCGTAGAACGGCGTGATCACCGCGCCGGTATCGCCCATGCCGCCGTCGAGGCGAATGCCCAGTCCCGCCGCCGAGCGGTAGGTCAAAATTTTGCCGTAGCTCGGCGTGAATTTGTTTTCCGGATCCTCGGTCGTGATGCGGCATTGCACGGCGTAGCCGTTACGCGGAATCTCGTTCTGCGGCGGCAAATCGAGTTCGCGTCCGTGCAGCGCCGCGCCGTTCGCAACGAGGATTTGCGAGCGGACGAGGTCGATGCCGGTGATAACTTCCGTAACCGTATGCTCGACCTGAATCCGCGGATTCATCTCGATGAAGAACCATTCGTCTCGATCGAGATCGAGCAGGAACTCGACGGTGCCGGCATTGTTGTAACCGATCTCTTTTGTTAACCGCACCGCCGCGTCGCACAATTGGTGCACAATCGTCGGCTTCAGGCCGACCGACGGTGCGATTTCGACGACCTTTTGGTGACGGCGCTGCACTGAGCAATCGCGCTCGTGCAGATGCATCACGTTGCCGTGATTGTCGCCGAGAATCTGCACCTCGATGTGCTTTGCGCGCGGAATGTATTTTTCCAAAAACACCGCCGGATTCCCGAAGGCGCGTCCCGCTTCTCCCTGCGCCTCATCGAGCAACGGCGCGAGATCGGCGGGTTTCTCGACGATGCGCATTCCGCGTCCGCCACCGCCAAACGCCGCTTTGATGATGAGCGGGAACCCGATCGATTTCACGATGCGTAGCGCTTCGTTGCGATCGCTCACCGGCTCGTCGGTTCCCGGCAACGTCGGCACTTTGAGTTTCAGCGCGAGGTTTCGCGCAGCGACTTTGTCGCCCATCAAATCGAGCAGCTCCGGCCTCGGGCCGACGAAGGTAATTCCCGCCTCCTCGCACGCCTTTGCGAAGCGCGCGTTTTCGGACAAAAAGCCGTAGCCCGGATGAATCATGTCCACGCCTTTTTCCTTTGCGAGCGCGACGATTGCCTCAATGTCGAGATAAGCGCCGACCGGGCCTTTGTCTATGCCGATCAGATACGACTCGTCCGCTTTGAAACGGTGCATCGAAAGCCGATCTTCCTGCGCGTAAATCGCGACCGTCCACATCCCGAGTTCGTTCGCGGCGCGCAGCACGCGGATGGCGATTTCGCTGCGGTTTGCGACGAGCAGTTTTTTTCCGGCGACCTCGTTGCTAACGATTGTTTTCGGGGCAGCGGCACGCGCGGGAGGAATCATACGTGGCGCGCTTTATAAATGCCGACTCCGATGCTGACAAGCAGGAGTCGGTCGCGTCGGGAAAATGCGATTACGTTCCGGGCACGATCTCGCGCAATGTCACAGGCCGCACCGCTTTCGAGGATTGCTGCGTGACCTGAGCCACGCGCTGATCGCCCTTGCGCGCGTTTTGCACGAACGTGTTGTTGTCACCGAAGCGCGCCCACGGCCCGGTCGGGACTTCCTCGAAATCGACGAACTTCCAGTCGGTGACATCGGTGCTGTTCATGCCGAGGTAATCGCGGACAGCCGGCGAAACATCGAGGCCGGCGCCGTGGTTAAGATTCGGTTTCGGACGTTCGCTGCCGAAGACATATTCCCAGTGATCCGTGCGAAACGGGCCGGCATCCTCCCATTGCGCGTAGCAAACTTTGTTGCCGTGGCGAATGGCGATCCAGCGGCCTTTGCAGACGCTTTTGCCCGGTTCCTTGTAGTCTTTGCTGAACCACGGAATCACCCGCGAAGCTTCCGGCTTGTGCATGCCTTTTGTGACATCGTTATACGGCAACGCCACGTAAAACGGGTTTTGACCAGGTGTAAACTTCGCCGGCGTGTATTCCGAAGTCCGGTTCGCGGCAATCGGCTCGTCGTCGCCGCCGTAATTTTGCGCCCAATGCGGGTCCCACGAGCTCGCGTGATTCGGCACGGGATTATTCTTCGACGCGTTTTCGCCGATCCAAAACGTCGTCGTGACGATCTCCCGCTTCCACGGGTAGCGCGAATTCGCGTCCTCCGGTTGCGGCGCGATCGGCGCGATTTTGGAAAAATCCATCGGCGTGCTCAATTCGGCGCTGGCCATCAACGAGGGATTGAGTTTTTTCGGCGGATCGTCGGATGCCTCCTCGCTTGCTGTGCCGGAGCCATTTTGACGGTGCGGTTTCGTCATCGAGCTTTCGCCCTTCTTCGCCTTTTTCGAGAGCTCGGGTTTGGCCTGCCCGTGTGAGATCATCGAGGCGAGGGAGGAAAAGATGATCGCGACGATGTGGAAAAATCGTTTCGTCTTCATTTTTATATGTCCTCACACGGCGTCCACGGTTGCCGCACGCCGCTAACATGGAATCGTGCCCGGAGCTGATGTCGCGCCGGTGGGGGATTTCGTCAGCGGCCAATCGCCGCAGCTCAATTATCCAGCAACCGCCGGCTTTCGCAAGGCTTGACGCAGAAAATTTGTGCCGAGGTCCCAGATCGGGCCGGGGAACTTCCGGCAGTCGTTCAGCACGCTGTCGAGCGCATTGACGAAATAATCGACCTCCTTTTCGCCGATCGTCAGCGGCGGGAGAATCTTGATCACGTCGAGCCCGTGCGCAGCGACTTGCGTAAGGATGCGGTGTTTTTGCAGCAGCGCGGTGACGAGCATTTGCGCGAAGAGCTCGGATTCGAGCTTGTGCAAAATCTTCCAGGCGGCCTTTAGCGTGAACTCGTGCGGCTCGTGAAACTCGATGGCGATGATAAGGCCC
Source organism: Spartobacteria bacterium (assembly GCA_021324395.1). Taxonomy (GTDB): domain Bacteria; phylum Verrucomicrobiota; class Verrucomicrobiia; order Chthoniobacterales; family Chthoniobacteraceae; genus JAJPJG01. The sequence continues at coordinate 12,372 of JAJPJG010000017.1, read as the reverse complement.
TTGCCGCGCACTTCCTTGATGAACGAATGCTTCGCGCGCAACGCGTCGATGCGCGTGCGCAGCAGCTCGCCCATGCGCGCGGCGTTCTCGACGAGCTTCTCATCCTCGATCACCTGCAGCGTCGCAAGGCCGCACGCCATCGCGAGATTGTTGCGGCCGAATGTGGACGAGTGCACAACGCAGCGATCAAGGCGACTGAAAGTTTTTTGGTAAATGTCGCGCCGCATCACGATCGCGCCGACCGGCACGTAACCGCCGCTGAGCGATTTCGCGACGGTGATGATATCCGGTTCGAGCCCGTAATTTTCGAAACCCCACCAGCGTCCCGTGCGGCCGAGGCCGGTCTGCACTTCGTCGCAAATTAAGAGCGCGCCGTGTTTGCGGCAAAGATGCTGCGCCTCGAGGAAAAAGTCATCGTGCGGAAACTGCACGCCTTTGCCCTGCACCGGCTCGATGACGACCGCGGCATATTGGCCGGTTGCCAGCTCTGCTTGCAGGCTGGAGAGGTCGCCGATCTTTAGCCGCATGCAGCCGTTGAGAAACGGTCCGAAGCCGTCACGAAACGAGTCGTTGCCCATGAGCGACAGCGCGCCCATGCTCAGTCCGTGAAAGGCGCTGCTGAGCGAGATGAAACCGCTTTTGCCGGTGGCCGAGCGCGCGAACTTGATCGCGCCCTCGATGGCTTCCGCGCCGGAATTGCAGAAAAACACCGCATTCAAATGCTCCGGGAGCCGTTTCACCAAAGCCTCCGCGAGCAACCCGCTCAAGAGCGAGCAGTCCATCTGCACCATGTTCGGCAGGTCAAGATCGAGCGTATCGCGGATCGCCTTTTTCACCGCCGGATGGTTTCGCCCGATATTAAAAACGCTGTAGCCGCTCAGAAAATCGAGATACGCGTTGCCATCGAGATCATAGAGATAAGCGCCCTGCGCATTCGCGTAAACTTTGTCGAACCCGATCATCCGCTGCACCTGCACCAGCGTCCGGTTGATATAGCGCTCGTGCAGGTCGTAATTTTCGCCCAGGCGTTCGGTGACCAGTTGTTTGATATCGATCGGCATTTGAGGTGCGACACTGTAGGCAGCCGGAGCTGGATTTCCAGCGGAAAGGGGAAAAGCGAAGAGGCGACTCACGATTGGCGGCTGCTGGAAAGCAGGCTTACGGTAATTCACCATCCAGATCGGTGCGTTCCCGGATTATCTTTAAGCTGGTGCCTGTATCTTCCATTTCGTAGAGCTTGCCTCGGGCGTTCTTAAAAGGCCGGTGCAGCACCAGCATTAATTGGCCTTCAAAGGTATGAAAGAGCATGCCGTGGCCGCTGTCGTGGCGCATGAGCGGCTCCAGTTGCTCCCAAGGCCCTTTGAGCTCGCCGGACTTTGAACGGGCCACGGTTTGCACGTAACCTTTGTTGTCATAGCTGGACCAGAGCATCAGAAGCTGGTTGTCCTTTGTGCGAAAGAGTTCCGGGCCGTCGGTGACATAGTGCAGTTCCTCGCGGGACGCCACGCCCTGTGCGTTGAGCCAGGGAGCGTCCGAGGCTTTAAAAAGGTAGATCGGCGGCCCGTCGGCGGCGGAAAGATCAGTTTTCAAAGGCACGGCTTCCATCGTGCCGTTAATCTTCTGCAGCCATTCATGGGCATAGACCATCCAGGGGCTTCCATCCTCCGGGTCAATGTAGAGCGTGCCGTCGAGGGTCATGAAATCAGCCGGTGGGACGGGCCCATTTGTTTTCAGCAGCTTGAACGGTCCCTCAGGAGAATCGCTAACCGCAATGCAGGTGCCGCGCATGTGATTGGTCTTCCAGACCGCCGGGGGCTCCGCGATGATCCTCTGGGAATTGTGCAGCGTGGTGAAAAGGTAGAACATGCCTTTGTATTCGTGAACCTCGGGCGCCCAGGCGCCTTCGGTGGGATTAGCCCAAGTGCCATCAGGCACGGTAAAGACTACAAACGGCCGCTCCCAGTGGATGAGGTCCTTGCTCTTGTAAACCATCGTGCCGGAGCGGTTTTCACCAGTCAGTCTGCGGACATTGGAGGTGTAGAGGTAATAGGTCTTTGAGGCTGCATCCGCCAGAATCCACGGATCATGCAGCGGCATGTCAGGCAGGCGAAAGGTTTGCTGCTTTTGTGCCTGCTGCGTTTTGGGCGGAGGCGATAGAGAAGCCGTCTTATCTTGAGCTTCGACGGGCGCTGTAAGGGTAAGCGTCATGCCCAGAAGTAAAAAGGCAAACGCTGGTCGCAGGTTGGTGAGCATAGGCTTGATCTGCATGATCTATTTGGATGATTTTGCCGCGGCGACTCGCGCTGCATTTGAATCGGTGGTATTCGGCGCGATACCACCTATCAAGCCTGTTAAGGAATGGCAACTATCCGTTCTTACCTAGAAACAGAACGATTGTCGTGAGCGGGGGAACTGGCACGCCGGCCTTCAGATTTATCTCTTTGCCGGTGACTAAATCTTTGGCCGTCGGATGATCGGGTTGAGCGGGCAGGGTGAAGGTGCGAGCCTGAGTCGTGTTCATGGCGATGAGATAGTCGCCATAGCGCAACGTGTAGAAGTCAGCCTTGCCGACGAATGGGCCCCATGCTCCGTAAGGAGGCTGCGATGCGTCGTCGGGTCGCTTCGCGATTGGCATGACTTCGCCCGCCCAAGCTTGATGCGAAGTATCGCCCGGCGGCTTTAGCTTTTCCTCATTGCGAATACCCTGGAGATGATCGGGCCGCACAAAGGTCTTGCCGCTTTCGTTTACCTCGACGTCGGTTCTAACTGTAGCTATTCGCGTAATCTTAGGAGTGATCTCGAACACGCGCGCGACACGATTCACGGCATTCTCCGCGCGGAAGTAGAGATTCACAAAAAGGCGCGTATCGCCGTGCTTGAGAGCTACAACAGGGCTTTCCTCATCGGTAAAGACGAAGTCGGGCTGTCCTTCACTCATCGGCAGACGATAGGAGCTCGGCGGAAGCGTTTTCGCTTTCGCGTATTCGTCGAGATTGCGCATCATTCCGAGAGTGTCGTCGCTTTTCAGGCGTGAAGCGATGAATGCAAAATACTGGTTGTCCTCCAGGCTCTGCTGCGCCGCGCCGACTGTCTTCGGGTCATCGGTAAGAATCGCGGGAAGATCCATGCCCCAGTTCTCGCGCGACGCATAGTTATCGGCGTAAGCAGCGCCGGAAACGGGGAAGTGCTCGCCGCGTTCATCGATCTCGCTGCTAAGTTTCATGCAACGATAGCCGTCGGCATCGAGCGCGGGATAGCGGAAGCAAAGCCGGGTATTGTCGATCTTGCGCAGTTGCTCGCGGATTTTTTCGTCGCCGGTAATCAGCACCATGTCGTGCATGAATCTCAGGATCGTCTCGCCATAACCGGCGACCCATCCCAGTTCCCGCGAGACACCTTTCGTTGTGATGAGATTGTAATTATTGCCAAAAGGTATCGCGACGTTTTGGTAGGGAACGTCTTTCTCGCCGGTGTTCTCTCCGCCGGCATCACTGCCGAGCCATGGTTCGATTCCCACTGCTTCATACAAAAAATGAAGCGTGTGACTTTCCGGCAATGCGAGAGATGGATCGATCAGCGATAAGCCTCGATTGGCGGTGTAGATGTTGTAATCCACGATCATGGATTGGTTGGTATAAGAGCGGCGATGCGTGCGCCAATAATCTACGCTCGCTTTCAATAACCTGCTCCATGCTTCACCGCGCGTGATCTCGTTACCATTCATCTGAACCTTCTCCTGCATGCGTTTGCCAATCTCCGGCCATGTCTCGATGATGGCTTCGCCGAGCGGGCCGGCTCCTATCCAGTTTTTGGAGACCCATGTGTTATCCAAGAAAAAATCCATCGCTCGCCCATCGCCTAACTGCACGATTCGCTCAATAGCCATAGGATTGTGATAAGCGGGCGTCCATTCGGTATTGTAGGCAGCCGCGAGAAAGAGAATCGGAATCTGGTAAGCTTTCGGAGCCGAGTTAGCCGTGATTTCCTCCTTCAGCATTCTATTGATGCGATCGAGGACTACCTTGCGCGATTGCTCCATGACCTCTTCGCCCGGCGCTGGACGCACCGATGCATTCGGAGCTTCGCCTTGCTTTTCCTCTGGCGGAGGAACGAAGTAGCCATCGGTATGCGTGTAGAAGCGATAGATGCCGCGGCTCTCTTTCGTAAAAGGCTTTTGATAGGTCTCAAACGTCGGGCCATACCACCATCTAGGCCCGAGAGCTATGACCTTCACGCTCACGGTTGACTTACCTTTAGTAAGAAATGGAGGCAGAGGTAGCGTTTCGTAAAAGAAGCGACCGGGAGCTTCCGCCTCGGCATCGGCCTGGTTTAGCGTGCTGTAATCGCCCGCGCCGCGATAACCGAGCTGTTTGCCATCGATGTAAAGCACCAGGCGACCTAGCTCCTCACCTTTATCCGAACCCCAGAGTCGTGTGGTGATGTAGTTTTGCTTTTCAGCATCCACCTTCATCGTAAACTCCATCGGCGCGCTTTCCCAAGCCTTAGTCCCACTCGGCAGAAGCTTCACAGCAGGCTCGCCCAGACCTCCAGTAAACCTTTCGCTCGCGCCAAGCTGAACTCCGTGTTGGTGCTCGGAAGCATTATCACCAATCGCCAGCGTATCGGTGATGGGACTGGAAGAGATGTCAGGATTCTTCGGAGCAGAAGGAGAAGTGTTATCGCAGCCACTCAGCGAAAGCAGAAGAGATATAACGAGTAGCAATGCCGGAGATTCGGCTTTTCTACAAAAGGGGAACCGCATGAATCTGCTAGTCATTCATCCCTTTTGCTCCGAACCACGAGCTAGTAAAGCAGGAAAACGTTGATGCGCATCCGCGGCAACGAAACTACCAGCTCCAGCTAAGAACTATGCCGTTGCAGAAACTCCGTCGCGAGCGCACGGTAGGCGGTAGCGCCCTGGCCGTTCGGCTCGTATTCGATGATCGGTTTGCCGAAGCTCGGGGCTTCACCGAGGCGGATGGTGCGCGGGATGACGGTGTTGAATACTTTTTCGCCAAAATGCTTGCGAACTTCGTCGACGACCTGTTGCGCGAGGTTCGTGCGGGCGAACATGGTCATCAAAATTCCGCCAAGCGTGAGCTGCGGGTTTGCCCCGCAGGATTGGATTTGCTCGATGACCTGCACGATTTTCGAGAGTCCCTCGAGCGCGAAGTATTCGCACTGGATCGGCACGAGCAGCTCGTCGGCGGCGGCGAGGGCGTTGGTCATTAGTATGCCAAGCGACGGCGGGCAATCGAGCAGGACGAATTCGAACGGGCGATCCGTGGCAAGGGGAGCAAGAGCGGCGCGGAGTCGCGTAAGATGGTCGTCCACACGTGCGACTTCGATTTCCGCGCCGGCAAGGTCGAGATCCGCCGGCACGAGAAATAGATGATCGAACCGCGTCGGAATGATTTGCTCGACGATCGATTTCCCGCCGAGCAACGGCCCGTAAACGCTGTGGCCATCGAGGCAGTCGAGCCCGAGCGCGCTGGTTGCATTGGCCTGCGGGTCGAGGTCGATGAGCAGCACGGGTCGACCCGCCGCAGCGAGGCATGCCGCGAGGTTGACCGCAGTGGTGGTTTTTCCCACACCACCTTTTTGATTGGCCACCGCGATGGTTTTCATTTTTGGAAAGTCTGCGAGACTACTCCCTCCAAAATATTTGTCCAACATGACCGCAGTGGAATTGAACGAAAAATTGCTCACCGAAGCCGGCGGCTGGCAGGCGATGAAGCATGCCCGCGCACTATGCGACTCGGGGCGCGTGCTGAGCGCCGCCTACACACCGCCGCTGCTCAAGGGCGTGGTGCAGGATGCCGGGACGGAATTTCGCGCCGGGCTAAAAATCGCAAGCCGGACAAACATCGAAAACATTTGCACCTGCCGTGCGTCACGAGAATGGGGGACGATCTGCGCGCACTCGCTGGCGATCGGGCTCGCCATGCTGCGGCCGAAAGCGGCGCCGGTGACATTGGCACCGCCGAAGCAGGAATTGGCGGTGCAAAGACATGGACCATTTTTTTCCACAGACGAAGGCGAGCGCGTCGAGTTGCACGTGATTCTTTCGCCGAATTTTCAAGCCGCGTGGCAAAAGGGCGAGGTGATGATCGGCGCGGAGATTTCGCGCGCAGGACAGCGCATGCTGATTCATGCGCTCGACGTGAAGAAGACGTTTTGCGTTTCGCCGGAAGATTTGCGAGTGATCGAAAAACTGCGCGCGCTACACGACGGCAACGTGTCCGGTATGCTGATTTTGCCGCGCGAAAAAGCGCTCGAGGTGCTGGAGATATTGCACGGCCATCCGCGCGTGACGTTTGGAAAATCAACACCGGTAAATGTCGCGGAACTTCTCGGGAAATTGCGAATGCCTGATGCGACAGCGTCTGCCGAATCGCCGGAAATAGCGGCTCATCTGGCGCAGCCGGAATTTTCGCTCACGGTCGAAGGTTCGCTGAATCATCTCGCGGCGCGTTTGCAGGCAATCTACGGAAAACGCGTAGTAACTATTGGTCTGACTCCGGCCAGTGATGCATTTACGTTTGTCGATCCAAAAAACCCGCAACGCCGGCTCGCGCGAAATCTAGCTGCCGAACGCGACGCGCTGGAACGGCTGACGCGATGGGGTTTCGCCGGACCGGACACGACCGGGCATTTTGCGCTGAAGAGGGAGCATTCGATTTTAAATTTCTTCGCGCAGGAACTGCCGCGTTTGCAGCGCGAATGGAACGTGGAAGTCGGCGCGCGTTTTACAAACATCACCGAACAAATCGAACGCATCACGCCGCGTATCGACATCCAGAGCTCAGGCGAAAATTGGTTTGAGCTGAATGTAAATCTCGAAGCCGGCGGCCAGACTTTCTCTGCTGCCGAAATCCAGCGGCTGCTGCAGATGGGCCAAAATCACGTGCGCCTGAAGAATAATCGCGTCGCCGTTTTCGACGCGCAGATGCTCGATGAACTGCAAAATGTGCTCGTCGATTGCGACCCGCAGCAGCGCCAGCCTGGCACGTATCGCGTCGCGCGCATTCACGCCGGCTACATCGACGCGGTGATCGGCGAAACCTCGCGAATCACAGGAACGCCCGCGTGGCAGCAATGGGCGCGCGCGCAGCGCCAGCTCGAAAAACCGGAGTCGGTGCCACTCGGCACGCTGGAGAATGTGTTGCGGCCGTATCAAAAGCAAGGCGTTTACTGGATGAATTTTCTGGCGCGAAATGGCTTTGGCGGGATTTTGGCCGACGAAATGGGCCTCGGCAAAACACTGCAGGCGCTCGCGTTTTTAAAAACAGCCGGTGCGCCGTCGCTGATCGTTTGCCCGTCGTCGCTGGTTTACAACTGGCAGCGCGAAGCGGAGAAATTCACGCCCGAGCTGAAGCTGCTCGCAATCGCCGGATCGGACAGAGAATCGCTTTTTTCAAAAATCCCGCAAGTGGACCTGATCATCACGAGCTATCCGCTGCTGCGCCGGGACAGCGACCGGTATCGCGGCTTTGAATTTGCGACCGTCATTCTGGATGAGGCGCAGCACATCAAGAATCCGGAGACGCAAAATGCGCAGGCCGCAACCGGACTGCGCGCGCACACGCGGTTTGTCCTGACCGGCACGCCGATGGAGAATTCCGTGCGCGATTTGTGGTCGATCATGCAGTTCCTGATGCCCAGCTATCTCGGCTCGCGGAACGATTTCAGGGAGTGCTATGAATTGCCGATAAATAAGGGCGAGACAGGGATTCAGGAGCGACTGGCGAAGCGACTGCGGCCATTTATGATGCGCCGATTGAAGAAAATGGTTGCAACGGATTTGCCGGAAAAAATAGAGCAAGTCGCTTATTGTGAGTTAACAAAGCAACAGTCTGATGTCTATAGATCACTTCTCGAAGAGAGCCGTCGGCAAATCAGTGAGCTTTCGTCCGAAGCCGAGAGTGGTAAGAGCCGGATCGTAATGTTGACGGCGCTTTTGCGACTTCGTCAGGTGTGCTGCGATCTACGGTTACTAAATTTGCCGGGTATTGAGCCCGCGCAAGCGTCGGCCAAGCTCGACTTGCTCGAAGAATTGGTGCGCGAGGCGATAGACGGCGGTCATCGGGTGCTAATCTTCAGTCAATTTGTCTCAATGCTGCAAATCCTGCGCAGGCAACTCGAGCTCGCGGAAACGCCGTTTTGTTATCTCGACGGCGCGACGAAGGAACGGGCGCGGGAGGTTGACCGGTTCCAGAATGGAGCCGCAACGGTATTTCTGATCAGTCTCAAGGCAGGTGGTGTCGGCCTAAACCTCACAGCTGCAGACACGGTGATTCATTTTGATCCATGGTGGAATCCAGCCGTAGAAGCCCAGGCAACGGACCGCGCGCATCGGATCGGGCAACAGAAAATCGTTACGTCTTACAAACTGATCACGCGCGGCACGGTCGAGGAAAAGATTCTGCAATTGCAGCAAAAGAAACGCGAATTGATCGATGCCACGGTCGAAAGTGAAGAGCCGTTGATGTCCGCGTTAAGCATGAGCGAAATCCAGGCGCTGCTAGAGTAGTAACCTCAACCAAAGAGGGAAAAGTCATCGACTCCTGGATCTCGGCGGATTCTCCGAAGTAAATTTAATATGACATATATTGTATGATGTTGTAGTTAGTTGGCTCAAAATAGGTGCGTTGCCGTCTTGTGAATAACTTGTGAATGGATTCCACCCGCTCTCCGCGATTAGCCCCCGATCTTGACTTGTTCACATTCCAATGCCGCGTCAGTCCGCGAGATGATCGACGAAATTGTCAGCGGCGATCGCCTTTAGCGCCGCTTTTTTGGAAATCCAGCCGTGCCGTCGGGCTACAGCTTCATTTCACGCTCGGTCAGGATTTCGAGAAAATCCGCTGCGCTGGCCGCCAGGCGCAATGACGACTCGGCTCCCACGTCTTTAAAAATGCGTGCGAGGGCTCCGATGATCCGCAGATAATCGGCCGCGAGTGCGATCGGCACGCCGATGACGAAGATGTAATGGATGCGGTCTTTCGAGTTCGGAAATTTGATGCCGTCTGCCGATCGCCCGATGCTCATGATCATGCTGCTGACGGCATCCGTGCGCGCGTGCGGAATGCATATCTCGAATTCGCTGCCGGCGGCGACGCATGGGTTTTTGCTCTTCAGCCCGTCGTAAAATTTGTTCCAGTCGAGCACGCGCTCGTCTTCCTTCAGCAACGACGCGACCTGAAAAATCGCCTCCTCCTGGCTCGTCGGCTTGAGATCGAGGTCGATGTGCCGTTTTCGCAGAATGTCGCCGATGGTAATCATATTGCAGCGCCGCTCCATTTGAGTTTTTGCCGGAGCACTTCGGAAAACGACATGTCGGGCAGCATCGCAAGCGGCAATGTTTTCGTAGCTTTACGGATGCGGATGGTGTCGCCGGCCTTAATTTTTATGAGCTCCTGGCCGTCTACGGTTAAAAAAATGTCGTGCTGATCCGCGCACGGGCTGATCGAAATGCGCGAATCATCGCTGACGATTACCGACCGATTCGTCAGCACGTGCGGGCAAATCGGCGTGATCACAAAGACGCCGCATTCCGGCGTGAGAATCGGCCCGCCGGCTGAAAGCGAATACGCCGTCGAGCCGGTCGGCGTGGAAATAACGAGACCGTCAGCGTTGTAGTCGGTCAGCACCTGCCCATCGATGCGCGCCTGCAGCCGGATCAATCGCGAAAACTCTCCGCGGCTGATCACGGCGTCATTGAGTCCCGTGCGATGCCCGAGGATTTTTCCGTCGCTTTCGATTTCGACGTCGAGCAGCGTTCGATGACTTAGCACATAGCTGCCCGCGACAATCGAATCGACTGCCTGCTCCAACGCCGTCGAGCTGACGCACGTTAAAAAGCCGAGCGAGCCGAGATTGATGCCGAAGATCGGCTTTAAATTCCCGTCCAAATCCCGCACGACCTGCAGGATGGTTCCATCTCCGCCGAGCACAACGAGGATGTCGCAGTTCACGCCGAGCTCATTCACGGCCATGCCGTCCACTTCGCCGATCAACTCCGCAGTTTTTATTTCAAAACGAATCGCCGCGCCGCGTCGCGTAAAAGCATCGCGCAGCTTTCCGAGAAGCTCGGCGGCGTTCCTTTTTCCGACATGAGCGATGAGGCCGATCAATGGCGAAGACATGCGAGAAACTCCTTGTTGCCCTCGGCGCCGAGGATCGGCGACTCGATGACGCCGCACCACGTTTTGTGCAGTGTGCCGCAGACGAAATCGCGCACCTGTGCGACGGCGCGTTCGTGCGCTGCGGGGTCGCGAACGATGCCTCCTTTTCCGACTTCATGTTTGCCGAGCTCAAATTGCGGCTTGATCAATGCGACGGTCACGCCCGTTGGAGTTAACAATTCAAAGGCGGCTGGCAAGACCAAACTCAGCGAGATGAACGACACATCGATCACACAGACATCAATCGGATCGGGCACATCGGCCTTGCTCAAAAATCGCGCGTTGAGTTTTTCGCGCACGACTACGCGCGGATCGCTGCGGATTTTCCAGTGGAGCTGACTGTGGCCCACATCGATCGCGTGCACTTTCGCTGCGCCATGTTGCAGCAGGCAATCGGTGAATCCACCGGTCGATGCGCCGATGTCCAGGCAGGTCGCGCCGGTCGGGTCGATGGAAAAATGCGCCAGCGCCGCCTCCAATTTCAATCCGCCGCGACTGACGTAACGGCTGGCGCTCTTTACAAAAATCTCCGCGTCTTCCGCGATCTTCGTCCCCGGTTTGTCCGCTGTGTGATCCCCCACCCGCACTTCGCCCGCCATGATCGCGCGTTGCGCTTTTTCGCGGCTCTCGAACAATCCGCGCGCGACCAGCAGTTGATCGAGACGGGACTTCGGCATTTATGATTTACGATTCGATGATTTATGTTTTGTTTTCACGCGCGCGATTCGCGCTATTGTTCAAAATCCTAACTCAAATCGTAAATCACAAATAACGCACCTCCGCATGGCGACTGAAGAGCTTAAAGAATCGATCAAGGAAATGATGGTTGAGAACCTGATGCTGAAAACGCCGAAGGAAGAAATCAGTAACGATCTGCCGCTGTTTGGCGTCGAGGGCCTCGGGCTCGACTCCATCGATGCGCTTGAGTTGGTGGTCTCGCTGGAAAAGCGCTTCGGCGTGACGATTCCAAACTCCGACGTCGCCAAAAACGCGCTGGCGACGGTGGACTCGATTGCCGATTACGTCGAGCAGCACCAGAAATAGGCTCGGCTTTTGCTCTTTCAGGCGGGTCACCGCTTCATGATCCGCACACTTTTATTTTTGCTCCCGGCGCTTTTCACCGCCGGTTGCGCCTCGACCACGCCCACCGGCGCAGTCAGCCTGCGCTACACCGTCGCCGGCACGCAGACCGCCGAGGTCCCGCGCCGCGTCGCTTTGTTTAAAATCAGCGATGCCCGTGAAGATTCGAATCTCGGCGCCATCCACAGCGGCTTCGCGCGCGGCAGCAAAAGCCTCGGGCCCGCGCGGGATAACGCCGCCAAATGGGTCACTGACGCGCTCGAGGGCGAATTGAGCAACGCCGGTTACACCGTCGTCAACGCCATGGGCCCCGGCGTCACGAACGTCGCAATCGACGGGCAGGTTTCCGACATCCACATCGAGCCGAAGGAAGCTTCGCACGAATGCCGCATCACCGTTTTCATTCGCGTCCGGCGCGGCGAGACCGAGGTGCTGCACAAAAGTTTCCAGGCGAGCGAATCGCAACCCGGCCTCGGGGCGACCGGCGGCACCGCGAGCGAGTTGCTCACGCGCACCTTGCAGCAACTGATGCGCAGTGTTGTCCCGGCGGTTCTCCGCGCCGTCGAGCAGCCGGAATAACGTCGCGCCGGCCTTAAAAGCGGCTTTCGGCACGTCCGGAACGTCGCATCAGCGGTGGAGCTCGCATTTTCGACGTCAAAAATCACGCCGCCGACGTTGGAGACACCATTCCGGACGTCGGAAATGCGCCCGCCGACGTTGGAGTCGCCATTCCGGACGTCGGGAAAACAGGTTCCAACGCCGGAGAACGCATTCCGGACGTGCCGGAAGCGGTTAACCACAGTGGAGGGCTACTCTTTCACCCCGCCGGCCGTCATTCCCGAGACGAGGAACCGGCTCAGCACCAAAAAGAAGACGACCACCGGCACCGACACGATGAGCGCGCCCGCGGCATAGAGTCCCCATTGCTGGCTCATGTTGCTTTGGAACATCTTTAAGCCGACCGGCAACGTGAACATGCTTTGATCCTGCAGCACGATCGCGGCGACGATGTATTCGTTCCAAGCGGTCATGAACGAAAACAGCGCGGTGATCACCACCCCCGGCGCGGCGAGCGGGAAAATGACTTGGGAGAAAGTCTGCCACG
>JAJPJG010000005.1 GCA_021324395.1 Spartobacteria bacterium | reverse complement strand
GCAGCCGGCGATGCTCGCCGCCTCCTCGAGCGGGGTCGAAATCGTGTCGTAGTAACCCTTGAGCTGCCAGATGCAAAACGGAAGCGCGGTGGCGATGTAGATGATGATGATGCCGAGATAGGAATTAATGAGATGCAGCCGGATCAAAACGAGATAAAGCGGCAGCAGCAGCATCGTCGCCGGAAACATCTGCGTCACGAGCAGGCCGCTCAGCACCGGGCTGCGTCCGCGAAAACGAAACCGCGACAGCGCATAGCCCGCCGTGCTCGCGAGCGCGACGCCGGTGACCGTGACGACGAACGCGATGAATGACGAATTCAACATCCAGCGCAAAAATTTCGTCTGCGTAAAAAGATCGCGGTAATTCGCGAACGTCGCGCCCTCGGGAATGAGCGCGAGCGAGCTGGAGAGAAGCTGGTTGCCCGGCCGCAGCGAAATCGTGACGATCTGCGTGATCGGATAAATCGCGTAGATGGCAAAGAACGCGAGCACGAGATACGTGCCGAGTTTCTTGCCAAATGTCGCGCTGGAGGAATTGCGAGCCATGAGGGGGGATGACGAATGACTAATTACTAATGGCGAATCGGAAACGCGAGGCACTTCTTCGATCGCTCACCGGTCGCTCATCATCGGTTCTTTTCGATAGTGACATCCATGTCGCGGAGCAGCCCGTCTTTTAGCGAATAAATCCAGCCGTGAACGGCGAGCTTCTGTCCCCTCGCCCAGGCGCTCTGGACGATCGTTGTTTGACAGACATTTTCAACCTGCTCGATCACATTCAGCTCGCATAGCCGGTCGGTTTTTTCCTCCTCGCTCGGGATGACGTCCAGCTCCGCGCGATTCCGGTAATACACATCGCGAATGTGCCGGAGCCAGTTGTCGATGAGGCCAAGCTGGCTGTTTTGCAAAGCCGCGCGCACGCCGCCGCAGCCGTAGTGGCCGACGACCATGACGTGCTCGACCTGCAGCACCTCGACGGCGTATTGCATCACCGAGAGGCAGTTGAAGTCGGTGTGCACCACGATATTCGCGACGTTACGATGCACGAACAATTCGCCCGGCAAAAGCCCGACGATTTCATTCGCCGGCACGCGGCTGTCCGCGCAGCCGATCCACAAATAACGCGGCGCCTGCTGCTTCGCCAGCGTCGGAAAAAAATCCGGGTCGCTCGCCTTGATTTGCTCCGACCAGAGCCGGTTGTTTTCAAAAAGTTCTTTGAGTAGTCGCATTGTTTTTCTAAAGCTCGCGTCCGACTGCTTTCAAAATCGGCGGCAACTCCTGCATGAGCTGGTCGAACGAATTGAAATCCACCTGCTGCTGCCCGTCGCTCAGCGCCTCGGCGGGATTCGGGTGCACCTCGATCAACAATCCATCCGCGCCCATCGCAACAGCACCGCGGCACAAAATGCGCACGAGATCCGCGCGGCCACAGCCCTGGCTAGGATCGACGATCACCGGCAGATGCGATTCTCTCTTCGCGATCGCGACCGCGACAAGATCGAGCGTGTTGCGTGTGTAAGTCTCGAAAGTGCGGATGCCGCGCTCGCAAAGCAGCACGTTCGGGTTTCCGTAGCTCAAAATGTATTCCGCCGCGAGCAGCCATTCCTCGATGCGCTCGCTCAATCCGCGCTTGAGCAAAATCGGCTTCCCGCTTTTCGCGGCCTCGATCAGTAATTGGAAATTCTGCGAATTGCGCGCGCCGATTTGCAGGATGTCGGCGGTCTGCGCGACGTGCTCGACGTCGCGTTCGCTCAGCACTTCGGTGATGATTTTCAGTCCGGTTTCATCCTTCGCGACTTGCAGTAAACGCAGCCCTTCCTTCCCCAAACCTTGAAACTCATAAGGCGAAGTCCGCGGCTTGTAAGCGCCGCCGCGCAAAATTGTCGCACCTGCTTTTTTCACAGCATGCGCGGTCATCAAAAGCTGCTCCTCATTTTCGACCGAGCACGGCCCGGCCATCATGGAGAATTTCGCTCCGCCGATCTCGATGCCGTCGACGCTTACTACGGAATTGTCAGGATGCGATTCGCGGCTGACGAGCTTGTAGCGTTTCTGCACGCGCATAACCTGCTCCACTTGCGGCAGGACGTTCAGCGACTCGAGCGTGTGATGCGTCCGCTCATCGCCAATGGCGGCGACGACGGTTTGGTTAGTGCCAAAAATCGGGCGCGCGTCGTAGCCGAGTTTTTCGACCTCGGCGATGACTTCCTCGACTTTTTCACGCGATGTATTTGGGCGGATGACGATGATCATGAGGGAATTTCAGAATTGCAGATTTCGGATTGCAGCTTGATGCTTCGACGCGTAAACGCGCGAGTTTTCTAAATCGTAAATCCTAAATCTTAAATCTTAATTTCATCATGCCAGACTTTACCGGCGGTGGCATCGAAGCGCTGCCCTCCCATCCACCCTCGACCAGCGGCAACAAGGAGATCGACCGGCGCGTCGCGGAACTCGTAGCAGACGCCGGCTGCGAAAAATCGTGCGAGCTCATCGAGGAAATGATCGCCACCGCGCTCAAGATGGGCCGCGACGGACTGAGCGTTGCGGATTTAAAATTGTTTAACCGTTCGCTAAAAGAGCTGCGCTATGCGGCGCGCGTGTTTGCGCCTTATACGAAATCCAAAAAAGTCGTCGTCTTCGGCTCCGCGCGCATTCAGCCAAGCGAGCCGTCATTTCAAGCTGCCGAGGAGTTCGCGAAAAAAATGCACGAGCATGAATTCATGATCATCACCGGCGGCGGCGACGGCATCATGGGCGCGGCGCAACGAGGCGCCGGTCGCGAGCACAGCTTTGGCTTAAACATTCGCCTGCCATTCGAGCAGCGTGCGAATGAGACAATTCATGGCGACGCGAAGCTGGTGAATTTTAATTACTTCTTCACGCGCAAACTCAATTTCGTGAAAGAAACGCACGCGGTCGCGCTTTTTCCCGGCGGCTTCGGCACGCTCGATGAAGGTTTCGAGGTGCTCACGCTGATGCAGACCGGCAAAGGCCGCATCATTCCGCTCGTGCTCGTGGATAAGCCGGGCGGCAACTACTGGAAAACCTGGCTGAAGTTTTTGCACGAGCATCTGCTCAATTTCGGCCTCGTCTCCGAGCAGGACTTCGCGCTGTTCAAGGTCACCGAAAGCGTCGATGAAGCCGTTAACGAAATCCTGCACTTTTACAGTAACTTTATTTCGTATCGATGGGTCGGCAAAAAGATGGTCATCCGCATGCAGCGCAAGCTCAGCGCGGCAGCCATTGCGTCGCTAAACAAACGATTCGCCGACATTCTGATCGAAGGCGAAATCGTGCAAGGCAGCGCCTTGCCCGAGGAAAAGAACGAGCCGGACCTCGCCGAATTCCCGCGTCTTATCCTCACGCCGGAACAATCGAATTTCGGACGCTTGCGCAAGTTGATCGACGCGGTAAACGAATAACGCCGCGCGTTTCGTTTACGCCTTGTTTTTCAAATACCAGCGATAGGTGCCGGTGATTCCTTCGCGCAGCGAAATGCGCGGCGACCAGCCGAGTGATTTGATTTTCGAGACGTCGAGAAGTTTGCGCGGCGTGCCGTCGGGCTTCGTCGTATCGAAACTGAGCTCGCCCTCGAAACCGACGATGTCGCAGATCAGCTCTGCGAGTTCCTGAATCGTCACATCTTCGCCAGTGCCGATGTTGATGATTTCGTCGGAGTCGTAGGTGTCCAAAAGAAACCGGCAGGCGCTCGCGAGGTCGTCGACGTGCAAAAATTCGCGGCGCGGTTTGCCCGTGCCCCAGACCACGACTTTGCGAGCGCCGCTCTGTTTCGCCTCGTGGACTTTGCGCATGAGTGCGGGCAGCACGTGAGAATTTTGCAGGTCGAAGTTGTCGCCGGGACCATAAAGATTCGTCGGCATCGCGCTAATGAAATTGCGGTGATATTGCTCGCGATAAGCCTGGCAAAGTTTGATGCCGGCGATCTTCGCGATCGCATACCATTGATTCGTCGGCTCGAGTTCGCCCGTCAGCAGCGAGGACTCCGGAATCGGCTGCGGCGCGAACTTTGGATAAATGCACGAACTGCCGAGGAAGAGCAGTTTTTCCACGCCAAATTCGTGCGCGCAGCTGATGATGTGGTTTTGAATCGTGAGATTTTCGAGCAGAAACTCGACGGGATAATCGTTATTCGCCTTGATGCCGCCGACGCGCGCTGCAGCGTCAATCACGAGCGCGGGTTTGGTTTCCTCAAAAAAGTGCCGCACGTCGTCGAGCCGCAGTAGATCAAGCTCCGCGCGCGTGCGCGTAACGATGTGGTCATAGCCGTGCGCCTGCAAATCGCGGACGATCGCGCTGCCGACGAGCCCGCGATGACCGGCGACAAAAATCGTTTTCGACATCATGTCTGATCAACCTAGCACGCGTTCACCGCGCTTTGCATCCTTTTGTGTTTCCGCGCGCGGGGAAGTTGCGCGATGTTGCTCGAAACGTGAAACGCCTTTTTTTTGCGCTCAGTCTTTTTTGTTTTGCGATTGCCAGTCACGGCGAATCGGCGACCGATGAATTGCGCGCGGTGCAGCTTTTGGAGAACGCGGCAATCACGCGCTACAAAGCTTCGGCACAAGCTGACAGCGATCGCGCGGAGCTGGATAAGGTCGCGGAAAATTACGAGCAGCTCGTCAAAAAATATCCGCGCGATGCGAATGTGCGCGAAGCTTACGGCTCGTTTTTATGGTCGATCGAACGGCGCAGCGAAGCCTTCGCGCAATGGGAAACCGGTGAAAAACTCGATCCGAAAGATGCGGACATCGCGTTTCGCCTTGGCAACGCATGGGTCGATCTCGGCGACGCAAAAAAAGCGACCGATTATTTTTCGCGCGCATCGCGGCTCGCGCCGCGCGACGCGCTGTATCATTTCAATCTCGGCAACGCGCTTTTTCTTTTTCGACATGAGATGCATGACGAGCGCACAAAAACTTCGGACGATGTCGCGCAGCGCGCGCTGGAGGAATTTCGCACCGCGACCGGTCTCGATCCATTCAACGAGGATTACGCGAAAGCATTCGCGGATGCGTTTTACACAGTCCCCTCGCCCGACTGGAACGAAGCGCTGAAAGCATGGGAGCATTTTCGCGACGTGAGCGCGAACAAGGATTTCGCTTACACGAATCTGGCGCGCGTGAGTCTGAAAATGGGACGCAAGGAGCAGGCCCGCGAGTATTTGGCGCGGATTTCCGGCAAGCAGTTCGACCGCATCAAAGAGCGCCTCACGCGGCAACTCGACGCGGCGCAATAGATCGGCAATCTTCTGAAAAAGAGTGCGTTACATTTTTTTAAACATGCAATTGACGAAACCCGTCTCCTCCCCTATTCTGTCCCTCGCTAAACCACCCATTTCCGTTTAAATTAAAAACAATCCAGGAGAAACCAAATGCCAGAAGTAATCGTTCGTAAAGGTGAGCCGATTGACCGCGCGCTTAAGCGTTTGAAAAACAAACTCGATGCCGAGGGAATCATGGATGAAGTCCGCCGGCTGCGCGCGTTTGAAACGCCGAATCAAAAAGTGCGCCGCAAAGCGAAAGCCAACGCGAAGCGCATCAAGATGAAGTTCCGCTTCAACTCGTAATCGTTTTTACAGATCGTTTTTGAAAGCCGCGTTCAGGCTGGACGCGGCTTTTCTGTCTCTACGAATCAACCTTCGCACTCGCACACAATGCGAAAACCGACGTCGTTCGCAAGATATTCGGGTGTGTTGAAATTGCGAGCACTCGCACGCAGGCTCGTCGCGCGCGATTTCCAGCTTCCACCGCGATAAATGCGCCGGCCTGTCGTGGCCACGCTGCGCGGATTCGTGCGCTCCTTGCCTTTGTAAGCTTCGTAAAAATCGAGACACCATTCCCAGATGTTTCCCGACATGTCTTCGATGCCGAACGGACTCGCACCGCGCGGATAAGTTCCGACCGGCGACGTTTCGGCGTAGCCGTCGTTTAATCCCGCGTCGCGCCAAACGAAAGTAGTGTTCGCATCGGCGAAGTTTGCGAGATCGCCGCGGTTTAATTTTTCACCCCACGGAAATGTGCGCGAATCGACGCCGCGAGCTGCATATTCCCACTCGGCTTCCGTCGGCAGCCGGTATTTTTTGCGTTCACGAGCGCTGAGCCATTCGCAGAATTTGATCGCCTCGAGACTGCTGACGTAAACGACCGGATGAAATTCGTTCGCCCACGGAGCGCGCTTTGCGCGATGCGCGGGATTGAACAGCTCGAACGCACGATTCGTGACCGGAAAGCGCGACATGTAAAAGCAGCTCACATTTGTGCGCGAGAGCGGCTGCTCGTTCGGCGCTGCGTCCGGCGAGGTGCTGCCCATCATGAATGTGCCCGAAGTGACGAGCAGCATTTCCATTCCGATTGCGTTTTTGTAATTCGGGAATTTCAGGCGTTCCTGCTCCTGCGCGAGCGGCGTGAAGTTCGCGGCGAATTCCTTGCCGATTCCTTCGCTCGCTTTTGGCGCAGGTTTCGGGGTTTCCTTTTTGACGATCACCGCCGGCGCACGTGCGGGAATGGTCGCGGTTTTCGAAGCCGGAACCACTGGCAAGCCGCTGACTTCATCCAGATATTCATCGATCAAATCTTCAGCTTGTCCGCCGGTGAGTCCGAGATTTTCGCCCATGTTGCAAAGAGCGTCGCGTTGATCATCGGTAAGGTCGTCCTCGCCAAGTCCGGTCAACCGCAACAAGCGCGCAAACTCTGCTTTCGGATCACTCGATGCCGCGCCCGGCGCGAGCTTTGGCGGAGCAGTTGAGTTCGGATTCGGCGGCAAAATGTCCGCAGTCGAGACAGGTGCAACCGCCGGTGCCGGCTCGATTTTCGGCTGACGCTTCGCGCCACGTTTCGCGAGCTCGCCATCCACCATTATTTTCATTTCCTCGAGCGCCAGGCCGGCCGTCGCGCCCATATTGTAAAGATTCTGCTCGTCCTCTTCCTTCAACACTCCGCTTGCGATTGAAAACGATAGAAATTTGTAAAATTCCGCTGCCGCATCTTCCTTCAGCCGCGCGCGAATTTTCTGGTCGAACTGCGCACGGCTTTCCGGGTTCAGCAAAACAGTGCGCGCTTCCGCGAGAAACTTCGGCGCTTCGTCGAGACCACCGCGCAGCATCTGCGTCATCGGATTGCTCGGCTGATTTTTCAGCGGCAATTTTTTTTGCCACCAGATCAGCAGTTGCCGGCAGTTATCCTCGATCTGTTCGGCGCTTGGGTTCGCGTCAAACGAAAGGCAGAGCCGTTCGTAAGGATTCTCGGAATGGTAAGCTCTCCATCCATCCCATTTCATGGGATTGTCTGGAAGCGGTTGCGGCAGAGCCATAGCTTTCCGTTAAAAAAAGCTACATCACGTTGATTTGTGACAAATCGGCGGTCGCCTCGGCCAGTTCCATTTCGGAAAGGCCGACGTTGCGCGCGATCGAGACACGATTCTGTTTGCCAAACGCGTCCACCGTCACCTCGAGCACCTGGTTCGCATCGTAACGATAGGTCAATTCCACCGGCGAACCTTTCGGCAAAAACGGCGGCAACTCGATGTCGCAAAGGCCGAGCGGCGTGCATTCGCCAGGCACCGTGCTCTCGCCTTCCACGACACGGACGATCGCATTTTTCATGTTCGCCTTTGCGGTGCCAAACGAGTTTTTCATTTCAACCGGAATCGCGGTCATTTTTTTGATCATCGGGAACACGTATTCCTCGACCTTCGCATCGTCCCACAAAACGACGCCGAGTGTATGCGTCGTGATGTTCGTTATTTTCATCAGGCCGCCGTCGCGATCGGAAAATTGCTCGCGCACTTCCACGGGCAACACGCGTTCGCCGAGTTGATCTTCTTCTTTTAACAAAGCGAGAATGGCCTGGGCGGCCGCGCCGATCGATACCGCTTCGTCAGGACTGACGTCCTCGGCGACTTCCGTGTTCGACAAACCGCGGATCATCTCGCGCACGGAAGGCATTCGCGTCATGCCGCCGGTCAGCAGCACTCGATCGATTTTCGACCAGTCAAGCGCGGCTTCCTGCATGACGATTTCGCAAATCGTTTTGACCTTCTCGAGCAAGTGGCTGGCGCGCTTTTCAAAATCTTCGCGTGTCAATTCCAGCTTGATACTTTTGCCGTTATAATTGTGAACGATTGTCGTCGCGGGACGCGTGGAAAGTTGCACCTTCGCAGCGAGCGCGCGGTTGTAGAGATCCTGATAGCTCTGCAAATCGAGCAGTGGATTTTCGCCATGCACCTTGTCGAATTCCTCGGCAACCCAATTCACGATGATGTCGTCCCAATCCTTGCCGCCGAGCCGGTGATCGCCGTTGCTCGCGAGCATGCGGATATGGTGATTTTCGATGCGCATGATCGTGACGTCGAACGTGCCGCCGCCGAGGTCGAACACGAAAACCGTCTGGTCCGACTCCAATTTATCCAGGCCGTAAGCGAGCGCCGCCGAAGTCGGTTCGTTGATGATTTGCAAAACATTCAGGCCTGCAAGCTGGCCGGAGTGCAGTGTCGCGGTGCGCTCCGCGTCATTGAAATATGCGGGCACGGTGATTACTGCGTCGGTGATTCTTTCGCCGAGATATTTCTCCGCGTCATTTTTCAATTTCTTGATGATGATCGCCGAAAGCTCCTCGGCGGTATAAAGCTTTCCGTTAAACTCACGGTGAAACTCCGCTTTGCTCCTCCCCATTTCGCGCTTTACGAAATCGACGATCTTCTCCGGCTCCGCGACCGCGTTTTGCTTCGCCAGCGTGCCGACGATCGCCTGGTTGCCATCGAACAAAATCACCGACGGCGTGATGCGTTCGCTTTCCGCATTCGGGATGATTTGCGGCTTTCCATATTGATCGATGTGCGCGATTGCCGAAAAGGTCGTGCCGAGATCGATTCCTACAGCTTTGCGATGAACGGGGGCGTGATTGTTTTCGCTCATAAAATCCAAAAAAATTTCCGCCTCAAGAAAAGCGATTTGTATGCCATTGCGACCATTTCACTCATTTTTGAGAGGGTGGCGTCAAGGCAATCAGGCAACCTTCCTTCCATTTCTTGATCACCACTTCTTCGGGCCGCAGCAAGCGCTCGCGCCAGATAAAGCCGGGCTTCACGCTCGCGACGATGAGCTGATCCTCCTCTTGCGATTCCGCGATTTCAACGGAAACAGCCCGCTGCTTTTTCTTGTCGAGCACGCGACCGGTCGAGCTGTCGAGCCGCTGCACTTCCATCCGCGCGAGGATTTCGATCAGCGAGTGAAGTGTGTGATCGAGGTTCGTCGCAAAATTCCTCACGTGCCGCACAGCCGATGAAATGTCGCCTTCGCGTTCGCCTAAAAACGCGCAGCATTGCCGGTGCAGCGCCGAGAGATCGTCGTAAAGTGTAATCAAATCGCGCACGATCGGCCGGTGGAAAACTTCGAGCAAAAAGCCGTCTTTATAACTGCGAAGCTCTTCGTGCAGGCTGTCGAACAAACGCTGATTCAGTTTGTTCTTTTGCTCCACGTGCTCATGCACCGATGCGATGACTTGTGGCACGTCTTTTTGCGCAGCGACAGCTTGCTCAAGGCGCGCCACAGCAGCCGTATTTTCGGCAGTCGCGCGCCCGAGCGCCTCGATTCCGAGCACAAACGGCTTCAGCATTTCGGCCAGGTTAGGTTGCGCCCGGCGTTCGCCCGAGAAACGCTGTTGCGCCTCATTGGCAAGGGCTTTCATCTGCAGCTCAAAATCGGCGTCGTCCTCGATGACGTGGGTTTCAGACATACACGCACTGCAAAAGCGAAATCCGCGCCACGCGCCAGAATTTTCGACTCGCGACTGCTCTGATTTGGTGTCAGCGGATGTAATAGCCGACCGAACGCCAGCTGCCATCCTGATCGAGCATGAAGGTGACGGTTTCGACCGCATTCTTTTTCTGCGCAAAAGATGCGTCGAACTGCATGATCACGTAAGTGCCATCGGGCGCGCCGGGGAGTGACTTCGCGCTTTGTGCGGATTTGATTTTGCGCGAAACGAGATCGCCGAGCGGCTTGCGGACGCTATTCAACGCGGCAACCCACGCATCTTCGGTCAATGCCGCGCGGAAGATCACGCCGGCGTCTTTGTAGCTCTGCGCGTAGTTGCCATTGTCGATTCCTTTCAGCCATTCCTGCGCGGCTTCGACCGCGGCTTTTTCCGCAGGCGAATTTGGTTCATTTTTTGGGTTATCGGCAGGAATGATGAGATATGCGATCGTGCGCCAGACGCCGTCTTTTTCCTGCATCATCGTCACGGTTTCGCTCGCTGATTTGAAGTTTTCAAACGACGTGTCGAATCGCGCCTCCGCATAAGCCACCGAATCCGACGTCGGTGGAAATCCGTCCGGCGAAGGAATGGATTTGATCGAAGCCAGCTCGCGTGAAATCACCTTGCCGAGCGGCTGGCGGATTTTTTCCGAATCTTTTACCCAGCTCTCCTGCGAGCCGGCTTCATGAAAGCTCTCCGCCGCCTGCTGCCAGCTTTCGGCGTATTTTCTCGCGTCCATCAGCGCGAGCCACGCATTGATCGCCGGCAACGCGTCGTGTTGTTTCGGCTCGTCAAACTGCACGAGCTTCAGCGGTCCGATGAAAACCGTGCCGCGCGCGGGCAGAAAAATCTTCACCTCGAGTCGCACCGGCACGCCCGTTGCGCCGGTGCGGTCAAAGGGCAGCGAAAATTCCCGCCAATCGGATGTGCCGATGATCCCACTCATCGGTCCTGAGCCGGCCGGACCGGCCGTTCGTGAAAAGAATCTTCCTTCCGGTGCTCCTGGATGAAGGGGCGGAAAATAGTTCCACATTTCCAAGTAGCCCATGGTCACGGAGACTCCGCCTTGGACGCCCGCGTATTTGATCTCGCCGGTCACGGCATACCTCATCGACGTGATCGGCGGCTTTTCGATCTTGAGGAGCGACAATTCCAACGGCGCATCGCTCGTGTTTTCGATTTTCGCCGCCCAGCGTCCATCCACCAGGGCGGTAGGCGGTGTTCCCGGGAACGCGTGTTCCCAAGTGTGCTCCTGGATGATTGTTTCGCCGGGCGTAGCTGGCGCGTTCGGAACCGGACTGTCGCTCATGTAGCTGTGCTCGAAATCGTGGAGTGCTTTTGCGTTGGCGCTGGCCTGAGCGTGTTGAGTCTCGACTGCGCCGCGATTTCTTTCTTCGCCGAGAAAAATGCTCGCGAGCATTTCCGCGTGATGACGCTGCTCGGGTTTGTCTTCCCACGCCGCGAGCAGTTCGATCAGTTCGTGGCTAGTGTCGATCAAACGCTCGCGGTTCGGGTTGTCGTTCTTTTCCGTTTCGTCCTGCAACCTCATCGTCCTGTCGAATAGCTCGCTCAACTGCGCTTGCTTCGCCGCGCGGACATCGCCTGGCAGGAAGCGTTCTCCAAAGGTCGTGAGGTTTCCCCGAATGGCACCTTCGAGCGCCTGCAATTCCCCGTGTTCCTGCAAATGCAATTCGCGCAACGCGCCCGCATCCTGTCCCGCCGCGAGTGCTTCGTTACGCGCGGCCTCGCGCTGCTTCGGATCATTCAAACTATCGATCTCGAGATGCGCGAGTTGATGCACGTGCGCGAGGAGTGATTTGCTGGCAGCCTGGCGAAGCTGCTTTGTTTTCACAGCGAGTTCATCGCGCTCAGTCATCTGCCGCGAGATATCGTCCGTTATCCAACTTCGATCCGCGGAATCGCGCTGCTTTGCCACGCTGTTTCTAACCATCCCGGAGATGAAACAGAGCATCCAAATCGTGAGGCTGATGCCGCCGAGCACGAGCCCAGTCCAACCGGCGCGCGATACTCGCGAGAGATTGCCGAGGATGACCGCGAGCGATGCGACAACCAGCGTCAGCCCGAGCATCGCCTGCTGAATTTCCGGCGTGATCCACGGCACTGCTTTCGCGTTCCAGTAAAAAATCATCGGGATCAAATTGCTGAGCGCGCCGAAGAACAGCGCGGTGTAAGCCATCGGCTTCACGTCGCGCTGTGTCGGCGAATTTACTGCGATCCAGACTTTGCGGACGATTAGCACGTTTACGGCGACCACAATCGCAAGAGTCACGAAGACCAGTGAATTGTAAACGGTGACATAGAATGTCGCGTCCTTGCCCGGTCCGAGTTGGCCGGTGAGAGTGTTCGCGATGCTCTCGATGCCGATTCGCTTGTGAAGTCCGACGGCGATGAATCCATCGAGCGCGAGCAGCGGCGGGAGCAATCCGTCGAGCACCGCGAGCCACATTCCGTGCAGGCGACCGGCTGAGTTGCGGATTTGTGAAACGGCGATCCAGCCGAAGTTCGTGATGCCGATCACCGACAAAATAATCGCCAACTGAATCGCCGGATCGGTTTCCAGCCCGGTGAGCGGCGACGCCAGCAAAACGAGAATGCCGAAGACGAGAAACGGCCAGCACGCGCCGAAGATCGCCGTGCGCGAAAAGCGCGGTGCGGCTTTTGAATCGGAATTTTCCACCTTGCGTGCGCGTTTGCGGAAACGGTCAATCAGAAAACTACACAACGTCGTCAGGCTGAGCACGGTGAGAAATTGCATCGTCACGGAAACAGGCCTGGACCAGTGCGTGTGCGGTTCGATGCCGAAATCGAAGACAAACATCGCTCCGGCGAACACAATGCCTCCAACGACAAAGGTCCAGCGCGGTGGCTGGCTGGCTTTGAACGACTCCTTGAGCCGCGCCGGGGTGAATCCCTTTTCCTGCGCCCATTTCGTGGCGGAGAGTCCTTCCCGCAACATTTTCCGCCAGACCAGAATCCCGGCCCATCCCAGCCCGAGAGTCAACGCAGCGTAGAGCCAGCGCATCTGACCATGCATGCGAAAAATGATGAGCACCGGCGCAAACCACGTTGCGAAATTCCAGATCATGAACATCACATGCCGCATCGTCATCTCGCGTTTTTCACTCGCGTCCATGTGCGCCAAGACTTGCCGATGCAGCGGCGACGGGCTCTCCCAGAACGCACCCATTCGTGGTGCAGGTTCAGCTTCCGGCGTCTCCGCGATTGTCTCGACTTGCGTCTTGAAAATGCTCGCCTGCGAGTAGCGCAGCTCCGGATTTTTCTCGAGCGCGCGCAGCACCACTTCGTCGAGGCGCACATCGACCTGCACTTTGCGCGAGGGCGGCTCGAATTTTCCGGAGGGCAGTTCGCCGGTGAGCATCTGGTAAAAGACGACGCCGAGCGCGTAGATGTCGGCGCGATGATCGACCGCGAGCGGATCGGCGAGCTGCTCGGGCGCCATGTATTGCGGCGTGCCGATGACTTTGCCGGCTTCGGTCTGGCCGAAATCCGCACCGCCCGCGCCGGTCTGCTCCCCGCTTTCCGCGAGGCCGCGCGCGACGATTTTCGCCACGCCGAAATCGGCGATTTTCACTTCGCCGCTTTTGTTGAGCAAAATGTTTTCCGGCTTGATGTCGCGGTGGACGATCCCGCGGTCGTGCGCGAATTGCAGCGCGTCGCAAATCTGGGGGACGATGGCGAGCGCTTCCTTCGGCGCGATGCGGCCGGCGTTGAGCAACTGCCGGAGGTTCACGCCATCGACGAATTCCATTAAAAAATAGAACTGCCCGTCGGCCTCGCCGAACTCGTAGAGCGTAACGATGTGCGGGTGCTGCAGTTTCGCCAGCGCCTTCGCCTCGCGTGTGGACCGCTCGGCGAACGACGGATCGTGGCTCACGCCCGGCGGCAGGATTTTCAGCGCGACGAAGCGGTCGAGCTGCTTCTGCCGCGCCTTGTAAACCGCGCCCATCCCGCCGCGCCCGAGCAGTTCGAGGATTTCGAGCTGCGGAAATTTTTGCGCGAGTTCCTCCGGCGTCGGCGGCTCGAATTTCGCGGGCGAATCTCCGGTGACGGTGCCGAATCCGGCGTTGAGCAGGCAGTCGGGGCAAAGGCCCATGAGCGCGTCGCTCGCGAGAGGTTTTCCGCAGATGGGACAAGTGAGGCTTTCAGCAGTCATAAGTGTTCACCTGGGATCAGAGGCATGGCGGCACGGATGTTACACGAAGCCTCGAAAAAAACGATGCGACTGTCAGCTCGCGAGAATCCGGCGCAGATCGCGAAGCTCTTCCGTCAGGCCAGATTCGTCGGCGACCGTTTGGGCGATTTCCGCGCGAAGTAACTGCCGGTAACGCTGGCGCAACCGGTGCACCGCGACGCGCACCGCCTCCTCGCTCATGCCGAGTCGCGCCGCCGATTCGGCATACGGTGCATCGTTTTTCTCACCGGTGATCGCAAAGCGCAGCTCCATGAAAAGCGCGCCGCGTCCGGACGCTTCATATTCCGCGCGCAGCCGCTGCACCACCGTCTCGAGCAACGTCAGCGCCCACTGCTTTTCAAACAGCAGCTCGGGCGTGAGATGCTCGACTGGTTCGTGCCGGTAACGGTTTTCCGCCGCCTCGGCATCGAGCGAAATCGTCCGCTGCACGTCGCGTTTTTGCGCCGAGGCGTGCTGCCATTCGTCGGCGAGGAAATGATTCATCGATGCGAGCAGGAACGCGCGAAATTTTCCGCGCTCGCGCGAGAGTCCGGCGAGGGAATTGAGCCGCAAAAGCCGCGCAAAAAAACCCTGCGTCAAATCCTCGGAATCGTGCGGACTGTGCCCGCGCCGTCGCGCGTAGGCGTAGAGCGGATACCAGTAGGTCTGGCACAATTCGGCGAGCGCATCGCGGGCGCGGGTGGTGTCCGAGCGCGCGGCATTGAGCACGCACGTCCAGCGCGTCGTAACGAAAATGTCGGCGTCGGAAGGCGCGGTCATTGCCACAGCGAAGCATCGGGCTCTTTCGGCTGTCGAACCTTTTCCAGCTCGTGAATCACTGTGCTCAATCCCGCCTCGAATGAAAACAGCGTGTGCCCGGCCACGATGCGGTCCTCGCACCGCAGCGTCTGCCGCGAGATGCGCCGGCCATTGACGAACGTGCCGTTTTTCGAGCCGAGATCTTCGAGCACGAATTCGCCGGCCACGCGCGCGACCGCGAAATGCTCGCTGGACAGGCGGTAATCGGGAATGCGGATGGTGGCGCTTTCGCAGCGGCCGACGACCAGCGGCTGGTCGCCGATTTCCCAGCGCCGCAGGGCGACGCCATCGGGGGTGATACGGTAAAGAAAAGGCATGGTTTGTCTCCACCTTATGCAGAGGCAAATTGGCTGAAAGGTTACGCGATTTATCTCAAAGCTCGCGGCGGACGGCTGCGCACAAGGCCGAGTCCGGCGCGGCGCGCGAACTTTTGCACGTGATTCAGCAACCAACCGATGAGGCGCGTCTGTCAGTGCGCGAACGACCGCCGGGAACGCCGGTGATACTCCAAAACTGGCGCGACCTGCTTTTCCTGCACTGGGAATATGAAGCGGCGGAAATCGAGCGGACGCTGCCAGCGGGCTTGCATGCGGATACATTCGGTGGGAAGGCGTATATTGGCGTAGTGCCGTTTTTTGTGCGCGAGTTACGTCCGCCGCTCCTGCCGGCGCTGCCATTCATCTCGGATTTCCTGGAGTTGAATGTCCGCACGTATGTTTACGACGAGGCCGGCACGCCGGGCATCTGGTTTTACACGCTCGACGCGAATCATCTCGCAGGCGTCGAGGCCGCGCGGCTGCTTTATCACCTGCCGTATCGCTACGCGAAAATCGAGGCGCAAAAGGACGAGACGACGAATCGGGTTGATTTCGCGGTCGCGGTGAATGGAGTCGCCGCGAACATGAGCTACCGCCTGCGCGGGACGATTCAAAGCGCGCCGCCGAACTCTCTCGAGTTTTTCCTGATCGAGCGCTACGCGCTTTTCGCGGCAAACGAAGGACGGCTTTTTACGGCGCGCGTGCATCATTCGCCCTATCCGCTTTGCGAAGCGATCGTGGATGAATTCGACGACCGGCTTTTTCTCGATCACGGCTTCGTCTCGCCGCGTCGCTCGCCGGATCACATCATCGCGTCAACGGGCGTTGACGTGGAAGTCTTCGCGCCGCAGGAAGTCGATTTGCGCGGCGTGCCGTGAGATTACGCGGCGGCCTGCTGCGTGCCGGCGAATTCGTCGAGCAGCGTCTTCAGCGCCGTGAGGTGCAGCGGTTTCGGCAGGAAATGGAGCGCGCCGGAATTTGCGATGAATGGATGGTCGGCGGAGAATTTGCCGGACATCAGCACGAGCTTGGCGTGCGGGTCTTTGCTTAAAATTGCGTGCGAAATCGTGAGGCCGTTGAAGCGCGGCATCATCACGTCCATCAAAACCACATCGGGCTGGCAGCGATCGTATTGATGCATCACGTCAAGTCCTCCGGTCGTGACGGTGACCACTTGATGGCCGGCGTCGCTCAGGAATAACGCGAGCAGTCCCGCGATGTCGCGGTCGTCGTCGGCGATGAGCACTTTCATTTTAGCGATATTTCAATGCGCGAACCTGGACGAAGCCGATGACTTCGATGAGGTCGTCAACGTGAAATGGCTTCGAGAGCATCGTGCCCTTCACGCGCTTGATGAATTCGTTCACCTTTGGACTTCCGCGCAGACCGGTGATGAAAATAAAGCGCGGACACAAGTGCGGGCGGATTCTTTCAACGGCAAAGTAAAACATGTCGCCCGGCAGCGTCGGCATCATCATGTCGCAGATGATCACCTCGAAATCGCTCGCCATCACTTCACGCACGCCTTCGACTCCATTGCGGACGGCCACTACTTCGTAGAAGTGCGATTCAAGGAAGCCCTTGATGATCTCGCTAAACTGTTCGTCGTCCTCGAGCAGCAGAATCTTTTTTGTCTGCAATCCGGTGTATTGGTCGGGAAGATCGATTCGTTTGGCGGCGGGTTGCATGGGCGATTGAACAGAAGTCAGCACGCATCATGCCATCGCTAACACCTTTGCCCGACTTGCATACGACTGCGCAAAATGATGTCGTAACCGTGGTGGACCGCTCGAAGCCCCGAATCGCGCCGCACGCGCCGACGGTTTCTTTATTTACCGCCACGTGCATCGTGGTCGCGAACATGATCGGCACGGGCGTCTTCACGAGCCTCGGTTTTCAGGTGGAAAAATTGCCGTCGGGTTTTGCGATCGTGCTCCTCTGGATGATCGGCGGCGTGGCTTCGTTGTGCGGCGCGTTGTCGTATGCGGAACTGGCGGCGGCGCTGCCGCGCTCGGGCGGCGAATACCATTTTCTCTCGCGCATCTTTCATCCGTCAGTCGGATTCGTCGCCGGTTGGACATCGGCCACCGTCGGCTTCGCCGCGCCTGTCGCGCTCGCGGCGATGGCATTCGGCAACTACTTTAAAGGTCTCGCGCCGGTTCCGCCGCTGATTAGCTCGCTCGCGGTCGTCTGGATCATTTCGCTCGTGCACTTGCACGATTTGCATCTCGGTAGCGCATTTCAAAACGCATGGACATTGCTAAAAATCGGGCTCATCGTCGCGTTCGTGATCGCGGGTTTTGCGCTCGGCCATTCGCAGCCAATCTCTTTTCTTCCGGCGGGTGGCGTTGGCTCACAGATAATAAGCGCGCCGTTTGCGATTAGCCTGGTTTTCGTAATGTATTCCTACTCGGGCTGGAATGCCTCTACTTATATCGCAGGCGAAATCCGCGATCCGCAGCGAAACATCCCTCGCTCGCTTTTTTTCGGCACGTTGTTAGTCACCGCGCTCTATGTCGCGCTAAACGCCGCGTTTCTCTATACGACACCCATCGCGAAATTATCGGGCCAGCTCGAAGTAGGACTGATCGCCGGTAAGTCAATCTTTGGCGAAATCGGCGCACGGATTATGGCGGCACTGATTTGTCTTGGGTTGGTCTCTGCGATTAGCTCGATGACATGGATAGGCCCTCGTGTCACGATGACAATGGGCGAAGACTTTCACGGACTGCGTTTCTTTGCGCAAAGAACCAGGACCGGAATCCCTGCCGTGGCCATTGCGACGCAACTCGCGATAACTACGTTGCTGTTAGCAACAGCTACTTTTGAAACAGTTCTTATTTACATCCAGCTAAGTCTTACCCTTTGCTCATTGTTGACAGTAATTGGAGTTATCGTGCTTCGTTTTACGAAGCCGCAACTACCGCGTCCTTACCGCACGTGGGGTTATCCAGTAACGCCACTCATCTTCGCCGTTGTAAGTCTGTTCATGGTATTCTACATGTTCCAGGCCCATCCTCGTGAGTCCCTGCTCGGCATAGGTGCCATGCTTCTAGGTCTTGTTGTTTACTTCGTCGCAGCAGGTCATCACGCAAAAGCATCCCCATTATGAAAATCATCCACATGGCTGCGCTTCTATTTGCATTCTCGTTCAATGCGAAGGGGCAGAGTTATCAGGAAACCGCGCGATTTCTCGCCGGTCTGCCCGTTGGCGGACCTTTGCAGTCGCTGGAAAGCAGCGCCGGATGGATGGACCATGCAAACTCTTTTGGCAATGCATGGGCCAAACTGGAGCGCCGGCAGTTAGCGCCGATTCGTGGCTGGTCTGCGGATTATCTTCGTGAAGCAAATCGCAGCTCAAGGCCTGTATTCTATCCATTCAGCGGCCCGGACTTTCTGTATGCTTATAGTTTTTTTCCAAATAGCGACTGCTATGTCCTATGCGGAATCGAACCGGTAGGTTCCCTGCCCGACGTCAACAAAGTTCCGCCGCCATTGATAGGTCCTACGCTGCATAACATCGAGGCTTCGCTGAACTCCGTGATGAACTACAGCTTCTTCATCACAAAAGAAATGCGGGTGAACTTACAAAACGGCCCTATTAACGGCACACTGCCGATTCTCTATGTTTTCCTGGCGCGCATGGACTGCGACATTCACGATGTCCAGCTCATCAGTAAAGGCGTGAAGATTACCTTTTCGCATGGAGGCTCAGGTCACACGCAGACACTTTATTACTTCAGTTCTGACCTATCGAATGGCGGAGGAAATGGCCCGTTCTTTAAACTCTGCGAAGGCCTGGGTGCAGGCACGGGCTTTACAAAATCAGCCTCGTATCTCATGCATCAAAATGACTTCTCGCATGTGCGCAACTGGCTGCTCGACCATTGCGAAGCGATTGTGCAGGACGACTCAGGAGTGCCGGTGCGCAACTTTGATCCGGCTAAGTGGCGTTTGCGTCTCTTCGGCAGCTATCAGGGCCCAATTGACATTTTCAAGCAATACTACCAGCCGGAGCTGGCAGACCTATACCGAACGAGTAATCCTGCGCCTCTCGCTTTCGGAATAGGTTATCGCGGTTGGAATCCAAAGCTATCCACCTTGATCGCTGCTTTCCGTCGATAGCAAAAAAAGACGCCGCCCTTTGTGCAAGAGCGGCGTCTCCGGAGTTAACTGTTTCTTTAAGGCTGACTACTTGACAGTCGCAATCGTCTGGAGAATGCGGCTGGCGATTTTGTAGGGATCGCCTTGCGAATTCGGACGACGGTCTTCGAGGTAGCCTTTGTAGCCGCTGTTGACGAAGCTGTGCGGGACACGCACCGACGCGCCGCGGTTGGCAATGCCGTAGTTGAATTTGTCGATGGACTGCGTTTCGTGCAGGCCGGTGAGGCGCAGATGGTTGTCCGGGCCATAGACCGCGATGTGTTCGTTTTTGTATTTGTCGAACGCAGCCATGAGCTTCTCGAAATATTCCTTGCCGCCAACGTCACGCATCTGATCAGTCGAGAAGTTGGTGTGCATGCCCGAGCCGTTCCAGTCGACGTCTTTGCCGAGCGGTTTGCAGTGCCAGTTGATTTCGACGCCGTATTTTTCGCAAAGGCGCATGAGGATATAGCGCGCGACCCACATCTGGTCGGCTGCAGTCTTCGAGCCTTTGCCGAAGATCTGGAATTCCCACTGACCTTTCGCGACTTCCGCGTTGATGCCTTCGATGTTAATCCCTGCATCGAGGCAGAGATCGATGTGCTCCTCGACGATGTCGCGGGCGACATCACCGACGCTGCCGTAGCCGACGCCAGTGTAGTAAAGGCCCTGCGGATACGGGAAACCTTCCGTCGGGAAGCCGAGCGGCTTGCCGTCTTTGTAAAGGAAATATTCCTGCTCGAATCCGAACCATGCGCCGGGATCATCGAGAATGGTCGCGCGGGCATTGGACGGATGCGGTGTGCCGTCCGGGTTCATGACTTCGCACATCACGAGCGCGCCGTTTTTGCGGGTGCTGTCCGGGAAGACTGCTACCGGTTTCAGCATGCAATCCGAGTTGTGGCCTTCGGCCTGACGCGTCGAACTGCCGTCGAAGCCCCACATCGGGAGCTCTTCGAGTGTCGGGAAGCTATCAAAGTCCTTGATAGTGGTTTTGCTGCGAAGATTCGCAACGGGCTCGTAACCGTCGAGCCAAATGTATTCCAATTTATATTTCGCCATGTTTGTGGGTTGTGGTGTTGTTTTTTGAGCAGCGGCGTCAAATCAGCGGCTCAGAGTTGGTTTGTTTTATCCTTTTTCGGGGATTTTTGACGCGCCGCCGACGTAAGCAGATGAAATGCCACCTCGCAAGCGGAAAACAATTTTGAAGAAGAAAATCGAAATCGCCGGCCAGTAGAACCTCCTTTTCGTCATTTTTACGGGCTTGCCTAACTCACTACGCAAGGCATGTTTCCCCTTGTGCATGAGGTAAAAGACACACTTCGCGCAACGGTTCGCATCAGCTTCGATGGGCGCGTTCACAAAACTTTTCGCGGGCCGAAAGCCGAGGAGCGTTTTGCCAATGAAGTGCGCATTCTTCGCCACCTCGAAGCTCAAAACTGTCCATTTGTGCCCAGACTGCTCGAGACCTATCCGGATCAACTTCGCATCGTGACCACGAGCTGCGGCAGCCGCGTCGAGCATCTCGACGAAGCGCGCACGAAGGAACTTTTCGACGAGCTGGAAAATTACGGCGTTCGCCACGACGACACCGACGTGCGCAATGTCACCTACCGCATGTCCGACGGCCGCTTTTGTCTCGTCGATTTCGAGTTTGCGACGATCCTGCCCGGATTCGAAAATGCCGATGGATCAAAATCGTAGAGCCTCCGGCATGGAGTTGCTGCACTGGTCGGGCCAGACGCAACGCGGCAAACGCAAGACCAACGAAGATTCGTTTCTTTGCCTCCAATTCAATGCGCACGAAGTCCACTACCTCGGAAAAACCGGCGAGGCTTCGAGCGGCGAGGTTGATTTCGTTTTCGCGGTGAGCGACGGCATGGGCGGCGAACGCGCCGGGGAATTCGCGAGCCGGATCGCCGTGGAAAAAATCACGAAACTGCTTCCACGCGCCTTTAAACAATCGGCGGTCGGCCTTTCCGTTGGATTCGAGGAAGTGCTCACCGAGCTTTTCGGCGAAATCCATGACGCGCTGATGCACCTCGGCGGTTGCTATGACGAATGCTCCGGCATGGGTGCGACGCTGAGCATGTGCTGGTTCACGCCAGGCTGGATGCATTTCGGCCACATCGGAGACAGCCGGATTTACTATTTGCCCGCACGCGATGGCAGCATCAAGCAACTCAGCCACGACGACACGCACGTCGGCTGGCTTTTTCGGAACTCAAAAATCACCGAGCGCGAAGCACGCGCTCATCCGCATCGCAACGCACTCCAGCGCGCTCTCGGCGCGGGAAACAAATACGTCGAGCCGCAAGTCGGCTCGGTCGGCTACGAGAAAGGCGATCTGTTTTTGCTCTGCACCGACGGCATCGTGGACGGACTTTTCGACGCGCAGTTGCGCGAACGCCTGCGCGCGCCCGACGCTGCCGAAGCGGAGAAAAATCCCGCGCTGCGGCTCGTGGATGCCGCGATCGAGCGCTCCGGTCGCGATAACACGACCGCGCTGGTGATCGAGGTTATCTAAAAAACGCGTCAAGCGATGAACCGCGCCACACGTTGCGTGCTTTTGGCGAAAACAGGACGCGTGCCCTGCTTTGGAACGGCCTCGGATTCGGCGTGCCAGCGGGCGCTTTAGGCGGAGAATGAAATCCACCCACGCCAAACGATTCCCAAATTCCTAAACCGCTTTGTCGCCCGTTTCGTCGGTGCGGATGCGGAGCGCGGACTCGACGTTTAGCACGAAGATTTTGCCGTCGCCGATTTTGCCGGTTTTTGCAGCGGTGGAAATCGTCTGCA
This sequence comes from Spartobacteria bacterium, assembly GCA_021324395.1. Classification (GTDB taxonomy): domain Bacteria; phylum Verrucomicrobiota; class Verrucomicrobiia; order Chthoniobacterales; family Chthoniobacteraceae; genus JAJPJG01. The sequence goes on along the minus strand of JAJPJG010000005.1, from coordinate 21,656 downwards.
CCGCTTTTTCCGCGAGGTCGTCGGCGACCACCACATCGATTTTTACTTTCGGCAAAAAATCGACCGTGTATTCACTGCCGCGATAGATCTCGGTGTGACCTTTCTGGCGACCGAAGCCTTTTACTTCGATCACGGTCATGCCTTCGATACCGATTTCGGCGAGTGCTTCTTTGACTTCCTCGAGTTTGAATGGCTTGATGATGGCTTCGATTTTTTTCATGGGCTTGGCAGTTTTAAATCGACGCTGGTTTGGGCGTCGCCGCTTTAGCAGACAATATGCCATCGCTCCGAATGCGCCAACTCACAGAGGAAAAACCAAGCGCCATTTTTTACGCTGTCTCTTTTTGCACAAAATGCAGCGCGCCCAGCGCGCAGGTTGCGCAATTTACGTCAGCGTGATTTTTCCTGCCGGAAAAATGTGACAACGCATTTCGCCGCGTTAAAATGCCGCGTTCCCATGACCGACTACAGCGACTTCCGCCAACGACGCCAGCAGAGCGTCTGGCATTCGTTGAATCGTCTGATGATCGCGCTGATTGCCTTTGCGGTCATCATCCTGATCGCCTGCGCGTTCGTGCCGGAGCTGAAAAACATGCGCGAGCAAAATGCGCGTCTCGAGCAGTTGAAGGCCGACATCGCAAAGCAAAAGGAAATGCTCGCGCAGCGCACGCGGGAAGTCGATTTGCTGAAAAACGATCCGGCTTACGTGGAGACGATCGCGCGCGACCGGCTCGATTTGATGAAGGAAGGCGAGACGATTTTTAGGATCGAGAGCAATGCGCGGCCGACGCCGGCTCCCGGGATGCGGAAGCACGATTGACGCGAGTGCGGGTGTGATGGCTTCCATTTTATCGCGCGCATGAAGTCCGGATTTTTGCAGAAACTCATCGAGCGGATCGGCCGCGTCGGGCCGGAGGAAGTTCAAAGCTACCTCGTCCGGCTCGCGCAGGAGAAAGGGTTCTTCGAAACGATTTTCAATGCGATTCACGAAGGCATCATCGTGACCGATCCACATGGCAACATCTCGTTCGTTAACGACGCGGCCTGCAGTTTGTTCGGTTTTAGCAAAGAGGAATGCGCCGGCAGGCTGCTCGCGGAGCGGATTCCGGGGCTGCACTGGGAATCACTCGCGAGTTCCGAGCGGATCATCAGCCGCGACATGGAGGTTTTTTACCCGCAAAATCGGTTTTTAAACTTCTACGTCGTTCCGTTAAATCTCGACGAAGACCAGGCCGAACGGAAATCGCGCACAGCGCGCCGCAAATCGCAGCGCAGCGCTCCCATTGCCGGCTACGCGATGATTTTGCGCGACATCACGGAGACGCGCCGTTCGACCGAGGAAACGATCGAATCCGAGCGGCTCAACGCACTGACATTGCTCGCTGCGGGCGTGGCGCACGAGATCGGAAATCCGCTCAATTCTTTGCACATCCATCTCCAGCTCATGGAGCGCAAAGCGCGGAAGCTGCCGGAAAATGTGCGCGCCGATTTGCAGGATTCCATCGACATCGCGAAAGGCGAAATCACGCGGCTCGATTACATCATCAACCAGTTTTTGCGCGCGATCCGTCCGGCACCGCTGCAGACGCAGCCGGAAAATATCAACACGCTGCTCGACGAATCGATTTTCTTTCTCGCAGCGGAAATCAAAGACCGCGACATCATCGTCGAGCGCGAGCTGAAGCCGGATTTGCCGCTCGTGGAAGTCGACCGCAACCAGCTCAAGCAGGCCTTTTACAACATTATCAAAAACGCATTCCAGGCGATGAAGAGCGAAGGCATCCTGCACATCAAAACCGACGCCACCGACAATCACGTCTCCATCGTTTTCACCGATACTGGCGGCGGAATCTCGCCCGAAAACATGAGCAAAATCTTCGATCCCTATTTTACGACGAAAGCCTCCGGCACCGGACTCGGGCTGCTCATCGTCCGCCGCATCGTGCGCGAACACGGCGGCGAAATCGACATCGTGAATAACGAAGGCCGCGGCATTTCGCTGACCATCCGCCTTCCCATCCGCGACCGCCGCGTGCGGCTGCTCGAGGGATGAAGCAAACGGTTGACGGGCTGCATATGGCGCTGGTAAGCAGAGCGGCTTAATGTTGCGGAACTTATGAGCGAAAGAACTTACTGGATCGCTACCGCATTGCGTGTGGCGACGCGACGCAACATTGCCTGCTGGCTCGAGCTGTTTTTGCCGGCGGCGGTGATCGCGAGTGCGATTGCGGCGGGCGCGCTGCTCATTCTGCGCAGCTTGCGGATGCAAACGGAAGGCATCTGGACGGGATTTGGCGCGGCGCTTTTGTTGGCGGCGGTGGCGTGTGTGATTTTCGCACGGCGGAAATTTTTCAACGTTACCGATGCGCTCGTGCGGATCGATGATGTCGCGCATTTTCACAATCGACTTACCGCCGCAAATTCCGGCGTCGGCGACTGGCCTGCGCGCCGCGCGGTTCGCGATCCGGCGCGATGGAATTTCGCGCGCTTATTTTTGCCGCTCATGCTTTCCGCGTTGCTGCTGACGGGCGCGGCGCGTCTGCACATTTCCGATGTAAAGACGCCCGCACACATTGACGAGCCGGTGTCATTTTCGCGCGTGGAATCGCTCTTGGAGACGTTGCAGAAATCGGAGCTCGTCGACCCGCAGGCTCTGGAAAAAGTGCGCGAGCAGCTCGACGATTTGCGCAAGCAGTCGGCGGATAATTGGTATGACCAAAGCAGCCTCGAAGCTGGCGACACGCTGCGCCAGCAAACCGAGCAGGCGCTCAAGGAAATGCAGCGCAATTTGCAAAGCGCGTCGGATCTCGTGGAAGCCGCGGAGAAGCTCGGCGCTACCTTACCGCCGGGGCAGTTGAAGCAGCTCGATGAATCGTTGCAAAAGGCGATTCGTGGATTGGAAATGGGCAATCTGCCCCTGAACAAAGAGCTGCTCGGAAACTTGAAAAAATTCGATCCGAGCAAGCTGAAGCAGATGAGCGCCGAGCAAATCGCGGAGCTGCGCGAGCATTTGAAGAGCGGTGAAAAAGTTTGCGAGCAATGCGTCGGCGTCAATCCGCAGGCGAAAGGCGCTTTTTTAACGCAACACGGAGCACCGGGCGGTCGCGGCGGCGGCGGACCGTCGGTGCCGCTCGATCTCAAAAACGACGCGACGAATTTGCACGGCAAGGAAACACAATCGGTTTCAAACGACGACCTCTCGCGTGCAATGCCCGGCGATGTGCTCGGCATCAGCAAAGGCACGCACGAGGTGAAAAAAACAAATGACAACACGCCGGTTGCCGGTGGCGCGATTTCATCAACGGGCCAGGGCGGCGACGCTGTCTGGCGCGACTCACTGACTCCGCAGGAACGCGAAGTCCTGCAACGCTATTTTAAATGACAAACAACTACGCGAGCGAAACGGAAATCGCCGCAGCCGGCGCGAAATTGCAGCGGCTGCGCGATGCTTTGAACACGGTTCTTTTCGGCCAGCAGACGCTGATCGACAACGTCATCACCGGCCTGCTGGCGCGCGGGCATTTGCTGCTCGAGGGCCTGCCCGGCCTTGGAAAAACGGAACTCGTCAAAGGTCTCGCGCAGGCGCTGCAACTCGATGCGAAGCGGATTCAATTCACGCCCGATTTGCTGCCGGGTGACATCACGGGCAATCCGATTTTGCAGGAGCTCGACGGACGCCGGCAGTTCGTGTTTCAACATGGACCCCTCTTTGCCAATCTCGTGCTCGCGGACGAAATCAATCGCGCTTCGCCCAAAACACAATCTGCGCTGCTCGAGGCGATGCAGGAGCGACGCGTCACCGTCATGGGCGAAACGCACGCGCTGCCCGATCCATTTTTCGTTCTGGCGACGCAAAATCCAATCGAGCTCGAAGGCACGTATCCGCTGCCCGAGGCGCAGCTCGATCGCTTTTTGTTCAAGCTCGAGGTGCATCGCAATGCGGTAAATGTGCTGGAACAGATCGTTAAATCACGAGAAATGGGAGAACCGGTCGCCATCGCGCCAGTGCTCGCACGCGAGGAACTGCTCGAGATTTCCGCGCTCACCCGCCGCATTTTCCTGCCGGATGTCGTTGCGAATTACATCGCGCGCATTGTCGATGGGACGCACCCCGGCGCATCGCAGGCTTCGGCAGGCGTGAAATTCGGCGCGAGTCCGCGCGCGGCGATCGGCCTCGCCGCTGCATCGCGGGCGCGTGCGTTGCTCGACGGTCGCATGAACGCGAGCTTCGAGGATGTGCAGGCGGTTGCGATTCCGGTGCTGCAACACCGGCTCGTGCTCGACTATTCCGCGCGACTCGATGGACGCAAACCTGCGGACATTATCACCGCGCTGCTCGGCGAAGTTCCCGCGCAGGATCGCGATCTTCCGAACACGTTGCGCGCGGCAAAAATATGAGGCTCGGTTTTTTTCTCGCGATTGTCTTTGCGCACGTCGCGCTCGCGAGAACGCAACTGCCCATCGCACTCGAACACGGCGCGCAGGCGAGCGTGAAAGTTTCGAGCTGCTTCAACAATCTGCCGCCTTGCGGTTATGCGCCCGTCGAAGTGACGATCAACAACTGGTCGGGCGACACGCAGGGCTGGACGTTTCAGTTCAGCAGCCCCGCGTTTGCGTATCGCGACAACATCGTGCGGTTCGCGACAAAGCTCGAAGTGCAAAACAACGCCGCACGCACGTTTAAACTGCTCGTTCCCCTCACCGTGCTCGGCGACAACAGCTACTACTCTCCGTTGAGTGTCACGGTTACCGGCTACGGAATCGACGGCGCGACAAGCACGCAATTTCCTACCGGCAATCGCTCCGGAAATGCGCTCACGGCTTTTGTCGCGATCAGCGAAAAACTTTCCGGTCGATCCTGGAGCGCGCTCGAATCGGAACTGACCCGTATCAAGCATCAACTCAATGGAACGAGTTTTGCCGCAAGTGATCTGCCGGAGGAATGGCGCGCGTTTTCCGGAATCAACGCAATCTGGATTACCGATAACGAATTCGCCGCAATTTCGACCGCGCAACGCGGCGCGCTGCACGACTGGATTGCGCGCGGTGGAGTGTTAACGGTTTGCGGCTCACAAGAAATCGCCGCGGATTTTCATGCGAGCGGTTTCGGGCGCATCAACGCTGTGCCATCTCGAGATCTCGACGTGAAGACGACCGCCTCGACAATTCTCGCCCTGCGGCCTTCGCTCGAATCACAACTGACGACGGGCTACACGAGCGGCTGGCGGGCGCGCGATATCGTCGGCGAGATCAAAGCGAATGTGCCGCTGCTCATCGGTTTCATGGGAGTTTTCGCGGCGATTGCCGGGCCGGTGAATTTGTTCGTCTTCGCAGGTCATGGACGGCGGCACCGGCTTTTCTGGACGACGCCAATCATTTCGATTTCCGCGAGCGCGCTGCTGTTTGTGCTGATTGTTTTTCAGGATGGCTTCGGCGGAACCGGCGCGCGCATCGCACTCGTCCAAATCTTGCCGGACGAGAAAAAAGCGGTTGTTTTACAAGAGCAAATCTCGCGCACCGGCATGCTCCGCGGCTCGTCATTCCAAACCCGCGACGATGCGCTCATCGCGCCAATCTCGCTCGAAAATCGCACTGACATCAGGCGGCGCACCTTCGACAACTCCGGCACATTTTACGCGGGCGACTGGTTCACGAGTCGCTCACTGCAGGCGCAGTGGATCGAAACGATCATTCCAACACGCGCGGAAATCGCTTTGTTAAACGCAAGCGAAGTCCGCGACCATGGCGTTGCACCACTTGTCGTTTCGAGCATCGCAGGCACATTGAGCGAGCTTTACCTCATCGATGAAGTTGGCCGCCGATGGCGCGCGACGAATATTCGCACCGGCGAAAAAGCGACACTGCAGCCAACGACGAAACCGCCCGAAGCTCCATTGCTCGAAGCGGGCACGCGTGTTCGCGACATGTGGGCGCGCGCTAAGGATCAGCACGGCTATTTCTACGCAACGAGCAGTGATACGGGCGTGTTCGTCGACACGCTTTCATCGATTCGCTGGAACACACAACACGTCATCTATCTCGGTCCGATCAGCCTCGCCACACCGTGAACATGCACGCCACGCCGATCATCTCTGTCCGCAACCTGCATCGGTCGTTTGACAACGTGCAAGCGGTCTGCGGAGTCACATTCGATATTTTTCCCGGTCAGGTCGTCGGTTTCATCGGAGCGAACGGCGCGGGCAAAACGACCACGATGCGGATCATGGCAACGCTCGACACGCCGACCATCGGCACGGTTGAAATTTCCGGAAGCGACGTCATCAATTTCCCCGATCGCGTCCGCGCCAAGATCGGCTGGATGCCCGATAACTTCGGCACCTACGAGCATATGACCGTGTTCGAGTATCTCGATTTTTACGGGCGCGCGTTTGGTTACAAAGGCGAAGCGCGCTCGGCGCGATTACGCGAGGTGATGGATTTTACCGATCTCACCGAACTCGCCGAGCGCCCGATGAACAAGCTCTCGAAAGGCATGACGCAGCGGCTTTGTCTCGGCCGCACGTTGCTGCACGACCCCGAAGTGCTGATCCTCGACGAGCCGGCTGCGGGCCTCGATCCGAAAGCGCGCGTTGAGTTCAAGCGCCTCGTCCGCCTGCTTGCGCAGCAGGGCAAAACCATTTTCATCAGCTCGCACATTTTGTCGGAGCTCGGCGAAATGTGCGACTCTCTGCTGTTTATCGACGGCGGGCGCATCGTGCATCACGGCACAGCGGAAAGTTTGCAGGAACAAGCCAGCGCGCAGGCGCTCATTGACGTGCAAGTCGCGGGCGATCCCGAGCCGCTGCGCCAATGGATCCAGCTCAATCCCGGCGTCACACTCGTCGAAATGCGCAAACGCGGCGCGCGCGTCAGCTTCGAGCGCGACGAGCCGGAATTCCTCGCAGCGATTTTGAAAAAAATGATCACCGATGGGCTCGTGGTCATCGAGTTTCATCGCGAAGGCCGCAAGCTCGAAGACGCATTTGTCGATATGTTGAAAAAAGTTGAACCTTCGCGGGTCACTCCGCCGCCGCTCCCGATGCCATGAAAACGCAATCCGATTTTGCCGACTGGCTCAGCCCGATGCTCGTGAAGGAACTGCGGCAGGGCATGCGTTCGCGCGCGTTTGTCGTTTCATTTTTGCTGCTGCAGGGCGCGATGATTTTTCTCGTGATCCTCGGCCTCGCCGCATCCGCGGCAAAGGAAAGCACTGGCGGAATCACCGGATTTTTTTGGACTATCGTCGGTGTGCCGCTCGTGCTGATCATGCCGATGAGCGGCCTCAATTCCGTTGCGAACGAACGCAAGGCAAACACGCTCGAGCTGATTTTTCTCACGCGCCTGACTGCGCGCCGAATCATCTCCGGCAAATGGTTTGCGCTTGTCGCACAAACGCTCCTGCTCGTGTGCGGCGTGTTGCCTTATGCGGTGCTGCGCTATTTTCTCGGCGGAGTAAACATCAGCGGCGAATTACTCACGCTCGTGTTGATGCTGCTCGGATCGGCGCTGCTTTCCGGCATCACGGTCGGCATTTCACCGCAATCGACACGCATCACGCGCGCGCTGCTCAGCGTCGGAATTGTGATCGGATTGCAGGCAATCGGCTCATTCGTCGCAACGACGTTCGCATTCGGCGGCGGAATGCTGCTGCGCGGAGCGCCGATGACAAGCTGGAAAACATACGTCGCGTATGGCGTGCTCGGCATCACGCTGCTGTTGATGATGCTCGAGTTTGGCGCATCGAAAATCGCGCCGTCTGCGGAAAATCACAGCACTCCGAAACGCCTGCTCGCGCTCCTTGCGCTTTTGACGGCAGTCATTTTCACGCGGTTTGTCACGTGGTCGTCGCCCGTGCCTTTGCTCGCGCTTCCGCTGATTGTGCCGATCTGCATCGGCGCGCTGTGTGAGCCGACACGTGGAGTTGCAAGCGTTTACCGGCCATTCACGCGCTTCGGGTTTTTCGGAAAACTCGCCGGCCGCGTCTTGTATCCCGGCTGGCCGTCCGGCGTGTTTTTCGCGCTGCTCATATTGCTCGCAGTTCTTCCCGGCGTGGTTGCCCACAATCACGCAACCGGCATTGATCGGCAGCGGCTGCTGTTGTCGCAAATCGCTATCGTCGGCGCGCTCTTTTTCCCTGCGGCGCTGATTCAAGCATTTCGCCCCGACGTGCGGCGCCCCGGCGTCGTTTACATTCTCATTCAAGCGGCATTCGCGATTCTCGTCGCGCTCGCATCGTTGCTGCAAAGTTTCCACTTCGCCGATCTTCGTCCGCTCCTTGCGATGATTCCCACGTGCGCGCTTTTTTTCAGCTCGTCGTCCGATTCGCTGCTCGCGGTCGATGTGCCGAAAGTCCTTATCGCAGTCAGCGCCATTACCGCGGCGAGCCTGCTTTTGCTTTTCATCAAAATGCGCGCGCCGTGGCGTGAAATTCGCGTGCTCGAAAAAACCGCGAGCACTCTGCCCGCCGAAATTTCCGATGCTTCCGACTCCCGAGCAGCGGCGTGAAATCCATCGCCGCATGGAAGCTGTCGCCGAGCATTTGCGGCTGCCTTTTCGCAGTCGCACGTGGCGCGGACAGGCCGGCAACTGGCTCGGCGCGGGCATCGGCAGCTCGATCGATTTTCAGGATCACCGGCCGTATCTGCCCGGCGACGATCCGCGCTATATCGACTGGCGCGCCTACGCACGCACCGGGCATTACACGATGAAATTGTATCGCGAAGAGGTCAGCCCGCTCGTCGATCTCGTCGTCGATGCGAGCGCGTCGATGTCATTTGACGCGGCGAAAAGCGCGCGGGTGCTCGAGCTGTTTTACTTTTCGATCGAAAGCGCGAAACGCTCCGGCGCATCGCTGCGTTGTTTTGCCGCGGATGGAAATACGCTGCGTCAACTGGCGTTCGAGGAAGCCATCGCGCGCGACAATTTTTTTGCCGGTAGTGAAAACGGTGCCCCGAATCTCGACCAAGTGCCGTGGCGGCAAGGCTCGTTGCGCATTTTGATTTCCGATCTGCTTTTTCCCGGTTCGCCCGAACCGGCGCTTTCCGCGCTCAGCTCCGCGAAAGGCCGCGGTGTTGTCTTCGCGCCGTTTTGCGTCACCGAATCCGCGCCCGATTGGAATGGAAACATTCAGCTAACGGATTGCGAGACCCGCCGTCAGCGCGTGCAGCGAATCTCGCCTGACCTGCTCGCACGCTACAAAAACAGCTACGCACGCCATTTCAGTTTCTGGCGTGAGCGCGCGCGCAAACACTCCGTCGCTATAGCCCGCGTCGCATCGGAGCCAGCCTTTCGCGACGCGTTGCAAGCCGAAGCACTGCCCGCCGGCGCGGTGGAACTTTGCTGATGGTCAGCTTCGGAAATCCGTTCGGTTTTTTTGCGCTGCTCGCAATTCCGGCGATATTCGCGATCCATTTTTTACAACGCGAATCGCGACGCGTTGTAACGAGCGCGCTGTTTCTGCTCGAGCAACTCGCGCCGGAAAGCGCGCAGGGGCGGCGCTTCGAGCGGCTGCGCAACTCCGTTCCGCTCTGGCTGCAAATCGTCGCCACGCTTTTGCTGACGTGGCTTCTCGTCCAGCCGCGCTGGCTCCGGCGCGACTCCACGCAGCACGTCGTGATCGTGCTCGACAGTTCCGTTTCGATGTCGGCATTTCGCGACGACGTGCGGCGCGTGCTCGATACGGACACAGCCGGCCTTTCGCGGGCGGCGGCGAAAAGCGAATGGCAGTTGATCGAATCCGATGTGACGCGCTCGACGCTTTACTCCGGCGCGAATCGCGCGGTGCTGCTCGACGCGCTCGATAAATGGAAGCCGCATCTCGGCACGCACGATTTTTTGCCCGCGCTGGAGCTCGCGCAAACACTGCTGCACGGAAATGGCACGCTTATTTTTGTCACCGATCGCGGGTGCGAATTGCCCGAAGGCGTGCGTCTGCTCGCGGTCGGCCATCCGCTCGAAAACTGCGGCTTCGCGGGCGCGACGGTGAACGGTCGCGAATGGCAGGCGCTCGTGAAAAATTATGGACGCACACCACAGCGGCGCACGTGGTGGATCGAGGCGAATGGACAAAAAAGTCCTGCGCAGGAATTGTCGCTGGCGCCCGGCCAAAGCAGCGCGTTGCGCGGAGAATTTCCGGCTGGTGCAAATGCGTGCGAACTCGTGCTGAATGCCGATGAATTCACGCTCGACGACCATTTGCCGCTGCTCGTTCCGCAGCCAAAACCGCTCACAATCACTGCAGAAAACGATGCGGCGTTCGCTGATTTCGTTGCTCAATTCACAAGCAGCATCGAAGCCGCCGATTCGACTGCACTCGGAAAAAACGACCTGAATGTGGCCGTTTACGATCCGTTGTCGCCGCGTTTGCCTGACGCGACGGCGATCGTCTTTGTCGCCGATCCGGCTGCATCGAAAAATTTCCTGCCCGGCAATGTCGTCGCCGAAGCGGATCCGCTCAGCGCGGACCTCAACTGGTCGGGCCTGCTGTGCCGCGATACATTGCGTGTTCCGGCGAAACCGGGTGATCAAACGCTCGTCTGGCAGGGCGATCGTCCGCTGATTTTCTTGCGGCAAACCGGCGCGAATTCACTGCTCGTTGTAAACTTCGATTTGCGCGCATCGAACGCCACGCGACTTCCCGCATTCGTCTTGTTGTTGCACCGTTTTGTCGAGCGCGTGCGCGCGGAAAAAGTCGCGATCGAATCGCGCAACGTCGAAACAAACCAGGCGATCGCCATCGCGTCCGATCCGTCATTGCCCGCGCCGGAGATTGCGGGAAATCCGGGCAGCAATCTTCGCGCGCCATCCGCGCCGCAATTTTTCGAGGTAAAACAAGGCGCAAACACATTGCTGAAAGCCGCCGCGCAGTTTTCCGACGCGCGCGAAGCCGATTTTCGCGATGCGGCAACGATCGATCACGTGCGCGATGCGGCGGCGCAGGCAATCGAGCGCAACAGCCAGTCCGATTTTCTCACGCCCGTGTGGGCGCTTGCGCTCGGCGCGGTGATGATCGGCAGTTGGACGTGGAGGCAGTCATGATCCACTTCGCTGCATTTGCGTGGATTATTTTCCTGCCGGCAATTGTCGCCGCTGCGATCTGGCTGCGGCCTTTGCGCAAGCCGCTGCGGCTCGTTTGCGTCGCGTTGCTCGCGCTCGTTTTGATGGAACCGCAGCTGCGCCGGCTCGGGCGCGGACTCGATTTGTGGGTGCTCGTCGATCGCTCCGCGTCGGCTGCCGATGCGCTCACGCCGCGGCTCGCCGAAATGCAAAATCTGCTCGAGCGCTCGAAGTCCGCGGACGATCGCGTTTTCTATGTCGATTACGCGGAACTGGCGCAAATGCGCGGCGAGGCCGACGAAATCCCGCCGCACAAATTGCAGCAAACGCGCACCGCACTCGCAATCCAGTTTGCACTCTCGCGCATGTCGCCGGATCGCGCGGGGCGATTGCTGGTGTTAACGGATGGTTACAGCACCGAACCGTTAACGAACATTTCCGAGCGACTGGCGCGGCAGGAAGTCGCGCTCGATTACCGGCTCGTCTCCCAGCCGGGCGTCGCCGATTACCGCGTTGATCGCTTTGAGTTGCCGCAGCGCGCGCAAACCGGCGAGCCGTTTCTGATCGAGGTCGATGTCGCCGGGGAGCCCGACGGCGAAGTGTCGCTCGACATCGCTCGTGACGGCGCGAGCATCGGCAGCACGAAGCTGGCGCTGCAAAGCGGCAAAGCATCCGCGCGGTTCACCGATCGCCTCGCCCGCACCGGCGCGCATCGTTACACCGTGCACATTTCCGCCGTGAACGACGCGCGGCCGGGAAACAATCGCGCCGAAAAATGGATCGAGATTGCCGGCGGCCCGCGCGTGCTCCTGCTCACCAGTTACGCCGACGATCCGCTCGCGTCGGCGCTCGCGGCGCAAGGTTTCGACGTGGAAACGGTGAGCGATCCGGCTGCTGCGCACGTCGGCCAGCTCGCCGGTGCAAAAGTCGTCGTCCTCAACAACGTGCCGGCATACCGTTTGTCATCCGAGTTTCTCGCGTCGCTCGATTTTTACGTCCGCTCGCAAGGCGGCGGCCTGCTGATGACCGGCGGAAAACAATCGTTCGGCTCGGGCGGCTACTTCGGCTCGGCAATCGACGCGCTGCTGCCGGTCTCGATGGAATTGCGCACCGAGCATCGCAAGCTCGCCGTCGCGATGGCGATTGTCCTCGACCGTTCCGGCAGCATGAGCGCGAGCGTGACCGGCAATTTGCAAAAGATGGATCTCGCGAATGAAGGCGCGGCGCGTTCCATCGAGCTGCTCGGCGCGATGGACGCCGTCAGCGTTTTCGCCGTCGATACCGAGCCGCACGAAATCGTCCCGCTCACGAGCCTCGGCGCGAATCGCGGAGAGCTGACCGACACGGTGCGGCGCATCACGAGCGGCGGCGGCGGCATTTGTGTGCCGACCGGCCTGCGCGCGGCGCAGAAGCAGTTGTTAAACGCAAAGGCGGGACAACGCCACGTGCTTCTTTTTGCCGATGCGAATGACGCGACGCAAGAGCTGGGCGATTACAAAACGCTGATCCAGCAAATGGTGAAAGACGGCATCACGATCAGCGTCATCGGGCTCGGAACCGATCACGATTCCGGCGCGAATTTCCTGCGTGAAGTCGCCGATCTCGGCAAAGGCCGCATCTTTTTCAACGCGAATCCGGCCGACCTGCCCGCGGTGTTTGCGCAGGAAACTGTCGCTGTCGCGCGCTCCGCTTTCATCGACGAGCCGGTCAAAGTCACGCCCACCGCCGGCTGGCTTGAGCTCGCCGCGAAACCGCTCGCGTGGCTCGATGCGGTGGACGGCTATAACCTGAGCTACCTCAAACCCGAGGCAACGGCAGCCGCGTTTTCCGCCGACGAATACAAGGCGCCGCTCGTCGCGTTCTGGCAACGCGGTGCGGGTCGCGTCGCAGCCGTGTCGTTTCCGCTCGGCGGCGATTTCTCGCAGCGCGTTCGCGCCTGGCCGCGCTACGGCGATTTCGCGCAAACGCTCGGCCGCTGGCTCGCTGGCGACCAGCTCCCGCCGGGCATCGGGCTTCGCACGCACCTCGACGGCACCGCGCTGCGGCTCGATCTTTTCTACGATCAGACGTGGGAGCAAAAGCTCGCGCAAATCGCGCCGCGCATTGTCCTCGGCGACGGCGCGACCGCGCAAACCCGCGAGCTCGTGTGGGAACGCATCGCGCCCGGCCATTTCTCCGCGAGCACGCAGCTCGACCCCGAGCGCTGGATGCGGGGCGCGGTGCAGGTTGGAAACTACACGCTGCCTTTTGGCCCCGTCGTCGCCGGCAGCAATGCCGAGTGGACATTCGACCGCGCGCGCCTGCTCGAGCTCGAAGCCATTGCGCGAGCCAGCGGCGGCACCGAGCGCATCGACCTCACGAAAATCTGGCAGGCCCCGCGTCGCTCCGAGTTCCGCGACCTGCGCCCGTGGCTGCTCATCGCGCTGCTCGTCGTCTTCGTCGCCGATGCGCTGCTGACGCGGCTCGGCTGGGAATGGAAACGCGCGCGGCACGGCGACGGGGTGACGCCTGCTCTTGCAGCCACGAGCGGCGGCGGATAGCCTCTCGATATTGGTCTGTTCCTCCTATGAAACATGCGTGTTCCCTCCTTTTCGCATGCGGCGCGGCATTTCTTTCCGCAAATGCGTTCGCTGCCACCTTCCTCATTCCTGATCACGACGTCGCTGCGCTCAAAGCGGCGTTGGGGAAATCAAACAGCAACGCCCAGGACGACGTTATCCATCTCGCGCCCAGCGGCGTCTACACGCTCACCGCGCCGGATAGCCCCGACGGCGGATTGCCGGACATCCTTCCGGATGGCGGGCGAAAAGTAACCATCGTCGGCCATGGCACGCGCATCGAGCGCAGCGCGGTGCAAGGCACGCTGCCGTTTCGCCTGTTATACGTGATGCGCGGCGGCGATTTGACGCTCGAAGACATCGCGCTCACGAACGGCTCGGCCTCGCTCGGCGGCGCGATCTTGAACGACCAGGCGAAGCTGCAGCTCACGCGATGCACTGTCACGCGTAACTCCGCGCAAGTCGGCGGCGCGATCTACAACGCCTGCGATTTTGGCAACGCGACGCTGACGCTGACCGATTGCACGTTCAGCGAAAACGTCACCGTTCCGCCGACAAACTTCGGCACGCATCCGCGCGGCGGTGCGATCTACAACGCAGGCGAAAACGGCTCCGCGGCACTCGTCATCACCGGCTGCACGTTCGCGCGGAACTCCAGCGACCACGGCGGCGCGATCTATAACGACGGCTTTTTTGGTAACGCGACGCTGCGCATTCGCAACGCCACCTTCAGCGAAAACTCCGCGCGCTATTATGGCGGCGCGATTTTTAACATCGGCGACTTCGGCAGCGCGCCGTTGCGCGTCGTCAGCGCCACGTTCAGCCGCAACTCCGCCGGCGCGCTCCTCGGCGGCGCGATCTACAACACCGGCGAAAGCAGCACAGCTGCGACCGAGATCGGCAATTCCATCTTCCTCAGCGGCGTCGGCACGAACCTGTTCAACCGCAATGACACCATCGGCACTTTCGCGCCAGTCGTCTCGCTCGGCTACAACGTCATCAACGACGACAACGATGGCGCTTACGGCCCGACCGGCCTGCTCAATGCAGCGAGCGATCAGCGTGGCACCGATCCGTTGCTCGATCCCGCCGGACTGCGCGACAATGGCGGCCCGACCAAAACCATCACGCTCCTGCCCGGCAGCCCGGCCATTGACAAGGGCCGCGACCTCGACGGCGCCGGACGCGACCAGCGCGGCTTTCCGCGTCCACACGATTTCGTCACGATCCCGCCCGCACTCGGCGGCGACAACAGCGACAGCGGCGCGCTCGAAATGAATCCCGATGCCGACGGCGACGGCATTCCCGACGATCTCGACCACTGCCCGCATTCCGACCTGCGTCCCACAGTCTGGGTGCGCAACATCAACTCCGGCGTTCCGAACGACCTCCTCAGCGACGGCTGCACCATCGCCGACCTCGTCGCCGCCGCATCCGTCAACCCGCGCAACCGCGGCGATTTCGTCAGCGCCATCGCGCACCTGACGAACGACCTCGTCAAACAAGGAATCCTGACCGGCCAGAAAAAAGGCGCGCTCCAAAGCTCCGCCGCAAAAGCGGCCTTGCCGTAAACGGAAAATTCAATCGCGTCCCCCACTCCACGAGATCATCGCCGTGGCGGGTTGCGAGTAAGTAGCCCACATTCAAAGTCTGACTGCGCGGCGTTGCAGTCATTTGTTAGATGAATAATTTTCAAGCACTACAAGTATGCGTTCTGATTCTTCGTCATGTCTCTCCGCTAATCGTTGTCTGGCAACATCAATTGAATTCAACATGACCCAGCCTCGGATTGTAGGATCAGCACCGGCTCGGAGCAATAATTCAACAACAGAAGTATCAGCAGTTTCAACTACCTCTCGAAGCGCAGTGTTCCCGATGTGATCCACATCATGCGCATTTACGTCTGCTCCAAAAGAGATCAAAACTTCGATCACATCAAGTGCGCCTGCACTAGCTGCAAACATTAGTGGCGTGCAGGTATTTTCAGCAAAAGCGTTTATAAAGCGATCCCATCCATGCTGAAGCAACAGCTTAACACTTTGCGCATCTCCGCTACGTGAAGCTATGTGAAGTAAACTCTCATCTGCAGAGCCAATATCATCTTCCACTGTGAGACCCTTTTCCAACGCAGCTTTAACAAGATCTGCATTTTTGTCCAAAGCGCCGCCTAAGGCTAACGTGTATAGTTCTTCAGGCATAAAACACCTATTCTTTAGATATGACTCATTCCGCCGTAGCGGCAGCAGCTGCTAGGCATGTGTCCTTTCACGAGCAAGCTCACTCAAATATGGACGAAGAACCCGCGACGCTCGAATCTGATGCAGATGCTCGAGCAAACAGGCGCTAAATGCGTTCTCCAATGAACCGCCTGCCGCTACTGCCGCGCTCACCAACTCGCCAAGGGAACGCAACTGCCGCTCGGAAAAGGAAGCGCTCCCAGCTCCAAAAAATGGAGCGAACGCCATGAGAACGGAATGATACGTGGGTGCGTCGTCGTGAATCGTGCGATGGTCAGCGCGATATTCTGGAAAGATGGACAACAACTCTTCAAGCAGCGCTTCGGGTGTTGATGGCAAGACGCGCATACACATGCCTAACGAGAACAAGCTCAGCCACCGCTGGCGAGGACGAGCTTTGCTGCGGAGTTTAGTGTTGAGACCATGCAGAAAGGTTGAAACAGCCTGATCTGGTCTGAAAAGGTCGGATTTACAGAGAGAAAGAGCCCGTTTCAGAGAAAAAACACCGCGGCGTGGTCAGTCAGCTAGAAAAAGGGTGCCGCAAATAGTTTGAAATGGGTTTACCCGCGGCCTGCTGTTACCCCGGCCGCACCGTTCGCAGCATAGGCGATCAGCGCTTCCTCGATCAACTGCGCCTGGCGCCTGGGATCATAGTCGGAATAAAAAGCCCGGATGCTTTGCTCGAGCTCCTGCGGCGACCGGCTGAGCGCGATCAACCGCCGGATCGGCGCGAGGCTTCCGCGAAACGCGCGCGCCACCTCCGCGGCCGCTGCGCGGGCGATGTCATCCTGCGCCTCGTGAGCCTCCAGCGCTGTCGCCAGCGGGAGCAAACTCAGCGGCAACCCGGTCATACCGCCTCCAGGGATAGCCGGCGCGGCTTTCTGAACAGAAAAACCGATCCGCTCACTGATCACTTCCACGGCATCATCGGAAACCTGCAATCCCGCCTGGCTTAAACTCACGAGCAGCGTGCCCAGCGATGCCGCATCCTCCGGCGATTCGCCGCCCCAGAGAATCTTCACCCGGCCCGGCAATCCATTGATCCGCAAAAATTGCGCGATGAGCTGATCCTCGATCGTCTGCCCGAGCATCATCGCATCGAAAACACGGATGTCCTGCCGCACGCCTTCCTCATTTTTCGCGCGGCCGGCATCGCCGAAAGAACCGCTCCGCTGCCCGGAGCTGAGCGTTTGCCCGACCACGAGCTTGCTGATTTCCTTGTTCGCGATCTCGATGAACTTCTCGAAAGCATCGCCGCTTTGCTGCGCGGCCGCCTGCATGATCTCCACCTCGGTGTTACGGCTCACGACGAGCCCGCCGATCTTCACCGCGTAGGAAAACGCGCGCTCGAGGATCGCCCGGCTGTCGTCGTCGCTCTGGTCATATTTACCGAGCAAAAAGGGCGAGCCGTAGCGTTCCAAAAACCGCGCCCACCAGTCGCGGCCCTGCGTGGCAAACAGTTTCCAGAAAAGCAGGGAGCGCATCGGGCCGCCCCAGGTGTCGTGACTGCTGAGCAGGTGCCCGCGGTGCACCATATACCGGCTCGTGTCGAGCATCCGGGTCGTGCCGAGGATGTAGCCATTCGCATCCGTGTCGCGGATCTTCAATTTGCCGGTCACATCCTGCGGCCCGCTCTGGAACGTGATCAAATTCTCCGGCACGATCGCCAGCTCGCCAAATTCAAACCGCAATCCAGGGATACTCGAGGGCTTGAACACCTTCTCGAGCACCGCCACCGGCCAAAGCACGCCATCGAGCAGGTGCGAGCAGGCGCGCAGCCATGGACAGCTCGTGATGTCCTCGGGATTCGGAGCGCGGTAGGTATCGATCGCGATCTGCACCGCCTTCGCCGCCAGCTTGTCATCGGCATTCGTCTTGTCGCGCGGCTTGACGCTGAGCGGGTCGCCCAAAATCGCCAGCTTCCGCTTGTTAAATTCGCTCTGGAGATGGGTATCGCTCAGCACGATGTCCCGATAGAGCGCAAAGAGGTCGCGCGGGTCGCCGCCCTTGGCCGATTCGATCACCGCATGGAGATCCTCGGCGGTCAGCCGGTTGAAAATCGAGCCCTGCTCGGCCCACGGATTCATCACCGTAGCCCGCGTGCGCGGGATCAGGCTCTGGAGCACAAAGGAAAGGCGTTGCTGCAAGGTCAGGCCGCGCGTGGTGAGTGCGGTGCCGATGGTTTTAACGAGGGTTTCAGGCATGGATCAGGTTTCCTTTTTTCTGGAATTTCGCCGCGTAAGGGTTGCGCACACCGGGACGCACCGGCTTGGTGCCGCCGAGCTCGCCGAGCGGCGTGGCATTGGCCGATACACGCCCGCCGGCGCCGATCAGCGAATGCAGCGAGAGCTTGCAGGCATCAAAACCGTCCGCGTGGTTGCCGGCTTCATCCACATCGGCCACAAAAGTGCCCTTGTCGCTCTTCACCTGCCGCGCGTCGTTTTTTACCCATGGTTCATCGGGCAAAATGAGCGCGTTATCGTCGAGCGTGTTGATGTAGAGGTTGCCGAGATAGACCTTGAAATTCATCTGCTCGCCCAGGTATTTGGTCGCCTCGCTATTGACCACGAGCTCCACCGGGATCACGCCCGCGAGATCGCTGCGCAGGTCGGTCGCAAAAAACTTTTCGCTCGAGGCGTCGATGCAGAGCTTGCGCGCGCGGCGCCGGCGCGAGGCGAGCAGCTCGACCACGTGCCGGATGATTCCCCGATACACCGCCGGTTCCTTCGATTTCCAGCGGATCAGGAGCCGTATGTAATACTCCATGCCCACCTGCTCGGCGAGCGCGAGCGCGCCGGGGTTGCTCTTGAGCTTTTCCGTCGTCGCCACGTCGAGGCCGAGCCCGAGCTTGCTCTGCTCGACCAGTGAATCGAGAAAAGTTCCCGGGATCGCTTCCGCGATGGTGATCTGGCGGCGCGGCTTCATCTACTTTTTGGCGGGCTCCGGTTTCGCCGCGGCGTCCATCGCGGCTTTTTGGTCGATCAATTTTCCCAGGCAATCGCGCAACGTCGTTTCCTGCACCCAGCGGTTATTCGCGGGTCCATCCTTCTGGCACCACCATTCCCAGGTCCCGTTTTGGCGGCGGCGGAATTGATTAAAAAGGATCGCGCCACTATCGAGCGCGTCGAGGAGTTGTTTGTCATTCACGAGGCAGTTTTCCTTTCATGATCCAAAACGGGATGCAGTTAAAAATCTCACACACGTCCGAGCACCAGGTCTCCATCGGTTGAATCAGTGTCACCAGCATCAGCAGCGCGAAAAAAAAGAGCGGCGTCATGACGATGCGGACTAGAATCCAAAAGGTTTTCACGCGACCAATTCCTCCGTGATGTCGTAGGCAAAACAATTCCCGCGGCCACGCACCATTGCGTTCTGGAGCTGCATCAGCGGCACGGCCGCCGCGCCGCCGACCACGAAGCGCAAACCCTGGTTGCGGTCCCACGCGGTTTTGTCGTAGGCGAGCTTGCGATCTTCATCCGGCGTGATCGGCACACCGGTATCGGGATGAAAAGGGGAAAAACCCGCGGCGTAGCGGTCGTAGCAATCGAGCCGGTGCGTCATGATCCCGCAGGGAGCCTTGAACCAGTTGCCGAGCGGGTTAATGGGAAACTCCTCCTGCGGCGGCAGGAACATTTCGAAAGTGATGTGGGAATCATCCGGCGGCGGCGTGGTGGCCAGGCGCATTTTTAGCCGCGGATTTTCGCGCATGAACGGGATCACCGCCTCGAGCACTTCCTTCGCATTCGGCCAGCGGCCGATCTCATCGCCCATGATGTGCGCGCCCCAGCCGACTGCCGTGTCCGGGTTCGGCGCGATCACACGCGAGCGCGAGCACGTCGTGTTGTCGTGCCAGAGTTTCGTCTCGAGCTTGCTGTGCTCGAAAATATCCGCCACGTCATCGAGATTCAGCCCGTCCACATTGCTCTCGAGCTTGAGCCCCGCCTGCGTCGCGGCCTTGCGGTAGAGATCGAGGAATTGCTGCCAGAGACGCACTTCCTTGAGCAAAAATTCCGAGCCGAGCACGATGCTGGCGCTGATGAAAGTCACCAGGTCACCAGGCGTCGCCATCATCAAATCGAGCGCCTCGCTCGCGAGCGTGAAGCTCTTGCCCGCGCGACGTTCCCAGAGCAAAAAGAGCCGCCGATACTTCGCGCGAAAAACTTCACGCTGATAATCGCGGAGCTGGATGAGCGGTTTCTGCTTCACGTTGCCATCCTCCGCGCTCGCGCCGAATCCGTCACGGAGCGGTGGCATTGGCGGCAAAGGCCGTGGCCATCATCCTTCGTGATGAACCGCCGTTTGCTTGGGCTGAAAAAGAGCGCCGTGCGCGTGCATCCGGGCGTGCTGCAATTCCCGCGCGGCTTACGATGTTTCGCCACTGGCGACCTCCCCGAACATCAACAACCGGAGCTGCTCGATCTTCACGTCGGATTTGCCCTTACCCTCGGCGATCTCCGCCGCGCGTTTGTCCGCATACCATTTTAGAAAAAGCTTCGCAGTCTCGCGCTGGAATTTCGCTTCGGCCAGGTTGAGCGCCCGCTCGCTCTGCGCGAGCTTCACGTCGCCCTGGCGGGCCTTGAGTTCATCGGCCTTGCTCCGCTGGAGACGCGCCAGCATCTCGAGCACGCCCAGCCAGCTCTCCGGCTTTTCCTTGAGGAGGCTTTTTAGATCATCCGGGTCAAAATCCTCGAGCACCTCCATGAGCTGCCCGCCTGCGATCGACGCCGGCAGATCCATCGAGCCGCCGCCGGCATCCGCGAGCCGCAGGCAATACTCGGCGAGCGATTTCGTGCGCTGCACCTTGTCGTGCTTTTGCAGCCACTCGGCAAACCCGCCCGCGCGCCATTCGCTCAGGTTCTGCGCGGTGATCGCGGCCTGCCCGCGGAGCGCGCATTTCGCGTTGATCCAGTTCAGGATCGCCGGTCCGTTGCGGTTATCGAGGAGCTGCTGGTTGAGCTCCTCGCGGACCTCGAAAGGCAGTCGCGCGATTTTACCCTGCCGGGCCATTTACGCGGCCTCCGGTTTTGGGAAAACCAAATAGACAATACCATCCGGAACGCCGCCGGTGCGCGGATCGCTGGGAATGCCGAGCGCCTCGGCGAGCGCGATCGAGCCTTCGCCGATTTTATCGCGCGGCCCGAAATCGGCAAAGATGGCCGAGCAGGTTTTGCCGTTGCGCAGATTGATCACGCGCGCCGGGGCGCCGAGCAATGGAACGTGATTGAGCCCGATCGGCAGCACGATGAACGGCACCGTCTCGCTATCGATGTAGCGGCGCGGATCGTTCACCTCGTAACCCGGATTTTGGAGCGAAGTGGTCGAGACGAAAAAGCCCGGCGCCGGATCGTTCGGGCCCTGCACAAATGGCTCGCCTTTTTCATCGCAGGCGAGTCCCCACCAGTGGCCGGGCCGGCCGGCATTTGCCAGCGCGTCGAGGCCGCTCTTGCTGTCGGGATGATACGCGCGCGGCGAGCCGTCGCCATTGATCGACATGCCGCACTCGAAGATCAGCACGTTGCACGTGTTGCTCCGGCGGACAATCGTCGGCCCTATTTGCGCGATCGGGATCATCATCTAAAACACGGACGCTAAAACGTGGCGGAGGCCGGCGCTTTCTGGGCGGCGTTGATCGTGTTGGTTAACGCCGCGGCCACCGTTTGCTCCGCCGCCGGTCGCAACGCCGGGGGAACGCCTTTAAGCTTGCTGTTGATCCATTCGCCAAGGGCAGCCACCGCAGGGCTTCCGTAAATGCGCACAGCGTCGCCGAGTGAATTGATGGCTGCCGTTTCGCCGGCGGACATCCAGG